>NZ_JBOHHU010000007.1:0-76791 GCF_050725615.1 Sphingopyxis sp.
CGGTGGCGCTTCGGCGCCGCCGGCCGCCATTCCCTGCAGCGACGGATGGACATGACGACAGACGAGCAGGCATCCGAACGCACCACCGGCGGCTGCCTGTGCGGCCGGGTCCGATACAGCTTTGGCGGTTCTCCCCTCCTCACCGCCATCTGCCATTGCCGGAACTGTCAGCGACAGTCGGGCAGCGCCTTCGGGATCGTGGCGGCGGTGCCCGACAGTGATTTCGTTCTCGACGGCGAAACCCGGATCTTCGACGACAGCAGCGACAGCGGGCGGACCGTCGCCCGCGTCTTTTGCCCGGCCTGCGGCTCGCCGATCCTCTCGACGATCGCACCGATGCCGGGCATGGTGCTGATCAAGGCAGGGACGCTCGACGACCCGAGCGGGCTGCAGCCCGCCATCGAAGTCTATTGCGACCGCGCCCTGCCCTTCCTGCCCGCGCTGGCCGGGACCGAACGCCACGCGCGATCGAACATCTAGGATCGACATATGACCGCGATTTTGAACCTGGCCGGCAAAGTCGCCGTCATCACCGGCGCCGCATCAGGCATCGGACGCCAGACCGCGACCCTGTTCCATGCACTCGGCGCGCGGCTGCTGCTCACCGACATCGACGCCGACGGGCTGGCCGCCTTTGCCGCCGAACTGGGCGGCGACGTGCTGACCGCGACGCATGATGTCACCTCCGAAGAGGCGTGGCACGCGGTCTTCGGACAGGTCGACGCGGCGTTCGGCCGGCTCGACATCCTCGTCAACAACGCCGGCATCATGGTGTCGAAACCCTTTGCCGACGCCGGGATCGAGGTGCTGCGGCGTCAGATGGCGATCAATGTCGAGGGCATCTATGTGGGCATGCGCGGCGCGCTGCCGCTGATGCGCGCGACCGTCGCGGCGGGGGCGCCCACCACGTCGATCGTCAACATCTCCTCGGTCTATGGCAAGGTCGGCGGGGCGCAATTCGCCGCCTATAGCGCGACCAAGGGGGCGGTGCGCGCCCTGAGCAAGGCGGTCGCGATCGAACTCGCCGGCACCGGCATCCGCGTCAACACCGTGCTGCCGGGTCCGGTGGCGACCAATCTCGGCGCAAGCTGGGAACCGCCGACCGATGCCGACGGCCATCCGCTCACCCCCGAAGCCGCGCTCGCCGCATGGACGACGTTGATCCCGATGGGGCGGCTGGGCGAGGCGACCGACATCGCACCGCTGATCGCCTTCCTCGCCAGCGATGCCGCCGCCTTCATCACCGGATCGGAATTCATCGCCGACGGCGGCTATACCGCCGCCTGATATCGGAGTGCAGACCATGGACGTCCAAGCCGCCGTCATTTCCGCCCCCGGCGCCGATTTCGCCATCGACACGCTGACCATCGGCGAACCGCAGGCCGACGAGGTACTCGTTGAGATCGCCGGCGTCGGCCTCTGCCACACCGACCTTGTATTCCGCGACGGCTTCGCGCCGGTGCCGTTCCCGATGGTGTTCGGGCACGAGGGAGCGGGGATCGTCCGCGCGACCGGTTCGGCGGTGACGAGCGTCGCGCCCGGCGATGCGGTGATCATCGGTTTCAGCAGTTGCGGTCATTGCGCGCGCTGCGACGAGAATCTGCCCTCCTATTGCCGGTCCTTTCCCGCGCTCAACTATGCCGGGGCGCGGCCCGACGGCAGCACCGCACTGGCGAAGGACGGGCAGCCGGTCGCCTCGCATTTCTTCGGCCAATCCTCCTTCGCTAGCCACGCCCTCACGCCGGCGCGCAACGTCGTGAAGATCGACCCGGCCGGGCTCGACCTCGCGACGCTCGGCCCGCTCGCCTGCGGGCTGCAGACCGGCGCGGGCGCGGTGATGCGTTCGCTCGACTGCGGCGCGGGCAGCACGATCGTCATCTTCGGCGCGGGGCCGGTGGGCCTCGCCGGGGTGATGGCCGCCAAAATCCGCGACTGCGCGCGCATCATCGTCGTCGAACCGATGGCGTCGCGGCGCGATCTCGCGGTCGAACTCGGCGCGACCGATGTCCTCGATCCCGGCACGGGCGACGTCGCCGAGGCGATCCGCGCGCTGCTGCCCGAAGGCGTCGATTTCGGACTGGAGACGAGCGGCCGCGACACCGCCATCGCCGCCGGCCTCGCCGCGCTCGGCAGTCGCGGGATGCTCGGGCTCGTCGGGGTGCCCCCGCGGCCCGAGGACATGCTGTCGGTCAATATCGCCGCCATGATCACCTTTGGCCACCGCGTCATCGGCATCATTGAGGGCGACAGCGATCAGCAAGGCTTCATCCCCGAGCTGATCGCGCTGCACCGCGAGGGGCGCTTTCCCTTCGACCGGCTGATCACCATTTTCCCGCTCGCCGCGATCAACGAGGCGATCGCGGCGCAGCATCGCGGTGAATGCGTCAAGGCTGTGCTGATCCCCTGACGTCAGGGCATCGCGCGTTCAAGCTCGGCAAGGTCGAAATAGTCGCGCCATGCGGCGATACGACCCTCACCATCGATCTCGAAAATCCCCGCGGCGCGAACCGAGGTCCAGTCTTTGCCCGCAAAGCGGAACCGATCGTCGCGTTCGGTGAAAATCGTCGCGCCGTTCGCGGCGATCGCCAGAATCCGCCAGTCGATCTCCTCCGCCGCGAGGAAGGGCGCGAGCATCTCCATCGTCGCGGCGCGGCCATGCGCGGGGTCGAGCGGGATGCCGGCGCAGACGACGCCCTCGGCGAGCAGACCGGCAATCGCCGCGCCGTCGCGCCGATTGAACGCCGCCACCAAAGCCTCGACGACGGCGATCGGGCCAGCGGTCACCCGAGCGGCACCTGCGTCGGCTGTCCCGATCCGGCGGTTACGCCGCCGTCGGCGACCAGGATCGAACCGTGCATGTAACTGGCGTCGTCGGAGGCGAGAAAGGCGACGATGCCCGCCATCTCTTCGGGCTGGGCGGGCCGCTGCGCCGGGATGCCCTCGAACCAGCGTTCGAGCAGGTCGGGCAGCGCCTTGAACGCGTCGGTGGCGGGGGTTTCGACAAAACCGGGGCAGAGCGCGTTGATGCGGATATTCTCGCGCGCGTGATAGACCGCCATCGCGCGCGTCAAATTGATCACCGCCCCCTTTTGCGCGCTGTAGGAGGGATAGGCGCCCTCGCCGCCGAGGCCCGAGATCGACGCGATGTTGATGATCGAGCCGCCGCCGCGCGCGCGCAGATGCGGGATCGCGGCGCGGCAAGCGAAAAAGACCGAGTCGAGATTGACCGCCGTGCTACGACGCCAATCCTCGGTGCTGTGATCGGGGATCAGGTCGATCGCCGCCTTGGCCGCATTGTTCACCAGCACGTCGAGCCCGCCGAACCGGTCGACCGCCGCCGCGACCAGCGCCTCGACATCCTTCTCGTCGCCGACGTCGGCGCGCTGGAAATGGGCGTCGGGGTGATCGAGCTGCGCCAGCGCCGTCGCGCCATTGGCTTCGCTCTGCCCGCAAAACAGGACTTGCGCGCCCTCATCGAGCAACCGCCGCACGATCGCGAGGCCGATGCCCGCCGAACCGCCGGTGACGATGCACGCCTTGCCCGCGATGCCTTTCATTGCGCTCACTCCTTATCCCGCATGGTCGTCAGAAATTGGCCGACGCGACGCGGCGCCGTTCGACCGATTGCGCGAGCTCGCGCCAAATGTCGCCGTCGAGCGCCCGGGAGTCGGCATCATCGCGGGCTTCGAGCCCCGCGTGGAGGCCGATCAGCGCAGCGCGCAGACGGTCGTTTTCGGTTTCGAGCGCCGAGACGCGGAGGTCGAGCTTCGCCGGGGCACAGGGTGCATCCATGCCGTCGACCAACGCCGCGCCGCGCGCCAGCAGCCCGCGCACCGCTTCATTCTCCTCGAACAGCCGTGCCGCCGCCCGATCGAATTCCTCGGCGATCATGTCGATCATCGCCGATCCCATCGCGACATTATTGGCGCGAAAACCGGTGAGTTCGGGAACGATCTCGCTGCGCAACCGCGCGGCCAGATCGGTGGCGGCAACGGGAATGGGCGGTTTCATAAATGCCCCATCAGTTCGAGGATCGCGCGGTCCTGCGCGTTGCGCAGCCACCAAGCGGCATAGGCGTGGATCACCTCGCGCTCGCCGCTCGTCGTGGTCCACGCGTGGGCACAGCTGTTCCAGATGCCCTGCCCCTTCACGCAGTTGAGGAGTTCCCACCAGTGAAGAGCGGCCGGATCGGCGGTCAGGCCGCTGGCGGCTTCCCAGATACGGATCGCCTCTTCGCGCGGCGCGATACCGCTGCGCCGATCATCCTTGCCAAAGGAAAAGACGCGCGCGAGGCTCCACGCCAGATCCTCGAGGGGGTCGCCGCGATGCGCCATTTCCCAGTCGAGTACCGCGATCAGATTGCCATCGTCGTCGTAGAGGAAGTTGCCGGCGCGGAAATCGCCATGGACCATCGCCAGCTTCTGCGCCGGCGGTGGCGGATTGCGGCGCAGCCAGCGGATCGCGGCGCGGGTGATCGGTTCGGGGCCGACGTCATTCTTGTCGAGCGTCGCTTCCCAGAAGTCGAGTTCCTGCATCGCGGTCGTCTCGGGCGTCGCCGGAACCATGAAATCGAGGTCGAGATCTTCGACCGGCACCGCCGCGAGCCGTCCCATCGTGCCCCACATCTGCTCGGCGATATGGGGCAGCTTGTCCTGCCAGGCGGGTTCCTGCAGCTGATATTCGCTGTTGTGATAGCCGCGCAGATCCTCGGCGATCGAGATCGCGCCGCCCATCGGGCCGGGGTCCTCCTCGAGCAGGATCATCCGCGGCACCGCGATGCCATGGCCATGGATCGCGCGATACGCGCTATATTCATGGTTGCGGTCGCTATCGACGTTGCTGACCGGGGGATCGCGGCGCAGGATCAGGCGGTCGCTGTGGGCGCCTTCGCCATCCTCATAGCTCAGGTCGAAACGATAGGTCTCGCGCGAGGCGCCGAGCGGCAGCCGGTGCAGGCCGTCGATCGTCACGTTGCGCCAGTCGGGGAAGCGCGCCGCCAGATAGGCGGTCATATCCTCTTGGGTCAGGGCTTTCATGTCGGCCTCACCATCAGTTTGATGTCGGATCCGCCGCCCGATAGCGACGCGAAGGCGCGGGCGACGTCGGCGAGGCCGACCGACCCGGTCACCATCGGCGCAAGGGCATCGGGGTTCGCCGAAATCATCGCGAAGGCATCGGCGAAATCGGCGGGCGAATAGGCAAAGACAAAGCGCAGTTGCAGCGCCTTTTGCAGGAAGAAGGCGGGTTCGATCGCGTCGCTTTCCATGCAGGTGCCGACGACGGTGATCGTCGCGCCGATCGGCGCCGACGCCCCGATCGCCATCAACATGCCGGGCTTGCCGACGCAGTCGAACAGCACCGCCCGCTCGCGTTTCTTGAGCTCGGGCGCCTGCGCCATCGCGTCGGACAGGCCGAGCGGCAGGCCGAGAGCGTCGAACCAGCTTTCGATCCCTTTGTCTCCCGGCGCGATGACGATATCGGCGCCCATGCGCGCCGCCATGTCGCGCCGCGCTGCATTGGGCTCGACCGCAAGGATCGGACCATAGCCCAGCGCCTTCAGCCGGGTGATGACGAACAGTCCGACCGGTCCGCAACCGAAGACGGCAAAGGCGCAATCCTTGTCGGCACCGCTTTCGGCCACCGCATGGACCGCGACCGACAAAGGTTCGGTCAGCGCCGCGATATCGGTTGCGACATGATCGGGGACGGCGAAGGCAGCGTCGGCCTGGAGCAGCATCTGTTCGGCGAAGGCGCCGTTGAAGCGGTTCGAATAACCGATCAGTTCGACGCCGTCGGGCCCGGCGATGAAGGGCTGCGCGACGACGCGCTGGCCGCGCGCAAAACCGCCGCCCGCCTCCAACACTTCGCAGCAATATTCATGCCCCATCACCACCGGCTTCGCCGGGTCCATGAAGCCGCGAAAGCCCGCGCGGTGGAGCAGATCGCAAAGGTGATCGCTATGATCCTTGGCGTGCAGATCGCTGCCGCACACGCCGCAGACGAGCGGCCGCGTCAGCAATTGCCCGGCGCCCGGCACCGGCTCGGCGATATCGGCCAAGGCGAGCGTGCCGCCGTCGAGGACCATTGCCTTCATCATCACCCATCCCGTCGTCGGCGCCGTCAACGGCGGCGCCCATCATAAGATGGGAGTAGAAAGCAGGGCGGTGGCCCGCCAGTGACGGAAACCCGCTATTGCCTTCAATGGCCGCCGAAAATCTTGGCAGTCATCGCGGCGCGATTGTGGACATTGAGCTTGCGATAGATGCGCCGCAGATGATTCTCGACCGTGAATTCGGAGATGCCGGCGATATAGGCGACCTGCTTGTTCTGCTTCCCCGCGCCGATCAGCTGCGCGATCTGCAACTCGCGCGACGACAGTTTGGCGGCGGTAGCATCGGCACTGGGACCGCCATCGTCGAGCGCCGCCTGCAACGTGCCGCGCCCGCCCGCGCCGGCCAATATCTCCTCGAACAACTGGCTCACCACCATCTGCGAGATCGCGGCGCTTTCCTGCTCCAGCAGGCCTTGCGCGACGTCCGACTTGCGATGCCCGGCCGGATGGCAATGCGCGCCGATCAACAGGTAGAAGTCGGGCAGGACCTGTTGCACCCACGCGCCGACGACATCGACCGAATGGCAGTTGATGAACTGGCGATATTCGGTCGCGCGATCGGCCACGCGGTCAAGCCGGTCCTCGCCCCAGCGGATCATGCGGCCGCAGCGGTCGGTGCGATCGATGACCTGCGTGAAGGGATCCTCCTCGAACACCCGGCCGTCCTTATAGGCATGCTGCGCTTCGTCGGACACGCCATGATGGAACAAATAGGTCAGGTTGGTCGCAGCCGCCGACTGGGCCAAAAAAAGATCGACAGGCTGTCGAGACCGCAAGACGCGATCATCTGGTCAGCCCGGGCCGCAATATCGCGTGAAACCAGCATGTTTCCTCGCTCCTCTCCCTTCGCGCACGGATATCCCCATGTCGCTTCGTTCAAATAGATTTGAACGATTTCGTCCTACCATATTGCGGCCCGGCGAGTCAGTCAATTTCGCAATGCAACGCGTTTTCCGGTGACTGCGCCATGCCGACGGCGGATTGTCAGGCCATGATGCCACCGGCATTGGCGTGCAGCACCTGCCCGGTGATGATGCTGGCGCGGTCCGATGCCAGGAACAGCACCGCCTCGGCGATTTCTTCGGGCTCGGCCATGCGTTGCAGCGGCAGCGACTGGGTCACCGCCTTGACGGCGCCGGTCGTATCCGATTCGACGAGCGCGCGGACCGTGTCGGTCAGCGTCGGCCCCGCCGACACCGCATTGACCCGCACGTCGGGCGCGGCCTCGACCGCCAGCGCGCGCGTCAGCCCCTCGACCGCCGCCTTGCTCGCGCCATAGGCCGCGAGACCGGGGGTTCCGAAGCGCGCGGCGGTCGACGACATATTGACGATCGCCCCGCCCGCTTGCTTGCGAAGTTGCGGCAAGGCGGCGCGGCAGAACATGAAGGTGCCGGTCAGGTTCGCCGCGATCGTCTCGGCATATTGCGCGTCGGTCGTGTCCTCGACGGTGGCGGTCGGAAACCAGCCGGCGATATTGGCCAGGATATCGAGCCGGCCGAAACGGGCGATCGCGACATCGACGGCCGCCTGCGCGGTGCTGGCCGATGCGATGTCGCCGAGGCAGCCGGCCGCATCGGCGACGCCGCGTCCGGCGAGACCGGCCAGCGCTTCGTCGAGGTTTGCCGCATCGCGTCCGACGACGACGACGCGCGCACCGCGATCGAGCAACATGCCCGCGAGCGTCCGCCCGATCCCGCGAGTGCCGCCGGTGACGATGGCGACTTTGTCGGCGAAGTCCTTGGTCGGCATCGCGTGCTCAGTTCAGACGCAGCGCGTGCGCGGCGTCGCGATCGGCGGCGGCGATGACGATGCGCACCCCGGCCTCCTTACTGTCGGGCGAGCAAAGGCCGGCATAGATCACCGTCTGGCCGCGCAGGCTGCCGACCGCCTGGTCGGCGATGCGATAGAGATGTGCGCCATGTTCGACATAGGTCCAGCCGCCGAGCAGGACGAGTTCGACCGCCGCGAGCGCGAAGGCGGTGCGCCGAACCAGCGGCCGCGCAAACCATGTCTTGATCCGCCGATAGATCGTGTCGTCGTCTTCATGCGCCCGCGGCTGCACCACGCCCCAGAAGATGCCCCAGCGCCGCACCATCGCCACGAACTGGGCGACAAGAAAGGCGGCGATGAGGCAGCAGACCATCGCCTAGCCCACCGGGACCAGATCGAGTTCGGTACGCCCGTTGAGGCCGACGGTCGCGCGCGCGGTGCCGTCGGCACCCGCGACGATCAGCGTATCGACCTGTTTCAGGCGATAGATCTTCCCCGGAACGAGCCGCGCAAAACCAAGCTTGGTGCGGCACGGCCCCTCGCCCGGATGGAGCACGAGATTGAGCGCCGTGCCGTCGGTCACCGCGCGCGCGACGATCGCTTCTGGATATTGGGCGTCGGCGAGGATCGGCCCCGTCGCCCAGGCGTCGGGCAGCCCCTTGGTCACCATGTCGCGCACCGTGTTGCGACCGCTCCACGTCATCGAGTCCGCGATGCCTTCGCCATAGCGCGCATCGATCGTCCGCCGCGTCGCCGCGATAACCTCCTCGTCCCCCATTTCGAGCGACGACCACAGCACCATGATCAGCGGGTTGAGTTCGGGCCATTTCGAGAAATCGGCCGGCTTGCGGGTGTCCCAGCCGAGCGGCAGCAGCTTGAAATCGAGCATGCCGTCGTCGGTGACCCGGATGAAGTCCTGCTTCAGCACCTGCCACAGCCGTTCGGCCTGGTCGGGCGCATAGGGGGTCATAAAACGGATGCCCCAGGTTTCGCCGAACAGCCCCGACAGGCTGGGCACCTGGAAACCGAAGGGGGTCGAGGTGCAGACCTTGATGCGGCCGTCGGCCATCATCATTTCCTCGTGCATCGTATGGTCGAAACGGTCGCTGATCTCGCCGACATAATCGGTGCCGTGGCGGGCATCATGGAGCGCAAGCGAGGTGCGGCCGACAAGGTTGCACATCGAATAGACCCATTTGGGCTCGCACGGGAACCAGCCGAGGTCATAGCGCTTGTAGTTTTTCACCACCTCTTCGAGCATCGTCGCATGGCTGTACGGAAATGCGGTCTTCTCGTCCCAGCGGAAGGTCAGCGCGCCCTCGTCCTTGAACGGCGAGGTGCCGCTCGCGGTCTCGAACAGGCCGAGGCTGACGCCGAGGAAGCCGGTGAGCATGATATTGTCGATATGCACCGGGTTCTTGTCGGGCTTCAGATTGCCCCACAGGCTTTCCCAATACCAATAATTCCACGTCTTGCGGTCGATATGCTTGCGGATCAGATTTTCCTGCGCGGTGTTGAGATAGCCGTGAAACGCAGGAAGCTGGGTATATTGGCCGAGCGCGAGGTTCCACGACATGGTGCAGATCTGATAGCGCAGCGCGCCGTCCTGCCAGGTATCGTCCGTCGAAAAGCCATCCCAGCTGTCGACCGGCTGCAGCGCCAGGTCGAGCATGCGGCGGAACTCCTTGATCTGGCTTGCGGGCATTTCGGGCGCTGCGGTGACCGGATGATCGCGCAGGATCGGCGCGACCTGGGTGATTTCGGCATTCAGCTTTGCCCCGCGCGCTTGCTGGATGGCAAAAGTCGAGCGGCGCTTGGCCGCGAAATAGAGATGCAGCGCGGCGACCGCGGCGGGGATCGCCGGCTCCATCCACGCGACGCCGGTGCCGCCCTCGATCCACGCCGCCGACAGCAGTGCCGTGCCGATCAGCACGCCGGGCGGGCCGAGGATAACCCCGCGCGCCCACCAGATGAACATGATCACCGCAAAGGCGGCGAACGACGCGACCGCCAACGCGATGCTGAGCGCGCTCCCGGCGTACAGGAACCCAGCCCCCGGAAAGAGCAGCCCGAGCCCGAACGCCTTCCATTGCGCACTCATCCCGAGCAGGATCGGCGCGACCCCGGCGGCGAACACCAGCGCCAGCATCGCGTAGAAGCGGCGCAGCCGATAGGCGGTGAGCGGGCCATGCGCCTTTTTCCGGGACGGAATCGGCGGGATGCGTTCGACGATCGGCGGCGCATTGCCCCCCGCCCGATGCGGATTCGCGGCGTCATTCGCTAACAGGGTGGCCATCACTCTCTCCATTCGGGTGGTGCATCGCCCGCACGGCAGCACCGTGCGGGCGATATTGGGCAGCCTTATGTTTGGCTTATCGTAGAACGATTCCGTCAAACGGACAAGGTTACTGTTGTCGCGATCAATAGCGCCAGCTGACCTGGACCCCATAAGTGCGTGGCATGCCGGCGAAGCGGGAGACCGACGCCAGAGTGTCCTGCACATTGGTCCAGTAATAGGTGTTGCCGACGTTGCGGATGAACACCCCGGCGCGGACCTTGCTGTCGGGAATGTTGATCCCCGCGCGCAGGTCGATCAACGTATAGCTGCGCATGTCGAACCGCGCGTCGCGGTTGATCGTCGCGGTGTCGCTGTTCGCCAGCGTCGACGACGTCTTGCTGTTATGCGTCATCGACACGCCCAGATAGGCGTCGACCGAGGATCCGACCGGGAATTCATATTCGGCGTCGGCGATCGCGGTCAGCTTCGGCGCGAACGGAAAGCGCTGCCCCTTGAAATCGGCGGTCGTCGCGTCGGGCTGGAACCCGATGAAGCGCTGGATCTTGGTATCGACATAGGTGCCGCCGATGCTGATCCGGAGGCCATCGACCGGTCGGGCAAGCAGGGACATTTCGATACCCTGCACACGGCTCTTGGGAATCTGCACCAGGCCGTCGAGCGTCCCGAAGACGGGATCGGGCAGGCGGCCGCGCAGCTGCTTGTCCTGATAGTCGTAGTAGAAGGCGGCGGCGGTCAGTTCGAGCTTGCGGTCGGCAATCGGCGCCTTGATGCCGACCTCATAGGCTGTCACCGATTCCTGCGTCACCGGCGTATAGCCGAGTCCGCTGGCCACCGAGGCGGTCGGGAAACTGCCCGACTTGTAACCCCGGCTGACCCGGCCGTAAAACAGCGTGTCGCCCGGCGTCTGGTAGTTGACGCCGACGTTCCACGACAGATTGTCCTCGTTGAGCTTGTCGAACACCGCCGGGTTGTACGGCGTCAGGGCCGGATCGAGCGTGAGGCACCCTCCCGGCTGAACATTGGTGCCGAAGAGCGCGTTCCACCAGGTCGCGGTGCCGCCCTGATAGTCGTTGGTGCAGCCTTGGAAGTCGCGGTTGGTCTTCGTGTAGCGCGCACCGCCGATCAGGGTCAGGCTGTCGGTCAGCTTGAATTCGACATTGCCGAAGAAGGCGTAGGCCTCGATATCCTGATCCGAATAGTTGAAGGTCAGCTGGCCCTGCGGCGAATTGGGAATCGTGAACAGCGGGTCGGACGAGGGTCCCTGGCTGAAATTATAGAACAGCCGATCGAAGGTCGACGCCTTGTTGTAATTGCCGCCGATGATGATGTTGGCGCGATCGAGCGTCGCGGCGAGCCGCAACTCCTGCGAGAAGTCGCGGATATAACCGCTCGTATTGGTATCGACCGACGCCAGGACGGTGCCGTCGAAATCCTGGACCGAGTCGGTCTTGTAATCCGAATAGGCGGTGATCGAGGTGAGCGTCAGCACCTCGCTGAGGTCGATGTCGGCACGCAGGCTGAACTGGTAGAAGCGGTCGTCGCGCTTCGGCCGGCGCCCGAACTGGCCCTGCTCGCTATAGTCGAACTGGCTGTAATCGGTCGAGGCGTTGAAGTCGTTGAAGCCATTGCGATAGATGCCATAACCCCAGTCGGCGGCGCGGGCGTTTTGCGGCGCGAGCGGATAGTTGGCGAAGGCGATGCCGGCCGGGCTGCCGCACGTCGGTGCCGGGGTCACCGCGCAGGTATCGCTCTGAATCTGCGCCGCCTGGGTGTCGCCCTTGTCCATCCAGCCATTGGCATTGAGCAGCAGGCGAACATTGTCGCTGGGTTCCCAGAGCAGTTGAATGCGTCCCTGGAGCTGATCCTGCTTGCCCAGCTTGTCGTCGCGCGTGAAGCTCTTCTGCCAAGCGCCGCCCTGGACGGTACGCAGCGCAATACGCGCCTTCAGCGTGTCGCTGAGCGGACCGCTGACGAAGCCCTGCACATCGAAGGTCGCGAAGCGCGCGAAGCTGGCATCGGCGCCCGCCTCGAACGTATCGGTCGGCTTGGCCGCAACATAGTTGATCGCGCCGCCGGTGGTGTTCTGACCGAAGAGCGTGCCTTGCGGACCTTTGAGCACTTCGACGCGCTCGACGTCGAAGGCCGCGCCCTTGGTGGTGGCGCTGAACGGCAGCTGGATTTCGTCGACATAGACCGCGACGGTCGGCGCCGCCGACAGCGTCGTTTCGTAGAAACCCACCCCGCGCAGCGTATAGACCGGGGTGTTGAACGGCGAGGGCTGGACGGTCAGGCCGGGGACGATCTTGCCGAGGTCGGTCGGCGAGGTGATCCCGCGCGTGATCAGTGCATCGCCGCTTTCGGCGGTGATCGACAGGCCGACGTCGAGAATATTCTGGTCGCGCTTGTTCGCGGTGACGATGATGATGTCGGGATCGTTGGCGGCCGAACTGTCGGTCGCCGCCCCCTGCGGCGTGGCCTCCTGCGCAAAAGCGGGCACGGTGGCCGCGCCGAGCATGGCGAGCGAGCAACCTGTCAATATGACGAAACGCGCGGATTTCATGGCGTATGATCCTTCCCAAAGTGGCCCGCTTTGTTGCGAGTCCATTACGGACAGGAACCCCCATCCGTCGCCGTTCATTTCATATTGACGGACATCCGTCAATATCGTTCGACGATTTCGTGTGATGACAGTGTAAGACGCTTTTGCGACAGAAGATGGACGACCAGCGCGACTTGGGCTACATGAGGGGAAATCTGGGGCAGGAACAACGATGGCGACGAGCATGAAAACGGCGCAAAAAAGCGCGGCTGCGGACGATGTGGCGGAGGCAAAAACGGCGAGCGACGGATCGGTCGCCAGCGCCGCCGACCGGGTGTCGGAATCGATATTGCAGGGCATCCGGTCGGGCTCTTTTGTTCCCGGCCAGCATCTTCTCGAACCCGATCTGACGCGCAGACTCGGGATCAGCCGGGGTTCGCTGCGCGAGGCGCTCAAGCATCTGGCCGCCGCCGGCATCGTCACCCTCAATCGCTTTCGCGGCGCCTATATCAGCACCCTCGACCGCAAATCGGTGCTCGACCTGCTCGACACGCTGGAGCCGCTGGCCCGCCTCGGCGCGCGCCTCGCCGCCGAAAATTGCGGCAGCGAAGCGCAGCGCAAGCGGATGCTGGCCGCCGCCGCGAACATCGACGCCGCGACCAAGGAACGCAATCGCGGTCTCTATCTCGATCGGCGCCGGCAGTTCTATGACGCGATGATCGACATCGGCGGCAATATGGAACTGGCGCGTGCGATGCCGCTCAGCCGCACCGACCTGTTCCGCGCCCAGGTCGAGACGATCCAGACCGAACGACAGCGGATGTTGCACGCATCGGGCTATGCCAAGATCACCAAGGCGATCGTCGAAAACGACCCCGTTTCCGCCGACAAAGCCGTCAAAAAACACTTCGACGGCACCCGAAAAACGATCAACGAACTGCCCCCGCACGCCTTCCCATCCTTGGAAATCTAGGATTTTTGGACAACCGACCGTCCATGCACTCTTGTCGCGTCCGCTAAAATCACTGGACGAAATCGTTCGACACGTTTAGGCCTTCACCCAACGAGCCGCGACGAATCGCGCGCCGCGGGAGAGGTCTGGCATGCTGTGCATCACAGCCATTTATCCGAATGATCCGGGCAGCCGGTTCGATGCGGGCTATTATACCGCCGCGCACGCACCGCTCGCCGAAGCGCTGCTGTCACCGCACGGCCTGCGGACGATTCGCACGACGATCGGCCTCGCCGGCCTCGACGGATCGCCGCCGCCTTTCTGGGCGGTCAGCGAAATGCATTTCCCCTCGCGCGCGGATTTCGACGCCGCGATCGCCGCGAGCGGCGACGCGCTGTTCGCCGATATTCCCAATTACACCAATGTCACCCCGATCCTGCAGGTCAGCGAACTGGCCGCAGCCTAATTTTATCCAGGAGAGCGCGTAGATGTCCGGTTACAATCCCAACACCCCCTATGTCCGTAACGCGATGAGCGACATCGGGATGATCACCGCGCTCGACGAGGTGCTGAACCACCAGATCGTCGACACTTTCTCGACCGTCGCGACCTCGGAGCAGAGCTGGACCGAGAAGATCTGGTCGGCGATCGTTCGCAAGGACGGGACGATGGGGATCGATTTCGGGCTTGGCCGCTATCATAATCGCGGCGTGCTCGACGGCTGGGCGGCGGTATCGCGCGGCAGCGAACAATGGACGGTGCGCGCCAACCGCGAACTGCGCGACGACCCGTCGATCACCCAGGTCGGCCCGCTGACCTATGAGATCATCGAACCGCTGAAGAAGGTCCGCTACGCGCTCGCCAAGAACGACGCGCAGCCGATCAGCTATGACATCGTCTTCACCGCCGAAATGCCGCCCTTTTTTGAGGACCGTCACAAGCAGCGCGAACGCGACGGCTTTCGTGTCGGGTCCGACGTCGTGCGTTATCACCAGATCGGCGTGCCGTCGGGCTGGGTCGAGATCGAGGGCGAGCGCTTCGAGATCAATCCCGAGGAATGGACCGAATATCGCGACCATAGCTGGGGCACGCGGCTCGACGTCGGCGCGCATAATGCCGACGTCCGCCCCTCGTCCGATTTCGGCGACGTCAAATTCGGCGAAGGCGAGTTCGTGCTGATCTGGAGCCCGTTCATGCTCGAAAGCCCGAGCGGCGAGCGGACCAGCTATCATTTCTATTATATGTCGAAACAGGGCCACATCTTCTACTCGTCGGGCTATCGCAATCTGCCCGACGGCACGCAGGAAAAGGTCGCGCGCGTGCGCCCCGAAATGCGCTTCGACGACAAGACCCGGCGCCTGCTCGGCGGCACGGTGCATTTCGACATGCTGCAGGGCGGCACCCACAGCGTCGAGGTCGAGGTCGTCGGCACCTCGGGCGTCCACCTCGGCCCCGGCCTCTATCTCGGCTTCGACGGGCGCAAGCATGGATCGTGGCACGGCCCGCTGACCATCGAAGGCGAATATTTCGCCGACACCATGGATGTCCCGACGCTGCAGCGCATCCGCCAGCTCCGCGATTGCCCGATCAAGGTGACCGAGGGCGACGCGGTCGGCTATGGCATCATGGAAACCATCATCCACGGCGCGCACCCCGAAATGGGTCTGACCGCCGCGAACTCGCTGGTCTGATCGGGTGGCGCGCGACACCGCCCTGCTCGCTGCGGGCCTCCGCGACTATCTGCCGCGCGGCGCCGGAATCACCGGGGTGACCACGCTGTCGGCGGGGCATTCGAACGAGACCTATCTGGTCGACGGCATCGGCGAAGTGCTCCGCATGCCGCCGTCGGAGGAGGGCCTGTTGCCCCCCTATGACATGGCGCGCCAGCATGCGGTGCTGTCGGCGGTCGCGGGCGCGGCGCCGGGCGTACCGCTGCCGCCCGTTCTCGAACTCTGCACCGACCCTTCGGTCATCGGCGACGAATTTTTCCTGATGGGTCAGGTGAAGGGCGACGCGTTCGAATATGCGGTGCCCGACTGGCTCGCCGCCGATCCGGTTGCGGGGGCCGACAGCGTCTGCCGCCAATGGTTCGACGCGCTGATCGCGCTGCACAATATGCCCGCCTCGGCGATGCCGCCGGGCGAACGCACCGTGCAGCAGGAAGCGCAGCACTGGCTCGACGTCGCGCGCGGCGCGGAGTCGATGCCGGTGCTGGTCGATATTCTCGAGGATCTGGCGAAACGCCCGCCCGCGACGAGCGGCCCGGCGACGCCGGTGCATGGCGACCCCAAACATGGCAATTGCCTGTGGCACGACGGCAGACTGACCGCGCTGCTCGACTGGGAAATGGCCCAGATTTCGGAGCCGCTGCTCGACCTCGGTTATGTGCTGATGTTCCACGACCAGGGCGAAGCCTCGCTCGCCGATGCTGGCTTCGACCTGCCGGGCTGGTGGTCGCCCGAACGGATGATCGCCGAATGGGAACAGGGCACCGGACGCACTGCGGTCGACGTCGCGCGCTATGCGGTGCTCGGACAGGCGAAGGTGTCGGCGATCATCTCGGTCGGCGCCTATCTGTTCAACAGCGGCCGCATCGCCGACCCGCGCTTCCAGGCCTTTGCCGGGGTGCTCCCCGCCTATGTCGCGCTGCTCGAAAAGCGGGCGATGGCGGCGGGGTAGCACCCACCCCATATCCCGTCATTGCGAGCGCAGCGAAGCAATCCAGGGCGGTTTACGCCACTCCGGATTGCTTCGCTGCGCTCGCAATGACGAAAGGATTCAGGCCGTTTCCATCCGCACCAGCGGCGCGCCATATTCGACCAGGTCGCCATCCTGCGGCAGGATCGCGGCGATCCGGCCCGCGACGTCGCTGACCACATCGGTCGGCTCGCCGAGCTTGTCGACCTGGCCGATCACCGTCCCGACGTCGACCACTGTCCCCGGCGCCACGCGCGCCGAGAAGATACCAAGATGCGGCGCGGTCACCTCGCGCAGCGCCGCGACGACGGCGGCGACCGCCGCCCCCGCGCGCGCCAGCATCGGATTGGGGCCGCCATCGGCCTTCGCCATGAACAAGGACCAGCCACCCGAACGGACATGCAGGTCGCGCCAGGGCGAGGCGGCAAAGCTGGCGAGCAGCGCGCGGACTTCCTCGATCGTCGAACTCATGCCGCGTCTCCCATCATCGTCAGCAGCACCGGCAGCACCGGCTCGGTGACGATCGTTACCGCCCCCGCGTCACGCGCGATGCGGGCGATATCGTCCTGCGCGAGCGCATGGCCGCGCACCACCGACGCGCCGCCGATCGCATCGGCCAGCCCCTCGGCATCCCCCGCCGCGAGCGCGCGATCGACGTCGAAACCCTCGGGGCCATGGGCAAAATCGAGCACCGCCACCGGGCTCGCCGCGCGCGCCCAGTCGATCAACTGGCGCAGATGCGCATCATCGCGTTCGCTCGGCGCTTCGGTCGCGAGCGTGCCAGCATAGACCAGCCCGGCCGCGCCATCGACTGTCACCACCGTTCCCGTCTTCGCCACCGCGCCGTCGCCGACGCCGACGACGCACGGTCGTCCGAGCGCGCGGCTGACTACCGCAGCGTGCGAGGTCGACCCGCCCTGCTCGGTGACCACCGCGCGCGCGGCGATCATGCCATGAACATCGTCGGGACTGGTCGTCTTGCGCACCAGGATCACATCTTCGCCCGCCGCCGCACGCCGTTCGGCCTCATCGGCGTCGGCGACGAGCACGCCCACGGCCGCACCGGGACAGGCGCCCTCGCCCGTCGCCAGCACTGCGGCGCCATCGGTCGCGCCATCCTTGAGGCGCGGCAACAGGAGCGTGCGGACCTGCTCGGCGCTGACCCGCGACAGCGCAGTCGCGGGATCGATGCGCCCTTCGGCGACCATATCGACGGCAAAGCGCACCGCCGCCGCCGGCGCGCGTTTCGCGGCGCGCGATTGCAGCAGGTACAGCTGGCCCGACTGGACGGTGAATTCGATGTCCTGCACATCGCCATGTTCGCGCTCGAGCCGGTCACTCGCGGCGAGCAGCGCGGCATGCGCCGCAGGCTCGGCCTCCGCCATCGCTTCCAACGGCAGCGGCGTGAATTTTCCCGACACGACATCCTCGCCCTGCGCGCGCGGCAGATATTCGCCATAGGGCAGATTCTCGCCGGTCAGCGGATTGCGGCTGAACAGCACGCCGGTGCCGCTGCGGCCGTCGAGATTGCCGAACACCATCGCCTGGATCGTCACCGCCGTGCCGAGGTCGTGCGGGATATTATTATGCTCGCGGTAACGCCGCGCACGCCGCGTGTTCCAGCTTTCGAACACCGCCCGCACCGTCGCGAGCAACTGATCGCGCACGCTGGCCGGCACCGGGCCGCCCGCCGCCTCGACCGCACCACGCCAGGCGGCGGGTTCGTCATCGGCTTCCAGTTCGACCGGCGCCTTCAATACGATCGACGCATAGAGTTCGAGGAAACGACGATGCGTATCACGCGCAAAGCCGGGCAGCCCCGTCTCGCTCGCCAGCGCCGCTTCCCCCGCATCGTCGACGCCGAGGTTGAGCACCGTGTCCATCATCCCGGGCATCGAAATCGCCGCGCCCGAGCGCACCGAGAGTAGCAGGCGCTTGTCGCCGGCGCCGAAACCACGACGGGTCTCGCCTTCGAGCCACGCGAGGCCCGCGTCGATCTCCTCGACCAGCCCTGCGGGAAAATCGCCGCTGTCGAGATAGGCGAGACACGCCTTGGTCCCGATCACGAACGCCGGCGGCACCGGCAGCCCCAACCCGCGCATCCGCGCGATCGACCAGGCCTTGCCCCCCGCCGCTTCCTTGGTCGGCAATTCCGACCCGTCGAGCCGGATCGTCCAGCCGCTCATTCGTCGCGCTCCGTACCCATGATGCGCAGCAATTCCTCGTGCAGTTCGAACCAGACGGTGTGATAGCTGTCGCGGCGGATATCGCTGACCCATTCGGTGTCGCCATCCTCGGCGGCCTCGAGCGCGGCGAGCAATTTGTCGCCATAGATTTTCAGCCGCGGCAGCCCGCGCGCCAGCCCCGCCAATATCGGTTCGGCCTGTTCGTGCAGCCCGCCAAGCCGATCGACGATCTTCGCATCATAATCCTTGTCGCGATGATCGTTCGCGACCTTCTGCCCGCCGACGTCGAGCGTCTGCCAGTCGGTGATGATCTGCTTGAGCGTCCGGTTGATCCGCTCGAACCCGTCATAGGCGGTGCGGAAAGCGGCATCGTCGCGCAGATGCTGAAAATGCAGACCATAGCGCGATTGCAGCGCGACGCCCGCAAGCGGGGTGAGCGCATAGGCCCCCTTCGCCTCGATCGCGCGGCCGGTCGCGACCGCTTCGGCCAGCAGCGCGGTCGTGCGCTCCTCCGACAATCCGACGAGTTCGCCAATGGCCTTGGCGGGTGCATGGCGCTTGATCGCGGCGCCGTGCAGCGCGAGGTCGCGGTCGTTCATGCGTCCGCTCCCGCCAACAGCCAGACGCGGCCGACACGCTCGACGCCCTCCTGATAATCCTCGGTGGTCTTTGCGGGCGCGCTCGCCTCGATCACCACCGTGTCGCCCTCGCGGATGCCGGCGATCTTGGCGTTCATCAAACAGGGAATATTATATTCGCGGGTCAAGATGCCGAGGTGCGAGCGCACCGTGCCGCCCGCGCAGATGACTCCCGCGAACTGTTCGATGATTGGCGCGGTCAGCGTGCCGCCGCTGTCGTCGATCACCGCGATCGTGCCCGGCGGGACGCCGTCGGTCAGATAGGCGAGCACGCGTTCGTTGGACCGGATATAGCGCGCGGTGCCTTGCATGTCCCGGGGATGCTGGACGACATTGTCGCCAACCCCGCGCAGCGCACGCCCCTCGCCATCCGCCTCGCCGCTCGGCGCATCGGGATGGACAAAACCGGCGTCGGTCGCGGCATCGTCGCCCGCGGCCTTATAGGCGTCGGGCCGCTCGGCGACCGAAATGCTCGCCGACCAGTCGAAGCGGTGGCCGCTGGCCAGCAGCCGCGCCTCGATCGCCGCGAAATCCTCCCTGGTCAGCAGGTCGTCGGCGCCGGCAAGGGTGAAGTCGTTCCAATTCCGGCCCGATTCGGACAACCGGTTGCGCACCAGTTCCTGCACCAGCCCCAATGTGGCCTCGACCAACGGCGAGGCCGGCGGCTTCACATAGAGCGCATCGTCGATAGGCAGCTTCGCCAACCCTCTTCCCCTAAATGTCGTTTTCTTTGTCCGCTAGGTGACCGAAGGCGGCGGCGATGTCAATAAGTATCGGGCAAAATCGTTCGACGATATTGACCAATGAACCTTCTTGCCGCTATGAGGCGCTCATAAGCAATATTGGGGAAGGATATCGATATGGGCCTGCCGGCAAATCCGCGCATCCTGGTGGTCAACGACGACGGCATTGACGCACCCGGCATCGTCCTGCTCGAAGAGATCGCGCGCCAGTTCAGCGACGACGTCTGGGTCGTCGCCCCCGATGAGGAACGATCGGGCGCCGGCCATTCGATGTCGATCAGCCACCCGGTGCGCGTCGTCCAGCGCGACGAACGCCATTGGGCGGTGCGCGGCACCCCCACCGATTGCGCGCTGCTCGGCATCTATGAATTTATGACCGACAGGAAACCCGATTTGATCCTGTCGGGGGTCAACCGCGGCCCCAATCTGGCCGAAGACATCACTTACTCGGGCACCGCGTCGGCGGCGATGGAGGGCGCTGTGCTCGGCATCCCCGCGATCGCACTCAGCCAGATCATCCGCTACCAGAGCGAAATCCACTGGGACACCGCGCGCAAATATGCGCCGATCGTGATCAGGCAGTTGCTCGAACTCGACTGGAAACCCGGCCTGTTCGTCAACGTCAACTTCCCCAACTGCCCGGTGGGCGAGGTCACCGGCATCCGCGCAACGACGCAGGGCCAGCGCCCCTCGGGCTGCTTCCGCCCGGTCCGCCGCGTCGACGAGCGCCACGTCCCTTACTGGTGGATCAAGATCGGCTTTCCCGACGGCGGCGACGACGATGGCAATGATTTGCACGCGGTGCTCGACAACAAGGTGTCGGTGACGCCGCTGCAGTTGGAGATGACCGCGCATGCCATGGTGCCGGAGATTGCGGCGTTGTTTGCGGAAGCGGGCGCGAGCGCCGATTGAGGCTTTGCTTCGGGGGGTGATTTGCCCCCCTATTTCCGTTCGTGTCGAGCGAAGTCGAGACACCCCGCAGGTAAGCGCTTCCAAGCGTGTCTCGACTTCGCTCGACACGAACGGGATTCTATGGGTCGGTTCACCTACCCCCGCGCCAAAATCGTCACCGCCGACATGCCGTCCTCGACGCCGTAGAAGCCGCCGCTGTTCTCCGCGATCGCGATGCGCGCGCCTTCGACCTGCCGCGCGCCGGCTTGCCCACGCAGATGGGTGACCAGCTCGAAAATCTGGCCCAGCCCGGTGGCGCCGAGCGGATGCCCTTTCGACACGAGCCCGCCCGAGACGTTGACCGGGATGCGCCCGCCAAGCGCGGTCTCGCCGCGTTCTGCCGCAACTCCGGCTTCGCCCGCCGCACAAAGGCCGAGCGCTTCGGTCTGGATCATTTCGCCGATCGAACTCGCGTCATGCACCTCGGCCACGTCGATGTCGCTAGGACCGACGCCCGCCTTTTCATAGGCCCGCATCCCGACAAGACGGGTGACGTGGTTCGCATAATCGTCGGGCGCGCGGTCGCTGCCGGTCTGCGATTCTGCCGCCAGCACCCGTACCACGCGGGCGTCCGGGAAACGCTTCGCCCAATCAGCGCTGCACACGATCGCCGCCGCCGCGCCGTCGCTGATCGGCGCGCACATCGGGTTGGTCAGCGGCCAGGCGACCGTCGGCGCCGCGAGCACCTCGTCGACCGACATGGCCTTGCGATACTGGCTGAGCGGGTTGTGCACCGAATGGCCGTGATCCTTGGCCGCGACCGCCGCGATCTGGCGCTGGGTCGAGCCATAGGTCGCGATGTGCAGCCGCGCCTGCGCGGCATAGGCCTGCATCAGGATATTGGGGCTTTCGCTTTCGCCCCCCGGCGGCACCGGCGCGAGCAGGTCGGCGGTCTTTGCAAGATAGGCCTCGGCCTCGACCAGGTCGCGCGGCTGCTGGAACACCGCAAATTTCTTGGCGCGGTCGTCCGAATAGAGCTTCTCGACCCCGACGATCAGCACGCATTCGGCCAGCCCCGCGCGGACATAATCGACCGCGACGTGCAGTCCCATCGTCGAGCTGGCGCACGCCGCCTCGACATGCAGCGAGCGCGCCCCCGAAATGCCGAGCGGACGCAGCGCATATTCGCCGGGGATCGACATCTCGCCCGCAAAAAAGCCCTGGATGACATTAGCATAGAGCGCCATGTCGATCGCGCTCGCCGGCACGCCGCTGTCCGCCAGCGCCTCGCGCACCGCCCATTGGGTGAGCTGCTCATGGCTCTTGTCGAGGTGGCGCCCGAAGGGCGTCATGCCGACGCCGAGGATCACGGCATCGCGCATCAGATCGCCCGTCCCGCAGCGGTCCAGCGGTCACGCCGCAACTCGGCGCGCAGCACCTTGCCCGCATTGCTGCGCGGCAACGCGGCGACGATCTCAATCGCCTTTGGCGTCTTGACCGGTCCCAGCGCCTCGCGCGCCGCCGCCATCAACGCATCAGCGTCGATCGTCGACCCGGCACGCGGCTCGACCACCGCGACCACCGCCTCGCCCCATTTGTCGTCGGGCACACCGATCACCGCGCAATCCTGAACATCGGGATGCGCAAGGATCGCCTGTTCGACCTCGGCGGGATAGATGTTGAACCCGCCGGAGATGATCATGTCTTTCTTGCGGTCGACGACGTAGAACCAGCCGTCCTCGTCGCGCACCCCGACATCGCCGGTGTGGTGCCAACCGAACGCCGAAACTTCGGCCGTCGCCTCGGGATTCTTGTAATATCCCGCCATCACCAGCGGCCCGCGCACGACGATCTCGCCGCGCTCACCGGGGGGCAGGATATTGCCCTCCTCGTCCATGATCTCGACGATCGACAACAGGTTCGCACGGCCGCAGCTCCCCGGATGCGCCAGCTCGCCATCGGCGTTCAGATGTTCGTGCGGCGGCATCGCGGTGACGCACATCGGCGCCTCGGTCTGGCCGAAGCTGGCGTTCATCACCGGGCCGAGCACGGCAATCGCTTCCTTCAGCCGGTCGAGCGACATCGGCGCCCCGGCGTAGCTGATATATTCGAGGCTCGAGAGGTCGGCGGTCCGCACGCCCGGCTCGGCGAGCAGCATGTAGATCGCGGTCGGCGGCAGGAACATATAGGTCACGCGGTGGCGCTCGATCGCGTCGACCACCGCCGGCGGATCGAATTTCGGCAGCACCACCACCGTCCCGCCGAGTGCCATGCTCGCGAGCGCGAGCGGCCCCGCGGCATGCGTCATCGGCGCGGCGACGAGATTCACCGGCGGTACTTTCATCGGCATCGACGCGACGAGGCTCGACACCAGCGCCTGCCAGTTGCGGTTTGACAGCATCACACCCTTCGGCCGCCCCGTCGTCCCGCCGGTGTTGCCGAGGAAGGCCAGCTCATCCTCATGCCCCGAGCGCCGCTGCGGCGCCGGTTCGTCCGAGGCATCCAGCATATCCTCAAGGAAGATATCGGCCTCGGCAAAGGGCCGGTCGAGCGCGACATAGCGGCGGATGTTCGGACATTCGGCGCGGAAGGTCGCGATGCGGTCGGCGATTTCGCTGTGGACGAACAAGGTATCGACGTCGAGCAGGTCGAGCAGATAGGCATTTTCGCCCACCGCCGCGCGGTTGTTCGCCATCACCCACACGCCGTCGGCGCGCAAGATGCCAAGAATGGCCTCAAAGGCGGTCATCGCATTGCCGCTGAGCACCGCGGCGTGCGCGCCGGGCGCAAAACCGTCGGCGATCAGCGCGCGCGCGATGGCGTGGCTACGCGCCGACACCTCGGCATAGGTCCGCGCGCTGTCACCCGCGATCATGCATGGCTTGTCATGCGCCATGCGCGCGCCGCGATCGAAATAGTCGATCATCCGCACGGCGGCACTACCTCCGCATGACGAGGTCGAGTTCGGCCGACTTGATCTGCACATAGGGCGCGTTCGCCACCTGCATCAGCCGCCGTACCTGCTCCATCTCGGGCGAGGAGATCGTCGGATAGTCGCGCTTCAGCGGCCCGGCAGCGCGCATCTTGTCGATGTCGGTCGCGGGGACCAGCGCGCGCAGGATCAGCTCGTCCTCGTCGTCGGTGCCGTGCTGGCGCTTCAGATCCTCGAGCGTCGGCTCGGGCGGCGGGCTGCCGAAAATCTCCTTGGCGCGCGGCGCGGCGGCGATGCGGTCCATGACGTTCGGATCGATTGGGGCTGGCGGCTCGCCATAATAGCCCGCCGCATATTGGATCACCTCGTCGGGGATCGCGCCATAGCGTTTACCGGTAACGATATTGAGCACCGCGAGCGTGCCGACGAGCTGCGCGAACGGCGTCGCCATGCCCGGATAGCCGAGCTCGCGGCGCACCGCCGCCACCTCGTCGAGCACTGCGGGGAGCATATCGAGCATATTCTGCTGGATCAGCTGGTTGCGCAGCGTCCCCATCATCCCGCCGGGAATCTGCGTGGTCAGCGAGGTGACGTCATATTCATAATGCTGGTCGTGCAGATAGCCGGCCGTCTTGGCCACCTTGCGGAAATGATCGGACACCGGGTGGAGCTTCGACACGTCGATGTCGTGGGTGTGACCCAGCGTCTCCATATTCTTGACCATGATGTCGATCGACGGGATCGAGGGACCGTTCGCCATCGAGCGCGCGGCGGTGTGCAGCACCGTGACCCCGAACTCGACCGCGTCGCAATAGGCCTTCGCCGATTGCCCCAGCATGTTGTTCGAATGCATCTCGACCGGCTTGCCGCGCGCATTGGCGACGATCGCGGGCACCAGCGTCTTGATCCGGTCGCGGTCGAGTACCCCGCCGGTGTCATAGAGCAACAGGCTGTCGACCTCGGGGATCGCCGACAATTTGTCGGCCTTGTCGGCCCAGAAAGCGTCGTCGTGCACCGGCGACAGGGTGAACAGCATCGTCGCCGCGACCTTGCAGTCATATTTCTTCGACAGCTTGGCGAGCCGCGTCATCTTGTCGATGTTGAAGAGGACGTCATAAATCCACCAGCTGCGCACGCCATGGACGCACAGCCGCTCCATCCACAGGTCCATCAGCACCTGCGGGGTGAAGCCGAAGGTCACCGACCCGTTCGAGCGGATCCCGCCGCGCACCGGCGTGTTCTTGATCTGGCTCATCATCAGGTCGAAGCCCGCCCAGGGATCCTCCTGGCAATGGCGGACGAGCACCTCGAACAGAGACGATCCGGCCAGGCTGATCGTCGAATAGCCGGTCTGGTCGATCGTCGGCAGCACCGGATAGGCCTGCCCCGCCTGCATCCGCATGCCCCACAGGCTCTGCTGGCCGTCGCGGCAGGTCTCGTCGAGGAATTTGATATGCGCCATGGACTACTCCGCTGCGATCGCCGGTTCGGCGAGCATCTTTTGTTCGAGCCAGCGCGTGTGGAAGGCGTTGGCGATGAAATCGGGGTGGCGGACGATCTGGCGGTGCAGGTCGATCGTCGTCGGCACGCCTTCGACGGTAAAATCGTCGAGGGCATCGGTCAGCCGCGCGACCGCCTGCGCGCGATCCTTGCCATGGACGATCAGCTTGCCGACCATCGAGTCATAGAAGGGCGGGATCGCGGCGCCGCTGCCCATATGGCTGTCGAGGCGGATGCCTTCGCCCTCGGGCGGCGCCCAGCGGCTGATCGTGCCGGGCACCGGGGTGAAGCCGCGCGCGCTGTCTTCGGCATTGATCCGGCATTCGATCGCGTGTCCGGTCAGCACGACATCATCCTGGTCCATCGATAGACCAAGGCCGCCCGCGACGCGCAGCTGCTGCTGGACCAGATCGACGCCGCTCACCATCTCGCTCACCGGATGCTCGACCTGGATGCGCGCATTGACCTCGATGAAATAGACCTCCTGCCGCATCACGTCGTACAGAAACTCGACCGTGCCAGCATTGCGGTAGTCGACGCTCGCGGCCAGATCGACCGCCGCCTTGTGCAACTCGGCGCGTAGCGTGTCGGGCATGGCGACGCTCGGCGCCTCCTCGATCAATTTCTGGTAGCGGCGCTGCACCGAACAATCGCGCTCGCCGAAATGGACGACCTTGCCCTGCCCGTCGCCGATCAGCTGCACCTCGACATGGCGCGCCTCGGGAACGAAGCGTTCCATGAACAAGGTGCCGTCGTTGAACGCCGCCAGCGCCTCGGCGCTCGCGCGGCCATAGCCCGCCTCGACCTCGTCGGCGTTGTTGGCGATCACCATGCCGCGTCCGCCGCCGCCTGCCGCGGCCTTCAGCAGCACCGGATAGCCGATCTGGTCGGCGATCCGCCGCGCGTCGGCCGCGCTGCCGATCTCGCCGCTGCCCGGCACCAGCGGCACCCCCGCCGCCGACGCCATTTCGCGCGCCCGCAATTTGTCGCCCAGCGCGTCGATGATCCCCGGCTGCGGCCCGACAAAGACGATGCCATGGTCCTCGCAGAGCTGCGCGAACATCGCACGCTCGGACAGGAAACCATAGCCGGGATGCAGCGCGTCGCATCCCGTCGCCTTCGCCGCCTGCACGACCAGCCTGGCGTCGAGATAGCTTTTCGCCGCCGGCCCCGGTCCCATCACCACAACGCGGTCGACGAGCCGCGCCGCCGCGCTGTCGCGATCGGCTTCGGACACGCCCAGCACGGTTTCGATATTGAGCGCCTGCGCGGCGCGCGCGACGCGGAGCGCGATTTCGCCGCGATTGGCGATGAACAGGCGGCCGATCGCCATGCTCAGTCCTTCACGATCACGAACAGGGGTTGGTCCGCCTCGACCAGCGCCCCGTCGCTCGCGAGGATCGCGTGGACGATACCGCCGCAATCGGCGCGAACGGTGGTGAACAGCTTCATCACCTCGACCAGGCATAGTTCGGATTCGGCAGTCACCGCACTGCCGACCTCGACATAAGGCGCCGAGCCCGGCTTGGGCGCACGATAGAAGGTGCCGAGATAGGGCGCCCGGATCACCACCGCGCCCTCGGGTATGTCGTCCCCGGCGGGAGCGGACGGCGATGCGGCGGCAGGGGCGGCCGCGACCGGAGCCGCGACGGGGGCAGCAGCGACTGCCGATGCCGACGCGATGCCCGCGCCCGTGTTCAACCCGACGCTGTTGCTGTCGTTCGACAGATAGATTTCGACGCCGTCGCGCACGACATGCAGTTCGCGCAGCCCCGATTTCTCGAACTCGGCGATCAGCTGCTCGAGCTCGCCGCTCCGGTTGACGCCGCTCATTGCCCCGCCCCCCGCAGGCCTTCGATCGTCGCCCGACTCAGTCCCGCGCCCTTGCCCGCGATCCGCGATCCCCGTTGCTCGTCGCGGTACATCGCCTGCACCGCCGCATCATTCGCGTGATATTTGACCGTCGTATCGCACAGGAAACGATAATCGGCCGCCATCTGCCGCGGCACGAAGGCGGCGGCGCGCGCATTATATTCGGCGAGGGTCAGCGTCCCGGCGGTGGTTGTGTAACGATCGGCCTTGGGCCCGAGATGCGTGACGCCTTCCGCGATCGGCGCCAGCGTCGGCGCCCCGCCTTCGCGACCCAGCGTGCTGTACGGAATCTGCGAGATATAGCGCACCGGAGCATTGTTGTGCTGCATCATCGCATAGTCGCTGATCCGCTGGCTCGGCAGGTCGACCAGACCGACCATCTCGCCCAGGAAATCGCGCCCGAACTCGTCGTTGAGCAACGGCCGGAACCGGTCGGCGCGGGCGTCGATCGTCATCCAGTCATTGACGTCATAGACCCCGGCGATATGCGCGAAATCCTTCGCCATCGAAAAATAGACCAGCGCGCCCGCGTCCATCATCTGGTCGCGCGTCCAACCCGCGACGCGCTTCCACAGCGCAACGGTCGCGACCCGGACCTTTTCGGTCAGATCCTCGAAGGTGTCGGCGAGCTCATCGGCTGACCCCATGCCGACCGGCACAAAACCTTCGGACAGCGCATCCGACGTATAGAGTCCGACCCCGGTCAGCTTCTCGGCGGTGAATTCGGGGCGCGATTCAAAGCTGCCCCAATCGTCCATCAGATAGAAATGGCACCCCGTCGCCTCCATCGTGACGGTCAGATTATTATAGGGAATGTCGCCGGCAATCCCGTCGAGCCAGGGATAGTCGCCCTCGGCCAGATCGCTGAATTCGCGAATGATCAGCTCGCGCTCATCGTCGAGCTTGTACGGACCATTGTTGTTGAGCGACACGCGGCTCTCGCACGACACGAGGAAGCCATATTGCGATACGGTGGCGAGGAACGCCTGCGCCGCCTTGTGCAGCCGGTCGCCTGCGACGCAGGCGTGGAGGTCGGCGTGGAAGCGCTGGACGCGGCGCTCGGGCAGCAATTGCACCCGCTGCCCGAACTCGCGCGCATTGAGATGCCCGTCCTCGCGCTGCTGCGCCAGTTTGAAGCGCCGCCAGAAATCCATCACATAGGCGACATCCTCGGCGCCATCCTCGGGCGCGAGCATGCCGAAATTGATCAGCATCTCACGGCCCAGCAGATAGAAGGTCGGCAGGCCCCAGCCGGGCAGGTTGCCGAATTTGCCGCCCATCGCGCGGGCGCGGTCGCCGACCTCCTCGGCCGACATCTTCGCTTCGACCTTCCGCAGCAGCTCGGGATAGCGATAGAAACAGCAGAGGTACGAGAGCAGCATGTACGACGGCACGGGGAACAGTTTCGATTCCTGCACCGTCCGCGTCACGCACAGCCAATAGGTATCGTCGCCCAGCGTCTGGATCGCATTATTGGCTTCCAGCAATCGCGTGTAATTCAACATCACTCACCCCTTGCCCGGGCCTTTCGTTCACCGTGAAAGCCCTGATCGCATCGCCGGACTAGCACCCTTGACGCCAAAGCGAAAGAGTGTTTAGGCGAAATCGTCGAACGAAATCGAACTTTCTTGCGCGTGGCGGTCGAGCCTGATTCAGCATATCCGCTTGATTCAATATGCTTATCATCCTCGCCATCGCCCAGTGACGGAAATACGTCATGCCAGGATAATGACGATTTTTGGCACCACGGCCAGCGGGACGGCCCACCGAATCACGGGGGCCGACGCAGCCAGTTCGGGAGAGACTTTGATGACCCTATCGGACCCGCGGCGATGAGCGCGCTGACGCAGGACGCCAATGCCGGCACCACTGCGGTGCGCGACGCCTATCGCTTCGACGAGGCGGCGCTCGCGCGCTGGATGGCGGACCATGTCGACGGCTTTTCCGGGCCGATGACGGTCGAACAATTCAAGGGCGGCCAGTCGAACCCGACCTACAAGCTGGTGACCCCGACCGCCGCCTATGTCCTTCGCCGCAAGCCGCCGGGCCAGGTGCTCGCCGGCGCGCACGCGGTCGACCGCGAGGCGCGTATCCTGTCGGCGCTGGGAGCCACCGGTTTTCCCGTCGCGCATATCCATGGCCTGTGCACCGACGACGGCGTCATCGGCAGCTGGTTCTATGTGATGGAAATGGTCGAGGGCCGGATCTTCTGGGACGCGACCTTTCCCGATGTCGCGCGCGACCAGCGTCCGGCCTATTTCGATGCGATGAACGCGGCGATCGCGCGGCTCCACGGCCTCGACTACCGCGCGCTCGGGCTCGAGGATTATGGCAGGCCCGGCAATTATTTCGCGCGCCAGATCGATCGCTGGTCGAAACAATATCTGGCGGATGGCGACGCCGGGCGCGACCCCGATATGGACGCGCTCGTCGCATGGCTGCCCGCCAACATTCCCGACGGCGATGAGAGCAGCATCGTCCATGGCGATTTTCGCTGCGACAACATGATCTTTCATGCGACCGAGCCGCGCGTCATCGCGGTGCTCGACTGGGAATTGTCGACGCTCGGCCACCCGCTCGCCGACTTCGCCTATCATGCAATGATGTACCAGATGCCGCCGCATATCGTCGCGGGGCTGGCCGGCGCCGATCTCGCCGCGCTGAATATCCCGTCGGAGGCGGATTATGTCGCAGCCTATTGCGCCCGAACCGGACGCGACGGCATCGCCAATTGGGATTTCTACATCGCCTTCAACTATTTCCGTCTCGCCGCGATCTTCCACGGCATCAAGGGCCGCGTCATCCGCGGCACCGCCGCGTCCGAACATGCGCGCGAGCGTGCCCAAAGCTTCCCGCTACTGGCGAAACTCGCGCATCGATCGATGCAGAAGTGCCGGGCCTAAAAAAGGGACGAGAGACATATTGAGCCAACGCCGCCGCTTGCGGCCGGGAGACGCGCGAAGGCAGGCGCTCCTTCGCGGAAGAAAACCGCCCCGCCACCTCGTCTGCGGCGCCATGTGGGGCCCGCAAAACCGCCGAATGCGGCGCAAAACCAGATTCCGCGCCACGATACTTGTCTTCGCCCCGACACGCTGATAGAGGCGCCCCTCGTTGCCGCTTTAGCTCAGTTGGTAGAGCACATCATTCGTAATGATGGGGCCACAGGTTCGAGTCCTGTAAGCGGCACCACTCCTCCCTGCTTCTCTGCTCTCCACCCGGAAATCCGATCCGGCGACCTGTCCTCGCGCGCCCATTTCGGGGCCTTGGCATCATGGCGCGCCCGCCCGGCTCCGAGGGGCCCGGCGCCTAGGCGGCGACGCCCCCTCAAGATGCGCGATTTTCCTGCCACAACGGCTTGTAGAAGATGCTCTCCGGGGACCGTCTTTTCGACGATCCCCCAGCGTTTTTAGTGCTTCGAGAGAAATGGTGCCAGATACAGCCCCTTGGCATCGGCCTTTTTATAGGATGTATCGCCCGCCCGAAAGGCGCTGATTTCTGCGGCTTTCAGCGACATTTGGGGGCATCGCTTTTTGTGATTTGGGGGCATTTGGGCATATATGCCCCCAACCATGCCCCCAAGTCCGACGGATTATCCAGAAACGCCATGACACACCCCGCTGCAAAGAGGGACAACTATTGGCAGATTTCTGCCGCTTTTTCAAGCATTGGGGGGCTTTGGGGGATAAGGAAATGGTGCCCAGAAGAGGACTCGAACCTCCACGACCTTGCGATCGCCAGCACCTGAAGCTGGTGCGTCTACCAATTCCGCCATCTGGGCACGGGGTAGGAGCGGGCGCTTAGCGGCGGGGCCGTCGGCTTGTCAACCGCGCAGCGGGCACAGCCACGCATTTTATCGCAAAGTCGCGCTTTTCGGTGCGGCGGCGGCGCTCTCCCCTTGCCCGCCCCCGCGCTTCGCGGCATGGGAACCCGACGGCGGACACGCCAAGGCAGAATCATCACGGGCTCATGCGATGCGAAATCTCGACGGACAATTGATCACGGTGCTGGGCGGCGGCGGCTTTATCGGCCGCTATGTCGTGCAGAAGCTGCTCGCCCGCGGCGCGCGGGTGCGCATCGCCGAGCGCGAGCCGCGCAAGGCCGTCTTCCTGAAACCGCTCGGCGGGCTTGGCCAGACGCAGTTCGTCGCCGCCGATGTCCGCGACGCGGCGAGCGTGGCGCGCGCCATCCAGGGCAGCGACGCGGTGATCAACCTCGTCGGCAGCTTCGACGACATGCAGGCGGTGCACGCGGCGGGCGCCGGCCATATCGCCAGCGCGGCCGCGAACGCGGGCGTCGCGACGCTGCTCCATGTCTCGGCGATCGGCGCCGACCGCGAAGCCGCCTCGGCCTATGGCCGCAGCAAGGGCGACGGCGAAGCCGCCGTGCGCGCCGCCTTCCCCGCCGCGACGATCCTGCGCCCCTCGATCGTCTTTGGCCGCGAGGACAAGTTCATCAATCGTTTCGCGGCGATGATCCGCATGGCGCCGGTGATCCCGGTGATCGCGCCGGGCGCGAAATTCCAGCCGGTGTTTGTCGGCGATGTCGCCGACGCCGTCGTCGCGGCGCTCGACGCCGCGCCGGGCAGCATATTCGAACTCGGCGGGCCGCAAGTGCTGACGATGGCCGCGCTGCAGCGCTGGATCGCCGAGGCGACGGGCCGCAGCCCCTTATTCGTCGACGTGCCCGATGCGGTCGCCGGAGCGCTCGCCAGCGGCTTCGGCTGGGCGCCCGGCGCCCCGATCACCAAGGACCAATGGCTGATGCTCCAGCGCGACAATGTCGTCGCGGCGGGCGCGGCGGGCGTTGCCGACCTGGGCATCGTGCCGGCGTCGCTGGCGTCGGTCGCCGACGGCTGGCTCGTCCAGTATCGCCGCAACGGCCGCTTCGCCGAACTCGCCGCGCGCTGATCCCGGCTGCCCATCGCCCGCGCGCCTTGTTCCAAGGTGTGCGACGCGCAGTTCAAATAGCGGCTGGCCAAGCATCGCGGCGCGCCTTAGGGCAAGCACAGGACGGGGGCGTCCGGCATCGACCGGACGCCCTCGCCTTGTATTGGCCGCCAATCGCAGGACCTCCATGACCGAAATTATGACCGCCATCATCCTCGGCATCGTCGAGGGGCTGACCGAATTTCTGCCGGTATCGTCGACCGGCCACCTGATCCTCGCGACCGAATTGCTCGGCTATGACGCGTCGCGCTGGGCGATCTTCAACATCGCGGTCCAGCCCGGCGCGATCCTGGCGATCGTCGTGCTCTACCGGAAACTCTTCTGGGACATGTTCACCGGCCTGTTCCGCCGCGACCCGGTGGCGATCGCCTTTGTCCGCAATCTGTTGCTCGCCTTTTTCCCGGCAGTCATCCTCGGCCTCGCGCTCGGCGATTATATCGAGTTGCTGCTGGAAAATGCGGTGGTCGTCGCCTGGGCGCTGATCGTCGGCGGTTTCGCGATCCTGCTGGTCGAGAAATATGCCAAGCCGAAAGAGAGCGGCGGGGTCGCCAATCTGTCGGTCCGCCAGTCGATCCTGATCGGCCTCGTCCAGTGCATCGCGATGATTCCCGGGGTCAGCCGCTCGGGCGCGACGATCCTCGGCGCGATGTCGCTGGGGGTCGACCGCAAGACCGCCGCCGAGTTCAGCTTCTTCCTCGCGCTGCCGACGCTGACCGGCGCGACCGCGCTGCAACTGATCAAGCATCGCGATGCGATCACGACGAACGACCTCGGCCTGATCGGCATCGGCGCCTTCGTCTCGTTCGTCGTCGCCTGGGCGGTGATCAAGGCGTTCCTCGCGGTGGTGACGCGTTACGGCTTCACCCCCTTCGCCTGGTACCGAATCATCGTCGGCGCCGCCGCGCTGGTCTGGCTTGCCGCCAGATAGGGCCGAATTTATACCATTAATGTAAGATAGTTGCGCGGGAGACGATTTCGCGACCGAACTGCCGGAAATTTAGGTCAATATAACTGACCTAACGGCGATTTCTTTCGTGACAAGCCCCGTTTGACGATGCAATCGCCCGGCAACGAAGGGGAAATTGCATGGCTGCCGATCGCATGCTTCAATTTGTGGGGCGTGACCAAAATTATCCGGACAAGCGCTCCGCCGAAGACCGCGCGCGCGATTTCCGCGAAATCGCCGAGCGCTATGCCGCGCCCGACGCCGACGAACAGGCCGCGCGCTGCTCGCAATGCGGCGTGCCCTATTGCTCGGTGCACTGCCCGCTGCACAACCATATTCCCGACTGGCTGCGCCTGACCGCCGAGGGCCGGCTGCGCGAGGCCTATGAGCTCAGCAACGCGACCTCGACCATGCCCGAGATCTGCGGCCGCATCTGCCCGCAGGATCGGCTCTGCGAAGGCAATTGCGTGATCGAATTTTCGGGCCATGGCGCGGTGACGATCGGCAGCGTCGAGAAATATATCACCGACACCGCCTGGGCCGAGGGTTGGGTCGAACCCGTGCATCCCGGCAAGCCGACCGGCCAGTCGGTCGGCATCATCGGCGCCGGGCCCGCAGGCCTCACCGCCGCCGAATATCTGCGCGTCGCGGGGCATGAGGTCCATGTCTATGACCGCCACGACCGCGCCGGCGGGCTGCTGACCTATGGCATCCCGGGCTTCAAGCTCGAGAAGGACGTGGTGATGCGCCGCGTCGAGCGGCTCGAGGCCGGCGGCATCCACTTCCATCTCGGTTTCGAGGTCGGCGCTGACGCGACGCTCGACGAGCTTCGGCAAAAGCATGACGCGATCCTGATCGCGACCGGCGTCTACAAGGCGCGCGAGATATCGGTGCCCGGCAACGAAGCCACCGGCGTGATCGCCGCGCTCGACTATCTGATCGCCTCGAACCGCAAGGGCTTCGGCGACAGTGTCGCGGCGTTCGACGACGGCAGCCTGAATGCAGCGGGCAAGCATGTCGTCGTCATCGGCGGCGGCGACACCGCGATGGACTGCGTCCGCACCGCCGTGCGCCAGGGCGCCAAATCGGTGAAGTGCCTCTATCGCCGCGACCGCGAGAATATGCCGGGGTCGCAGCGCGAGGTCGCCAATGCCGAGGAGGAAGGCGTCGAGTTCGTCTGGCTCTCCGCCCCCGAAAGCTTCACCGCCGACAAGAGCGTGAAGCAGGTCGCCGTCGCCGGCATGCGCCTCGGCGCCCCCGACGCCAGCGGTCGCCGCAGCCCCGAAGCCGATCCCGGCCGCAATTTCGACCTGCCCGCCGACATGGTGATCAAGGCGCTCGGCTTCGATCCCGAGGAACTGCCGCACCTGTTCGGCGCCCCCGATCTCAGCGTCACGCGCTGGGGCACGCTGCGCGTCGATCACCAGACGATGATGACCAGCCTGCCCGGCGTCTTCGCGGCCGGCGACATCGTGCGCGGCGCCAGCCTCGTCGTGTGGGGCATCCGCGACGGCCGCGACGTCAGCGACCAGATGGCGAAATGGTTGAAAGTCCGCGCGGAAAGCGAAATGAAGGCAGCATGACCATCAGGGGAAGGAATCAGTCTATGTCGACCTGGAAATCCATGCTGCTCGCCGGCACCGTCGCTTTTGCGCCGCTCGGCGCCCATGCCGCCGCACCCGAAGAGGCGCCGGTCGCCGAGGTGATGGCGAACGACGCCGCCCCCGATGGCGGGATGTCCAAAGAAGCCCTCGCCGACGCCAAGGCCAAGATGCAGAAGGAAATGGACCAGGCCATCGCGCTGGTCGAAAAAATGTTCGGCACCAAGGACCTGCCGCCGGTCGATCCCGCCCGGCTGGCGCTGGCGCAAAAGACCACTGCGGCGCTGATCCCCGCCGGCGGGCTCGAGAAGATGCTCGACAATGTCTATGGCAAGATGTTCGACACGATCATGGAAGAAATGGGGGCGACGTCCGACCTCAGCCTGTCGATCAAGACCGGCGTCGAAAGCGACAAGATCGCGGCGCTCGACGCCGACACCAAGAAGGCGGTCGCCGACCTGTTCGACCCGCACCGCAAGGAACGCGACGATCAGATGCTGAAGGTCGTCCGGCCGCTGATCAGCGAATTTCTGACCGACCTCGAACCCTCGATGCGCGACGGCCTCGCCCATGCTTATGCCCGCAAGTTCACCGGGCCGCAGCTGAGCGAAATGAACGGCTTTTTCGCGACCCCGACCGGCAGCCTCTACGCCGGCGAGTCGATGGCGCTCAGCGCCGACCCCGAAGTCATGGTCGCGATGATCAAGGCGCTGCCCCCGGTGATCAGCAAGTTCATCGATCGCGGCCCCGAGCTGGAAAAGCAGTTCAAGGAATTGCCCAAGGAAAAGGGGCTCACCGACATGAGCGACGCCGAGCTGGCCCAGCTCGCCAGGCTGATGAAGGTCGACGTCAAGGTGCTGAAGGACAATCGCGACATGTATAACGGCATGGGCGACGACACGGTCGCGGTCGATGCCGCCGCCGACGACTGGAGCGCGGCCGATGGGGCTGCCGACGCCGCCGCAGCCGCCGCCGATGCGGCGGGCGACTTCGACGCCGGTTACGACCGCAGCAACTGGTCCGACGCCGATCGCGAAAAGGTCGAAGCGCTCGAAACCGCCGTCAGCGAAGCGACCTCGGCCGCCTATGAGGCGGAGGCCGCCGCCGCCGCCAACGCCCGCAAGAAGCTCGGCCTGCCCGACCCGGCCGAATAAGCGCCGCCAACAGAATAGCGTCAGGACTGCGAAGATGACCCATTACCCCACCCCCGAACATGCGCGGCTCGAAGCCGAGGGCATGTACCGCCCCGACATGGAATCCGACGCCTGCGGCGTCGGCATGGTCGCAGCGACCGACGGCAAGGCCTCGCGCCGCGTCGTCGAGGCGGCGATCGAGGCGCTGCGGGCGGTCTGGCACCGCGGCGCGGTCGATGCCGACGGCAAGACCGGGGATGGGGCGGGCATCCATGTGGACCTGCCGGTGCGCTTCTTCGACGATGCCATCGCGGCGTCGGGACATAAGGCGCTGCCGAACCGCCTCGCGGTCGGCATGATCTTCCTGCCGCGCACCGACCTCGATGCGCAGGAACATTGCCGCACGATCGTCGAGGCCGAGATCATCGACGCCGGCTACACCATCTATGGCTGGCGCCAGGTGCCGGTCGACGTGTCGGTGATCGGCGACAAGGCGCAGCGCACCCGCCCCGAGATCGAGCAGATCATGATCGCCGGCCCGCTGCCCGACGCGCAGTCGCTCGCCGAGTTCGAAAAGCGCCTCTATCTCGTCCGCCGCCGGATCGAAAAAAAGGTCATCGCCGCCCAGATCGCCGATTTCTACATCTGCAGCCTGTCGGCGCGTTCGATCATCTACAAGGGGCTGTTCCTCGCCGAGAGCCTCGCCGATTTTTACCCCGACCTGACGAACAAATTGTTCGAAAGCCGGGTCGCGATCTTCCACCAGCGCTATTCGACCAACACCTTCCCGCAATGGTGGCTGGCCCAGCCCTTCCGCTGCCTCGCCCATAATGGCGAGATCAACACGATCCGCGGCAACAAGAACTGGATGAAAAGCCACGAGATCAAGATGGCGAGCCTCGCCTTTGGTGAGCATAGCGAAGACATCAAGCCGGTGATCCCGGCGGGAGCGTCGGACACCGCTGCGCTCGACGCGGTGTTCGAGGCTTTGTGCCGCGCCGGCCGCGATGCGCCGACGACCAAGCTGATCCTCGTCCCCGAAGCCTGGGGCGACGACGCCGAGGTGCCCGACGCGCACCGCGCCATGTACTCCTATCTCGCCAGCGTCATGGAACCGTGGGACGGCCCCGCCGCACTCGCGATGACCGACGGCCGCTGGGCGGTCGCGGGCATGGACCGCAACGCGCTGCGCCCGCTGCGCTACACGCTGACCGCCGACAATCTGCTCGTCGTCGGTTCCGAAAGCGGGATGGTGCTGCTGCCCGAAGCGAGCATCCGCAAGAAGGGCCGCCTCGGCCCCGGGCAGATGATCGCGGTCGATCTCGACGAAGGCACGCTCTACGAAGATCGCGCGATCAAGGACAAGATCGCCGGCGCCGCCGACTATGCGGCGCGGGTCAAAGGCTTCCGCAGCATGGCCGACCTGCCCAAGGGCGGCAAATCGACCCTGCCCGCCTTCGACCGCAGCGACCTTCTGCGCCGCCAGGTCGCCGCCGGCCTGACGATGGAGGATATGGAGCTGATCCTGTCCCCGATGGTCGAGGACGCCAAGGAAGCCATCGGCTCGATGGGCGACGACACGCCGCTCGCGGTCATCTCCGACAAGCCGCGCCATGTCGCGCAATTCTTCCGCCAGAATTTCAGCCAGGTCACCAACCCGCCGATCGACAGCCTGCGCGAACGCCATGTGATGAGCCTGAAGACGCGCTTCGCCAACCTTGCCAACATCCTCGACGAGCGCGGGCAGAGCGACCATGTCCTCGTCATCGACAGCCCCGTGCTGGTCGGCGACGATTGGGATCGCCTCCGCGCCTATTTCGGCGACGCGGTCGCCGACATCGACTGCACCTTCAAGGTCGGCGGCGACGCGTCGACGCTGCGCGAAGCCATCGCCCGCGTCCGCAAGGAAGCCGAAGACGCCGTCCGCGCCGGACGCAGCGAATTGTTCCTGAGCGACGAAAAGATCGGCGAAGGCCGCGTCGGCATGGCGATGGTGCTCGCCGCCGCCGCCGTCCACACGCATCTCGTCAGAAAAGGCCTGCGCAGCTACGCCTCGATCAACGTCCGCTCGGCCGAGGTGCTCGACACCCACGCCTTTGCGGTGCTGATCGGCGTCGGCGCGACGACGGTGCAGGCCTATCTCTCCGAAGCCGCAATCGCCGACCGCCATGCGCGCGGGCTGTTCGGCGGCGAGCTGTCGCTCGACGATTGCCGCAAGCGGTTCCGCAAGGCGATCGACGACGGCCTGCTCAAGATCCTCGCCAAAATGGGGATCGCGGTGATCTCCTCCTATCGCGGCGGTTATAATTTCGAGGCGGTCGGTTTGAGCCGCGCGCTCGTCAACGACCTCTTCCCGGGCATGCCCGCGAAGATCTCCGGCGAAGGCTATCAGTCGCTGTTCATCAACGCGACCGAGAAGCATGAGGCGGCGTATGACAAGCGCGTCACCACCCTGCCCATCGGCGGCTTCTATCGCCAGCGCGCGGGCGGCGAGACCCACGCTTACTCGGCGCAGCTGATGCATCTGCTCCAGACGGCGGTCGCGACCGACAGCTATTCGACCTATCTGCAATTCGCGCGCGGCGTCGCCGACCTGCCGCCGGTGTATCTGCGCGACCTGATGGAGTTCAACTATCCGGCGCAGGGCGTCGCGCTCGACAGCGTCGAGGCGATCACCGAGATCCGCAAGCGTTTCGTCACCCCCGGCATGTCCTTGGGCGCGCTTTCCCCGGAAGCCCATGAGACGCTGGCGATCGCGATGAACCGCATCGGCGCCAAGGCGGTGTCGGGCGAAGGCGGCGAAGCGAGCGAACGCTACCAGCCCTATGCCAATGGCGACAATGCCAACAGCAACATCAAGCAGATCGCGAGCGGCCGTTTCGGCGTCACCGCCGAATATCTCGGCGCCTGCGACGAGATCGAGATCAAGGTCGCACAGGGCGCCAAGCCCGGCGAGGGCGGCCAGTTGCCGGGCTTCAAGGTCACCGAATTCATCGCGCGCCTGCGCCACTCGACCCCGGGCGTGATGCTGATCTCGCCGCCGCCGCACCACGACATCTATTCGATCGAGGATCTGGCGCAGCTGATCTACGACCTCAAGCAGATCAACCCGCGCGCGCGGGTGTGCGTCAAGCTCGTCAGCTCGGCGGGCATCGGTACTGTCGCTGCAGGGGTGGCCAAGGCGCATGCCGACGTGATCCTCGTCTCGGGCAACACCGGCGGCACCGGCGCCTCGCCCCAGACCAGCGTCAAATATGCCGGCACGCCATGGGAAATGGGCCTCAGCGAGGTCAACCAGGTGCTGACGCTCAACGGCCTGCGCCACCGCATCCGCCTGCGCACCGACGGCGGGCTCAAGACCGGGCGTGACATCGTCATCGCCGCGATCCTCGGCGCCGAGGAATATGGCATCGGGACGCTGAGCCTCGTCGCCATGGGCTGCATCATGGTGCGCCAGTGCCACAGCAACACCTGCCCCGTCGGCGTCTGCACCCAGGACGAAAAGATGCGCGCCAAGTTCACCGGCTCGCCCGAGAAGGTCATCAACCTGATGACCTTCATCGCCGAGGAAGTGCGCGAGATCCTCGCCAAGCTCGGTTACCGCAGCCTCGACGAGGTGATCGGCCGCACCGAATTGCTGCGCCAGGTCAGCCGCGGCGCCGAACATCTCGACGACCTCGACCTCAATCCGATCCTCGCCAAGGTCGACGCCCCCGACAACGAGCGCCGCTCGCATGGCCTGCTCCGCAATCCGGTGCCCGACAGCCTCGACGCGCAGATTCTGAACGACGCCAAGCCTTTGTTCGAGCGCGGCGAGCGGATGCAGCTGACCTATAATGTCCGCAACACCCATCGCGCCGTCGGCACCCGCCTCTCGGCGGAAGTCACCGCGCGCTTCGGGATGAAGGGGCTCGCCGACAATCATGTCCAGGTCCGTCTGCGCGGCACCGCGGGCCAGTCGCTCGGCGCCTTCCTCTGCCAGGGCATCACGCTGGAAGTGTTCGGCGACGCCAACGACTATGTCGGCAAGGGCCTGTCGGGCGGCCGCATCGTCGTGCGCCCGACCGTGTCGAGCCCGCTGGTCAGCCAGCACAACACGATCGTCGGCAACACCGTCCTCTATGGCGCGACGGCGGGCACGCTGCTCGCGGCGGGCCAGGCGGGCGAGCGTTTCGCGGTGCGCAACTCGGGCGCCCATGTCGTCGTCGAAGGCTGCGGCGCCAACGGCCTCGAATATATGACCGGCGGCATCGCGGTGATCCTCGGCAGCGTGGGGTCGAACTTCGGCGCCGGCATGACCGGCGGCATGGCCTTCGTCCTCGACACCGACGATCATTTCGAACGCCGCGCCAACCCCGAATCGATCCTCTGGCAGCGCGTCGAAAGCGGCCATTGGGAAGGCGTGCTGAAGGCGCTGGTCGAGGATCATGCCAAGGCCACCGGCAGCAAATGGTCGAACGAGGTGCTCGCCGACTGGGACCGCTGGCTCGGCCAGTTCTGGCAGGTCTGCCCCAAGGAAATGGTCAGCCGCCTGTCGCACCCGCTGCGCGATGAAGCGATGGCGGTGGTCGCAGCCGAGTAAAGACCGTCGCCCCCGCCGGCGCGGGGGCGGCGATTTGTCGCATCGCCGTTTCGCCCTACCGCATCTCGCGCTATGTTCAGCGCAGCGAAAGCGTTGTTTCGGTATCAACCGCGCCTTCGCTGACCCCGCACCCTTCCCGGAAAGGAAGATGCCGATGACCCGCTGGACCCGTAAACTTCCTTTGGCCGCGCTTCCCCTGGTGGCGCTCGCCGCGCCGCTTTCGGCGCAAGCCGCCGATGTGCGCGATGCCGCCGCGACGCTGACCGACCCGGTCGCGGCCGACCGCATGGCCGAAACCGTGACGGTGCTGGTCGATGCGCTGATGCGCACCAACATCGGCCCGCTCGCAGAGGCGATCGCGCGCGTCGACCCCGACTCGGACGCGGCCTATATCCCGCACGACGCAACTTTGGGCGACGTCACCGGCAGCGATCCCGACGCCGGCCGCCGCATGGGCGACGATGTCCGCGCGACCTCGCGCATGGCGGGCCATCTCGCCACCGCCGCTGCGGCTTATGCACCGGTTCTCAAGGATATGGCGCGCGATATGGCGGCACAATGGCAACGCGAACGCGACGCCGCGCGCCGCTGATCCACAGCGCTTCGCACCGCATCGCACCATAGCCGTTGCGCGTCGCGGCCCGCTGCCGCTATGCCCACGCCATGTGGCAACTTTACCAATATCCGCTCTGCCCCTTCTCGCGCAAAATCCGCCTGCTGCTCGGGGAAAAGGGCGTCGGTTACGATCTCGTGCGCGAATCGCCGTGGGAACGCCGCGACGAATTCATCGACCTGAACCCCGCCGGGCGCACCCCGGTGATGGTCGACAATGCGCGCGGCCAGGTGCTGATCGACAGCATGGCGATCGCCGAATATTTCGAGGAAACGGTCGAGGGCAAGGCGATGATCAACGGCACCGCCGCCAATCGCGCCGAAATCCGCCGCCTCTCCGCCTGGTTCGACCAGGATTTCTACTATGAAGTCACCGGACCCTTGCTGTTCGAACGGATGCAGAAGCGCATCGTCCACCGCCAGCCGCCCGACGGCGGCGCGCTGCGCGAGGCGATGAAGGCGGCGAACCAGCATCTCGACTATGTCGATTATCTGATCGACCACCGCACCTGGCTCGCCGGCGCGACGATGAGCCTCGCCGACCTCACGGCCGCCGCGCATATCTCGGTCGCCGACTATCTCGGGGGCATCGACTGGACCGGGCACGAGCAAACGAAGGGCTGGTATTCGGGCCTCAAGTCGCGTCCCTCCTTTCGCCCGTTGCTGGCCGAACGGATGGAAATCGTGACGCCGCCGAAATATTATGAGGACGTGGATTTCTAGGCCTCAGCAGGCCTTATATTTCCAGTTGCGATCCTTGCCCTCGGCAACCTGCGCGACGATCGTTTCGATGCGCTTCACCCGCGTCTCCTCGCGCTTCGCCTCGACCACCCATTCGATATAGTCGCGCCGCTTGCCCGGCGAGAAGGCGTCCCAATGCCCCTGCGCTGCGCCATTGGCCTTGAGCGCCGCGCTCAGATCATCGGGCAAGTCGAGCGCCGCCTTTGGCTCGGGCTTGGGCCGCTTGGCCTTGCCCTCGGCGCATAGCGCCGCCGCCTTGGCGATATAGGCCGCCATCACGTCATCCGACGGCAGGTCGGCCAACGTCGTCAGCCGCCCCATGCTCCCCATCGCGCCGGTGTCGCGCGGCGAACCGGTGACATCCTCGTCGCGCCAGAAGCCGAAGGTCGCGTGGCTTTTGAACGCAGCCATCCCCGCGAGATTCTGCCCGCCGAGCGTGAAATGCGGCACGCCCCACTTCAGCGTCTCTTCGGCGCCGGGCGCGTGCGCATGTACCAGTTCGCGCAAATGGGTCAGGATCGGTTGCGCGAAAGCCTGCCGCGCGGCGATATAGGCATCGACGCGCGGGTCGCGGGTCATCCCGGCCACCGCGCGGTGACGAGGTAATTGAGCGCCTCACTGCCGCCGAGCTTGAAGCCTTTCGCCGCCGACGGCGACAGCCCGGTCCGGTCGATGACCTCGAGCCCGGCATCCTCGACCAGCTTGGTCAGCTCCTCGGGTTTCAGAAACTGGTCCCAGTCGTGCGTCCCGCGCGGCACGGCGCCGATACGTTCGGCGGCTTCGACGAGCAGCAGTTTGGATGCGACGGTGCGATTGGGCGTCGACAGGATCATCAACCCGCCGGGCGTCAGCCGCGCCGCGAGTTCGCCGATGAACGCTGCGGGATCGGTGACATGCTCGACGACCTCCATCGAGGTGACGAGGTCGAAGGTTCCGGGCGCCAACGCCGCCAGTTCCCCCGCGTGATACGTGATCGCCAGCCCCTGCCCCGCCGCATGCGCGCGCGCCACCGCGATATTTTCGGGCGCCGCATCGACCCCGGTCACATCGGCGCCCATCCGCGCCAGCGGCTCGGCGAGCAGCCCGGCGCCGCACCCGACATCGAGCGCATATTTGCCGACCAGCGGCCGCCGCTCGCGCGTATCGCCGTGCCAATGCGCGTCGATCTGGCTGCGGATATAGGACAGCCGCACCGGGTTCAGCTTGTGCAGCATCGCCGATGAGCCATGCGGGTCCCACCAGTCGGCGGCCAGCGCCCCGAAATGGGCGGCTTCGTTCGGGTTGATCGTGGCGGCGCTCATGCCCCGCGATGTGGCACTGCGGCATCGCCGGTGCAAGAAATTCTATTCCCCGACCACCCCCGCTCCTCTTGCCTTCGAGCGCCCCCTTCCCTAACAGCGGCGCGCCGCAATCTTGTACGAATGTTGCGGCGGACACCAGTTTTTTGAAAGCGGGGCGAGATGGCGCGGATCGTGATGAAATTCGGGGGCACGTCGATGGCGGGCACCGAACGAATTCGCACCGTGGCGAAACTCGTCGCGCGCGAAGTCGCCAACGGCAACGAGGTCGCGGTCGTCGTCTCGGCGATGGCCGGCGAGACCGATCGCCTCGTCAATTTCTGCCGCGAGGCGAACCCGCGCTACGACCCCGCCGAATATGACGTCGTCGTCGCGGCGGGCGAACAGGTGACGTCGGGCTTGCTCGCGCTCACCTTGCAGGCGATGGGCACCCCGGCGCGCAGCTGGCTCGGCTGGCAGCTCCCGATCCGCACCGAGGAAGCGCACGCCCGCGCGCGCATCACCGACATCGACACCGGCGCGCTCGGCGCCGCGATGGCGCGCGGCGAGGTCGCGGTGATCCCGGGTTTCCAGGGCATGATGGACGACGGCCGCATCTCGACGCTCGGGCGCGGCGGCTCGGACACCAGCGCGGTCGCGGTCGCGGCGGCGCTCAAGGCCGACCGCTGCGACATCTACACCGACGTCGACGGCGTCTACACCACCGACCCGCGCATCGTCGCGCGCGCGCGCAAGCTCGACTATGTCACCTATGAGGAAATGCTCGAACTCGCGAGCGTCGGCGCCAAGGTGCTCCAGACCCGCTCGGTCGGGCTCGCGATGAAGATGGGCGTGCGCGTGCAAGTGCTGTCGAGCTTTGTCGAGGGCGATGAGGCTCCCAAAAGAGGCACGATGATCGTGAGCGACCAGGAAATAGAGGAACATCAGATGGAACGGCAGCTGATCACCGGCATCGCCCACGACAAGAATGAAGCGAAGATCATCGTCACGCGCGTGCCCGACAAGCCGGGCGCCGTGGCGAACATCTTCGGCCCGCTCGCCGCCGCCGGGATCAATGTCGACATGATCATCCAGAACGTCGGCCGCGAAAAGGGCGAGACCGACGTGACCTTCACCGTCCCCGGCACCGACCTGCTGCGCTCGATCGACCTGCTCGAGGGCGCCAAGGAAAAGATCGGCTTCAACCGCATCATCAGCGACGACAAGGTCGCCAAGATCAGCGTCGTCGGCGTCGGCATGAAGAGCCACGCGGGCGTCGCGAGCACGATGTTCCGCGCATTGGCCGACCGCGGCATCAACATCCAGGCGATCTCGACCAGCGAGATCAAGGTCAGCGTGCTGATCGACGAGGACGAAACCGAACTCGCGGTGCGCGTGCTGCACACCGCCTACGGGCTCGACGCCGAATAAGGCAACCCGCTCAGTTCCAGTCGCGCGCCAGGAAGCGTTCCTTCGCGCCGCCGAGCACTGCGATAGCGCGTTCGACATTGCGCTGCCGCGCCGCGTCCGATTTCAGATTGGCGAGATAGCGCAATATTTCCTTCTGCAGGCTGGGGGTCAGGCCTTCCCATCGGGCCTTGGCGGCGGGATTCGCATCGAGGCGCGCCGCGAATTCGGGCAGCATATCGTGCTGCGGGCCGCTCGGGTACGCGTCGTCGAAGACCACCGACACATCGACTATGTCGCCCACATCCGTGCCCGACGCCTTGCGCACGGCGCCGTCGAGATAGAGATAAAAGCTCCCGTCGCCCGCCGGCATCATATTGACGCGCCACGCCGGATCGGGCTGGCCATTGACCTGGACCAGCACGGGCATCGGCCTTTTCCAGCCGGCCCTGATCCGCTCCGCCAGCGCCGGGCTCACCAGCACATAGGGATTGATGCCTCTAAGTTCGATCTTCGCTTTGAAATCCATCCCCGACCCGTAGCAGCGATCAGGACGGCGTGACCACAGGCGCCGCGCCGATATCCGCCGCCCGCCGCCGCAGCCGCGCCTGGCCGACGAAATGCACCACCGCGATGTGGATCGCAAACAGCCCGAATTTCGACGCCAGCGGAAACACGCCGATGAACAGCGGCCACCACTGGGTGAAGAAGATCGCGATCACCAGGTTGAGCCCCGCGCTCGCGAACATCAGCGCCGCCCAGATCTGGCCGAAGCGGTCCATCACGTCGCCGACCAGCGCCATCTGCTCGGGCAGGATATAGCGGCTCAGCCAGCCCTTGCGCAGCATCACCGTGCCGACGATCAGATAGACGATCGTCGGCTTCGCCATCACGAAGCGCGGATCGCCGGTGAGCAAGGTCGCGGCGGCGGTGAACAACACCGAGGCGAGGCTGATCCATTGCAGCGCGGCGACCTTGCGGCGGCGCGCCAGTTCGTACCCGACGACCGCGACGGCGACGATTGTGCCTGCGACGACGGCAGGAACGATCCCCGCGCCGACGCCCAACAATATCGCAAAGACGATGATCCCGAGCGAGTCGAACAGCATCGGCCCGAGAGCATAGAGCAAGGTTCGCATGGCGCGTCCTTTCGCGACTCAATGTTACTGTCGTAAACATTGATCGGGCGACGCCGCGCGGTCAAGTCGAAATTTACATCGTTAACATGATGTGCGGCGAAGCGAGGCGATCGCAGCGATCAGTCGCGCAGCCGCACCTTCGCAGTCACCGACAGCCCGGGTCGCAGCTGCGCCAGCGCCGCCTGCCCCACATCGAGGTGGATGCGCACCCCGACACGCTGGACGATCTTGGTGAAATTGCCCGATCCGGGTTCGAAGGGCAGCAAGGTGAACTCGCTCGCCGAGCCGGGCGCGAGGCTTTCGACGGTGCCGGTCAGCGTTTCACCGAGCGCGTCGACATAGACCTCCGCCCTCTGCCCCGGCCGCATCGCATGCGTCTGGGTTTCCTTGAAATTGGCGACGACATAGAGCGCGCGCGTCGGCACCAGCGTCAGCAGCCGCGACCCCGGCTGCACATAGTCGCCGACCTGCACCTGCCGGTTGCCGACGACCCCCGATATCGGCGCGCGGACCAGCGCGTGGCCGCGATCCTGCTTCGCCAGCGCCAGCGCGGCGCGCGCCTTCAGCGCTTCGGCTTCGGCCGCCTGGATCTGCGCGAGCAGCACCGGGCGCCGCGCGCGGGTCACCGCCGCCTGTTCGTAGCTGGTGCCGAGGTCGGCGCGCGACCGCTGTGCCGCCGATGCCGCGCCGACCGCCGTCGCGCGCACCTGATCGGCATCGCGGCGGGTGACGAAGCCATCGACGAGCAGCGCGTCATACCGTTTAAGATCGGCCGAGGCGCGCGAGGATTCGGCGTCGGCGGCGGCGATCTGTGTGCCCACCGCGCGAATCTGCGCCGCCGCAAGCCGTTCGTCGGCGCCGAGCGCGGCGAGCGCCGCTCTGGCCGTCGCGACCTGCGCATCGGCGTCGGCCACCGCAGCCTGGGCCGATTGCAGCCGCGCGTCATAATCCTCGGCATCGATGCGGACGAGCGGGTCGCCGGCCTGTACCGCCTGATTGTCGCGCACCAGCACCGCCGCGACCAGCCCGCCCACCTTGGGCGCGACATTGCTCGAATCGGCCTGCAGATAGGCATTGTCGGTCGATTCGGCGGTGCGCGGCGCGGTCAGCCACCCGATGCCCGCCGCCGCGACGAGCAGCGCGATCAGCCCCATCGTCCACGCCTTTCGCGGCAACGCGAAGCGGGGCTTGCCCCCGCCCAGCGGCAGCTCGGCCTCGGCGGCGATCGCGGTCTGCGCGTTCATGCCTGCATCACCAGCAGGGTCGAGGTCGCGGTGGCATAGAGCCGCCCCTCGGCGTCAATCAGCTTCGCTTCGACATAGGCAACGCGGCGGCCCACCGAAATCACGCGCCCCTCGGCACGGACCTTGCCGGTCTTGTCGGTCATCGCCTTGAGGTACGATGTCTTGAGCTCGAGCGTCGTCATCGCCTGATCGTCGGCGAGCTTCGTCACCACCGCGATGCCACAGGCCGAATCGAGCAGCGTCGCGGCATAACCCCCATGCACGATGCCCATCGGATTATAATGTTCGGGTCCCGGCACCCCCTCGAACGCCGCCCAACCCTCGCCCGCATCGACGAGCTGGAACCCCAGCGTATGCCCGATCGGCGGCCGCCCGCCCGACGCGATCAGCCCCTGCACCTTGGCGAGCGTCATGGCGCGATCTCCAGTCCATAGCGCGCGACGATGCTGGCATGGGTGTCGACCAGCAGTGCATCGGACAGCGCCGGGTCGCCGACTGCGCGCGCCAGCGCGACGCCGCCGACCAACTGCGCGAGCAGCGCATGCGATTCCGCTTCGGCGTAACCGAGCGTCGCCAAGGGCACGGCAAGCCGCGATGCGATGCCGACGACGCCGGCGCCAAACCGGTCGCGCGTCGCGGGTTCCGACCGCGCAAAATCACCCGACAGCGTCGGTAGCGGACACCCCCGATCGCGGCTGTCGCGATGCGCGGACGAGAGGTAGAAATCGATGTAGGCGCGCAACACGGCTTTCGGGTCGCCGGCGGCATCGATCCGCTCGGTGCGCGCCCGGGCATCGGCGAACATCGTCCCGATCGCCTCGCCGACCAGCGCGTCCTTCGATGGGAAATGGGCATAAAAGCCGCCGTGGGTCAGTCCCGCGCGCGCCATGATGCCCGCGACCGCGACATTGTCGGGACCCTTGGCGCGAATTTCCTTCGCCGCTTCCTTCAACACCCGTTCGCGCGTTTCGGCGCGATGCCCACTCGAATAGCGCACTTGCGATCTCCTTTATATGATGCATATAATATAAAGACTGCAGGACACAAGCCCGATGGCATCGATTCCCCTCTCCGCCGGGTCTGGCCCCGCTCCCACCGACGCGCCGTTCAACCCGGCAGCGATGCCCGATGCGCGCAAATATCTGATCTTCGCGGTGATGGCGTTCGGCCAGTTCATGGCGCTGATCGACATCCAGATCGTCGCCGCCTCCTTGAACGAGGTACAGGCGGGATTGAGCGCGGGCCCCGACGAGATCAGTTGGGTGCAGACCGCCTATCTGATGGCCGAACTGGTGATGATCCCCTTCGCCGCCTTCCTCGCACAGGCGCTGTCGACGCGCTGGCTGTTCGCGGCGTCGGCGGGGCTGTTCACCATCGCCAGCATGGCGTGCGGCCTGGCCTGGAATATCGAATCGATGATCCTGTTCCGCGCCATCCAGGGCTTCGTCGGCGGCGCGATGGTGCCGACGGTGTTCGCCACCGGCTATATGCTGTTCGAGGGCAAGCAGCGCGCGATGATTCCCGCGATCCTCGGCATGGTGTCGGTGCTCGCGCCCACGCTCGGCCCGACGGTCGGCGGCTGGATCACCGACGCGCTGGGATGGCGCTGGGTGTTCTTCATCAATGTCGCGCCCGGGATCGCCGTCACGATCACGATCCTCGCGCTGGTCCGCGTCGACAAGGCGGATTGGTCGATGCTGCGCCGGATCGACTGGGTGCATCTGGGGTCGATGGCGGTGTTCCTCGCCGGCCTCGAATATGTGCTCGAGGAAGGGCCGAAGCACGACTGGTTCAGCGAACCGTCGATCGCGATCGCGGCCTGGCTGTCGCTCGTCGCCTTCGCGCTGTTCCTCGAACGCTCCTTCCGCTCCGACGGCCCGATCGTCAAACTCACGCCTTTCCGCAAGCCGACCTTCGCCTTCGCCTGCGTCTTCAACCTGGTGATCGGTTTCGGCCTTTATGCCGGCACCTATCTCGTCCCGATCTTCCTCGGCCGGGTGCGCGGCTATAATGCGGCGGAAATCGGCACGACGGTGTTCGTCTCCGGGCTGGCGCAATTGCTCGGCGTGCCGATCGCGGCGGCGCTGTCGCAGCGCGTCGACCCGCGCATCATCATCACCTTCGGGCTCAGTCTGTTCGCTCTGGGACTGTGGATGTTCAGCTTTATGACCCCCGACTGGGGTTTCGCGGCGCTGTTCTGGCCGCAGGTCGTGCGCAGCTTCGCGATCATGCTGTGCATCGTCCCCTCGGTCGGCCTCGCGCTCGGCAATTTCGAAGGCGCCGAGCTGCGCTACGCCTCCGGCCTGTTCAACCTGATGCGCAATTTGGGCGGCGCCATCGGCATCGCCCTTGTCAACACCTGGCTTGGCGACAATGCGCGCCTCCACGCGCTGCGCATTTCGGAAGCGCTCGGCCAGTCGGCGCAGGGGGCGCAGCAAGCGGCCGCGCAATTGACCCATTATATCGGCACCTGGGTTTCCGACCCGCAGCAGGCCTCGCTGATGGCCGACGCGACGATGGCGCGCATCGTCGGCCGCCACGCGCTGACGCTCGCGTTCGACGATGTCTTCCGCCTGATGTCCTATGTCTTCCTGACGGCGCTGGTCATGGTCCCCTTCTGCAAGCCGCCACCGATCGGCGGCCCGGCACCGACGGATGCGCATTAGCCTCGCTCGCTGCCGGAACCCGATTGGCGGCAAGCGACCGATTGCGGCCGTCAGCGATCCTCCCCCACGGGGGAGGGGGACCACCCGAAGGGTGGTGGAGGGGCACGGGAGGTTTACGGAACCCCGACCGAACAGCCATCCTTTCCGGCAAGTAAGCCGCCTGCGCCCCTCCACCAGCTTCGCTGGTCCCCCTCCCCGTTTCGGGGAGGATCGGCAGCCTCCGCTCCCCACCCCCAAAAAAGCGCTGTCCTAATTTACTTCGCTATGTTCCAAACTGGCAGATGGAACACACCGACTCATCCGCCGCGCAACTCGCCGGCACCTGCCTCGCCTTCGCGCCGGTCCCCGCGCAGCGCCATCGCGCCGACGGCTGGACGCCCGAAACCCAGGCCAATTTCATCCGCGCGCTCGAAGCGATGGGTTCGGTGGGCAAGGCCGCACGCGCCGTCGGCATGGGCCGCGCGTCCGCCTATCGCCTCCGCGAACGGGCGGAGGCGGCAAGCTTCGCCGCCGCGTGGGACCGCGCCATATCGATGGGCCGCACGCACCAGTTCAGCATCGCGATGGACCGCGCACTCAACGGCGTCACCACCGTCCGCGTCCTGAAGGGCGGGGCCATCGACGTCAGCGGCGGTCCCGACATGGCGGTCGTCCACGCCGCGCTGCGCGACGAAGGCTTCGCTAAAGCGACAAAGGAGACATTTTGAACGCGTGCGTGCGTATCCTTTGTCGCTTTAAGCCAAAAGAAAACCCGCCCCCGGGCTCATGTCCCCGGGGGCGGGTTCCTGCGACCCGTCGCTATTACCGATCAGGCAAGGTCGAAACGGTCGGCGTTCATCACCTTGGTCCAGGCCTTGACGAAGTCCTTGACGAACTTCTCCTCATGGCCGGTCTCGGCATAGACCTCGGCAACCGCGCGCAGTTCAGAGTTGGAACCGAACACCAGATCGGCGCGGGTGGCGCGCCAGGTCTCGCCGCCGCTCGCACGGTCGGTTGCGACATATTCCTCGTCACCCGAGCCATCGACGGCCTTCCACACATTGGTCATGTCGAGCAGGTTGACGAAATAGTCGTTGGTCAACTGGCCCGAACGCTTGGTGAAATGGCCATGACCGCGATTGCCGTGATTGGCTCCAAGGACGCGCAGGCCCCCGACCAGCACCGTCATTTCGGGCACCGATAGACCCAGCAAGGATGCGCGGTCGAGCATCATTTCCTCGGTCTTCACCGCCAGCTTCTTCTTGCCGAGATAGTTGCGGAAGGCGTCGGCCTCGGGCTCCATCACCGCGAAGCTGTCGGCGTCGGTCTGTTCGGCGGTCGCATCGCCGCGACCGCCCGTGAACGGCACCGTCACGCCGAAGCCCGCGTCCTTGATCGCCTTTTCCAGGCCGACCACGCCGCCCAGCACGATGGCGTCGGCCCGCGACAGATTGCCGCGCAGACCGTCGAGCGTGCTCAGCACCTTGCCGAGAACCGCCGGTTCGTTGACGTCCCAATCCTTTTGCGGGGCCAGCCGCACGCGCGCGCCATTGGCGCCGCCGCGGAAGTCCGACTTGCGATAGGTGCTCGCCGACGCCCAGGCCGCCTTGACCAGTTCGCTGACGCTCAGGCCGCTGGCGGCGATCTTGTCCTTCACCGTCTGGACGTCGGCGTCGGACGGCGCGGTGCCGGTGGGGATCGGGTCCTGCCAGATCAGGTCCTCGGCGGGCACTTCGGGGCCGAGGTAGCGGACCTTGGGACCCATGTCGCGGTGGGTCAGCTTGAACCAGGCGCGGGCGAAGGCGTCCTTGAACGCGCCATGGTCGGTCCGGAATTTCTCGCTGATCACGCGGAATTCGGGATCGATCTTCAACGCCATGTCGGCGGTGGTCATCATCGTCGGAACCTTCAGGCTCGGATCCCAGGCCGCCGGGGCCATGTCCTCTTCCTTCTGGTTCACCGGCTGCCACTGCTGGGCACCGGCGGGCGAGTGGACGAGCTCATAATCATAGTCGAGCAGCAGGCGGAAATAATTCTCCGACCACTCGGTCGGGGTATTCACCCACGACCCTTCGATGCCGCTGGTCACGCTATGCTCGCCGAGACCGCCGCTTTCGTGGCTGCTGACCCAGCCGAAGCCCTGCGCCGCCAAGTCGCCGCCCGAGGGCGCCGCGCCGAGCAGCGAGGCATCGCCATTGCCATGCGCCTTGCCGAAGGTGTGGCCGCCCGCAGTCAGTGCGACGGTTTCCTCATGGTCCATCGCCATGCGTTCGAAGGTTTCCTTGATGTCGCGCGCCGACAGCAAAGGATCGGGGTTGCCGCCCGGACCTTCGGGATTGACGTAGATCAGACCCATCTGGATCGCGGCGAGCGGGCCTTCGATGTCCAGTCCCTTGTCGGGATCGATGCGGGTCTGGACACCTTCATTGACCCATTTGTCTTCCGAACCCCAATAAATGTCGCGCTCGGGCTCGAACACATCGGCACGGCCGCCGCCGAAACCGAAGACCGGGCCGCCCATGCTTTCGATCGCGACATTGCCGGCCAGGATGAACAGGTCGGCCCAGCTGATCTTGTTGCCGTACTTCTGCTTGATCGGCCACAACAGGCGCCGCGCCTTGTCGAGGTTGCCATTGTCGGGCCAGCTGTCGAGCGGCGCGAAACGCTGCTGCCCGCTGTTGGCGCCGCCGCGCCCGTCGGCGGTGCGATAGGTGCCCGCCGCGTGCCAGGCCATGCGGATGAAGAAGGGACCATAATGACCATAATCCGCCGGCCACCAAGGCTGGCTGTCGGTCATCAGCGCAGTCAGGTCATTCTTCAGCGCCTGATAGTCGAGCAACGCGAACGCCTTCGAATAATCGAAATCGGCGCCGAGCGGGTTCGACGAGCCATTGGGGGTGAGGATCTCGGTCGCCAGCATCTCGGGCCACCAATCCTTGTTGGTGCGGCCGAGCAGCGCGCGGACGCCGCCGGGCTGGTGAACCGGGCAACCGCTGCCGATGGGGGTCTGGTCGTTCATGCAGTCTCTCCTTTGGGGCTTTTTCTTTGCGGATCGTGGCGGCGGGCGATGACCGGCGCATGACGCGCCGACGCGAGGGTCGCGTGGCGGGCTTCGACAGGGGCTGGCCGCGAGTCGATGGGGTCATCCTTTCGCCTTGGGATGGAAAGGATAGGCGGCACCCCTCCATCGACATAACCGAATAAGCTGAATTCAGTCATTGAACGAACCGATCACAGACGCATGGGTTGCCGCAAGGATAATATGTTGGTCGCGCCGTCGCCACGTCTGAACGAAAGGCCTGGCCGGGCACGCAACATCCCGCCTGTCCAAAGGGTTGCTCTGGCGTCACGCGCCCCCGCCGTGGCATCAGGAGAAAGCAAGTGGCTGACCAAAAACCCAATGAGCAGCAGCAGCGCGACGAAGAACAGCGTCGCAAGCAGCAGCAGCAACAGCAGGGCGGCACGGATCGCCAGCAGGGTGGTCAGCGGCCCGATCAGGACCGCGACGACCAGCAGCAGCGCTGACACACAGCCTGCATGAGAAAGGGGCCGCTCCAGCCGGAGCGGCCCCTTTTCCTTTGCGCAATCCGGTGCGGGGTCAAAAGCTGACCTTGACCGTCCCGCCCCAGGTCCTGGGATCGCCTGCAGCGCCCGCGATCAGTCCGGTGTTGCCCGGCGCGACCTGCAGCAGGTCGATATAATTCACGTCGAAAGCATTGCGGACCCAGCCGAAGATATCGATGCCGTCGCCGCGGAAACCGACACGGAAGTTGGTCAGCGCATAGCCCTTCACATCGGTGTAGATCGACGGCGAGGCGTTCGAATTCCAATGCGAACGGTAATTGCCGTCGACGCCGAAATAGATCTGCCCGTCCTTCGCCAGCAGCGTGACCGGAACATTGGTCTCGGCGCCATAGGAGAAGGCATATTTCGACACGCCCGGCAGACGCGCACCGGAGATGTCGCACTGCCGCGGGCTGAGCGCCCCGGGGACGCCGGGCTGCGAATAGTCGGGCGTAGCGCCGGACGGCTGGAAGGTGCCGCCCGACAGTTCGGGCGGGCACGGCGCGCTGGTGAACTTCTTGTATTTGGCGTCGGTAAAGGCGCCGTTGGCATAAGCGGTGAAGCGGTCGCTGGTCCGGATCTTGAAGTCCGCCTCGATGCCCTGCGACACGACCTTTTCGGCATTGGCGAGATAACCGCGCACCGTCCCGAACTGACCGCCGTTCACCGTGGCCTGGAAATTCTTGATCTCGGTGCGGAAGGCGGTGAGGTTGAAGGTCGCCCGGCGATCGAAGAATTGGGTCTTCAGGCCGACCTCGAAATGATTGACCGATTCGGGCAGCACCGTGCTGGCGCTGAGCACCGGCTGGTTGTTGGTGTCGAGCGGCAGGCCATTCTGGTTGATGCCGACCGTCTTGAAGCTCTTGGCATAGGTCGCATAGGCCAGCACGTCCGGCGCAACCTTGTAGTTCACGTTCAGATCATAGCTGAAGTTCCAGTCGCTGACCGAAGGCTGGGTGAGCTGCGGCTGATAAACCCCGCACTGCGCCGTCAGCACGGCATTGCCAGCGGTCGCCGTCGGGGCGCAGCTGGTGATCACCTGCCCCGCGCCGGTGGTCACCACGCGCTGGTAGAAACCGTCTTTCTTGTCATAATTGACGCGAATGCCCGGCTGGATCGTCAGCTCGGGCGTCACCTTGTAGCTCAGCTGGCCATAGAATGCCGCGCTGTCCGCCTTCAGATATTGGGTGTTGGTGGCTGTCAGGCCGTTCAGCACCTCGGGGCGGTTGTAGACATTGTTCGGATCGTTCGACGGCGCCAGGCTGAAGCGTGTCGCGTCGATCCCCTGCTGCTCGGTGCCCTGGGTGTCGATCCGCTGCTTGAAACCGAACAGCCCGGCGACGAAGTCGAGCTTGTCGCCTTCGTAATTGTATCGGAATTCCTGGCTGTACTGGTCCTGCTGCGACGGATTCTGCGACTTGGAGACGACCGAGGCGCCGGTAAAGTCGCGATCGTTCTCGGGCTGCCAGTCCCAGAAGCGCCAGGCGGTGATCGAGGTGAAGGTGCCGGGACCAACGTCCCATTTGACGCGCAGCGAAGCGCCGCCGATCTTGTTGCCGGCGTTCAGGCTGGCGTCGATGTCGGTCAGGCGATCATAGACGTTGCGGCTCGGCACGATGTAATTGTAGTTCGGGTTGGCAGCCTGAAGCCGCGCGATGATCGCATCATATTGGCGGGTGAGCGCCCGCTGCGTCGTGCCGACGCGGACAAAGGCCGTGCCGCAGCATTCGGGATCCTGCTTGCTGTAATCGCCGGCCAGCGTGATCGACAGATCGTCATTGGGCTGGAAGAGCAGCTGGCCGCGAAGGCCCAGATTGTCCTGTTCGTTGATCCACCGGTCGGTGCGGGTGTTGAACAGCGTGCCGCGCCGGCTGGTCGCCGCGATCGCGATGCGCGCGGCGATCTTATCGGTCAGCGGGCCGGACACAGCGGCTTTTGCCTGACGGTAGTTGAGATTGCCGACGGTGACCTCGGCCCGGCCCTCGAAATCGAAGGTCGGCTGGTTGGTGGTGATGTTGATCGCCCCGGCGGTCGTGTTCTTGCCATAGAGCGTGCCCTGCAGTCCGCGCAGCACCTCGACCTGGTCGACGTCGAGGAAGTCGAAGGTCGCGGCGGCGACGCGCGAATTATAGACGTCGTCGACATAGATGCCGACACCCTGTTCGAACCCGTCGCTGGTCAGCCCGAACGGAACGCCGAGGCCGCGGATGTTGACCGACGTGTTGCGCGGGTTCGAGGTGTAGACCTGCAGCGTCGGCGCGAGCTGCTGAAGCTTCACGACGTTGAAATTGCCGGTGGCCTCGATCGAATCGCCGCGGATCACGGAGATCGCCACCGGTACTTCCTGGGCGGTTTCCTGGCGGCGACGGGCAGTGACGATGATGATGTCGCCACGGCTGACATCGTCGTCGAGCTGGGCGGCGGCATCGGCCGTATTGGCGGTTGCGGCGGCGGCCACCGCGACGGCGGTGCCGTCCCCGGCATGGGCGGTCGATGCTTCTTCGGCGGCGGCGGCGGGCGTGGTTCCGAGCGCGAGAATGAAGGAGAGTGTGAGTAGCGAAGCCGGCGCGCGGCGACGAACGGACGGGTATTTGGAGGTCATGGCAATTTCCTGTTGCTTTGATGATGCACGAAAATTGCCACATCCGGTCGTCCGGTCTGCGGCAGTTTTGATCGGGGCAAGGCAAGCCCCATTTGGGAGCGGGTCTAGTTCGGGTAGCGGTGGCGCTCGGTCACATCGACCTGCACCAGCTTGCCTTCGTGAACGGTGAGCTGAATGGCGCCGAAGCGCAGCTTTTCGAGGGCGTCGAGGACCGTTTGCACGGCCCGCGATGTCCCCTCTTGATTGCCAGATGCCTGGTTGGACGAAGCGGACATTGTTTCCCTTTCCCTGAACGATTCGCCCATCAGCATATGCCAAGTAATTTAGTTGACAATGATTGATTTGCTTTCTGCGCCGAAAGGTTCGGTTCGCGCGCCCAAGCGAGATGATGCCGATTGGCGTGTTTTGCGCGCGCAATACGCTAGGGATTGCGCGCGAGTCCCAGTGCTGGCAAAGGCATGGGCGATGACAAAAATTAACGATCTGATGGCGCGCGGAACCGCCCTTCTGGGCAGCGAATACGCGATTTTATGCGGTGCGATGAGCTGGGTTTCCGAACGAAACCTGGTCAGCGCGATCAGCAATGCGGGCGGTTTCGGCGTCATTGCCTGTGGCGCCATGACACCCGAATTGCTCGACACCGAAATCGCCGCAACCAAGGCGTTGGCGACCAGGCCGTTCGGGGTCAACCTGATCACCATGCACCCGCAATTGTTCGACCTGATCGACATTTGCGCCAAGCATGATGTCGGCCATGTCGTCCTCGCCGGCGGCCTGCCGCCCAAGGGCAGCCTTGAGGCGATCAAGGCCTCGGGCGCCAAGGTGATCTGCTTTGCGCCGACGCTGGCGATGGGCAAGAAACTGATCCGCTCGGGGGTCGACGCGCTGGTGATCGAGGGCATGGAGGCCGGCGGCCACATCGGCCCGGTATCGACGAGTGTCCTCGCACAGGAAATCCTGCCGACGCTCGCCGATGAAGTACCGGTGTTCGTTGCGGGTGGTATCGGCCGCGGCGAGGCGATCGCCGGCTACCTGGAAATGGGCGCATCGGGGGTCCAACTCGGCACCCGCTTCGTCTGCGCGACCGAGAGCATCGCGCATCCCAATTTCAAAAAGGCCTTTATCCGCGCTTCGGCGCGCGACGCCGTGGCCAGCGTCCAGATCGACCCGCGCCTGCCGGTGATCCCCGTCCGCGCGCTGAAGAATGCCGGGACCGAGGAATTTACCGCCAAGCAGCGCGAAGTCGCGAACCTGCTCGATGGCGGCGCCGTCGACATGATGGAGGCACAGCTTCAGATCGAACATTATTGGGCGGGCGCGCTGCGCCGCGCGGTGATCGACGGCGACGTCGAAAATGGCTCGTTAATGGCAGGGCAATCGGTCGGCATGGTAACCTCCGAAGAGTCGGTGGGGGACATTATCGTGTCACTGGTGCAACAGGCCGAAGCGGCCTTGCACGCACGGGGTTGATGCCGCATTCTTATGCGGCTGGGGAGTGGAGCATGAAATTGTTGCGGAAAATCATCGTCGTCGGCCTGCTCGCGAGCATTGCGGGCTGCACCAAGCCGCCGCCGCCTCCCCCGCCGCCTCCCCCGCCGCCGCCGCCGCCGGTGATCATCGTGCCGCCGCGCCCGCTGCCGCCCGGCAACGCCTCCCTGACCCAGATTCTGCCGGGCCGCGCGATCGACGGACGCTTCGTCACCGCCAACAGCAACGTCACCGGCGATCGCGCTTTCTGGCAGATGAAGATCGCGCTGAATGTCGCGGCGATCGGCTGTCGCGGGCTTGAGGAAGCGACGATGGTGTCGGCGTACAACAACATCATCAAGACGCACGGCAAGGCGATCAAGGCGACCGAGAAGACCGTGATCTCCGATCTGGCCAAGGCAAACAAGACGAACGGCATCAAGGAACGCGACCGCCTGTCGACCCAATTGTTCAACTATTTCGCCCAGCCCCCCGCGCAGGCCGCCTTCTGCGCCCGCGCCAACGAAATTGCGCAGATCGTGTCGACCACGCCCGCCGCAGATGTCGTCGCGCAGGCGCCGGGGCATCTTGCCCGGCTCGACCAGCCGTTCGTCGATTTTTACGAAGCCTATGCCAAATATCAACTCGACGTGATGGCGTGGGACGCGAAATATGCACCGCCGCCGCCGATTATGAGCGCCCCCGCACCGCTGACGACGAACCCCAGCGTCCTCTATGCCCCGACCACGACGCCGGCGACCAATCCGGGCAGCTAGGAAATATTGCACGCGCGCCCTTGGCGTCGGGGCGCGGCTTCTGTTAGCACGGTCGGGACATGACAAACGCCCCGCCTCCGCCCTCGACCGCCGCCCAGTCGGCGCGCACGATCCTGACGCGGCTGCACGAGGTGATGGCCGCGCGCACCCATGCGCAGGCCAAGCTGAACCAGGTCGTCGGCATCATCGGCGAGTGCCTCGATAGCGAGGTCTGTTCGATCTATCTGCTGCGCGAAGGCGCGCTCGAACTTTATGCGACGCGCGGGTTGAAACAGGAGGCGGTGCATGTCACGCGTCTCGGCCTGGGCGAAGGGCTGGTGGGCACGATCGCCGAGCAGATCGAGACGCTGAACCTCGACGAAGCGGCGGCGCATCCCGACTTCTCCTATCGCCCCGAAACCGGCGAAGAATTGTTCCACAGCTTCGCCGGGGTGCCGATCATCCGCCGCGAACGCGCGGTCGGCGTGCTGTGCGTCCAGCATGCCGAGCCGCGCCGCTATGACGATATCGAAATCGAGACGCTGCAGACCGTCGCGATGGTGTTGTCCGAACTGATCGCCAACGCCGATCTGGTCGACACCACCGCGCGCATCGACGCCGCCGAGGCCGACCAGTCGAGCGCGCGGCTGAGCGGCCAGAAGCTGGTCGACGGCATGGGCCGCGGCGTCGCGGTCTTCCACCAACCGCGCGTCGTCATCGAGCATACCGTCGCCGAGGACACCGAAGCCGAGCGCCACAGGGTTTACGCGGCCTTCGACAAGATGCGCGAACAGATCGACCGCATGGCCAGCCAGGCCGAATTCGGGGTCGGCGGCGAGCATGACGAAGTGCTCGAGATGTACAAGATGTTCGCCTATGACGAAGGCTGGTCGCGCCGGATCAACGAGGCGATCGACAGCGGGCTGACCGCCGAGGCTGCCATCGAACGCGTACAGCAGCGCACCCGGATGCGGATGCGTCAGATCGACGACCCGTTGCTGCGCGACCGGATGCACGATCTGGAGGATCTCTCCAATCGCCTGATCCGTATCGTCTCTGGCCAGCTCGGCACCGCCGCGCAAATGGGTTTGCGCCACGATTCAATCCTGATTGCGCGCAACCTCGGCCCCGCCGAACTGCTCGAATATGACCGCCGCCGCCTGAAGGGCGTGGTGCTCGAGGAAGGATCGCTGACCGCGCACGTCATCATCGTCGCGCGCGCGATGGGGGTGCCGGTGATGGGGCGCGTGCGCGATGTGCGCAGCGTCATCCGCGAGGGCGATATGCTCCTTCTCGATGCCGCCGACGGTTCGCTCCATGTGCGGCCGACCCCGTCGATCGACGACGCCTTCGACGCCAAGCTCGAGGTTTCGCAGAAGCGCCGCGCCAATCTGGCGGCGCTGCGCGATCTGCCGGCGGTGACCAAAGACGGCGTGCCGATCGAGCTGATGATCAATGCCGGTCTGCGCGAGGATATCGCGGCGCTCGATCTGACCGGTGCGCGCGGCATCGGGCTGTTCAGAACCGAGTTCCAGTTCCTGGTATCGGCGACTTTGCCGTCGCGTGAGCGCCAGCAGCGATTGTACCGCGACGTACTCGATGCGGCGGGCGATCGGCCGGTGATCTTTCGCACCGTCGATATCGGGGGCGACAAGGCGTTGCCCTATATGAACACCGACACGGTGCTCGAGGAAAATCCCGCGATGGGCTGGCGTGCGCTGCGCCTCGCGCTCGAACGCGACGGATTGCTCAAAGTGCAAGCGCGGGCGCTGATGGAAGCGGCGGCGGGGCGGACGCTCAACGTCATGTTCCCGATGGTGTCCGAACCGTGGGAATATGAAGCGGCGCGCACATTGTTCGTCGGCCAGCGCGCCTGGCTGGCGAGCCACAACAAGAAATTGCCCGTCGCGATCCGTTATGGCGCGATGCTCGAGGTGCCGGGCCTGCTGGAGACGCTCGACCTGATGCTGCCGCACCTCGACTTCCTGTCGATCGGCACCAACGACCTCACGCAATTCCTGTTCGCCGCAGACCGGGCGCATCCGCGGCTGGCGGAGCGTTATGACTGGCTGTCACCGACGGTGATGCGTTACCTGTCGCGCGTCGTGAAAACCGTCGCGGGATCGAAGGTCACGCTGGGCGTGTGCGGCGAGATGGGCGGACGACCGCTCGAGGCGATGGCGCTGCTCGGTATCGGCATCGAACGACTGTCGATCACCCCGGCTGGGGTCGGGCCGGTCAAGGCGATGATCCGCTCACTCGATCTGTCGGCGCTGCGCCGCGACATTCCGGCGATTCTTGCGCAGCCCAGCGCGACGCCGCGCGTCCAATATGCCGATTGGGCCAAGGCCCACCAGGTCGATCTCGGCGACTGAACGACGAGCGACGGGAAGCCTCAGGCGGCGGCGGGCAGCGCGGCGACGGCCGGGTCTGCGGCGATCGTATCCCTGGCCTTGCCGGTGATCCGCTCGGCGATCCGCAAACAGGCCCACGCCAGCGCGATGCCCACGGGTACGTCGACGACATAGTGCCAGCGGCTCGCGATCGACGTGACCAGAATGAAGACGAGGATCAGCGAATAGAGCGGCAACAGGATCCGCCCGTGCTTCCAGGCGAACAGAAAGAACAGGAAGGCCCCGGCGGCGTGCAGCGACGGCATCGCCGCCAGCCCGATGGTGAAACTGGCGCCGCCATGCTCGGCGAGCCACGCCGGTCCGCCGGCCAGCGAATTGTGATAGAATTCCAGCATACGCAACTGACCGATGGTGATGCTGGGTTCGACCCCCGTTTCATAGATGAACGGCCCGATCGCGGGGGCGATCAGATAGGCCAGCGCCCCTGTCGCCTGCAACAGCAGGACCGCGACAGCCAGCGTCCGGAAAACCGCCGGCGTCTTGATCGCGTGATACAGGAAGCTGGTGTAGAACAGCGCCATGAACGAGATCATGTAGAAATTGGCATTATAGGAGATGAAGCCGAAGACATATTGGCGGATATAGATGCACGCATCGACCACCGGCCGAAAAAACTGGTCGGTAGCCCAATAATATTCGTCGAACATCACCGGATTGATGTGCGGTATCCACAGCTTCAAATTGAAATGCGCGAACAGGATGACGACGTAGCAGGGCAGCGCGATGAGAAAACTCAGCGCCGTTTCGCGCTTGCCGGCGATGAAGGTGACCGCCCCGAGCAGCGCCACACCGACGAGCGGATAGAGAAAATGGACACCGACGAATGCCGCGCGGTCGCCCGACGGCGCGACGATCGGCAAGGCGAAAAGCAGCGAGAATAGAGCCATGATCGCCAGCGTCCCGGCGGCGATGATGATCTCTGGTGGAATGGCGCGTAGGTTGAACCGCATGAATCCCCACCGAAAATGCTGATATTTCCTCTGCGCCCGGGGGATTTTCTCCCCTCATCTCCGCCCTGCTTCAGTGGCATAACAGGGTTAATGGAGAGATAATGGCGCCGTCGATACCCGGTTAGTCGATGCCAAGCCGCCCGCTGACCTCTTCGAACCGGTAGAGCGCGCTGTCGTCCCCGAACATATAGTGCCGCGAAGGTGGCAGCGGCTGGCGCGATCCGAAATGATCGCGAAGAATGGCCGGATATATCTGGACCGGAGACGCCGGCATGGTGACGGGCGGTTTCCCCGACGGATCGCGAACGGCCAGCAGAATGCCCATTTTTTCGCGAAGTTGATCGCGGCTCAATTCGCTCCACGGCACCGGCACCGGGTCGGTGCCAAGCCCGTGTTCATCGCCGACATAAGGAGCAGGCCACGGCCCTTCGTCGCTGTGGATGACGATGACCGCCGGTCGCGGACCCGCCAATATCGCATCGACGAGCTCCAACGCCTCCCGGTTGGCGAACCGGACCTGATGGATGTAATTGTCCGTCCGCGACGCCTTTTGCGCGGTCTCCAGATCACGGCAGCTCCCGTCGGCGTTCAAGACGAACGGCGGGTGGGGAACCAGAAAATGGGCAAACACCTGTTTGCGCTCGCGATTGCCGGCGAGTTCGCGCAGCATCCGGAACTTCTCATTCGCCCGGTGGCACTGATCGCCGCGCCCGTCGAGATAGGGCATCGCGAGACCGCCCAGCCAGAACCCCGCCGCCGACTGGTCGATGATGAGCCGGGCGAGTTGCGGCGCGGCACGGATGCTGATCGTGTCCTGCGCCGTGTTGCTGACGCGCGTCGGCTCCCACCAGCTTCCGGCAAAAATGGTGCGGTACCCCAATGCGTTGAACCGCCGAAGGACCGCCCCGTCGCGCGCCGCGCGATAAATCGGCACCCAGTCGCCCTGATCGCCGGTCATGGCTTTGGCCATCGGGTCGAGAAGCGCGCCGTTCATCGTCGAGGCGACCGAATGACTCGTGCGCTGATAATTGGAATAGGCGCGATCCGAAACGACGAAGCCTCGTGCGCGGAGCGCGTCAACGAAAGGCTGGTTGTCGTACCCGTAGCGCGATTTCAATATGTCGCTGGCGGCATAGCGATCGAACAGGATGTGCCAGACGTCCGGGCTGTCGGCGGCGGCCTTGCCGTCGAGTTCGCCGAGGCTGTCGCGCGCGGCGGCACGGGGCGGCTCGAGGCGCAATTGCTGGACGGCCAGCGGGCCGGCGTTCAGCGCCAACAGCAAGGCGCACAACAGGTTGATGCGGCCCGCGACGTCGCCGAACTTTTGCGGTTCCGCCGGCAACGACCGGAAAAGGAGGATCAGCGCCCCGATCGCCACGACATGCAGCATCGCGGCGACGGCAAAGGAAACGGGCAGCAGCGCCAGCAACCTGGGGACATAGAAAAAATAGAAGGCCGCCATGCCCGCCGCAATACCGGCACGCTGCCAGTCGCCGCAGATCATGCGCAGGACGGCGGTAACGATCGCGGCAATGGCGACGACCCCGACCATGGTCGGCCAGACACTCTCGAAACCCAGCCGAAGCTGGTTGCCGCCCCAGAAGGCGATGGCCGCGATCAGGGCAACGGCGATTCCCGCGATCGGGTATCGCGCCATCCGGTTGGTCAGCGAGATCATCGGGTCAGCCGCGCCGGTCGTAGGCGATGATCAGGCGCCCTCCCTCACCGATGCGGTCCTGGCGCACGATTTTGCCGCGCGCGCTCACATGCTGGAGAAAGGCGTCTTCGGTGTAATGAGGGAAGATGTCGGGCCGGTGGCGCAGCAATTGCTGCACCATCGGGTCGGATTTCGACGGGAATTCGATGACCCCCGACGGCGCAAGCCCCATCAGCCAGTCCACCGCCATGTCGAGCGGAATATTCTTGGCGATGGCCAGATGGTGAATGACCGCAAGCGCGAGCACCATGTCGGCGTTCGCCCGGTCCTGCATGCTCTTTCGCTCGGCGCCGGCCCAACCCTGACTCGGACTCGGATTGGTCGCGTCGAGCCACAGCGGCAAGACCGGCGCGTTCGCCTGGTCGAATTGGGCGAAGGCCCGCTCGAGCGCGCCGAAGTCGAAATCGAACCCGACGACGTTCCTGGCGCCCGCGTCGAGCGCAGTCCGGCTGAATTCGCCGCTGTTGCAGCCGATGTCGAACAGCATGGCGGGCGCGGCCTGGCGGACCGCTTCGGCGACGAAGCCATGCTTCGCCGTGCGACGCGCTTCATCATAGCTGTTGTTGGCGGCGTAATCGTCCCAGACGGTCTTTTCGCCCGGAAGCGACAGTCCGGCGATATAGTCGCGCAGGCTGGTCAGCATGGCAATCAGGCGATGTTTGGGCAAATGCGCCGCGCGATGCGGTTTCGCCTCCAGCCCTTCGGCCACACGCGTGCGGGCAAAGGCGGCGGGGCCGACGATATGCGCCATGACGGTGAAGGACAAACGGTCCTTCAGCCCCAGCAGCTTGACCAATTCTTCGGGTTCGATGCCTTCCATCGATCCGCGATACCAGGCGTGGGGCGCGATCCCCTTTTTCGCCCAGAGGTAGAGCGGGTTCAGAAACTGCATACCGAACTGGCGCTGCCCGGCCCAGGCCGATCCTTCTTCATAGGCGATGATCGAAAGATGGTCGATAAAGACCGGCTTCGTGCCGCGGAACTGGATATTATAGGCGGTCGCGTCGGACAGGGTGAAGCCCCGGCCCAGCAAGGCGATGTGAAAGTCCAGATGATGGACCGCCGCCGCCTTTAGCGCCGAAAAGCACCACTCATACGGATAGGAGACGAAATCGAGTACCGGGTGTTCGAGCCAGTGCACCGCTCCCGGCGCCAGGTCGTCCAACCCTTCGCTGGCGGGCGTGTCGGCCGGAAGGAGCCATCCTTGGGCGATCATTTCGTCCAGCACGCCGCTGTCTTTCGCCGCGCGAAACTGTGTCGCTCCCGCATCAAAGACGGCGCGCAGGACGCGATTGTCGTGACGAAGCACGCGGCCCGACGGGTCGCGGAATGAACCGGCATCGAATTTCATGGGGTCAGTCCTGCTGGCGTTTGAAAACGCTCTTGAGTTTCGTCCAATATATTTTGCCGAACAGCAATATGCTGGCGACCGCGCCGGTCAGCGCTTGCAACGCCATGCTGACGGTCGCGCCGTCCAGATAGGCGTGCGCGGGCGTGGTGGTCGCAACGCTGAACGCGATGAACGCGACAACGGCGATCAACATGTCGGAAAAAGTCTTTTTCAAAGCAGCCCCCCTTGATTGAATGCTGCAGATTAGTGACCAGACAAAGTAAACATCCGGTAAATGCGCCCATATTCCCGTAGGATGATCGCCCGGGACCCGTTGGCTCCAAAACCATCTGCGGCACCATATTCGGGCTTTGCCTGAGCCATGTTTATGTTATGTTCTCCACTCCCTTCCCAAGGAGAGAAAGATGAGCGACACCCCCGACCGCGCCACCGGCCAATGCCATTGCGGCGCGATCCGCTATTCGATGCCGACCACCGTCGTCCACCATGCCCTGTGCCATTGCCAGGATTGCCGCCGCCATGCCGGGGCGCCGCTCGTCGGCTGGGCGCTGGTCAGGCAGGACGAGCTGGAAGTCACCGGAACCCCGAAAATCTATGCCTCCTCCGATCACGGCCGCCGCCATTTCTGCGGGACATGCGGCACCGGGCTTTTCTACACCAGCGAAGCGGTGTTCCCGGGCCAGATCGACGTCCAGTCGGCGACGCTCGACGACCCCGACCTGATCCCCGCACAAGTGCAGATCCAGACCGCCGAGCGCATCGGCTGGATGGAGACGCTGGGCGACCTGCCGACGTTCGAGCGCTATCCGGGCTAGGGCTTGTCGGCGGCGACGACCGCCGCGACCAGTTTCGCAATGTCGAGCCGGTTCTTGTCGTCGTCATAGCCCTGGCGGACGATCACCAGCTTTCGCGACGGGATGACGATTACATATTGGCCGCGATTGCCGAAGGCGCCGAATGCGTCGGCGGGAATGCCCTCGGACTTGTTGAGCAGCCAGAAGCCGGCGCCATAGCCGAACGGTCCTGCCGGTTGCGGCCCGCTGGGTGTGGTGACGAAACGGCGCCAGTTTTCGGGGAGCAGTCGACGTCCCTGCCACATCCCGTCGTCCTGATAGAGCAGGCCCAGCCGCGCGAGGTCGCGCGCGCTGGTCCACACCTGGCTCGACAGGATGAAATCGCCGTCCGTGTCGTGCTCGACGAAGGTGCGCGTCATGCCGAGATGGTCGAAGAAATCGACCGGGTCGAGCGCGAGGCCGGACCGGATCATCGCCGATTTGGCGTTGCGCGCGTCGAGCGCTTTCTGCCGCGCCGCCTTCAGCGACTGTACCGCGAGCAGGGTGTCGTTGTTGGCATAGCGATAGACGCTGCCCGGCGCGTTCAGCAGCGGCCATTGTACCGTCCACTGGCGCACCGATGCGCCGCCCATATAGATGGCATCGCTGCGATTGCCCGCCGTGTCGCTGGTCAGCCCGCTCGCCATGCGCATCAATTGCTCGGTGGTGATCGCGGCGCGCGGGTCGCCGGGCGCCTGCCAGTCGGCGATCAGCGCGGGCTTTGTCGGGTCGATCGCGCCGTCGAGCACCGCATTGCCGATCAGCGTCGCGGCCATCGACTTGGCGACCGAAAAGGTCCGCTGGGCGGTGTGGACATCGTGGCCGTCCTGATATTGCTCGACCGCGATCTTGCCGTTCTTGACGATCAGTAGCGCGCTGGTGCGGCCGCCGAACGCAGCGCCGTCCATCACCGCCAGCTCGTATCGCGTGGGCGCACGCGGCATCGGCGCGCGCGCACTGGCATCGCCCAGCGGCCAAGCCTTGTCGTCGAGCTTCGACCGGCCCGGACGATAGTCGCTGCGCTCACGCGGCGCGGCACCGATCGGTAGCGTCACGCATCCCTCGCGGCTGTCCCATTCGGCGATGCGCGGCGGCATATCGTCGCGGTATCGCACGCTGACGCGCTTCGCCTTGTCGTCGACATCGGCCTTGAGCGCGCGGACATCGGCCTCGATCTCGGGATAGATGCCGGTGAGCTCGTCGCGTTCGATGGCGTCCAAGGACTTGCCCGCGCCGTTCCACAGCGACGAGCAGGTGAAAGCGGCGCGATAGCCCGCCGCCCAGGCGCGATCGATTTCGGCATGGGGGTCGGCGGCATGCGCCGGCAGCGCGGCGAAGGCCAGCGCGGGAGCGAACCAGCGCAGCATCTTAAGGCCGTTCGCCAAAGGCGATGCGCTGCGGCTTTTTGGCGCGGTCCCACCAGGCGCGGCGGAGAACATTGGCGACGCGTTCGGGATCGTCCGACCCGAAGCGGACAAGCAGCGCGTGCCAGCCTTCATAATGCGGGGCTGCCAGAACGTGTCGGGATCGGTTTCAAGCAGAATTTCCTTCTCGTCGGGTTTACACATCACCGCAAAACTGCCCGCCTCGCGCCCCGGCGAGGCAAGCGCCTTGCCGTTGAGCTTGGGACAGGGGGTGCCATAGAAAGACAGCATCTCGACGTCAGGCAAGGCGCAGGCAAAAGCAATGACATCGTCCCAGCTGTCGAATTTCGGTGTCATGCGGACTCTGCCTCTCAGTGGCGTTTCGGTTCGGCGCGGACGACGACCTGCTCCACCTCGTCGCGCGAACATTCACTGTCGATGCTGCCGTTCGGGCAGGAGATGGCGGGAGTCGTGAGCGCGGCAAGCGCGAGGGTCAGTGACATGATTGGTTCCCGAACGTGGCGCGACCCAATGCTGAAAGGGCTAAGGCGAAGCGGTGGCAGTGGCAAGCATGGCTTAAGGCGACAAAGGATACGGACGGACGCATCCGGAATGTCTCCTTTGTCGCTTTAAGGCGGGAATGGGGGCCGGACCTCGGGGGGAAGCTTTGCGAGACAAGCGACGCGGTCATCCGGCAGGGTAGATCATGGCGAGGTTTTTTAGGAAAGCCTTTTCTGAAGCGGACGAGCCGATGAGGTAGACCGCATCTACCCCTCCACCATCTTCGATGGTCTCCCTCCCCGTTCCGGGGAGGATCGGCGCCGTCCGGCTCCCACATCGAAGCGGCCCCGCTACCCCCGCGCCTTCCTCTGTTCGTCCCACCACGCCAGCCGCTCGGCGATGCGCTTTTCGAAACCGCGATCGGTCGGTCGGTAATAGGTCTGCGGCCCCATTTCCTCGGGCCAATAATCGGCACCCGAAAAGCCGCCCTCCGCATCATGGTCATATTCATAGCCCGCGCCGTAACCCAGCTCCTTCATCAGCTTGGTCGGGGCGTTGAGGATGTTCGCGGGCGGCGCGAGGCTGCCGGTGTCGCGCGCCGAGGCAAAGGCGGCCTTTTGTGCGGCATAAGCCGCGTTCGATTTGGGCGCGGTGGCGAGATAGAGGCACGCCTGGACGATCGCGAGTTCGCCCTCAGGCGAGCCGAGGAACTGGTATGCGTCCTTGGCGGCGAGGCATTGCACCAGCGCCTGCGGATCGGCGAGGCCGACATCCTCGCTCGCGAACCGCACGAGGCGGCGCAGCACATAGAGCGGCTCTTCGCCCGCGACGAGCATGCGCGCCATATAATAGAGCGCCGCCTGCGGGTCCGACCCGCGCAGCGCCTTGTGCAGCGCCGAGATGAGGTTGTAATGGCCGTCGCGGTCCTTGTCATAGACGGGCATGCGGCGGTGGAGCAGCTGCGCCAGCGCCGCCGGGTCGAGCGGTTCGGCGATGCCCGCCGCAAACAAAGTCTCGACCTGATTGAGCAGGAAGCGGCCGTCGCCATCGGCGCTGGCGGTGAGCGCTTCACGCGCCGCGTCGGTGAGCGGCAGCGGCTTGCCGACCTCGGCCTCAGCACGGGTCAGCAAGGTCGCCATCGCACCCTGGTCGAGGCGATGGAGCACCAGCACCTGCGCGCGGCTGAGCAGCGCGGCGTTGAGCGCGAAGCTGGGGTTTTCGGTGGTGGCGCCGACCAGCACGACGGTGCCACGCTCGACATAAGGCAGGAAACCATCCTGCTGGGCGCGATTGAAGCGGTGGATTTCGTCCACGAACAACAAGGTGCGCTGGCCCGCCGCCGCCATTTTTTCGGCGTCGGCGAAGACCTGTTTGAGATCGGCGACGCCCGAGAATACCGCCGACAGCGGCGCGAAGCGCAGGCCCACCGCCTCGGCGAGCAGCCGCGCGATCGTCGTCTTGCCGGTGCCCGGCGGCCCCCAAAGGATGATCGACGACAATTGCCCGGCCGCGACCATCCGCCCGATCGCCCCGTCGGCGCCGGTCAGATGTTCCTGCCCGACCACGTCGGACAGCGTTTTGGGGCGCAGCCGCTCCGCGAGCGGCGCGGCGCCCGGAGGACCGCCGGCGGCCAGCGGCGGAACATCGTCACCGAACAGATCGCCCGCCACCGCGCGCTACCCTCGCCGCTGTTTCTGCCGGATCAGTCGCACATAGGTGTCGGCGACGGTCTGGTTGATCGCGTCCCATTGATAGTGATGGCTTTCGGCCAGCGCCGCCGCGCCATGCGCCCCGCGCAGCATATCGTCCTGGCAATAGCGTTGCAGATGGTCGGCGAAGCCCGTGATCGACCCCGGCGAAACCAGATAGCCGGTGACCCGGTCCTTGACGATGCTGGCGCTGCCCGTCGCGCGCGCCGCCACCACGGGCAACCCGCACGCCATCGCTTCGAGCGTCACGTTGCCGAAGGTTTCGGTGACCGAGGGATTGAAGAAGAGGTCGCACGAGGCCAATGCCCGCGCGAGATCCTCGCCGCCCTGGAAGCCGACGAACTTTGCATCGGGAAGGCGCGATTCGAACCACTCGCCGGCGGGCCCCTCACCGATCACCACCACTTCGTGCGCCACGCCGCGGCGCTGCAACTGGTCGATCGCGTCGGCAAAGACGTCGAGCCCCTTTTCCATCACCAGCCGGCCGAGGAAGGCGACGACGGGGACATCGTCGGCGATGCCCAACCCTTGCCGCCAGGCCATGTCGCGACGCTCGGGGTTGAAGATGTCGCGCTCGACCCCGCGGGTCCAGATGCCGATATCATAGTTCATCCGCTGTTCGCGCAGCACCTGCGCAAAGCTTTCCGACGGCGCGATCAGCGCATCGCATTTGCGATAGAGCTTGCGCAGCCAGGCGACCATCAGCGGTTCGACGAACGACAGATTGTAATAGCGGAAATAGGTTTCGAAGCGGGTGTGCACCGAACAGGCGACGGGCAAGCGGCGGCGGCGCGCCCACGCCGCCGCCTGGCGGCAGACGCGGTCGGGGCTGGAGATATGCATGACGTTCGGCGCGAACGCGGTCAGATCCTCGCGCACCCGGCTCGAAAAATGGAAGGGGATGCGATATTCGGATCGGCCGGGGATCGGGAAAGAGGGCACGCTGACGAGATCGCCGGTCGGTTCGAAATCGGGATGGGGAACGGTCGGCGAATAGACCCGCACCGCCGCGCCCCGGCTGAGCAGATAGCCGACGAGCCGATTGAGCGCCTTGTTCGCGCCGTCGACGGTCATGTTATAGTTGCCGCTGAACAGCGCGATGCGGAGATCGGAAACTTCCATCCCGCCTCCGCTAATCGCCTCGACCGGCAAAGGCAACGCCGCCGTCAGGCCATGATGCTGTACGGCTCGCCGGCCTTCTTGCGGCACATGCGTTTCGATACCCGCGTTTCCTCACCCTCGACGATCGCGATGTCGGTGATCGCGAGGCATTTGCTGCCATTGGGTTCGGTGTTGAGCGCGGTGATCGTGGACGAGCCCGAGACGCCTTCGCGCGTCGGGCTCTTCCAGTCGGCGGTGGCGCCGACCTCTTCCTTCCTGGTCACCGCGATCGTCGCCTCGGCGGCGACCTTCTGTTCCTTTTCGTCGAGCTGACACGCGATTTCGCCGACCAGCACCGCGCCGAACAGCCCCGAAATGGCGGTGCCGACGCCATCGAGTCCGGCCGCGCTTCCCGCCACGCTGCCGATCAGACCACCGAGCGCCCCGCCGCGCTTGCGCGCTTTCTTGCATTTCTTGTTGCCGCCGTCGGCATCGGCGCGCTTCTTGCCGCTCGCTTCCTTTTTGCCCTCGGCGACCTGTTCGACCACCGGCGCGGCGGCGGATGCCGGAACGGGATAGCCGTTGCAGCCGGTGTTGAAACAGAAGCGGTCAGCAAGATAGGCGCGATCGGTCTGATATTGGGCTTCGACGCCGCGATAGGCCGCGAGATTCGCGCCCTCGGGGTCGGACGCGGCATGTTCGGCCATGATGCGCTTGTAAAAATCGGCCTGGGTCTGCGCCGAATAGCGCATCTGGCCGCCGACCTTGTCCGAATAGAGCGCCGACAGCCGGTTTTGATAGCCGATCATCGCCTCGCGATAGGGGAGCATGGTCTGGTTATAATAAGCGTCGATCGCCAATGTGCAGCGGTTGATATCGGCCGCCTTGTCGAACGGCGCTGCGATCTTCTGATAATCCTCGCGGCAATCGGGATAGCTCGCGGTGTCGAGTTCGGGCCGTGCGGGCAGGGCGGGTAACGGCGGCTCGGCGGCGGGCGGCGGCACATAGGCGGCATCGCCCTCGCCCGCCGGCGGCGCCTGAGCGGCATCGACGGCCGGTTCGCCCTGCCACGCCGCAGCAAAGGCGCCGCTGGCAAGCAACAATGCGCCGGTGCCCGCGAAAACCGATATTCGCCGCCAGATAAATTGCATGTCCGAAAGCCCCCCCTTTTTCAGCGCTACGCCCGAATGCGCCGCGCCGCAAGGCCGGCCAATGACGTGGGTCACAGCCCGTCGTGGGCGCGCCCGGCGCGATGTTGTTTTGGCGCCGCCGATCGCCTAGCATGCGGCGATCGGCCGCCCGGGGGGCCGGCCATAATCGGGGATGGCGATGCGCCGCTGGATCAAATCCGTCACTTTGACCGCCGCGATGCTGGCCTGCACCGGCGCGACGCCGCCGGGCATGGACCCCGACAACCCGACCTGTCCGGCGAGCCCCAGTTGGTCCGATTACAAGACGATGGTGCTGACCCCGTTCAAGCGCAGCGGCGAGACGGTGTTGCTCGCCGAAGGGCGGGTCGACAGCGGGCTGCCGGCGCGGCTGGAAAAGGTGCTGACCGACAATCCGGCGATCAGCGAAATCTGGGTCCGTTCGCCCGGCGGCGATGCGCGGGCCGGCAATGCGGCGGGGCTGTTGATCCGCAAGTTCAGCAAAGAGCGGCAGATGGTGACCCGCATTCCGTCGGGATGGACCTGTTTCAGCGCGTGCAACTTCGTCTTCATGGGCGGGCGGGCGCGGACGATCGACCCCGGCGGCCATTTCATGGTCCATATGTTCACGATGACGGGTGACCAGAATGTGATCCAGTCGAGCGTCGCGCTCGGCACCGCATCGACCACCGAACTGATCAGCGACGTCGAGCGCGAGGCGGCGCTGATGGCGACCGAGGACAATGACCTGCTGATCCGCCTCGACGTGTCGCGCGACCTGTTGTCCGACATCATGTACCGCCAGAAAGCGGTCGCAACCGAAGGCGACCGCTCGACACGCCGCTGCCTGACGATGGAAGAAGCGCTGCGCTATAACGTCGTCAACGTCCGCCCGGACTGAGCGGCGCTAGTCCCCCGTTTCGGACGAGGCCTCGAGCTCGACAACGACCGGCGGGTGCAGCCGCAGGCGGTGGACGCGGCGTTCGTCGGCCTCGGTCACCTCGATGCGCCAGCCGCTCGGGTGAAGCAGGATTTCGCCGACCTCGGGCACATGCCCCGCAAGCACGGCGGAGAGGCCGCCGAGGGTGTCGACATCCTCCTCGACCTCGGCAAGCCGCGGGTCGATCGCTTCGCCGATGTCGTCGAGTTCGGCGCGCGCGTCGGCGTCCCAGCAACCATTGTCACTGCGGGTGAAGAGCAGGACGGGCTCGTCGTCATGCTCGTCCTCGATCTCGCCGACGATTTCCTCGACCAGATCCTCGATCGTGACGAGGCCTTCGGTGCCCGAATATTCGTCGATGACGATGGCGAGGTGGGTGCGCTGCGCGCGCATGTCGGCGAGCAGGTCGAGGACCCCCATCGACTGCGGCACATAAAGCGGCTGGCGGATCAGGTCGATCAGCGGCGGCGGCGCGCGCTTCTCCGCCAGCACGGCGAAGACGTCCTTGATGTGGATCATGCCGACGACCTCGTCGAGATTTTCGCGGTAGACCGGCAGGCGGCTGTGCCCGGCCTCGGCGAACAGCGCGACGATCTCTTCGAAGCTCGCGCTTTCACCGATCGCGATGATCTCGCCGCGCGGGACCGCGACGTCATCGACGGTCTGCTCGCCGAAATGCAGGAGGTTGCGCAGCATCTTGCGCTCGATCGGCGACAGGTCGCCGACGACGCTGCTGCCGCGCCGCTCCTGCCCTTCTTCCTCGGCCTCGTCGATGACCTCTTCGATCTGCTCGCGCAGCGACGGTTCCTTGTCGCCCCCGAACAGCAATGTCCGGATGCCGGCCCACAGGCCGCTTCTACTGTCCTCTTCCGATCGGGTCGAAGATCCCTGGTCGTCGGGCATGATGCGTATTGTTTCCCTGTTAAATCTCGTCCGCATATGGATTGGCGAGGCCCAGCGATGCAAGCGCTTTCACTTCGAGCGCCTCCATCGCGCTGGCGCTCGCATCGTCCATATGGTCGTAACCCACGAGGTGGAGCGTGCCATGGACGATCAGATGGGTCGCATGATCCTCCAGCGAAATCCCCTTCTCTTCGGCCTCGCGCGCGCAGGTTTCGCGCGCCAGCACGATGTCGCCGAGCAGGATTTCGCCCCCCAAGGCTTCTTTGGCGTCGCTGTTCGCCAGCCCTTCGAGCAGGTCGTCCTGCACCTGCGGGAAGGAGAGTACATTGGTCGGCTTGTCCTTGCCGCGAAAGTCGCGGTTGAGCTGATGAACCTCCGCATCGTCGGTCAGCCGCACCGCGACCTCGACCAGCGGCGCGGCGTCGGTCAGACCGGCATATGGGGTCAGCGCGAGCGCGGCCGCGACGGCTTCGGCGGCGCGCGCCTCCCAATCGAGCGTGTCGGGCCAGGGCGTCGCGGCATGGGTTTCGACGGTCAGCATGGCGCGCGACCGGCATGAAAGGCATTGGGAAGGCGCAGAAATTCACTCCGGAATCGCATTGCAATCGCCATCGGTGAAACAGCGAGCGAGGCATGTTGTCGGCGGGTCATCGGCGCCACGCTATCGCGGTGAAATAAGATAGGACAGCGGAAAATTGGACCGGTTGTAACCGGAGCCGACGCGCGGACGTAATCCCTTCATGCCACGGTTCCGTTCCCTCCTAGTCGCGCTGCTGGTAGCGATCGCTGCGAGCGGGTCGGCCATGGCGGCCGCGGCGTGCCCCGCGACCGGCACGGCCAGCGGCTGTTGCGGCGAGAAGCACGCCAGCTGCCCGATCGCCGGGCCAGCCTGCCGCGTCGCCTGCGCGCCCGCAGTGATCCCACACCCGCCCGATGTGGCGGCGACGCGACCGCGAGACTCGCTCCTCCTGTTTTCGGCCGCCGTCTTCCATGGCGAGGGACGGTGGATCCGGCCGCCCCTGCCGCCGCCGCGACCGGCAGACGGCTGAAACGAAACACAAATTTCAGGAGAATAGAGAATGAAGAAGATTATCGGCCTTATCGCCCTCGGTGCCGCAACGATCAGCAGCACCGCCTTTGCCGCCTCTCCGACAGCCTTCGCTGCCGCCTGCTGCGCGCTCGGCGCATGCTGCGGGTTGCCTTGCTGCGGATAGGACGGGTCGCGGGTTGGGGCGCCGACTTCGGTCGGCGCCCCAATTCGCTCAATGCATATGGCGCAGCTTGTCGGGGTTGCGCACGACATAGATGGCGGTGACCTTGCCGTCTGCAATCTCGAGCGCGGTCGTCTGGAACTCGCCGTCGGCCTCGCGGGTGACGAAGCCGGGCAGGCCGTTGATCATGCCGGCGTGGACCAGCGTCGAGCCATATTTGCCGAACAGCACCGCCAGGCTGCGATGCAGTTTCAGCACGGTGTCGAAACCCAGCACCGGACCCATCGCGGCGGGGCGTTTGCCGCCGCCGTCGGCCCACATGCCGACATCGGCAGCAAGCAGCGCGCCGAGCGCGCCCATGTCGCCGCTGCGCGACGCGGCGAAGAAGGCGTTGGCGATCTCTAGCCCCTGCTGTTTCTCGAGCTTGTAGCGTGGGCGCGCGTCGCGGACATGGGTGCGGGCGCGTGCCGCGAGTTGGCGCGTCGCGGCGGGATCGCGGCCGATCGTCCCGGCGACCTCGTCATACTCGACGCCGAACACGTCGTGGAGCAGGAAGGCGGCGCGCTCCAGCGGCGACAGGCGTTCGAGCGCGAGCATCAGCGGCAGGGTGACATCATCCTCTTCCTCCTCCTCGACCAGCGGGTCGGGAAGCCAGGGGCCGACATAGGTCTCGCGCTGGCTGCGCGCCGATTTGATCTGGTCGAGGCAGAGCCGCGTCACGGTGCGGCGGAGGAAGGCCGCAGGCTCGCGCACCGCATCGCGATCGGTGCCGAGCCAGCGGAGGAAAGCATCCTGCACCACATCCTCGGCATCGGCGACCGACCCGAGCATGCGGTAGGCGACACGGGTGAGCAGCGGACGCAGCGGGTCGAAACTGTCCGCCGCGTCTGCTGCTTCGTGCGAACCCGGCATGGTCATCAGGCGGCTTTGGCCGCGGGCATCTCGTACCAGAGGTCGAAGCCGACCGCGATGCGGTTCCAGCCATTGATGACATTGATCATCAGCGTCAGGTGCACCTGTTCCTCCGGGGTGAAATGGGCTTCGAGTTCGGTCTTTATCGCCTTCTGTGTGTGGCCTTGCGCGACGGTGGTCAAGGCGTCGGTCCAGGCGAGCGCCGCGCGCTCGCGATCAGTATAGACGGGCGCTTCGCGCCAAGCGGCGAGCAGATAGACGCGCTGTTCGGTCTCGCCCTTGGCGCGGGCTTCGACGCTGTGCATGTTGATGCAGTTGGCGCAGCCGTTGAGGATCGAAGAACGGATTTTCACCAGTTCGATCAGGCTCGGCTCGAGGCTGTTCTGCGCCGCCATCGAAAAGGCCGTCCACTGCTTCATCAGCTGCGGGGCGGCGGCATAGGGGTCGGTCACCTTGGTCATCGTCGATCTCCTTGTTCGGGTTGTACCGACATGACGAGACAGGATCGGCGGGTGTGACATGGCCGGCGAAAAAAGAGTCGTTGCGCCGATTTTTTCGCGGCGCAGCGATGTGAGGACCGGAAACGCTCGGTTTCCGACAAGGCGCTTTGACCGGTCGCGAAGCTGCACTAGCATCGCCCTCGTTCAACGAGTGAGGGGGTGGACTATGAAATTTCTCGATGGCTTCACCGAACAGGCCTATGCGCTGCTGCGCATCGTCGCGGGCCTGTTGTTCCTGGCGCATGGCGTGCAGAAATTCTTCAACTTCCCGGTCGCCTTTCCGATGCCGCTCAACCCGATGCTGCAGGCGGCGGGCACGATCGAACTGGTTGCGGGCGGGTTGATCGTGCTCGGGCTGTTCACGCGCCCCGCAGCCTTCATCGCCAGCGGCATGTCGGCGGTCGGTTACTGGATCGCGCACGGCCCGCAAAGCCCCTTCCCGATCGTCAACGGCGGCGAGCCGATCGTGCTCTACTGCTTCATCTTCCTGTTCATCGCGACGCGCGGCGCAGGCATCTGGAGCGCGGACGCGGCGATGAGGAAATAGGCATGCGCCGTTCGTTGCTGATTGGCATGGCATGCGGGGCGGCGCTTGCCTTGGCGAGCGCTGCCATTGCCAACACTTGGCTCGTGGAAGAACCGAAAGCGCTCTATCTGCGGATCGCCGACGACAATTTCGACTATATGCTGGCCCCGGGCTACCGCGATGGAGATGGGCCTATCAGCCCACAATTGGTGAGGCATTGCGGAGTCAACAGGTTCACCGTCGACTTGGCCATTCCCGATCATGCAGGGTCGGCGTTCGTCAATCTCGAGAATACACCGCGCGCACAGCTCAATTGCCTGATCGGCGAAGCGCGAATTCATGGCTTGTCATTGGCTATCGTCGATGGCGAAGACACCGCCAGCTTCGAATGTCTGCCCGGCTGGCCATCGCGATTCCAGCGCTTCAATCCGGCGGACTATGGATTTTGCCCGAAGGGTGAGCCCAATCCAGTGGTTGGGAAAGGACCAGCCCTGACGCGCACCGATCGATAGATTGAAAAATGGGGCGGCTCCTTGCGGAGCCGCCCCTTGAGGTGCGGGCTTCACATGGTGAAGGTCGTCAGAGCTTGCGGGTGTTCGTCTCGATCAGCTTTTTCGCCTCGGCGATCGCTTTCTCGGTGGTCAGCGTCTTGTCCTGGATCTCGTTCGCCATGTCGAGCAGGCGGCCGCTGATCACGGTGCCGGTCTGCGCTTCCTCCTGGATCGCGATGCCGCCCTTAGTGGCGGCGACGCGGTCCCATTCGGCGCGGACGGCGGCCCAATAGTCTTTGGTCGCTGACGTGACCCCCTGATTTTCCTCCAACAGTGATTAGAGTCCGGCCTTGAAGGAAGGACGGACAGATGAAGCGTTTGAGGTTTTCGGAAGAGCAGATCATCGGGGTGTTGAAGGAAGCGGAGGC
>NZ_JBOHHU010000008.1:0-74212 GCF_050725615.1 Sphingopyxis sp.
TCCCGCACCCCCGGGGAGGCGCGGCGGCTTTTCTGTGTCGGAGCTCAGGCCGCGAGGCGGTTGCGCGCGACGACGAGCGTCCAGCGCACGAGCGCGGGCAAGCGCGCGAGCACCGTCGAGGGATGCGCGCGCAGGGCGCGGCGGACGAGGTCGACGCGCCAGCGGGTGCGGCTTTTGAGCGCAAGGCCGAGCAGGATTTCGCTGCGGCTGCGCGGCGGGAGCTGGTCGGGCATCGCGCGCTCGACGATCACGGCGGTCAACGCCTGGATCTGGTCGGCGCGCTGGCTGGTCAGGCTGCCCCCGTGCTTGCGGTAGCGATAGAGATCCTCATGCAATTCGACGAAGGCGAAGCGCTGCGCGGCGCGGAGCCAGAAGTCATAGTCCTCGACCCCGAACAGGCCGACGTCATAGCCGTCGAGCGCCTCGGTCACGGCGCGGCGATACAGAAAGGCGGCGCCGATATTGTTACCGTGAAGCAGCCGTTCGACCGGGCCGACGCGCGATCGGCCAAGGTCCTTGCCTTCATCGTCGATCAGGGAAAAGTCGGCATACGCCACCCCGGCGTCGGGATTGGCGTCGAGCGTCGCGACCAGCCGGTCGAGCATCTGCGGACGGAGGAGATTGTCGTCCGAGGTCCAGCTGTGCAGGTCACCGCGCGCCTGGGCGAAGCCATGGTTGAGCGCGGCGGGAAGCCCGACGTTGGTGTCGAGGCGGAAATGACGGACCCGCGCATCGCGCGCCGCCGCAGCCGCCATGATAGCGAGGCTGTCGTCGCGCGACGCGTCGTCGACGAGGATCAGCTCGAAATCGGCGAAATCCTGATCGAGAACCGATGCGATGGCCGCATCGAGCCAGCGCGCACCATTGTGCACGGGCATCACCATCGACACCCGCGGGCGCGCCGCGGTCGAATCGAGAGCCTTGGTCCCTGTCATTGCCTCTCGCCATAACCCCGACGCACGATGCTTCCAAAGCCGTTCACCAAAATTGCGGGCCCATGGCGGCATCGCGCAGTTAAGTTTCGCATTGCATTTGTCCCCGCATGCACGACATTGGGACAGGATGCTGCGCCAGTATGAACTTGTCGAGCGCGTGCGCGCTTATGATCCCGACGTCGACGAGGCGTTGCTCAATCGCGCCTATGTCTTCACCGTCCAGAAGCACGGCAGCCAGAAACGCGCCTCGGGCGACCCCTATTTCAGCCATCCGGTCGAGGTCGCGGGCATTTTGACCGACCTCCACCTTGACAGCGAGACGATCGTCACCGCGCTGCTCCACGACACGCTCGAGGATACGCTGACCACGCCAGAGGAGATCGAGCGGCTGTTCGGCGCCGACGTCGGGCGGCTCGTCGACGGCGTCACCAAGCTCAGCAAGATCGAGGCGCAGACCGAGAATGAGCGCGCGGCGGAGAATCTGCGCAAATTCCTGCTCGCCATGTCCGACGACATCCGCGTGCTGCTGGTCAAGCTGGCGGACCGGCTGCACAATATGCGCACGCTGCATTTCATCCAGAATCCCGACAAGCGGCGGCGCATCGCCAAGGAAACGATGGATATCTATGCCCCGCTCGCCGAGCGGATCGGCATGTATGAATATATGCGCGAGATGCAGATGCTGGCGTTTCGCGAGCTCGAGCCCGAGGCCTATGCCACGATCACCGGGCGTCTCGCCAAGCTGACCGCCGGCGGCAAGGACAAGGTCGCGGCGGTCAGCCGCGACTTCAAGGAATTGCTCGCAAAGAACGGCATCGAGGCCGATGTTTCGGGGCGCGAAAAGCACCCCTATTCGATCTGGCGCAAGATGCAGGAACGCCATGTCAGTTTCGAGCAGGTGACCGACATCATCGCGTTCCGCATCATCACCCCGACCGATGCCGACTGCTATGCCGCGCTGGGCCTGATCCACCGCAAATGGAAAATGGTCCCCGGCCGCTTCAAGGACTATATTTCGACCCCCAAGCGCAACGGTTACAAGTCGCTGCACACGACGATCATGCACCAGCAGAATATGCGCATCGAGATCCAGATCCGCAGCCTGGGCATGCACCAGCAGTCCGAATTCGGCTTCGCCGCGCATTGGGCCTATAAGCAGGGCGGCGCGGTCCCCGACGGCCAGGCGGGGTGGATCCGCGACCTGCTCGAAATTCTCGAGCAAACGCACGATCCCGACGAGTTCCTCGAGAACACGCGCATCGCCATGTATCAGGATCGCATCTTCGCCTTCACGCCGAAGGGGAGCCTGCACCAATTGCCCAAGGGCGCGACTCCGGTCGATTTCGCCTATGCGGTCCACACGGGGCTCGGCGACCGCACCGTCGGGGCGAAGGTCAACGGGCGGCTGGTGCCGCTGCGCACCCAGCTCGCGAACGGCGATACGGTCGAGATTCTGTCGTCGGACAAACAGACGCCGCAACCCGCCTGGCTGGGTTTTGCGGTCACCGGCAAGGCACGCGCCGCGATCCGCCGCCATGTGCGATCGAAGGAAAAGGTCGAGCTCGCCGCGCTCGGGCGCAAGATGTATGACGAGATCGTCGCGCGGCTGCCCGGCCGGATCGGCGACAAGGCGCGCGCGGCGGCGCTGACCCGCCTCAAGCTCGAAGACGACACCGCGCTCTACGTCGCGATCGGCAAAAGGCGCCTGTCCGACGACGCGGTGCTCGAAGCGCTCGTCCCCGGCATCACCGCCGAGATGAAATCGAAACCCGGCAAGCTGGCGCAGGGCGCGGCGGTGTCGATCGAGGGACTGACTCCCGGGGTCGCCTATCAGCTCGCCGACTGCTGCCACCCGGTGCCCGGCGACCGCATCGTCGGGCTGGCGCGGCCGGGCGAGGGGATCGAGGTGCATGTCATCGACTGTCCCAGTCTCGCCGACGGGGTCGATGCGGACTGGATAGACCTGCGCTGGCAGGAAGACAGCGAGGGCGGCAATGCGCGGCTGTGCATCGTGATCCTCAACGAACCCGGCACGCTCGCCGAAATGTCGGGCATCCTTGCCGCCAATTCGGCGAACATCACCAATTTGCGCCTGTCGAACCGCGAAGGCGGCTTTCACACCTATGACGTCGTCGTCGAGGTGCGCGACGTCCATCACCTGATGCGCATTCTGTCGGCGCTGCGCGCATCCGACACGGTGGTGCAGGCCGAGCGGCTCTAACCCCCGGGCTTCACCGATCCATCGGCGAAATCGGCGAGGCGACCTTCGCCGATCGGCGCGGCGGGATTGCCGCCGACGATGACGTTGTGCGCGACATCCTTGATCACCACCGCGCGCGCCGCCGCGACCGCGCCATCGGCGAGCGTCACGCCGGGGCCGACAAAGGCGTCGGCGGCGACCCAGGCGTTGCGGCCGACGACGATCGGCGCGGCGGTGAGCGCGAAGCCGGGGGCGTGGATATCGTGGCTGGCGGTGCAGAGATAGGCGCGCTGGCTGACCACCGACCAGGGGCCGAGCGTCACCTGCGCCACCGAATAGATTTCGCTGCGCGGGCCAAGCGTGCTGCCCTCTCCCATGGCGAAATTCCATGGCGCCCAGATGCGCGCGCTGGGATAGGGCCGCGCCTGCGGGCCGATTCTGGCGCCGAACAGCCGAAGCAGCCAGCGGCGCCAGCCATGGAGCGGGATCGGGCTGGGGCGGTAGAGCAGGAGCCAGGCGGCATTCCACAGCGCGCGGCGCAATTTGTCGCCGGGACTGGGATGGGGAATCACGACCGGGCGCATCTTATCGTCTCATATCAACGGCGCGGCGGGACGGTCCGCCGACGCGATGCTCTCGCACAGGTCGGCGCGATTGGCTAGCCGCCGAACTTGTCGGGGCCGCGCCACGCCGCCGCTTGCTCGGGGTCCTTCGGATCGCTGTCGCGCACCTTGTAGACATTGCCCCGGCCGTTCAGGAACAATTTCTCCATCTCGGGCCGGGTGAAGGGGCGCGAGCCGAGGCGGCCGAACACCGCGATCTGACCGCCGGTTTCGTCGACGGCCCGGTCGCGGTCGAGCCCCTTCGACAGCGCCAGCGCCGGCGACGGTGTCTTGGCCCAGGCGATCATCTGCGGCGTCGGCTTTGGCGAAAAGCCATAGAGGCCGGCGTTGTCGGGGCTGGTCAGTTGCAGCACCTTGATGCCGTTGCGACCGTCGGCGACATAGGCGAAGAGCGAGGCGTTGGTCGAGGCGACGATGACATCCTCGGCGTCGGTCGGCGCCCCCTCGATCGCGAGGCGCGGCCAGACGACCGGCGCGGCGGGTCGCGTGATATCGACGATGATCAGGCCCTCCTCCTTCGCCGCGACATACATATAGGTGCGGGCCAGATAGACTTTGCGGGCATTGGCGAGGCGCACGCTACCCGACGGCACCGGCTCGAGACGGGGAGTCTTGTCGTCGTCGATGTGCGTGATGTCGAACAGCTTCACGCCCTCGGCGTCGGTGACCCACAGATAGCGGAACTGGACAGCGCTGGCGCGAGCATCGGTCATCGGCACCTTCGCCTTCACCGCCGGCGCCAACGGGTTGCGCAGGTCGAGCACCACCAGTCCGAAGTCGGTCGTGATATACGCATCGCTGCCCGCCAGCGTGACGTGCCGCGCCCCCGTCAGGATTCCGTCCGGGTTCCAGGTCAACGCGCGCGACAGTTTGTTGTCGCGGAATTCCGCGTTCGCCATCGTGTCGATATCGACGAGGACGAGGCCTTCGACGCGATCGGTGATCACCGCATAGCGATAGATGGCGTGCATTTCCTGTTCGTGATTTTCCGGATATTTTTCGCGGATGTCGATGTTCCGCTTCATGCTGATCGGCTGGGTCGTCGCGATCGCCATGCAGGTCGCGTCCGTCGTCTTCACATGCGTGTCGTGCCCGAGCGAAGAGAAGGGAGCGCGAATGATGCGCTCGGAGAAGCCCTTGTTGCCGATCGACGCGACGTCATAGACGCGGAAGCCGCCCTTCCCTTCGGCGACGAACATATATTCGCCGCGCTGTTGCAGGCAGTTCACCCGGCCGCTGGTGTCCTGGACGATGTTGGCGAATTCCTCGAGCGCATATTTTTCGCCCGACACCTTCTTGTCGAAGGTCTTGCCGCGCACCCAATTCTTCAGCTCGCGCCCGTTCTGCTCGACGTGCAGCTTCCAATAGTCGGGATAGGCATATTTCTGCAGATAGCTGCCGATCACCGCCTGCGGCTCGTCCCATTCGGTCACGCGCGTCGCCTGGAAACTGCCGTCCTGACCCGACCAGACGTTCAGCCCGACAAAATTGACAAAATTGGTGCCGAGCAGGTTCAGCTGCGCCATGATTGCATTATTGTCGTCCTTTTCCGACACATGGCAGTCGCTGCACTGTTTGGTTTCCTGTTTGCGGACGGTGTGCGGGAAATGCGGCGCGAAGGCCTGGCTCGAAAAGCCCGCCGACGAAATCGGCGGCTGCTGCACATAGATGCGTTCGCGGTTGATGTTGGTCGACGACAGGACCAGCGCCGAGGTCGATCGCACCGGCGTGATGATGCCGCGGACCTCGCCGTTCGGACCCGGCTCCCCGGGCTTGGTGAGCTGGTGGCGGCCAAGCTGGAACATCTCGTCGCGCGCAACCTGCGGGTTGTAGGTCGCGAAGTTGCGCGTCTCTTCCCCCTCGAAATGGTGCATGCTGGTCTTCCAGTTCGCCTCGATCGGCAAATGGCAGCCGCCGCAACTCGTCGTCCAGGAGAGGTGGCAGGTGAAGCAGGTCATCTTGTCTTCGCCGTGCGCCCGGTCTTCCTTCGCGATCTCGGGACCCCATTCATATTTGCCGTCGTCGCCGCCGCTGCGCGCCATCAGCTTGGCGCGCGCCGCCTTGGCGTTGAAATGCGGTCCCGGGGTCACCGCCTGCTTGACGAGGCTGACCTGCCATTCGAGTTTCGGATCGACGATCGAACGCTGGATCAGCCCGGTGACGTCGCCATTGTCATTATACTGGAATTCGAAGCGCCTCCGCCCGTCGGGGTTGCGGAGCAGCGCGAGATTGGTGCCCTGCGGCCGCGCCGCGACGTTCGAGGTCAAGAGGTTGGGCAGCGCATCGGCGGTGCCGTGGCAATCCTTGCATCCGATTTCGACCGCGTTGGCGACCTCGCCCTGGATATAGCCATTGCCATGGCTGTCCTGTGCGAAGTGGCAGTCGGCGCATTGCATGCCCTTTTCGGCGTGGATGTCCATCATATGGACCGCCTTGCCGGGGTTGATGCCGGGCGGCACGAACTTGCCCTCGACCCCCGGACGGCCGAGATCGGCGCTCGACAGGCAGAGGTCGCGCTCCTTGGGATCGGTATAATGGCTGCAGCTCTTGCGCCATTTCTCCGGATCCTTGGGATCGATGATGTTCGGGTCGGTGCCGTAAGTCGCCATATTGCCGTCGGCGGTCAGCAGATTGCCTTCGCGATCGCGCTTGAAGATGCCGCGAAAGTTCCAGCCATGGCCGTGATAGTCGGCGAACTGGGTGTTCTGGTTGGTGTCGTTGACGTCATAGACGTCGCGCAGGAATTCGACATCGGCCCACAGCCCGCGCGCCGCCGCCGCCTCGGGGTTGCGTTCGAGCACCTTGTGGACCTCGGCAGCGGTCGGATAATGCTGCTGCTTATATTTCTTCAGATAGTCCTTTTCGTCCATCCCGGGCGGGCGCGGCGCGGTGTTGTCCGGGCCGGGCCACATTTGCGGCGCATCCGATTCATAGTCCCACATCGTGTAGCCGAGGTAGGAGTTCAGGAAGATGTTCGGCTGGTGCATGTGGCAGGACATGCACTGTGAGGTCGGGATCGAGCGCGTGAAGCTGTGCTTGATCGGGTGGCCCGCCTCCAGCCGTTCCTTTTTGGCGAAGACCTGCGGCCCGGCAGCCGCGTCGGCCGGGTCGATCAGCCCGCCATGTTTTTCTTCGTCGGGGGCGTGTTTGGCGGGGTCGCCATGGTCCGACCCGCCGCCGCCCTGCGCCTTGCCGCCATGGCCGTCACTCTCGGGCTTCCACTTGCGGTCGCGGATCGTCGGGTCGATCGTCGCGGTCTCGCCGTCGCGGCCATATTTCGAATAGGTCAGGCTGTGGCGCGGTTCGCGATCATTGGCGTAGATCACATGGCAGCCCGAGCAGCCCGAATGGCGATAATCGCCGGGCTGGTCGTTGGTGCCCATGAACCACATCAAGGGATCGTTGAGACGCGTCTTGTGGATGTTGAGGACGGGGATCGACACGCGCAGCCCGGTGCCGGGACCCCGGTTCGATTGCTTGAGGTCGGGGCGACCCGGCTCCTCGAGGCGCTGGATGCTGCCGGTCGGATTGGGCAGGCCGATTTCGGGGAATTGGGTGTTGATGTTGCGCCCGCCGCGCTCGAAAACGCGAAAGACGTCACCGGGCGGTAGTACGCTCCAGCGCGGCAGCGGGTACATCTTGCCGAGCGCGCCGCGCGCGCGCTCCTTGTCGGTCAGGATCTTGGCGAAGGGGACCTTGGGGCTGCATGCATTCTTATATTCTTCCGGCGTCATCGACGTGGTGGGTGACAGGATGCACGCGGCCTCGCCCGTACGGGTATAAGCCTCGCCAAAGATGTAATTTTTATAGGGAACGATGCCGTTGTTATACGCCGCGCCGCCCCACAGCATCGCCCCGGTCGACATCATCGAGCGTTCGGTCGCCTCGATCACCTCGAGGTGGCACGCCCCGCACGCCTCTCGCGCGACGCGATAGTCGCTGGGGTTGATGAAGCGGATGAACTCGGGCGCTTCCTTGTTGAGCAAGGTGTAGCTGCGTTTCGGATTCGCCGAGCTGTGGCCCCAGCTGTCGGGCAGCGTCGGTTGCGGATGCGCGACCTTCATCGCCGCGAGATTATAGGGATTGTCATAGCCCAGCTTGGCGTTGCCGAAGGCGGCGGGCGATTCGGCGTCGCCGCCATGACAGTCGACGCAGCCGAGTTGCACCGCCGGGGTCGCATGCATCGACGGCGCATCGGTCTGGGTATGGCAGCTGTAGCAGCCCTTCGATTTCGCGAGCACCGCCGCTTCGCGTTCCTCGAAGGTCGTGCCCGGCTGTTCGCGCGGCGCGGGCGGGCTGAAGCGATATTCGACCTTGACCGGCTTTTCACCCTCGGACGCGCGCCCGATGGTGGCGACAAGGCTGACGCCCATCAGGACGAACGCGAGCAGGGCAAGGAGCTTGCGGGCCATCATCTAAAAACTCACAATCACATTGGCGAGGATCGAGAGATAGGCCCGGTCGCCCTCTTTATTGTCGAACAGATCCTTGAACCCCTTGCCCGGCAGCAGCACTGCGGCGCTGAGGCGGCCGACGATATTCTGGGTCGCCTTGGGCCGCCAGATGCCGGCGAGCGACAGGTCGAAACCGATATCCTTGGGGATCGAGCCTTCGCTGCGCAGCACCTGCAGGCTTGAGGTGTCGGCGAACCAGAGATGGTTGAAATTGGTGCTGACGCGCACTTCGGGCGACAGGTCGAAATCGCCGCCGACGCCGACGAAGACGGTACCGGGATTGTTGAAGTTCGACTGCCCCTCTTCCTTCGACGAGCGCAGCGAGTTCAATATGCCGTTGCGGCCCGAGATCGCGATGACGCGCCCGCCGCCGGCGAAGGGAATCGTCTGGCGAATCCAGTAGCTGGTGTCGGCGCCGCCGAAGATCGGATTTTCGAAGATCGCGTCGAAGCCGCCCTCGGTATTGTTATAGGGGTCGCGGTCGCCGGTCGCGTAGAGGCCCGACAGGCGGAAGCGCATCCAGTCATGGTCGTAGCTGAGTTCGACCGCGCCGAAGCCAGCGCGAATCTTGGCGGGCTTGCTGGTGAAGAAGCTGTTCCGATCCTCGCCCAGCGCCGCATAGAAGCTCGCGGTCACATTGATCCGGCCGATCCGCCCGTCGGCGCTATAGCCCAGATAGACGACATCATATTCGCGGCCCTTAAGGTCGCCGAGCAGCGCGGGGCGCACCGGGAAACCATTATGGTCGATCTGGATGTCGTTCTTTTCGCGGTTCATATTATAGGTCACGCTGACCTGGCTGGTCAGCCCGACGAACGGGAAATCCTGGCGATAGAGATTGCCGGTGAAGATGAAATCGTCGCGCGGCGTCTGGGTGATGTCGTTGAGCCCGGAGTTGGTGTCCTTTTCCAGCCGCCAGAAGGCGGCGAGATTATATTGGAAGCGGTTGTTGTCGCGGTTGCCGAACAAGCGGATGCCGAGCTGCGAATCCTGGAACAGGAAGCCGCGGAAATCGCTCTGGAACGGCTGGATGCCCACCCGGATCGAGTGGAAATCGAAACGGTCGCTGTCATTGTCGAGATGCTTGTCGACGAACAATTCCTGCACGCCGATGAAATGGTCGAAACGGTTGCTCTTCTTCGACGGACGCACATCGAGCACGCGCCGTTCGGGCACGTCGACATAGTTGGCCTGGTAAGCGAGGGTCAGGCGATATTCGACGTCGGGCGGCTTGAACGCGGTCGACCCCTTGATCAGCGCGGCGCCGACAATGAAGGTCTGCGCCGCCACGAAGCTGCGGTTCTTGCCAAACACGTCGAGGCTGCCGGGGCGCGACGTCGTCTGGACGCCGACCGGGATCGGGAAGGTGCGCGGTTCGAACACCGTGTCCGAAATGGCGTTGACGACAAAAAACCAGTCTTCGCCCTTGAGCCCCAGGAATTTGGGCGTCTTGCAGCGCACTTCACCGGTCCGCGCGCGCAGCGCCTGCTCCTCCTCGGTCGGGATGCAGATCGGGCGGTCACCCTTGTAGGTGTTCTGATGATAGGGATCGAACCAGTGTTCCTTGACGACGTTAAGGCTTTCGATCAGCCGCCAGCGATCGGGAACCGGAAGCTGGTCCTTCATCCCCGGAAAGGCCTCGGGCGGCGGCGGGCGCAGCGCGCCGACATTGTCCTGGGTCAGCTGGTCGGGCAGGTCGGGGCGATAGCCCGGGCGGCGGCGGCCCTCGATGATCTGGGTGACGAGGTCCTCGCTCATCATCTCCTGCCAGTTGATCGGCGGCGGCGGCGGGGTCAGGTCGTCGAGCGACGGATCGGCAGCGGGCGCTTCTTCCGCCGCGGTCGGCGCAGGCTCGGCCGCCTCGCCCGGGGCACCCTGTGCCGCCAGGCTGGCGATGATCGGCCAAAGGCTGCTTCCCGCGAGGCTCATCGTCTAGAGCCCGTCGCAGACATTTTGCTGCGCCGTATCGAGGAAGGGGGCGAAGGGACAGCCGATATAGCGCAGCCGCACCGAGGCGCCGCCGGCGAGGTTGACGATGATGCGGTCCGAACGGATCGCGGGCGGTGCATTGCCGATGCCGCCGACGCGCGCGCCGCCATTATGCGCGCCGAGGAAGCTGATCATATCGTCCTGGTCGATACCATCGCCCGATACGCCGATGCCGCCGACCAGCTGGTTGCCGCGATAGATGGGGACCGACCCCGGGAAGATCTGGATGCCGTTCTGCAGCCGGTTGGTGCCCGACGGCGTGTCGGGAAGCGTCGTGCAGCGCTGCGGCGTATCGGTCGGGCTGGCCCCGGTGACGAAGCCCAGATGCTGCCCGATATTGCCGATGACGAGCGCCGATTGCAGCCCGGTCGAGAAGGGGTTGAACTGCGCGATCGGGCGCGACAGCGGTCCGTTTGGACGCCCGACCTCGCCATCGGGGAAATAGGGTCGCGACAGATTGCCGTTCGCACGGTCGGAGAAAGCATGGGTGCCGGTGAGTGCGGCGGGATCCCCCAGGAAGGTCCGGGTCGCGGTGACGAACTGGCGGACGTCGGCGCTGGTATTGGCGCTGAGGTTGGCGCCGGCGATGCTGTTCGAGAAGAAGGTCGCGGTGCGCGCCTTCTGCAGGCTGACGTCGGTGCCGAAAATCGGCGCGTCGGGCGACCGGACGATACCGAGGACCGCGCCATGGGTGTCGACGACGCTGACCGACACCTGCGCGCGGCTGTCGAGCGGACGGCGGATCTGGCCGCGCGCGCGGCTGATGATCGTGAAGGCCTCCTCCATCACCGCGCGCACTTCGGCCTGGGTGAGCGGGGCGCTGTTGCTCGCGGCGTCGGTCGCGGCGCGAACCGGATAGCGGTTCGTCCCGCTGCCATCGGTGAGGACATAGGCGTCGGGGTTGCTGAATTCGGCGGCGGTCGAGGGGCGCATGCCCGACGCCTCGGTGCCATAGACGGTGCCCGCGATGATCGCGGCATTATTATAGCCGATCACCGCGACCAGATTGCCCGCACTGCCGTTGAAGCTTGCGAAGCTCGCGCCGGTCGATGACTTCAAGCCGCCATAGGTCGCATCGGAAAAGCGCAAGGTCGTGCCGTCGACGGTGATCTTGTCGGCGGTGATGCTCGTCGGCGCCTCGAACCCGCGCGTGCCGGCGAGCGCGATGAATTCCTCGGCGTCATTGTCGACGTCGAGGATATTCGGGTCGCTGCCATAAACACCGTCGCCCATCACCCCGATGCCGCCGACGAGCTTGCCATTCTTATAAAGCGGCAATCCGCCGGGGTCCGCCGAGAGACCGAGCGGCGAGCGTTTCGGTCCGATCAGCGCCGCGCCGCCGGGGGCACCGAAGCGCGCGCTGAGGTCGCTGCACGGCAGCTGGCTGAACTGGACACCGAACAGCGGACCGCTTTCGAGCCCGACCGTCGTCGGCGCGGGCGGGAAATGTTCCTGGACGATCTGGCTCGCGGTGCGCGACGAAAAGGCGTTGCCCGCGCTGGACAGATAGGCCCCGGTCACGGCTTTCGCGATCGCTCCGGCCTCGGCCGGAACCGTGACATTCTGCGCGTCCATGTTGACGCCATTGGGCGCGGCGGCGGTCGTCGCAGTGGCGCGCGCGCCATTCATGCGGAAGATGCCGAGAACATTGCCGACGCGGTCGGTGACCGCGATGACCGACGGCAGGCCCTGCGCCTGCGCCTCGGCGATCGCGCCCGCCATCACCGCCTGGACGTCGGCGACGCTCAGCGATTCACTGCCCGGCTGGGTGAAGACGCTGCCGGTCGGGGTGGGTGTCGGGGTCGGCGTGGGTGTCGGGGTCGGGGGGGGATTGCCGCCGCCACCGCCCCCTCCACAGGAGGACAGGAACAGCGCGGCGATCGCGGCAAGGGCGGTCGAGCGGAAGAGGCGGCTATGGTTCTGCATGACGATCAGCGCAGCGCCCGGATGGCGCGCACCGCGCTGCCGAGCGAGGCCTGGAATTCGGCGGGTTTATAGGCATTGGGGTCCTTCACCGCCGCATAGGCGCGGTCGATGTCGCCGCGGATGCCGGCGGCGGCGCCCACGGTGATCCGCCCCGACGAGACCATCGAGTTGAGCAGGGTGTCGACTCCCATCACCGCCTGCTGCGATCCCGAATAATCGGTCAGCCGGTCACCCAGCGCCTTGGCCGAAATCGCATCGACGAGCGCGAAGGCATCGGCGCCCGAGAAACTGCGCGCGGCGAAGGCGGTCTTGAGCGCCGCGACGGTCTGTCCGAGCTGCGCGGCGGCGGCGGCGGCGCTGGCGCGGTCGACCGTCATCGCCCGGTGGAAGGCGGCGGTGCGCGCCGCAAGCTGGTCGGCCAGTCCGGGGGCGGCAATGCGCGCGGCGGCCGACAGCATGATCAGATTCTCGTCATTATAGGGCGGCATGCCTTCGGGCCAGCCAAGGCCGTTGCCGAGCGCGCGACCGGGATTGTCCATGCTCGTCTTCACCGGCTTCGCCTGATCATAGATGCGGCGATGGCAGCTGTGGCAGTCGAGGAAGTAGAATTCGGGGAACATGCCCTCAGTCCCGCGCTTCGACTGGAAAAGCTGGAGGCTGCGTTCGAGCGCCACCGCCTGGCCGACCGCCCACATCTGGACATGGTCGGTCCGCGCGTTCTTCACACCGAACTTGCGCCAGCCATAATCCTCATCCTCCTGGTGATGCGCCTGGAGCGACGAGAAGAGGTCGAGTTCGAAGCTGATGCGCGGATGCCCCGCCGCCATGATCCGATGGGTCACAAACTGGCCGTCACGCGCCTTGCCGAAGTGGCAATCGACGCAAACCTCGGCGCGCTCGACGGGATTCTCGAGCTCCGCCAGGCCCGCCCGGATATTGGCGAGATGCTTTTCGCGGCTTTCGCGGTCGGGATCGGCGGTGGTGCCGACCCCCGCATAATGGCTGGCCAGCCATCCACCGGCGGGGCCGTGGCAGGATTCACAGCTGACCCCGTCGGCGAGCACCGCCGACGCCCCGGCCTTCGCGACATCGCTGTGGCAGCCGAGACACATCGGCGCCGTCGCCGCATCCGTGAGCCCCAGATTGCGGGCGATGACCTGGCTTCGGCTGTTGCCCAGCACCGCCCAGGCGCGGCTGTGCGCGCCGCCGGGGGTCGACGGCTCCTGCCATTTCATCAGCTCGTCCTGGCGAACATATTGGCCGTCGCCTTCCATCCGGCCGTGACAGGTCGATCCGGCACAGGACGCGACGCCGACGAAGCGCGCGCCGTTTTCACCCTGCGAGCGGGCGGGCGGAGCGGCGATGACGGCGGCCACGACAAGCGTCGCCAACATCAGCACAAGGGCGGCAAAAGCCACCCAAGGCCGATCGCGGCGCTCCCTTCCAGCGTGCGTCGTCATCGCAGAACCCCTTGTTAACCCGGACCGGGCGCTTTTTGCGCCTCGGCCCGAAACCTACACCACCCCGAACGCCAGCATGGCATCGGCCACCTTCTTGAAGCCGGCGATATTGGCGCCCTTCACATAGTCGATATAACCACCGCCCTGATCGCCATAGGTGATACAGCTGTTGTGGATGCCGTCCATGATGTCCTTGAGCATCTGCTGCAGCTCGCTTTCCTTCCAGCTGCGGCGTTCGCTGTTCTGGCTCATCTCGAGCCCCGAGACCGCAACGCCGCCGGCGTTGGCGGCCTTGCCCGGCGCGAACATGATCTTCGCATCCTTGAAGACATGCACGCCCTCGAGGTTGGTCGGCATGTTGGCGCCTTCGCTGACCGCGATGCAACCGTTCTTGACCAGCATCTTGGCATCGTCGCCAAGCAGCTCGTTCTGCGTCGCGCACGGCAGCGCGACGTCGCACTGGACACCCCATGGCGTCTTGCCGGCGGTGAAGGACGCATTCTTGAACTCGTCGCAATATTCCTCGATCCGGCCGCGGCGGTGCGTCTTGTGCACCTTCACCCAGTCGATTTTTTCCTGGGTGATGCCATCGGGATCGTGGATGAAGCCGCCCGAATCGGAGAGGGTCAGCACCTTGCCGCCGAGCTGGACGATCTTTTCGGCGGCGTGGGTCGCGACATTGCCCGAGCCCGAGATGACGGCGGTCTTGCCGACCAGGTCCTGGCCCTTGGCGGCGAGCATGTTGGCGAGGAAATAGACCGCGCCATAGCCGGTCGCCTCGGTCCGGATCAGCGAGCCGCCCCATTCGAGGCCCTTGCCGGTGAGCACCCCGGTGAATTCGTTGGTGATGCGCTTATACTGGCCGAACATGAAGCCGATCTCGCGGCCGCCGACCCCGATGTCGCCCGCCGGCACGTCGATGTCGGCGCCGATGTGGCGATAGAGCTCGGTCATAAAGCTTTGGCAGAAGCGCATGATCTCGCGCACGCTCTTGCCCTTGGGATTGAAATTCGACCCGCCCTTGCCGCCGCCCATCGGCAGCCCGGTCAGCGCATTTTTGAACGTCTGTTCGAAGGCGAGGAATTTGAGCACCGATTCGGTGACCGAGGGGTGGAAGCGGATGCCGCCCTTATACGGGCCGATGGCGTTGTTGTTCTGGACGCGCCAGCCGCGCTGGACGCGGACGTTGCCATTATCGTCTTCCCAGCAGACGCGGAAGGACACGACCCGGTCGGGTTCGGCGATGCGCCGCAGGATCTGCTGCGCGTGATATTCTTCCTTGTCCTTGATGAAGTCGAAAATGTCTTCGGAGACTTCCTGAACCGCCTGGACAAACTCCGTCTGCCCCGGATTGCGCTTTTTCACGCCCTCCATGAATGTCGAAAAATCGACATGATCCGATACTGCCATGCACCCCTCCCCTGTTGAATTGGGAAAATCGGTGCGACCCGTTGACGATTTTGTCGTTGACCGACCTTGCCCTTCAAAGGCTACACCATCGTCCGGCAAAGGCAAGACACCAGCAAGTGTCGCATGGTTTTTTTCGCAGATGCGAACAAAGGGGCAAAAATGAGCGAGAGCAACAAGATGGCCGGCGGCATGACGGGCATCAATCGCGCGATCCTGATCGCCGCCTTCGTGCTGCTGGCGGCGGCGATCGGTTATGCGATCTGGCGGGATTCCGCGGGGGACAGCGCCAGCGCGGCGCCCGAAGCGGTCGCCGCGCCGTCGGACCAGCTCGCCGCGCTGGAGGCGCGGACCAGGAAGGAACCGAACAGTCCCGATGCGTGGATGCAGCTGGGCGCGGCACGATTCGACCTTGGCGATTTTGGCGGCGCAGCAACGGCGTATGAAAAAGCGGTGGCGCTGTCGCCGGATTCGGCGGGGCTGTGGTCGGCGCTCGGCGAAGCGCGGGTGATGGCGAGCGACAGCGACCCGATGCCGGCGAAAGCGCTCGAAGCGTTCGACAAGGCGATCGCGCTGTCGCCCAAGGATCCCCGCGCGCGCTATTTCCTCGCGGTGAAGAAGGATGTCGGCGGCGACCATAAGGGCGCGATCGCCGACTGGTTCGCGCTGCTCGAAGACACGCCGCAGGGCGCGCCGTGGGAGGCCGACCTGCGCCGCACGATCGAGCAGGTCGGCGCGATCCACAAGATCGAGGTCGCCGCGCGGCTCGCCGGCACCCGGCCGCGCCCGTTGACCGCCGACGAGATCCCGGTCGCCGCGCGGGCGATTCCGGGACCGAGCCGGTCGGACATGGAAGCGGCATCGCAGCTCCCCAAGGGCCAGCAGGACGTGATGATCCAGGGCATGGTCGACGGGCTGGAGACGAAGCTGAAGGCCAATCCGGCCGACGTCGACCGCTGGATCATGCTGATGCGCAGCCGCATGACGCTGGGCGAAAGCGCCAAGGCGGCGCAGGCGCTGAAGGACGGCATCGCGGCCAATCCGGGCGCGGCCGCGCGATTGAAGGCGCAGGCGCAGCTGCTGGGCGTGCCGGGGGCGTAACTGGGACTCGCACAAAGCCACAAAGAGGGCTTCCCAATCCCCGTTTGCCCTGAGCTTGTCGAAGGGCCGTTCTTCCTTTGGATGCGGAAGGAAGAACGGTGCTTCGACGAGCTCAGCACGAACGGAATTTAGTGCCCTTCTTTGTGGCTTCGTGGCTTTGTGCGAGCCAATTCTACCCGGCCATCAGCGCCGCATTGCCACCTGCCGCCGTAATATCGGTCGAGATCGATTTTTCCTCGGCGAAGCGGAACAGATAATGCGGGCCGCCGGCCTTGGGACCGGTGCCCGACAGGCCGCGTCCGCCGAAGGGTTGCGAGCCGACGATCGCGCCGATCTGGTTGCGGTTCACATAGACATTGCCGACCGCCGCGCGCGCCGCGACATGCGCCGCGACGCCGTCGATGCGCGTGTGGACGCCCAAGGTCAGCCCGTAACCCGACGCGTTGATCGCATCGATCAGCGCGTCGAGTTCGCCGCCCTTCCAGGTCGCGACATGCAGCACGGGGCCGAAGATTTCGCGCTTCAGATCGGTGACATGGTCGAGGCGAATCAGCGCGGGACGGACGAAATGGCCGCCGGCGGACAGCGCGCCGCCCGCTTCGGCGATCACGCGGCCCGCCGCGCGGGCGTCGGCCACGTAAGTCGCGATATTCGCCTGCGCCTCCTCGTCGATAATGGGTCCGACGTCGGTCGCGAGCAGCGCGGGATTGTCGACCGCGAGTTCGGCCATCGCGCCCGCCACCATATCGATCATCGTATCGGCGACATCCTCCTGCACGCAGAGCAGCCGCAGCGCCGAACAGCGCTGGCCCGCCGACTGGAAGGCCGAGGCGACGGCGTCGCGCGCGACCTGTTCGGGGAGCGCGGTCGAATCGACGATCATCGCGTTCGCGCCGCCGGTCTCGGCGATCAACGTCGCGATCGGGCCGTCGCGCATCGCGAGGCTCCGGTTGATCAGCCGCGCGACCTCGGTCGAGCCGGTGAAGGCGACGCCGATGACATCGTCATGGCCCGTCACCGCCGCGCCGACGATTTCGCCGCGACCCGGGAGATAATGGAGCAGTTCGACCGGGACCCCGGCTTCGTGGAGCAGCTCGACTGCGGCGTGGGCAATCAGCGGGGTCTGTTCGGCGGGCTTGGCGAGCACGGCATTGCCCGCCGCGAGCGCCGCCGCGACTTGCCCGAGAAAGATCGCAAGCGGGAAGTTCCACGGGCTGATGCAGGCGAAGATGCCCTTGCCCTCGAGCATCAGCTCGTTGCGCTCGCCGGTTGGGCCGGGGAGCGCCAGCGGATGGGTGAAATGCGCGCGCGCCTGACCCGCATAATAGCGGAGGAAATCGACCGCCTCGCGCACCTCGGCGACCGCGTCGACCAGCGTCTTGCCGGCTTCATCGATGGCGAGGCCGAGGAAAAGCGCGTCGCGCTCTTCGAGCAGATCGGCGGCGCGTTCGAGGCGGTCGGCGCGAAAGGCGCCGCCGGCGAGGCTCCAATGTTCCTGTACCGATTTCGATGCGGCGACCGCCGTATCGACGGCGGCGGCATCGGCCTCGATCACCGAACCGATGACCGCGCCCGTCGCGGGATTGCGGACTGGCACGGCGGCGCCGGACAGCGCGCGGCCAGAAACAATTGGTGCGGCAACAGGATTCGCGCGTCGCGCCTTGACCATCGCCGCCATCAACGCCTCGGGAACGCCCGGTTCGCCGAGATCGTAGCCGCGCGAATTGCGGCGTTCGGGATCGAGCAGGGTCAGGCCGGTGGCGATCGTCGAGGGCTTGCTGGCGATGCTTCGCGGGTCGACCGCGAGTTGCTCGGCGGTGACGTCGGGGTCGGAGAATTGATGCACGAAGCTGCTGTTCGCGCCATTCTCGAGCAGGCGACGGACAAGATAGGCAAGCAGGTCGCGATGGGTGCCGACGGGGGCATAGACGCGCACCGGGCGCGGCGGCGGGAACAGCCCGACGATCGCGTCATGCGCGCCCTCGCCCATGCCGTGCAGCCGCTGCAACTCATAATCGGCGCCCGCGAACAGCTCGGCGATGAAGGCGAGCGTCATCGCATTGTGGCTGGCAAAGGCGGGGAAGATCGCATCCTGCGCATCGCGGAGGATCTGCGCGCAATGCATGTAATTGAGGTCGGTGTGGTTCTTCGCGGTGAAGACCGGGAAGTCGGCGAGCCCCATGGTCTGCGCGCGCTTGATCTCGGTATCCCAATAGGCGCCTTTCACGAGGCGCATCGACAGCTTGACGCCGCGCGCGCGCGCCTTGGCGGCGACCCAGCGGATCACCTCAGGGGCGCGCTTCTGATAGGCCTGGATCACGATGCCGAGCCCGGTCCAGCCGTCGGCGATGCCCGCGTCGATCAGCGCGGCATAGACGTCCATATGCGGTTCGAGCCGGTCGCTTTCCTCGGCATCGATCATCAGCGGGATGTTCACCGCGCGCGCCGCGCGGGCGAGCTCGATCACGCGCGGGATCAGCTCCTGACGAACACGCGCGCCTTGCAGATATTCGTAGCGCGGGTGGAGCGCCGACAGCTTGATCGAGATGCCATGATTGGCGTGCGGGTCGCCCGCCTTTGCGTTTTTGCCGATGCGCGTGATGGCACCCGCATAGCTGTCATAATAGCGCGTCGCGTCCTCGGCGGTGCGCGCTGCCTCGCCGAGCATGTCGAAGCTCGCGAGTTCGCTCTTCTCCTTGTCGGCGCGCTTCACCGCAGCGTCGATCGTCTCGCCCATTACGAACTGCTGGCCGAGCATCTTCATCGCCGCAAGCGAGGCTTGGCGGATCACCGGCTCGCCCGAGCGGCGGATCATCGATTTCAGCAGCGCGAGCGGGTTCGCCTTGCTGCCGAGCGAGTCGAGCATCAGCGTCGCCGAACCGAGCGACAGGCCGCGCGCCGACAGCGCCACGATCAGCGGGCTGTCCTCATCCTCGCCCTCGTTCCAGCGGCGCCCGGCGATCTTGTCGCGGATCAGCGCGTTGGCGGTCGCGCTGTCGGGCACGCGGAGCAGCGCCTCGGCGAGGCACATCAGCACGACGCCTTCCTCGGTCGACAGGCGATAGCGGTTCATCAATTGCGCGACGAGCGTCTCGCGCTCGCCCTCGGCCTTCGCTTTGCGGATCAGCGCGAGCCCGCGCGCGGTGGTCGCTTCGACCGTGGCGGGCGAGCGGGCCAGCTCGGCGCGCAGGTCGGCGACGATATCGGTTTCGGGACGGCGGGCGAGGGCGCGGATGGCGGCGCGGTCGGTGGGCTGGATCATGTCCCGTCCATAGCAGATCGCACGAAGTCGATCCGACTTCATTGTTGGCCATCGATTTATGTTTTGACCAATTTTGGAAGGTTTCTTAGTCTGAATATATGAAAAATTCCTCCTTCTTGGTCGATCTGGACGAGTTCGACCGCAAGATCCTGACCATCCTCGGGCGCGACGGGCGGATCACCTATACCGATCTCGCGACGCGGGTCGGGCTGTCGAAGACGCCCTGCCAGGCGCGCGTCAAACGGCTGGTCGACAGCGGGCTGATCACCGGTTTCCGCGCGATCGTCGATCCGGCGAAGGTCGGCCTCGACCATGTCGCCTTTACCGAGGTCAAATTGTCCGACACGCGGGAGGAGGCGCTACGCCAGTTCAACCACGCGGTGCGGCAGATTCCCGAAGTCGAGGAATGCCATATGATCGCGAGCAGCTTCGATTATCTGCTCAAGGTGCGCACCCCCGACATTCGCCGGTATCGCATCGTGCTGGGCGAGAAGATTTCGAGCCTGCCGCATGTCGCGAGCACCTCGACCTTCGTCGCGATGGAGACGATCTTGGAATCGGCGCGCTGACGGAGGGAGCAAAGACGCAGAACGCCTGCAATGGCCGACTTTACCCGCCGGGCGCGATCGGGAAGAAATATGCGATATCTGGAACGGAGCCACATGATGAGCCGCCTGCACCCCCTTTACGCGGCGATGGAGCCGACGATTTTCGAGCATATGTCGGGGCTGGCCACAGCGCATGGAGCGATCAACCTCGGGCAGGGGTTTCCCGACGAGCCGCCGTCGCCCGACATGATCGAAGCCGCCGGGCGCGCATTGCGCGAAAAGTCGCACCAATATCCGCCGTCCTTCGGGCTCCCCGAATTGCGCGACGCGATCTGCGGCTTTTATGCCAGGCGCCAGGGACTGATGCTGGCGCGCGAGCAGGTCGTCGTGACGTCGGGAGCGACCGAAGCCCTCGCGGCGACCATCCTGGCGCTGGTCCGGCCCGGCGACGAGGCGATTCTCTTCCAGCCGGCCTATGACAGCTATGCGCCGATGGTCCGGCGCGCCGGCGGCACCCCGGTGTCGGTCCGCCTCGACCCGCCCGCGTGGCGCTATGACGTCGAGGCGCTGGCGCGCGCGATCACCCCGCGCACGCGGGTGCTGATCCTCAACGACCCGCTCAATCCCGCCGGAAAGGTCGCGAGCGAAGCCGAACTCGCGATGCTCGCGGACGTCTGTCGGCGGCATGACCTGATCGCGATCTGCGATGATGTGTGGGAGGATGTGCGGTTCGATGCCGTCCCGCATCGCTCGCTGCTGGCGATGCCCGGCATGGCGGAGCGCGCGGTCAAGATCGGGTCGGCGGGCAAGATTTTCGGGCTGACCGGATGGAAGGTGGGATGGTTTTGCGCCGCGCCCGATCTCGCGCAGGCGATCGGACGCGCGCATCAGTTCCTGACCTTCACGACGCCGCCCGCGCTGCAGTGGGCGACCGCCGAAGGGTTGGCGCGCCCCGATTCCTGGTTCGCGCCGCAGCGCGCGACATGGGCGACGGCGCGCGACCGGCTGGCGCAAAATCTGGAGCGCGCGGGTTTCGTCGTGCTGCCGAGCGCGGCGACCTGGTTCCTCGGCATCGATCTGGCCGCATCGGGAATCGCCATCGACGACAGGGACTTCAGCGAACGCGCGGTGCGCGAGGCGGGCGTCGCGTCGATCCCGGTCTCGGCGCTGTTCGAGGGCGACGGGCCGCGGCATATCCTGCGGCTTTGCTTTGCCAAGGACGCCGCGACGCTGGACGAAGCGGTCGCAAGGTTGGCGCGGTTTCGCGACACCCTCGGGACGGAACGGCGCGCCTGAAGCCGGGGCCGCGCGGACCGAAACTTTTGCTTTTGCCACGCCAAGAAAGCTTCGCGCGACATATCTCAATCAAATAAGTAGAAAAACTGCAGATCTTCGGATCTCGCGGCTTTTGATAGCTGTCAGCTTGCTCCGCGTCATCAACGGCTAAAGCGCACGAAGACCGGGCAGACCGTCGGATTCGTGCTTCTGATAAGGAGATACGGATATGAGGATTCGCCGTCAGGACTCGCCCCGCCCACGCCATCGGACTGGGGCGCCGCCGCTCCCGCATCCGTCCTGGTCGTCGCCCGCCGCCGCACGGCCCCGCGTCAGCGCACAGGAATTCTGGCAGCGGCTCGGCCTGTGATCGCGGTCCCTGCCGCGCCGTCCGAACTGACCGACGGCGTCGCCGCGATCGCCGCCGAACTCGCCGAGATACGCCGCGAGTGGCGCGATGCGCGCGGCCATGACGCCGAATATGGCAGCGAGGGTTTTCCTTCGCGCGGCGACCTGGCGAAGATCGTAGGGGCGCTGTGCGGCGCGCTCTATCCGCTGCGGCTCGGTCCCGATTTCGTGCGACCGCACAATGAGCATGTCTTCGTCGAACAGACGCTGCAGACGACCCTCGCGCGGCTTTACGGACAGGTCCGGCTCGAACTCCTCTACGCGATGTCGGACGAGGCGATCCACGCCGTCGATGCCCGCGCCGACGCGATCGTTCAGAATTTCACGGCCAAGCTGCCGGCGCTGCGCCGCCGGCTCGATACCGATGTCGAGGCGGCGTGGCGCGGCGATCCCGCCGCGCGCAGCGTCGACGAAGTGCTGATCTGCTACCCCTCGATGCTCGCGATCATCCATCACCGGCTGGCGCACCGGCTGTATGTCGACGGCGCGAAACTCGTCGCGCGCATCATCGCCGAGGTGGCGCATGACAAGACCGGGATCGACATTCATCCGGGAGCCGAAATCGGCGACAGCTTTTTCATCGACCATGGCACCGGCGTCGTCATCGGCGAGACCGCGATCCTCGGGCGCAATGTCCGCCTTTACCAGGGCGTCACGCTCGGCGCGCGCAGCTTCGCCGCCGACGAGGCGGGGGTGATGGTCCGCAACATCCCGCGCCACCCGATCGTCGAGGACGATGTCGTGATCTATGCCGGCGCGACAATCCTCGGGCGCGTGACGATCGGCGCGCGGTCGGAAATCGGCGGCAATGTCTGGCTGACGCATGACGTCCCTCCCGAGAGCCGGGTCATCCAGGCGCGCGAGCAGAACAGCATCAGCGGCGCATAAGCGGCCGAGGGCAAGCCGTAGCGCCTTTGTCACGGCGCTGATGACGATGCCCGGACCCACTGACCGACGCCGAAATCGCCGAAACATCGGGGTAGAGCGGGACGCGGGCCATCGAGAATCGCAAAAGATATGTTGACGACGCCGCCGTCATCGTGGCACTCGGCCGCCGCATCGCCAAGGCAACCGCCGTAAACGCCCTGCAAAGTGCCGGGCCAAATGACAGCCAAGCCATTGAAATGCGGGTGTAGCTCAATGGTAGAGCAGAAGCTTCCCAAGCTTACGACGAGGGTTCGATTCCCTTCACCCGCTCCAATATCTTAAAAATCCAAGGAAAACTGCGACCGATCATCGTCGCGGCGATACCGTGCGGGCGTCTGCTGCACAAAGACCGCATGGCTTCGGCGACCGGGACGGCATTTCCTGTTCTCGGCTCCCATTATCGGCGATGCGCGCCGACCAATCGCGTGATGGTGTGGGCGCCGCGTGAAACCGAGCGCTTGTTGGGGGCGATGGTCCCGAGGTTGCCGCTATCCTTCGCTTGTCACGCGATGGGGCCCGCAGGTACGCCGGGCTGAAGGTCCGGGTGCGCGGCCGCCACTTCGCGTAGCGCCCGCGCCGCATTGCCGGCCGCGCGCACGCGGGGGAAGGGCGACAGGTCGACCCGATACCGCTCGGCGCTGTCGAGCTGCGGTACGAGGTAGCAATCGGCGAGTGTCGGTGTGTCGCCGAAGGCGAAGCGCCCGCCGTGCCGCGCGACGAGGCTTTCGAGCGCGGCAAAGCCCTCGGTGATCCAGCGTGCGATCCACGCCTTGACCTGAGGATTGGTCGCCTCGAAGTCGCCGCGGATCGCATTCAGGACGCGCAGGTTGTTGAGCGGGTGAATGTCGCAAGCGATGAGCGCCGCCATCGCGCGGACGATCGCCGCGTCGTCGATGTCGCCGGGAAGCAGCGGCGGGGTCGGCCATTTCGCGTCGATCCATTCGAGGATGGCTGGGCTTTCAATCAGGACCCGGCCGTCCTGTTCGAGCGCCGGGACCAGATGATGCGGTGCGATCTGCGTGTAGGCGGCGTCATGCTGTTCGCCGGCGAGAAGATCGACCGGCTGCTGCCGATAGGCGATGCCTTTGAGCCCGAGCGCGATGCGGACGCGATAGGCTGCGCTCGAGCGCCAGAAGCCGTGCAGGAGGATTTCGGTCATGGCGTCGGAAATAAGGCCGCGTCGCCATGACGGCAACTGCGATCGCAGCCGGGGCCGGCGGGCGCCTAGGCCGCGCGGCCCCGATTCTCCGTTGTGCGCGCCCATTCCGAAAGATTGCCGTGCCGCTTGATGGTCTTGAGGCACACCAGGGTCGACAGGCGTTGCACGCCGGGCAGCTTCGACAGGCTGTGGCGCAGCAGTTCGTCGAGATGGTCCGCCGAGCGGGCAAAGATCTTCAGCAGATAATCGCTTTCGCCGGCGGTCGTGTGGCATTCGACGACGGCGGGGTGGGCGAGTACGGCGGCTTCGAATTCGGTGTGGGCGTCGAAGCGGATCTGCACCTCGACAAAGCTTTGCATCGCCAGCCCGAGGGCGCCGGGGTCGAGCCGCGCGGCATAGCTTTCGATGATGCCGCTGTCCTCAAGGCCTTTGACCCGCGACCAGCAGGGCGATTTGGAAAGTCCGACATTCTGCCCGAGCTCGGCATAGGATTGCCGGGCATCGCGTTCGAGTTCGGCGACGATCTTCCAGTCCAATTTGTCCATGTTCCGCTCCGAGCTCCAGTCGCCCGCCTTCTACGCCATTCCGTTGAAGGTTTGAAGGACATCATCCCGCAATATGGATCTTATGAAGAACGATTGACCGACCCGACGCAGATTCGGAGCCAAAATGCGGACAATGTTCGCAGGCTGGCGCGCTACTATCGCGGCAGAAGGTTTGGAGAGAGACCGGTGGCCGCCACGCATATTTTCAACGCACCGCCCGAAGGGGTCGCGGCCGATTGGACGATGCCGCAAAATTGGTCGGCCTTCTCCCCCGAGCAGCATCGGACCTGGCGGACCCTGTTCGACCGGCAGTCGACGGCGCTCGATGGCTATGCGTGCCGGTCGTTCCTCAAAGGCCTCGACATCCTCCGCCAGCTCACGCCGGGGGTCCCCGATTTCGCCGAGCTCAACGCGCTGCTGAAGCCCGCTTCGGGGTGGGAGGTCGTCGCGGTGCCCGGCTGGATTCCCAACCGGCCCTTTTTCGAGCATCTCGCGAACAGGCGCTTTCCCGCCGCCAACTTCGTCCGTCCGCCCGAGCAGATCGCGTACAGCGAAGAACCCGATATGTTTCACGACATATTCGGCCATATCCCGATGCTCGCCGATCCGGCCTTTTCCGATTTCCTCGTCGCTTATGGCGAAGCCGGGCTGCGCGCCGAAAAACTCGGCGCTTCCGATTTCCTCGGGCGGCTCTGGCTCTACACCGTCGAATTCGGCCTTGTGGTCGAGGATGGCGCGTTGCGGGCCTTTGGCGGCGGCCTTCTTTCGAGCCCCGCCGAAACGCTTCGCGCGCTCACCTCGGCCGAGCCACGTCGCATCTGGCTCGACATCGAACGGGTGATGCGAACCGATTATCATTTCGACGAGTTCCAGCGCATCTATTTTGTGGTCGAGAGCTTCGAGGCCCTGCTGCGCGCGACCGAAGACACCGACTTCGCGGGCGTCTATCGCAAGATCGCGAACGACCCGGCGCTCGAACCCGGAGATGCCTGGCCTGGCGACATCGCCTATGACGGGCGCCTGTCGCCCGTTGGAGCGGGACCGGCAAAGGGAGTGGCGGCACGATGATCAGGCAGACGAGCGACGGCGGCACCGACATCTTCGAGACCGAGATCGACGGTGAGACGATCCAGTGGGACAATGGCCTCACCTATGCGCGCCACCTGCAGACCGCGCAGCTGCTCTCGGCGCAGGTGCCGGTGTCGGACAAGCCCGATGAGATGCTGTTCATCATCATGCACCAGACGATGGAGCTGTGGCTCAAGCTCGTCCTGCATGAGGGGCGGCTGGTCCATGACGCGATCAAGGCCGACCGGCTCGCGGTCGCGGGCAAGGGGCTCGACCGGATCGCGACGATCCAGCGCCACATGATCCACAGCTGGGAGGTGCTCGCGACGCTGACCCCGCATGATTTCCTGACCTTTCGCGGGTTCCTGCGCCGCGCCTCGGGCTTCCAGTCGCAACAATATCGCGAGCTCGAATATCTGCTCGGCAACAAGCGCGAGGATATGATGATCGTCCACAAGGACGACCCGCAGGCGACCGCGCGGCTGCGCGCGGCGTTCGAGGCGCCGTCGCTCTACGACGAACTGCTGCGGCTGCTCGCGCGGCGCGGTTTTGCCATTCCCGCCGATCATCTGGAGCGCGACTGGACGAAACCCTATGAGGCGTCGGAGGCGGTCGAGCAGGCCTGGCTCGCGATCTACACCGATCCCGAGCATCATTGGGACCTCTACACGCTCGCCGAGAAGATCACCGCGCTCGAATATTATTTCCAGGAATGGCGCTTCAAGCACATGAAGACCGTCGCCCGCGTGATCGGGCACAAGCCGGGGACCGGCGGCTCGTCGGGGGTCAATTATCTCGTCAAGGCGCTCAGCCTCAGCTTCTTTCCCGAACTCTGGTCGATGCGCACCGAAATGACCGCGCCGCGCGAGGGTGGTGATTATAGCGGCGGCGACTATGCCGAGGGAGCGCGCGCATGAGCCGGATCTGGGACATTTCGCAGCCGCTGCACGCCGCCGTCCCGGTGTGGCCCGGCGAGCCCGCCTTCGCGCTGCACAGCCACGCGGTGATCGGGGGTGGCTGCCCGGTCAATGTCGGCGCCATGTTCACGCCTTTGCACGCGGGCACCCATGGCGATGCGCCACTCCACTATGCCCATGATGGCGCCGCCTCGGCCGATTGCGACCTGGGCGCCTATATCGGGCCGTGCGTGCTGCTCGACGTGCGCCATGCGCGCGGGCGGGTCGAGATCGCCGATATCGACTGGACCGCGACCGAGGGCGCCGAGCGCGTCTTGCTGCGCACCTATGAGCAATTTCCGCACGAGCAATGGGACAGCGATTTCACCGCGATAGCCAGCGATGTGATCGCGCGGCTAGGCAGCATGGGCGTGCGCCTGATCGGCACGGACGCCGCCTCGCTCGACCCCGAACAGTCGAAGACGCTCGACGCGCATCAGGCGGTGAAGGCGGCCGACATGCGGATATTGGAGGGGTTGGTGCTCGATGACGTGCCGGCCGGCCGCTACGAACTGATCGCCTTGCCGCTCCGTATCGTCGGCGCCGATGCCAGCCCGCTACGCGCCATCTTGAGGGACATCGCATGACCGACACGATCCTTGCCACCGATGTGTCGGCGCTCGACGCCGCCGATCCGCTCGCGCCGTTTCGCGACCGCTTTCACCTCCGCGAAGGCCTGATCTATCTCGACGGCAATTCGCTCGGCGCGCTGCCGAAGGCGACCGGCGAGCGGCTTGCCGGCGTGATCGGCAGCGAATGGGGCGAAGGGTTGATCACCTCCTGGCTCGGCGCCGAATGGTCCACCGCGCCGCGGCGCATCGGCGACAAGATCGGCCGGCTGCTCGGCGCGAATCCCGGCGAGATCGTCGCAACCGATTCCACCTCGGTGAATATCTTCAAGGCGCTGACCGCTGCCCTTTCGTTGCGGCGCGAGCGGTCGGTGATCCTGTCGGAAGCGACGAACTTCCCGACCGACGTCTATATGATGCAGGGCATCGAAGCTTTTTCGGGTGGACGCGTGAAGGCGGTCACGGTCGCGCCCGACGCGATCGTCGACGCGCTGAACGAGGACGTCGCGGTGCTGCTGCTGACGCAGGTGCATTACAAGTCGGGCCGCGTCCGCGACATGGCGGCGATCACCAAGCGCGCGCACGAAGTCGGCGCGCTCGTCGTCTGGGATCTCAGCCACAGTGCGGGCGCGATCCCGGTCGACCTCAATGGCGCGAACGCCGATTTTGCGATCGGCTGCGGCTATAAATTCCTCAACGGCGGCCCCGGCGCGCCCGCCTATCTGTTCGCCGCCGCGCGGCATCATGCGGCGACGCCGGTGCTGTCGGGCTGGTTCGGCCATGCGCGGCCCTTCGAATTTGAGGAGGATTATGATCCCGCCGCCGGGATCGAACGCTTCCAGTGCGGCACCCCGCCGGTGCTCGGCCTGTCGGCGCTCGAGGTCGGCGTCGATCTGATGCTCGAAGCCGATATGGCCGAAATCCGCCGCAAGTCGCTCGCGCTCGGCGACCTGTTCATCGAACAGATGCGGCCGCTCTGCGACGCCTATGGCTTTGAACTGGTCAGCACGCAGGGCCATGCCGAGCGCGGCAGCCAGGTCGCCTATGCGCATCCGCAGGGCTATCAGATCGTCCAGGCGCTCAAGGAATTCGACGTGATCGCCGATTTCCGCGCCCCCGACATCTTGCGCTTCGGGCTGACCCCATTGTACCTGCGTTATCAGGATATCGTCGACACCGCCCGGCGGCTCGAAAAGGTCTGCGCGACGCGTGCGTGGGACAAGCCGCACTATCACCAGCGGGCGGCGGTGACATGAGCGAGGTGTCCGCCCCTTTCCTGCCCAGATCGCGCATCGCGGCGGTGCAGGCCGCGCCGGTCTTCCTCGACACCGCGCGCACCATCGACAAGGCGTGCGCGCTGATCGCCGAGGCGGCGGGCAATGGCGCTGCGCTTGTCGCCTTCCCCGAAGTGTTCGTGTCGGCCTATCCCTATTGGAACTGGCTGATGACGCCGATCGAGGGCGCCGCGTGGCATGAGCGCCTCTACCGCGCGTCGGTGCGCGTCGACGGCCCCGAGGTTGCCGCGCTGTGCGCCGCCGCACGCGACCATGGCTGCACCATCGTCATCGGCATCAACGAACGCGATCCCGTCAGCGTCGGCACGCTCTACAATACGAACCTGATCATCGGCGCCGACGGCAGTCTGCTCGGGCGGCATCGCAAGCTGGTGCCGACCTGGGCGGAGAAGCTGACCTGGGCGGGCGGCGACGGCAGCTCGATCCGCGTCTACGACACGCCGGTCGGGCCGCTCGGTACGCTCGCCTGCGGCGAGAATACCAACACGCTCGCACGCTTCGCCTTGCTGTCGCAGGGCGAGCTCGTCCATGTCGCCAACTATATCGCGCTGCCGGTCGCGCCCGCGTCCTATAATATGGCCGAGGCGATCAAGATCCGCGCCACCGCGCACAGCTTCGAGGGCAAGGTCTTCACGATCGTCGCCTGCTCGGCGGTGAGCGAGGAAATCATCGCCGCAATGTCTGCCGACCGCCCGCAGAACCGCGACCTGCTGTCGCGCCCGAACAGCGCCTTTTCGGGCGTCATCGACCCGCACGGCAATCTGGTGGGCGAGCCGCTGATCGACGACGAGGGCATCGTCTATGCCGACATCGACCTCGGCGAATGCATCCGGCCCAAGCTGATGCACGACATCATCGGCGGCTATAACCGCTTCGACATCTTCAACCTGACCGTCGACCGGACCCCCCGCGCGTCGGCCCTGTTCGTCGACGCGCCGCAGCCCGTCGATCCCGATGAGGAGACGTCCTGATGGCAAGCAACAGCACGATCATCGACCCCCGAGACGATGTGCTCGGACGTGCGCGCGTCACCGACACGCCAGAGCTGGAGGCCTTCTACGAGGAGCTCGCCGGACGCAATGCCGGCGCCTTCTGGAAGCGCGCCAATGCGATCGAGCCGTGGGAGCCCGCAACGCGCTATCGCCCGACCCTCTGGCGCTACGCCGACATGCGCGCCATGTGTCTGCGCGCGCTCGATCTGGTGAAGCCCGAAGAGGCCGGGCGCCGCGTCGTGACGCTGCTCAACGACAGCGATGCGGGGCGTGAGAATGTCGCGGTGTGCGGCTGGCTGTTCAGCGGCATGCAGGCGATGCGCCCCGGCGAGATCACCCCCGCGCACAAGCACACCGCCTCGGCGCACCGCTTCATCATGGAGGGGCAGGGCGCCTATACCGTCGTCGACGGCCACCACATCACGCTCGGCGCCAATGATTATGTGCTGACCCCGAACGGCGCCTGGCACGACCATGGCGTCGTCGCCGGGGGCCAGGTGTCGATCTGGCAGGACGGGCTCGACATCCCGCTGATGAACAGCCTCGAGACCAATTTCTACGCGGTCTACGACCAGCCCGCGCAGACGGCGGCGTTCCCCGCCGACGATTTGCCGCTGAGCTATGGCGGCGCGGGGCTGCGGCCCGAAGGTCTGGCCGCGTGGGAGAAGCCCTATTCGCCCGTGATGGTCTATCGCTGGGAAGCGACGCGCGACGCGCTGTGGAACCTCGCCAAGGTATCCGACGGCACCCCGTTCGACGGGCCTATGCTGCGCTATTCGAACCCGCTGACCGGCGGCTGGGCGCTGCAAACGATGGGCGCGCATATGCAGATGCTGAAGCCCGGCTTTCGCGGCAAGGCGCACCGCCACACCGGCAATGTCGTCTACAACGTCGCGGGCGGGCGCGGCTATTCGATCATCGGCGGCGAGCGCTTCGACTGGGAAACCCACGACATCTTCTGCGTGCCGGCCTGGACCTGGCACGAACATGTCAATCTCGACGCCTCCGAGACCTTCCTCTTCTCGTTCAACGATTTCCCCGTGATGGAGGCGCTCGGCGTCCGGATCGAGGAAGCCTATTCCGAAAACGGCGGCCACCAGCCCGCCTGATTTGCAGCAGACAGGACAGATTATGCGCTTCGTCACCTATCGCACGGTCGAGACCGAACCCCGGCTCGGCCTTCTCCACGACGGCCTCGTCATCGACGTCGAATATTTCGGCGATGCGATCGGGCAGGACCTGCCTTCGACGATGCTCGATTTCATCGATCTGGGGCCGATCGGCCTCCGCTTCCTCAAGGAAGCTGTCGCCGGAGCGACGAGCGCCGATCTGGTCGGCACCTCGCTGCCCGAGGGCAACGTCATTTTGCTCGCGCCGATCCCGCGCCCGCGCAAGAATATCTTCGGCATCGGGCTCAACTATACCGAGCATGTCGCCGAATCGGCGCGCGCGCTCGACACCTCGGACGCCTTGCCGAAACAGCCGGTGATTTTCTCGAAGCCGCCGACTGCGGTCGTCGCATGGAACGACCCGATCCGCCACAATGCGAAGGTGACGCAGCAGCTCGACTGGGAAACCGAGCTCGCGGTGGTGATCGGCAGCACCGCGCGCCACGTCGCCGAGGGGGACGCGCTGAGCCATGTGTTCGGCTACACCGTCATCAACGATGTGTCGGCGCGCGATTGCCGCCGCGCCGGCCAGTGGATCGTCTCGAAGGGGCAGGACAGCTTCGCGCCGATGGGTCCGTGCATCGTCACCGCCGACGAAATCGGCGACCCGCACACCCTCAATATCCTGACCCGTGTGAACGGAGTTGAGAAGCAGAACAGCAACACCCGCTTCATGCTGTTCAACGTTCCGCAGCTGATCGCCGATATTTCCAGCGTGATGACCCTCGAACCCGGCGACATCATCGCCACCGGCACCCCCGCAGGGGTCGGCGCGGGCCGCGATCCGCAGGAGTTCATGTGGCCGGGCGACGTCGTCGAATGCACCGTCGAGGGCATCGGCACGCTGCGCAATCCGATCGTCGCGGTCTGAGGCGCGCCGGATGACCCGCCCCATCCGCATCGGGCAGATCGTGCCCAGCTCGAACGTCACGATGGAAACCGAGATTCCGGCGCTGCTCCGCGCGCGCGAAACCGTCGCGCCCGAACGCTTCACCTTCCACTCGTCGCGGATGCGGATGAAGAAGGTGACGAAGGAGGAACTCGCGGCGATGGACGCGGACTCCGACCGCTGCGCGCTCGAACTGTCCGACGCCGCGGTCGATGTGCTCGGCTACGCCTGCCTCGTCGCGATTATGAGTATGGGTGAGGGCTATCACCGCGTGTCGGAGGCGCGGCTGCACCAGCGCACCGTCGAGAATGGCCGCGCCGCGCCCGTCGTGACGAGCGCGGGGGCGCTGATCGAGGGATTGAATGTCCTCGGAGCGAAACGCATCGCGCTGGTGGCGCCCTATATGAAGCCGCTGACGCAGATGGTCGTCGGATATATCGAGAGCGAGGGCGTCGCTGTCGCCGACTGGCTCGCGCTCGAAATCCCCGACAATCTCGAGGTCGCGGCGCAGGATCCCGCCAATCTGCTCGAACATTATAAAAGGCTCGACCTGACCGGCATCGATGCGCTCGTCCTCTCGGCGTGCGTGCAGATGCCGTCGCTGCCCTCGGTGCAGAAGATCGAGGATGCGATCGGCTTGCCGGTGGTCTCGGCGGCGATCTGCACCGCGCACCAGATGCTCACGCGCCTCGGGTTGCCGACCGAGGTTCCGGGGGCCGGCGCGTTGTTGTCGGGGCGCTACTGACATAGTCGATGGGCGCTGGCCGGCGCTCTCAAAGACGGAAGGACGATGCGCTACTCGCGCCCCGCGATGCCCTCCGCCGCGCGGCGCGGCGGCAACAGGCGCAAGACCGGCAGCCGCGCGACGACGGCCGGCCGGCGCCAGCGACCAAGCTAATCCGCGCATCGATCCATCGCGGCTTTGGTTTGGACCCCCCGCGCCGCTTCTTTTAGAAATGCCTCAACAAGGCCGCAAACAGGCGGCGCTTCGCGTAAATCGCAAGGAGAGGTTGATGGATCCGGTGGCCATGGCGCAGCAGTTGGGCGGGGGCTTGCTTTCCTTCCCGGTCACGCATTTCGACGCCGACGGAGCTTTTGACGAGGCGCCCTATCGCGATCATTGCGCCTGGATGCTCGAACATGAACTCACCGGCCTGTTCGCTGCGGGCGGGACGGGGGAATTTTTCTCGCTGACGCCGGGTGAAGTCGTCGATGTCGTGCGCGCCGCCGTGGCCGAAGGGCATGGCAAGGTTCCGGTGATCTCGGGCTGCGGCTATGGCACCGCGATCGCGGTCGATATCGCGCGGGGCGCCGAACGGGCGGGCGCCGACGGTCTCTTGCTGCTGCCGCCCTATCTGGTCGGATCGAAGCAGGAGGGGCTCGCGGCGCATATCGAGGCGGTGTGCCGTGCGACCGGGCTCGGCGTGATCGTCTATAACCGCGACAATGCGATCGTCGACGACGAGACGCTGGCGGGACTGTGCGACCGCAATCCCAATCTCGTCGGTTTCAAGGACGGCGTCGGCGATATCGAACTGATGACGCGCATCTATGCCCGCATGGGCGACCGCCTGACCTATATCGGCGGGCTGCCGACCGCCGAAACCTATGCCACGCCCTATCTCACCATGGGCGTGACAACCTATTCGTCGGCGATCTTCAACTTCATGCCCGAATGGGCGCTCGCCTTTTACAAGGCGGTGCGCGCGGGCGATCAGGTCGAGGTGATGCACCAGCTGCGCCAGTTCGTGCTGCCCTATATCGCGCTGCGCAACCGCGGCCGTGGCTATGCCGTGTCGATCGTGAAGTCGGGCTGCCGCCTGATCGGTCGCGACGCCGGGCCGGTGCGCTCGCCGCTCACCGATCTCAGCGCGGCGGAGGAACAGGAATTGCGCGCGTTGATCGAGCGCGCCGCGCCAAAGGCTCTTTCGGCTGCGGCCTGACCGGGATAGGCTGGGCCATGTTCGAACTCAGCCAACTTCGCTGTTTCGTCGCCGCCGCCGAGGAACTTCACTTCGGCCGCGCCGCGCAGCGGCTCAACATGACCCAGTCGCCGCTCAGCCGGCAGATCCAGCTGCTCGAACGCATCCTCGACGTCACCCTGCTCGAGCGGACGAGCCGCAATGTGTCGCTGACCCCGGCCGGCCGGGTCTTCCTGATCGAGGCGCGGCGCATCGTCCGCCTCGCCGAAAGCGCGTCGCTGTCGGCCCGGCGGGTCGCCAAGGGCGATGCGGGAAAGGTCGGCATCGGCTTCACCGCCGTGTCCGGCTACACGCTCGTCCCGCGCATCGTGACGCAGGCGCGCGCGACGCTGCCCAATATCGAACTCGAACTGCGTGAGATGGTGACCGGCGAACAGACCGATGCCTTGCTGACCGGGCTGATCGACATCGGCTTCGTCCGGCCGCCCGTCGAGCGCGGTGAATTCAACAGCGCGCTGGCGCTCAGCGAACCGCTCGTCGTCGCGCTGCCGCTCGGCGACCCGCGTCAGGCGAAGTCGGTGCTCGAACCCGCCGATCTCGATGACCTGCCGCTCATCATGTATTCGCGGCAAGGCGCGGGCTATTTTCACGACCTGCTCGCGCGGATATTCGACGAAGCGGGCGTGTCCCCCCATTATATCCAACATGTGACCCAGATTCATTCGATGCTGGGGCTGGTGCGCGCCGGGCTCGCGGCTGCGGTGGTGCCGCGGTCGGCGATGGGCCTGCACCCCGACGATGTGCAGTTTCGCGAACTGACCACGACGCCCGAACAGCCGGTCGAACTCTATATGGCCTGGCGCCGCGACAACGCCAATCCGGCGACCGAACCGATGCGCCGCCTGTGCATGGAGGTGATGGCGGCGTGATCCTGCGCCGCCAGCTGATGGCAGGGGCGGGCGCGGCGATGCTGCTGCCGGTCCAGGGATTGGCGCGCGGCGGGGGCGATCCGATCGCGACGACACGCTACGGCCGCGTTCGGGGGCTTTCCGAGCAAGGCGTGCTGGTCTTTCGCGGCATCCGCTATGGCGCTGACACCGCGCCGCGTCGCTTCCAGGCGGCGCTCGCGCCGACGCTCTGGCGCGGCATCGCCGATGCGACCGCTTATGGCGCCGCTGCGCCGCAGACCAAGGCCCCCGAGCCGACGAGCGAGGACTGCCTGTTTCTCAACATCTGGACCCCGGCGCTCGATGGCGCGCGGCGGCCGGTGATGGTCTATCTGCACGGCGGCGCCCATGCGCACGGGTCGGGGTCGGACCCGCTCTACGACGGCGGCAATCTGGTGCGGCGCGGCGATGTCGTCGTGGTGACGCTCAACCACCGGCTCGCGGCGCTCGGCTACGCCTATCTCGCGCGGCTCGGCGGTCCGGCGGAGTCGGGCAATGCCGGCAACCTCGACATCATCCTCGCGCTGCAGTGGGTCCGCGACAATATTGCGGCGTTCGGCGGCGATCCGGGCCGCGTGATGATCTTCGGCCAGTCGGGCGGCGGCGCGAAGGTCGTCACGCTGATGGCGATGGAGCAGGCGCGCGCGCTGTTCCACAGCGCCGCGACGATGAGCGGCCAGCATGTGACCGCCGCCGGCCCCAATCACGCGACCGAACGCGCGCGGGCGTGGATGGCGAAAGCCGGCGCCGCGTCCTTCGAGGAACTGCGCGGCTTGCCCGTCGAACGACTCGTCGAGGCGATGGCGATGACCGACCCGCTCGAAGGAAAGGGCGAAATCAGCTTCACCTCGACGCTCGATCATCAGGTGCTGAAACGCCATCCCTTCTACCCCGGCGCGCCGCGCGAGGCCGCATCGATCCCCTTGATCGTCGGCAACACGCATGACGAGACCGGGCTGTGGATCGCCGCGACGCTGAAGCGCGGCGATACCGACTGGGACAATCTGCCCGCGCGGCTGGAGCGCGAGATCGTCAAAGACGTCGACCCCGTGTGGCTGATCGAACGCTATCGCGCGCTCTACCCCGACCGCACGCCGGGACAGATTTTGCTCGCCGCCTCGACCGCCGCGCGCTCCTGGCCCGGCCATCTGATTCAGGCCGAGGAACGCGCGCGGATCGGCGCGCCGACCTGGATGTACCAGCTCGATTTCCCCTCGCCCGAGGCGGGCGGCGTGTTGGGGGCCTTTCATACGCTCGATATCGGGCTGGTGTTCGACAATGTGCAGCTTCCCGCCGCGCGCACCGGCAACACGTCCGAGGCGCGCGCGCTGGCGGGGCAGATGGCCGACGCCTTCATCCGGCTGGCGCGGAGCGGCGATCCCAATGGCGGGTCGTTGCCCGCCTGGCCGCACTATGACCTTGATACGCGCCCGACGATGATCTTCGACCGCGACAGTCGCATCGAAAACGACCCCCGCCGCGCCGAGCGCGAATGGCTGTCGGTCGCGCCCTATATCAAGCCGGGCGGCTGATCAGCGGTCCCAGGGAAAGGCCAGCGTTGGCCGATTGGCGTAGCGCGCCATCGTCAGCCGCAGCCGCGTTCCGCAGCCGGGCTCGAGCCGCACCGTCAAGTCGCGCCCCCGGAGGAATGCCTTGCCGCGGTCCCATGCGACCGCGTCGATCCGGTGTTCGGCATAGGTGCCGCCCTGGACGATCAGCGTGCGCGGTTCGGTGCCGGTGTTGACCAAAGTCACCTCGGTCTTGGTGTCGCCCAGGCTGTGGACGAGCGCCGCGACGTCGTCGGGCACCCCGGCGCGGCGGCGGTCGGCGTCGAAATAGCGCAGCCGGCAATGGAGCGGCACCCCGCCCTGCGGCGCGGTGGTCGGCGACCAGGGCGGCCGCGCGATGTGCAGGCCGCCGGTCATCGTCTGGATCAGCGCCCGGGCGGCGGCGGGATTGATGCCGAGCGTCCAGTCGGCGAGCCGCTCGTCGGGCCGCGTCATGTCGGCTTCGGCGATGCCCACCCGCTTGGCGACATGGTCGAGATCGGCTTGCAGCGCGCGTTCGGGATAGTCCGGATTCTTCCCTTCGAGGAAGTCGATCCACGGGTGGCTGCCCGCCGCTTCGCGATCGGCGGCCTCCTGCGTCGCATACCAGATTTCAAAGCCGTTGGTGCGATAGGGGCCGGGCTTCCAGCCGTACCAGCCGTCGGCGCCATGCATCGTCGGCGCCGCCATGACGCCGTCGATCCGCTTGCTCTGCTCGTTGATGCGGACATTCATGTCGCGCCACAGACGCAGATAGTCGCGGTCGCCCGACAGCACCAGCGCGTTGTAAAAGGTCGTGATCGATCGCGGCACGCGGTTGCGATTCTCGCGTTCGCCGGTCTGCGGCACGATGGGGGAGAAGCCCCAGCCATAGACGCCCTGCCACCAGTCGGCGCCGACCCGTCCATCGGCGGCGACGCGGCTCGGCAGGATGCCGTTGTTGGCGCGCGCGCGCTCGGCCCATGCGGTCAGATAGTCGAGCGCCCAGCCCCGGAACCGCTCCCCGGCGCCGAGCGCATAGGCGTTGAGGCCCAGCGTCGTCGCCTGCAGGTTCAGCGGATTGTCGCCGACGACATCGCCATATTCGGCATAGTGGGCGAGGAACTGGCTGTAGTCGTCTTCGCCATGTTCGAGGTGGAAGGGCGCGGCGTCGAACGGGTCGCCGGCCCAGTCGAGCGCGGTCACCGGTTGCAGCGCCGGGCCGCGGCTGCCGTTCATCAGGCTGCGCATCACCCGATGGCGCACGTCGTAATTGGCGGCGTCGGGATCGCGGCCGGTATAGAAATCGGCGAAACGCCGGGTGCGCGCGAGCAGCTTGCGGTCGCGCGGGGCGCTCATCCCCAGGACGTTGAACGTCGTCAGCCCCTCGGCATTATGCTGCCAGTCCATGCGGACCGGGAACTCGCGATGATACATGCCCTGGCGGGCGATCGCGACATCGACCGTCTTCGCGGCGCTATATTGGCGGATATGGCCGTCCCAGAAACGCTGCGCCAGCGTCAGTAGCCGGTCGGGCGCGCCGAGCGCGTGGAGCGTCACCCAGTCGTTGGTCGCCTCGGCGGCATCGTCGGGTCCATCGTTGGCGCCCCAGCGGACAAAGATCTTCAGCGCGTCGTTCGCATCGACATATTTGGCGTAAAAGGCCTCGCACGCCGCCATGTTCGCCGCGAGCAGGCGGCGCTGCAATCGCGCCCAGGCCGGGGTCGCCATCGGGCTGGTGATGCGGATCGGCCGCGCCGGCGGCCTGGCAAAGGCGGCCGGCGCGGCCAGAAGGGCGCTGCTCGCCGCCAGGAACGTGCGGCGCGAAAGCGTCATGCGACCAGCTCGAGGCGGCGGATCGGGCCGACGATCCAGACATAGGCGACGATCGTCAGCAGGCAGTGGACCGCGACAAAGGCGAGCGCGAGATCGAACGACCCGGTCGCCGCGACGATATAGCCGACGACGATCGGGGTCACGATGCCGGCGATATTGCCGAACATGTTGAACACGCCGCCCGACAGGCCCGCGAGCTGTTTGGGCGCGACGTCGGCCATCACCGCCCAGCCGAGCGAGGCGACGCCCTTGCCGAAAAAGGCGACCGCCATCAGCGCGATGACCAGCCATTCCTCCTCGGCCCACACGCAGGCGAGGATCGTCGTCGCCAGCAGCATGCCGATGACCAGCGGGGTCTTGCGCGCCTTGTCGAGGCTGCCGCTCCGTTTCAGGATATGGTCGGAAATGACGCCGCCGGCGAGGCCGCCGACAAAGCCGAAGGCGGCGGGCAAGGCTGCCGCGAAGCCGGCCTCCATGATGTTGAGGCCGCGTTCCTTGACCAGATAGATCGGGAACCAGGTCACAAAGAAATAGGTCAGCACATTGATGCAATATTGCCCCAGATAGATGCCGAGCATCATCCGGTTCGACAACAGCAGCCGGAAATTGGGCCAGGAAAAGGCCGGCGCGGCCTTGCTGCGGTCTTCCATTTCGATCTGGCCGCCGCCGTCGCGGATATGGTCGAGTTCGGCCTTGTTCACGCGCGGATGCCGGTCGGGCCCGTGGATCTGGCTGACGAACAGCAAGGTCGCGGCGATGCCCAGCGCGCCCATCGTCCAGAACACCGAACGCCAGCCATGTTCGTGAACCAGCCAGCCCATCAGCGGGGCAAAGGCGACGAGCGCGAAATATTGCGCACTGTTGAAGATCGCCGACGCGGTCCCGCGCTCGGCGCTGGGGAACCAGGCGGCGACCAGCCGCGCATTGCCGGGAAAGGACGGCGCTTCGGCCAGTCCGACCAGGAAGCGCAGCAGGAACAAGGTGGTGACGGCGGTCAGCCCGGGCACAAAGCCGACGAAGCCCTGCGCCGCCGTGAAGATCGACCAGATCAGGATCGCCGACGCATAGACTTTCTTGGTGCCGAAGCGGTCGAGCAGCGCGCCGCCCGGAATCTGCGCCAGCGCATAGGCCCAGGCAAAGGCCGAAAGGATATAGCCGGTCTCGATCGGGCTCAGCGCCAGTTCGCGCGACGCCTCTTCGCCGGCGATCGAGAATGTTGCGCGATCGGCATAGTTGATCGTCGTGATGACAAAGATTAGCGCGATGATCGCATAGCGCGTTCGTGTCGGTTTTTCGGCGTTATCGACCATGACCTCTCCTGTCGACCCGAAGCGCTCGCGGCTTTTGCGGTCGCCGGGACGCTAGCGACTGCATCGGGTGCGGTCCAAGGCGAAAGTTGGAACAATCCAGCCAATCCATGGCTGGATCGCGACGGGGAAGCGCCATTTTTTGAAATCGGTGCGCGATCGGCATTGATCCATGCCGGATTGAGGTTGGCCTTGTCCCCGTCTCTGGCGCTAGCCTTTGGCCATTCTAACCGCAGACTTGCCGGATGACGGGCAAGCAGGGAGAGGGGATTACCGATGGCGACTTCCGCAATGTGCACGATCAAGGCCGGCCTTTTTGCAGGCTCGGCGGCGTTGGCGATCCTGTCGCCCGGCGCGGCTTATGCGCAGGCGGACCCCGCCGGCGACGCGGCGGCGCAGGAGGCCTCCGATGCCGCCGCCGACACCGCCGCCGACGAGGAAATCGTCGTATCGGGTTTTCGTCAGAGCCTGACCAGTGCGCTGAACATGAAGCGCAACGAAACCGCCTCGATCGACGCGATCAAGGCCGAAGACATCGCCGAATTTCCCGACCTCAACCTCGCCGAATCGCTGCAGCGCATTCCCGGCGTCGCGATCAGCCGCGTCAACGGCGAAGGCCGCAACATCTCGGTTCGCGGCCTCGGCCCCGAATATACGCGCGTCCGCATCAACGGCATGGAAGCGATCGGGACCAGCGGCGGCACCGACAATTCGGGCGGCGTCAACCGGGGTCGCGGGTTCGACTTCAACATCTTCTCGTCCGACCTGTTCAACAGCCTCGCGGTCCGCAAGACCGCGAGCGCCGACGTCGAGGAAGGCTCGCTCGGCGCAACGGTCGACCTGCAGGTCGCGCGCCCTTTCGACTTCAAGAAATCGACCGCCGTGCTCTCGGTGCAGGGCAGCTATAACGATCTCGCGCGCAAGCTGACGCCGCGCGTCTCGGGCCTGGTCACGGTGTCGAACCCCGACGAAACCTTCGGCGTGCTCGTCTCGCTGGCCTATGAAGAGCGCCGCCTGCGCGAAGAGGGCGCGAACATCACGCGCTGGACCTATGGCGGCTTCAACGGCGGGTTCAACCCGGCCTCGACGCTCGACGGCTATACGATCGCGCAGATCAACAATGGCAGCAATCTCGACACCGCGCTGTTCCACCCGCGCATCCCCGGCCTCGTCAGCTATGACATCAGCCAGAAGCGTCTCGGCGCTGCGGTGTCGGTGCAGTTCCGCCCCTCGGACAGCACATTGGTCTCGATCGACGGCCTCTATTCGCGCCTCGACGGCACCCGCGCCGAAAGCCAGTTTCAGGCGATCAGCTTCAGCCGCTCGGGCGCCGGCAAGCCGCAGACGATCATCCGTTCGGGCGTGGTCGACGAAAACAACAACATCATCAGCGGCACCTTCGACAATGTCGATCTGCGCACCCAGTCGCGCTACGACGTGCTGAAGACCGACTTCTACCAGCTGACCGGCAACCTCGAGCAGGAATTTGGCGAGCGGCTGAAATTCACCGGCCTCGTCGGCTATTCCAAATCGGCCTTCAACAATCCGGTGCAGACCACGGTCACGATCGACGCCGCAAACACCAACGGCTTCTTCTACGACTTCTCGACGCGCTTCCCGACGATCCGCCCGGGCGTCGACGTCACCAACGCCGCGAGCTTCGCCTTCACCAGCGGCACGTCGGAGGTCCGCATTCGCCCGCAGACCGTCGACAACAGCTTTGCGACCGCGAAGGGATCGCTGGCGTGGGAGGCGAATGACGCTGTGACGCTGAAGGCCGGTCTCGACTGGCGCCGCTTCACCTATGATTCGACCGAGCGTCGCCGGCTGCTGGGCGAAACCGTCGTCACGACGCTGACCGCCGCGCAACTCGCGCCGCTCACCACCCTCTATTCGGGCTTCGGCCGCGGGCTGAACCTGCCCGACGGGGCGATCACCGGCTGGGTCGTTCCCAACCTGTCGGCCTTCCTCGGGGCGATCGATGCCGCGAACAATCCCCTCTACGCGACCGGCGGTATCGAGAATGCCACCGCGCGCGGTTCGTTCATCACCGTCGAGGAAAAGGATCTCGGCGCCTGGGGGATGGCCGAATTCAATCTCGAGAGCGCGGGCCTGCCGCTGCGCGGCGATGTGGGTGTCCGCTATGTCGATACCAAGCAGATCTCGACCGGCTATGCGAGCCAGGGGGCGACGATCAACCTCGTCGAGGCGAACCGCTCCTATGGCCGCTGGCTGCCCTCGGCGAACCTGGTCTTCGACGTCGCCGACAATCTGCTCGTCCGCCTCGCCGCCGCCAAAACGATGGCGCGCGCCGGCATCGCGTCGATCACGCCGGGCGGCAACCTCAATGTGTCGGGCGGCAACCGCAGCTTCAGCTCGGGCAACCCCGACCTGAAACCGACCGAATCGACGAATTTCGACGCAAGCATCGAATGGTATCCGACCCCCGGCGCCATCTATGCCGTCTCGGGCTTCCACAAGGATATCGGGACCTTCGTCCAGTCGCTCAGCACCTCGGTGCCCTTTGCCGACCTCGGCCTGCCCGCATCGCTGCTGAACGGCACGACCGCGTCGCCGACCGACATCTTCATCGTCAACCAGCCGGTCAATTCGAGCGGCGGCAAGCTCAAGGGCTTCGAAATCAACATCCAGCAGCCGTTCAACTTCTTCGACGGCTTCCTGTCGAACTTCGGCGTGCTCGCCAACTATACCTATGTCAGCTCGAACATCGAATATCTGACGGCGGCGAACGGCAGCAGCTCGGTCCGCGCGCCGCTGGTCGGCCTGTCGAAACAGGCGGCGAACGCGACGCTCTATTATGAAGACAAGAAATTCTCGATCCGCGGCTCGGCCTCCTATCGGTCGAAATATCTGACCGCCGTGCCGGGGACCGAGGGCAATGCGTGGAACGGCACCAACAGCACGCTCAATTTCGATGCGCAGCTGTCCTACAACGTCAACGACCGGCTGAAGCTCAGCCTCGAGATGATCAACCTGACCGACGAGAAGAATGACCAGTTCGTGGACGAGACGAACCGCCTGAACGTGCTCACCCACAGCGGTCGCCAGTTCAACTTCGGCCTGCGTTACAGCCTGTAATCGGAGACGCTCGGTGATCGACGGCAGCATCCTGATCGGGCAGGGCGCGCGGCGGAGCGACGCAAGCTTCCGCGCCCATGACCCGGCGACCGGCGCCGTCGTCGGTCCCGCGTTCAGCATCGCGGGCGCGCAGGACGTCGCCGACGCCTGTGCGCTTGCCGCCGATGCTGCGGGGGCCTTCGGGTCGCTGGCGCCCGCCGTCCGCGCCGATTTTCTCGAAGCGGTGGCCCAGGCGATCGTCGCCATTGGCGATATCCTGATCGAAACCGCGATGGCCGAAACCGGCCTGCCGCGCGCCCGGCTGGAGGGCGAGCGCGGGCGCACGACCGGACAGTTGCAACTCTTCGCATCGGTCGTCCGGCGGGGCGACTGGCTCGACGCGACGCTCGACCGCGCGATGCCCGATCGCGTTCCGCCGCGCCCCGCGCTGCGGCGGATGAACCTGCCGCTCGGTCCGGTGGCGGTGTTCGGCGCCTCCAATTTCCCGCTCGCCTTTTCGGTGGCGGGCGGCGACACCGCGTCGGCGCTGGCCGCCGGCTGTCCCGTGGTGGTCAAGGGGCACAGCGCGCACCCCGGAACCGGCGAACTGGTCGCGCGGGCGGTGCAGGCCGCTGTCGCCGCCTGCGGCCTGCCCGAAGGTGTCTTTTCCTATCTGCCCGGCAAATCGCACGAACTGGGCGCGGCGCTCGTCGCCGATCCCCGGATCAGGGCGGTCGGCTTTACCGGCTCGCGCGGCGGCGGACTCCATCTTGTCGATATCGCGCGCCAGCGCGAAAATCCCATCCCTGTCTATGCCGAGATGAGCAGCGTGAATCCCGTCATCATCCTGCCGGGTGCGCTCGCTGATCGCGGTATTGAACTGGCCGGCGCCTTTTCTTCCTCCCTTACACTCGGCGCCGGCCAATTTTGTACCAATCCCGGGACGATCCTTGCGGTCGACGGTCCGGCGCTCGACCGCTTTGTCGCCGCCGCCGCCGATGCGCTGGCCGGCGTGGAGCCCGCCACGATGCTCAGCGCGGGCATCGCGGCAGCCTATGCCGAAGGCGTCGCCGCGCTCGACGGCAATTCGGCGGTCGCGCGCGCGTCGGCGGCGGGTGCCGCCGGTCACAACCGCTGTGCCCCGGCCTTGTTCGACACGACGGCGGAGGCCTATGCCCGCGACGCGTCGATCGGCGACGAGATATTCGGGAGCGCGGCGGTGGTCGTGCGCTGCCGCGACCTGGCACAGCTGGCCGCCGTCGTGGCGGGCATGGAGGGCCAGCTGACCGCGACGATCCACATGGACGACGGCGATTTGGAGGCCGCCCGGGCGCTGTCGCCGCTGCTTGCCGACAAGGCGGGGCGGCTGCTGGTCAACGGCTGGCCGACGGGGGTCGAAGTCACCCATGCGATGGTCCATGGCGGGCCGTATCCGGCAACGTCCGACAGCCGGTCGACCTCGGTCGGGTCGCTGGCGATCGCGCGCTTCCTGCGCCCGGTGTGTTTCCAGAATCTTCCGGAGGCGATGCTGCCGCCGGCGCTTCGCGACGCCAATCCCTGGGGCCTGTCGCGGCGCATCGACGGCGAATGGCGGGCGCCCGCCGTCGCGGCGCGGCCCGATGCCTAGGCGGACACCCCGGACGGCCGGGCCTCACCCTGTTTTGCGGAAGGACGCGGTATGAGCATGGTCTTGGCGTTGCTTCTAGCGGGCGGACAAGCCGCGCCGATGGTCGTCATCGACGAGGCCGACACGGTTCAGGAAGGGCCGGCGCCGCATGGCAAGATCGGCCAGTCGACCGCCTGGCGGATCAGCGACGCGGTGCCCGCGCCGCGCAGCTTTGAATTTCGCAAGCGCGCGCTGCACGTCGGCGCGGCGATCGGGATTCACCCGATCGACCATGATGAAATCTATTATGTGCTGTCGGGCACCGGCACGGTCCATTCGGATGGCGAAGAACGGCCATTGGGACCGGGCATGGCCGCCTGGCTGTCCAGCGGCGCCAGCGTGGGTATTCGCCAGACGGGCGACGCACCGCTTATCCTCATCATCGCCTATCCGAACAAGCCGGCGATCTGACGCCGCTTTGCCCGCCCTGTCACTGGGCCTGGACCGCCGCGATCTGATCCCATGTCGCCTGATCGGTGGGCTGAAGAATGCCTGACCTTTCAAGCTCGGCGATTGCGGCGTCGCCAAGACCCAGCCAGTCGCGGACCAGCTCTTCGCTCTGCTCGCCCATCAGCGGCGCTGCGTCCGCGCGCGGTTCGCTCGCCACGCGGTGGTGTGCCGCCGCACGTTCCGAAATCACCGGCTCGGCGAGGTGCGGGTGATGGTCGACCCGGAAACTCCGCCGCTCGGTGCAATAGGCGAAAGCGGGCAGGTCGGCGACGCGCAGCATCGGCGCCGCCGCGATCCCGGCGGCCTGCAATCGGGTCGCCGCCTCCATCGGTGACCGGTCGCCGACCCATGCGCCGAGCGACATGCCTTGCAGCAGCGCCTCCAGCGTCGCGTCGTCGTCGTCGATGGTCAGCGCACACCATTCGTCGTCGCCGCGCGCGGGCAGCACCATCGACACCGGCCGCGCGACCGATCCGCTGTCCGGTTCCAGCCGATCGGCGAACTGCGCGAGCATCACCTCGGCCTGCGACACGCTGGCGCTGCCGCCGCGTCCGCTGCGCAGGCGGCGGATCAGCAGCGCCACCGCGCCCAGCGCGCTGATCCGGCCCGCGACATGATCGGGATAGACGGTGACCGCATCGCTGTAGCTGTCGGGATCGTCGGCATAGCGCCACATCCCGCTGAGGCCGGTCGCCGCGCGCACGAGCGGACCGTAACCGAGCCGCTTCGCCCACGGCCCCGTCGGGCCGAAGGCCGAGCTGTCGGCCATGACGAGGCGCGGATTCGCGGCGGTGAGCACATCGGCGCCGAGGCCGAGCGAATCCAGTGTGCCCGGCTTGAAGTTGGACAGCAGCACATCGGCCTTGCGGACAAGGTCGAGGAACAGCGCGCGGCCGCCCTCGTGCCGCAGGTCGAGCCCCAGGCTGCGCTTGTTCCGGTGCCCCGCCGCAAAACTCGCCGAGAGGCCATAGGGCAGGTAGGATTGCCGCGAACCATCGGGAAAGGCCGCACTTTCGACCTTGACGACGTCGGCGCCGCCGTCGGCGAACAGGCGTCCGGCCTCGGCGCCGACGACGATGACGCCGAGGTCGAGGACCTTCAGCCCCTCGAACGGCCGATCGAGGCTCGCGTCGCCGCGCGCGAGCATCGACGTTGTGGTCGTTTCGCCCGCCGGGCCCATGCGCGCGCCGTCGATCGTCAGCACGCCGTTTGGCAGCGTGACCTGTCGTCCGTCCGCCAGCGCGACTTGGGTCAGCGCCTGCCGCGCCTCGACCTGTTCGCTCGCCGCAAATTCGTCGAAGCTCAGCAGGCCCGCGATCGGCACGCCATGCGCCTGCCCCTCGGCTTCCAGCGCGGCGCGCTGGCGTGGCGCAAAGAAGGCCGCGAGCGCCGCCTGCAAATCTTCGGACTGCTGGCGGGTGCTGATCTTGGCGAACTCGGGCCCGGCGAAGGCATCGGGCTCGCCCATCCAGCGGAACATGCCCTGCCACTGGCGCGGCGCGAGCAGGCAGATGCGCACCTGTCCATCGGCGCAGGGAAAGATCGGATATTGGGTGCCCTTCGCGGGCCGGTCGCGCGACAGCAGGTGGAGCGGGCGCCCCATCGCCGCGCTGCCGTTGATGCCATAGCCCGGATCGAGCGCCTGCATCGCGCCGTCGAGCGCCGAAAAATCGATCCGGTCGCCGACACCCGAGCGCAGCGCCTTGTAACAGGCGGCGAGCACGACATAGGCGCCCTGCGCGGCGGCGCATTGCCAGGCGAGTTCGCCGGGCGGCAGCAGCGGCGCGCGGCCGCGAATGCCCGAGCGCGACAGACTGCCCGACAGCGCGTGCAGTATCGCGTCGCTCGCCCGCCAGTCGCTGAGGCTGTTGCCGCTGCCGAACGGGCTGACCTCCATCAGCACGAGTGCGGGGGTGGCGGCCGACAGCGCGTCATAATCGAGCATGGCGGGCGGCGCGACGACGATGTCGGCCGCCGCGAGCGCGGCGTCATCGGCCGGTCCGGCGTGGAGGATCTTGCCCGCATTGGCGGCGATATCGGCGGCATCGCCCGTCGCGGCGACATAGCGGTCGACGCGCGCACCCAGCTCGGCGAGCGGGCGTGTGATCGGCGCGAGCGGACCCTCGACCAGGTCGACGACGCGCAGTCCGGTGAGCGGACGGTCGACGCTCATCGCGGATTGCGCGGGAATTGCGGCAGGTTCGCGGGAATCTCGACCCACGGCAGCGCGGTTGCGGTCCAGACATGGATCGCGGGCGTGAACCGCCCCGGATCGTCGGTCGTCCCCGCCTTGACGATCGCCATCTGCGGCGAGGCGGCGGTGATCGAGCGGATCGGCGAGCCGCAGGTGGCGCAGAATTGCCGCAGCACCGGTTGGCCGCTTTCGGTGTCATGGTCTTCATAGGTGGTGAGGTCGCCCGACAACTGCATCGCCTCGCCCGCGACGACGATGTTCACCGAAAAGGCGCTGCCCGACTGGCGGCGGCAGTTGGCGCAGTGGCACACCGCGACGGTGATCGGCTCGCCGCTCAGCCGGTAGCGCACCGCGCCGCAATTACACCCGCCCTCGATCTCGCTCATCACACTCTCCCGCTTCTTTTGTATTGCGCTTTTATCTAATGACATTAGTTTATGGAGTCGGCAACAGACAATCGGTCCGGTTTTAACGGGTCGCTAGCGGTGGAGAGGCGAATGAGCGAGCAATTTGCGATGACGATCGACGGACGCGCGGTCGATGCGACGGCGACGATCGATGTCCGCAACCCGGCGACGGGGGAGGTCTTCGCGGCCGCGCCCGATGCCTCCGCCGCCGATCTCGACGCGGCGGTGACCGCCGCGACGCGCGCCTTTCCCGCCTGGCGCGATACGCCGCTGGCCGCGCGCAAGGCCGCGCTTGGCAAGGCCGCCGACGCGATCGAGGCGCACGCCGACGAACTCGCCGCGCTGTTCGTCCAGGAACAGGGGCGCCCGCTCCCCGGCGCGAAAATGGAAATCCTCGGCGCCGCGATGTGGATGCGGGCGACGACGATGCTCGACCTCCCGGTCGACGTCACCGAGGACAGCGAGACGCGGCGGATCGAGGTGCATCATGTCCCGCTGGGCGTGGTGTGCGGGATCGTGCCGTGGAATTTCCCGGTGCTGCTCGCCGCGTGGAAGATCGGCCCCGCGCTGATGGCGGGTAACACGCTGGTGCTCAAACCCTCGCCCTTCACCCCGCTCTGCACGCTGCGCATCGGCGAACTGATCCGCGACGCTTTCCCGGCGGGCGTCATCAACATCATCAGCGGCGGCGACGCGCTCGGCCCGCTGATGACGGCGCATCCGGGCTTCGCGAAGATCAGCTTCACCGGGTCGACCGCAACCGGACGCCGCGTGATGGAATCGGCGGCGAAGGATCTGAAGCGCATCACGCTCGAACTCGGCGGCAACGACGCCGCGATCGTGCTGCCTGATGTCGATGTCGACGCGGTCGCGGCGCAGTTGTTCGAGGGCGCCTTCCACAACACGGCGCAGGTCTGCGTCGCGACCAAGCGGCTCTATATCCACGCGGATATCTACGACCGGCTTCGCGACCGCCTCCACCAACTTGCGAAAGAGCTGCCCGTTGGCGACGGGGCGGAGCAGGGCAATCGCTACGGCCCGATCCAGAACGAACCCCAATATCGCCGCGTCCTTGCGCTGCTCGACGATGCGCGCGCCAATGGCCTGACCTTGCTTGAAGGCGGTGCGGTGCCACAGCAGGGTTATTTCGTCCCGCTGACGCTCGTCGACAATCCGCCCGAGGACAGCCGCGTCGTCGTCGAGGAGGCGTTCGGCCCGGTGCTGCCCTTGCTCAAATTCACCGATATCGACGATGTCGTCGCGCGCGCCAACGACAGCGATTATGGCCTCGCGGGTGCGGTCTGGTCCGCCGATGTCGCGGCGGCGACCGCGATCGCGCACCGGCTCGACACCGGCACCGTCTGGATCAACCAGAATCTCCAATCGACCCCCTTCACCCCGCTTGCCGGCGCGAAACAGTCGGGCTTCGGGCAGGAGAATGGCGTGCCCGGCCTGCTCGAATTCACCCGCCCCAAGGCGATCTTCATCCCCAAGGCGGCCTGAATCCATGCCGCCCGGTCCGGAGGATGAGGCGTTTCGCGACGAGGTTCGCGCCTTCTTCGCGGCCGAACTGACCCCCGAACTGCGCCGCGCGGGCACGCTGATGACCTCGGTCTACGCCGACCATGCATCGCAAATGGCCTGGCAGGAAAAATTGCACGCGAAGGGCTGGGCCGCGCCCGCCTGGCCGACCCGATATGGCGGTTGCGACTGGAGCGTCGTCCAGCACCATATCTTCGCGAGCGAGCGCGTCCGCGCCGGCGCGCCGCCGGTGTCGCCGATGGGGATCAGGATGTGCGGCCCCGCGATCATCGGTTTCGGCACCGAGGCGCAGAAGGAATATTTCCTCCCCCGGATGCTCAGCGGCGAACATGTCTGGTGCCAGGGCTATTCCGAACCCGGCGCCGGATCGGACCTCGCCGCGCTCCAGATGCACGCGGTGCGCGACGGCGACGATTTTATCTGCACCGGCACCAAGATCTGGACCACCCATGCGCATGTCGCCAACTGGATCTTCTGCCTCGTCCGCACGACGAAGAGTGAGCGCAAGCAGCAGGGGATCAGCTTCCTGCTCATCGACATGGCATCGCCGGGGATCGTCGTGCGCCCGATCGTCATGGCGTCGGGCGAGCATATCCAGAATCAGATCTTCTTCGATCAGGTCCGCGTGCCGGTCGCCAATGTGCTGGGCGCGATCGACGACGGCTGGACCGTCGCCAAATATCTGCTCGAATTCGAACGCGGCGGCAGCGCCTATGCGCCCGAGATCGAGGTCGCGCTCGAAGACCTCGCGCGGCAGGTCGCGGCGCAGCCCGCCGGACCGGCCCGCGCCATGCTCGAGGTGCGGATCGCCGAAGCGCGCATCCGCTGCGCCATCCTCGCGCGGCTCGAAAGCGACATCCTCTCGCGGCTGTCGGCGGGGGCGTCGACCGGCACCGATGCGTCGATGATGAAGATCCTCGGCACCGAATTGCAACAGCGCGTGACCGAACTCGCGCTCGACGCGGCGGGACCGCTGGCGCGGGCGTTCCAGCCCGGTGTTGCGATGCCCGGCGGGCCGATTCCCGGCCATAGGCTCGACGATTATTGCAGCGGCGAAGTATGGCAGGCGATTGCGCCGCTCCACTATCTCAACGAGCGCGCGAGCAGCATCTACGCCGGAACGAACGAGATCCAGCGCGGGATTTTGGCGAAGGCGGAACTGGGGCTCTGATCCCCGTCATCGCGAACCCGGCCTTTCGGCTGGCGACCGAAGGAACTGGCGCCGGACTTCAAGGAGGGGGTGGGAAGCGGACGTCTATTGCGTCGTCATCCCGGGCTTGGCCCGGGACCCGCCTTCCTTCCTTCGCCGCCGGATCAAAAACAAGGCAGGCCCCGGGCCAAGCCCGGGGTGACGAGAAACGGAACGGCACCAACCGCCCGTTGGCGGCCGTCGCATCCCATCGGCAGCCAATGACTGGAATGGGGTGGGAAGCGGACCTATACTCCGCCGATGTAGATCGCTCCTGAAGGGGGCGGCCGCCGCAATTCCCAGCCACACGTCTCTGCTGCAGATCTCGCAGCATTGCGTATGTCTTCCCAAATCGGATCACTCAGAAGAGCCTCTTCTGTCCAGAAATCGAGATGCTTTTCTCCGCTTTGCGATAAAATCAGGCGACCCAATTCGTCGATGGCAAGGCGTTCATGGTCGGCCAAGTCACTGTCATGCTCGACGAAGCCATTGATCGCTTCTTCGAAATCGAGAGCCAATTCGTCGGCTTTGCAAACAAAATCGGGAAATAGCGAAAGCTGTATGTCGGCAGGCTGCGCCAATGCTAGAACCGCGCGTTCGAGCTTTCTACGCCTTTGATCAATGCTCATTTTCAACTGAATAGGCAAATGGCCTGAGGTCCGCAATCGGTCACCAGCGGACACTTGCATATTCCACCCGCCATCACTCTCGAAAGACCATGCGCACACCTCAGGCCAGCGCCATATAGCGCGCCAGATGTTCGTCGCGCGTCCCATATTCGCTCTCGATCACCGTCAGCCGCTTGAACAGCGCCGACACCGGCAACTCCTCGGTCATCCCCATGCCGCCGTGGAGCTGCACCGCATTCTGCCCGACGAAACGCCCGGCGTCGGAGATCGTGACCTTCGCGGCGCTGATCGCCTTTGCGCGTTCGGCCGCATCGAGATCGAGCGCGTCGGCCGCGAGGCCTGCCGCCGCAGCCGCGCGCCGCGCCTCGATATGCATGTCGACCAGCCGGTGCTGCACGACCTGAAAACCTGAAATGGCTTTTCCGAACTGCTCGCGCTGGACGCAATGATCGCGCGTATCGGCCACCAGCTGCGCCATGATCGCCGCCGCTTCGGCGGCAATCGCGGCGGCGCCCAGATCGAGGATGTCGGCAATGTCCTCGGCTTCGATCTCCAGCCGCGCGTCCGGCGGCACCACGACATCGTCGAGTAACAGGTCGGCGGCGCGGCGGCCGTCGATCGTCGGATAGGCCTTCATCGCCAGCGCGTCGCGTTCGATCAGGAAGGCGGCGGGGCCGTCGTCGGCCCTGGCAGTGACGATCACCGCATCAGCCTCGGCCGCGCCGATGGACAACAGCTTGCCGCCCGACAGGCGCCATCCCGCGGCGTCGGTCGCCGCGCGGGCGGGATCGCGGTCGTCGATCGAGGCCAGGGCGAGCTTCGCGTCGCCCGCCGCGACGCGCGGCAGCCAATACGCCGCCGCTTCGCCGCCCGCGCGGTCGAGCAACGTGCCGGCAAGCAACACGCATTCGAGATAGGGCAGGGGACAAGCGCGCGGCCCGAGCACTTCGAGGACCGCAAAACCCTCACGCGGCGGCAGGCCGAGCCCGCCATGTCCCTCGGCAAAGGGCAGCCCGAGCACCCCCGCATCGGCGAGCGCCCGCCAGCCGTCGTCGCCGGGCTTGAGCCGGTCGAACCGCGCGGCGAGGGCATCGTGCAATTCCATCTCAGCCGGCCTTTGTTTGCGGCGCGTCGCGCAGGATGATGTCGGCCCCGCGCCAGGCCATCGCCATCGTCGGGCCGTTGGTGTTGCCCGACGGGATCGCCGGCATGATCGACGTGTCGATGACGCGAAGCCCCTCTACGCCGCGCACGCGGAGCGTCGGATCGACGACCGACGCGTCGTCCCTGCCCATCCGGCAGCTGCCGACCGCATGATAGCCGCAGGTGCCGAAGCGGTCGTAAGCATCCATGATTTCGGCGTCGGTATCGAACGCCCGGCCCGGCAGCGTCTCTTCGGCGATCATGCCTGCGAGCGGCGCTTGCCGCGCATAGTCGCGCATCACGCGCACCGCACCGACCATCGCCGCGCGATCCTCGTCGGTCGCGCGATAATTGGGCTGGAAGCTCGCTGCGGCATCGGGATCGCGCGTCGCGATATGGATGCTGCCGCGCGAGGTCGGGCGCAGCGGATAGATGACCGCGTTCATGCCGGGATGCTTTTCCAGCTTGGTACGCTGGGTCGCCATATCGAAGCTGAAGGGGGCGATCAGCATCTGCGCGTCGGGGCGGTTGAGCCCGGGGCGCGACTTGAACCAGCCGCCGATTTCATAGGCCGCCGCCGACATCGGCCCGTCGCCGGTGAGATAATATTGCAGCGTCGCGAGCAGCAGCCGCCAGCCGCCGAAGACGCGGTTCTGCGACAGCGCATCCTTGGTCAGCTTCCACTGCATGATGATGCCGCGATGCTCGATCAGCCCTTCGCCGACCTCCGGATTGTGATGGACGAGCGGGATGCCGAGCGCGGCGAGGCGGCTCGAATCGCCGATGCCCGACCGTTCGAGGATCGCGGGGCTCGCCATTGCGCCGCCGCAAATAATCACCTCGTGCGCGGCGTCGATCGTCTCGCGCTGACCGTTGTGGATGACCTCGACCCCGACCGCGCGCGTACCGTCGAAGAGTATGCGGTCGACGGTGCGGTCGGTCAGCACGGTCAGGTTCGCGCGCTTCTCGGCCGGGCGCAGGAACGCCTGCGCGGCGCTCTGGCGCTTGCCCTTCCAGATGGTGCGCGGCGCATAGCCGATCGCGACCTGGTCGTCGGGCGCGTTGACGTCGGCCTTGTTGCTCCAACCCATCGCCTCGCCCGCCGCGACCTGCGCGTCGCTGATCGGCAGGCGCTGCGTCGGCATCGAGATTTTCATCGGCCCCATGTCGCCGCGCGTCTCGCCCGCGCCAAGCTCGTGATTCTCGAAGGCGCGATAGGCCGCGCCGATATGCGTCCAGCTCCAATCGTCGCTCGACTGTTCGGCGATCGCGTCGAAATCGGCGGGCTGGCCGCGCACATACATCATGCCGTTGACCGACGACGACCCGCCGAGCACCCGCCCGCGCACCCAGGCTTCGGACTGGCCCGCGGTCGAAGCCTCGGGTTCGCTCATATGGACCCACAGATGCTTGGGGTCCTGCATGACCTTGGCCAGACCCTTGGGCATGGAGATGAACGGATGGCGGTCGCGCGGCCCCGCTTCGATCAGCGCGACTCTGAGGTCGGGATTCTCGGACAGGCGATAGGCGAGAACGCATCCCGCCGCGCCGGCACCGCAGATGATATAGTCGAAAACCATGCCTCTTCCCTCGAATCCGGCCATTTTTGCGGCACTCTCATCCTCTCCATAAAAAACTATTGTCATTAGGTAAAGGGTCGAATAGGCTATGGGCAACGATAAGGAGAGGATTGGCGATATGCGCGATGTTGCAGAAGTTGCACGCCCCCAACGCAAGCTGACGACGCTCGCCGACCTGACGCCGAGCCAGATCGACGCGATCCGCAAGATCCCGGCCGAAAAGGATGCGGTCGTGATACCCTTCGGCGCGACGCGTCCCAATGCCATCTTCACCGGGCAGGACCGTTTCGACCTTGAGCAGGACAAGATCTTCCGCCGCTATCCGGTGCCGGTGACCGTGTCGGCGCTGCTTGAGGCCGGCAGCATCGTCGCCAACGACAGCTATGGCTTTCCGATGCTCGTCTCGCGCACCCGCGACGGCACGATCAAGGCGTTCGTCAACGCGTGCCAGCACAAGGGGTCGAAGCTGCTCGAAGATTGCGCCGTGCACAAGCAGGGCCGCGTGACCTGTCCCTATCATGCCTGGACCTATGGCATCGACGGCAAGCTGATCGGCGTATCGCGCAGCGAAGCCTTTCAGGATTTCGACAAGGGCCAGCGCGGCCTGGTCGAACTCGAAGCCCGCGAATGGGGCGGCATCGTCTATGTCCAGCTCAATCGCGATATTCCCGCCGACTGGTCCAACCTGTCGCAGCAGGTCGCCGACGACTTCACCGCGATCGGCATCCCGTCGGCGCATGTCTATGGCCGCAAGAGTTTCGACCTCAACGCGAACTGGAAGGTCGTGCTCGAACCCTTCCTCGAAGGCTATCATGTTCAGCGGCTCCACGCCGCATCGATCGGCGACCGCTTTCAGGACGCGCCGAATATCGTCGACATGTTCGGGCCGAACATCCGGCAGGTGTCCGGGCGGATCGGTTACGTCCCCGACATGCTCGACGAGGATCCGGCGGCGAACGTCCACAAGCTGGTCACCCACGCCTATACGGCATTCCCCAACTGCGTCGTGGTGACGAGCCAATATTATACCAGCGTCATGCTCCTCATGCCGCGCGGCCCCGACCGCACGACGGTCGAATATTTCATGCTCACCCCCGAGGCGGCCTCGACGCCGAAGGCCGAGGAGGTGTTCGCGCGCTCCTACGAGCTCATCCTCGGCGTGTTCGGCGGCGAGGATTTCCGCGCCGCCGAGATCAGCCAGCAGGGATTGAATGCGGGGGTGCCCGAGGAAACCGTCTATTGCGGGCTCGAGACCAATATCATCCGCTATTATGAAGCGATCGAAGCGCTTCTGTGATGGATGAGCTGGCGACCGACCGGACGGAGAGGGATTGATGGCGCAAACCTTGCCGAGCGCGATGGATTGGTGGGCGCGGATGCGTCCCGACCAGCCCGCCGTGGTGCTGGGCGGCGACCGGCTGAGCTATGGCGACTACAAGGCCTGGTCCGATCGCGTCGCTGCGATGCTCGAGGCCGACGGCCTGTTGCCGGGCGACCGCGTCGCGATCTGCTCGACGAACAGCCTCGCTTATTGCGCGCTGCTGATGGGGGTGATCCGCGCCGGCGGCATCGTCAATCCGGTCAATTTCCGCTTCACCCCGCGCGAAATCCGCGAGCTGTGCGAAACGACCGAACCGCGCTTCGCCTTCGCCGCGCCCGAATTCGCGGCGAATGTCGCCGCCGCAGGCCTGACCCCGCGTCCGATGGCGGAGATCGAATCGCTGCGCCATGCCGCACCCGCGTCGCCCGCCCACGATCCGCAGCCCGATGCGCCGGTCGTCATCATCGCGACGAGCGGCTCGACCGCTAAGCCCAAGGGCGTCGTCTTCACCAACCGCTCGATGACCGCCTATGCGGCGTGCTGGTCGCTCGAAGAGACCTCCTCGGCGCCCGGCGCGCGCGTGATCAGCCTCGCCCCGCTCAACACCTCGGCGGGTTTCGTCCAGCTGATGCATTATACGGTGCAGGGTTGCACCATCTTCATGGAGCCCGCCTTCGTCCCCGACGCGATCCTGCAGCTGCTGCAGGATGAGAGGATCAACTGCTTCGGCGCGGTGCCGACCTTTTTCGAAGCGATCGCCCGCTGTCCGGGCTTCGCCGATGCCGACCTGTCGTCGATCCGCCTCGCGACCGCCGGCGGCGCGCGGGTCAGCCGGCAATTGCTCGATGTCTGGAAGACGAAGGGCATCACGATCCGGCAGATTTACGGCCAGACCGAGGTCGGCGGCAATGCCACGATGATGCCCGAGCACCTCGCGCTCGACGAGCCCGAAAAATGCGGCTGGGGCGGCATCTTCATGGACCTGCGCGTCGTGCGCGCCGACGGCAGCGATTGCGACCCCGGCGAAGCGGGCGAAATCGTCATGCGCTCGCCGGGCATGATGCAGGGCTATTGGCGCAACGCGCAAGAGACCGCGAAGGCGATCCGCGACGGCTGGCTCTGGTCGGGCGACATCGGCACGCTCGACGACCGCGGCCTGCTGACCTTCGTCGACCGGATGAAGGATCTGATCATCTCGGGCGGCCTCAACATCTCCGCCGCCGAGGTCGAGCGTGTCGTCTGCGAATTTCCCGGCGTCGTCGAGGCGCTGGCGATCGCCGCGCCCGATGCGAAGTTCGGCGAAACCCCGTTCGTCGTCTATCACGGCGCCGCCGAGGTCGATGTCGCGGCGCTGATCGCCCACTGCAATCACAATCTCTCGAACTACAAGGTGCCGCGCTACGTCGCTTTTTCGGCCGACCCGCTGCCGCGCCTCGCCACCGGAAAATTATCGAAACCCGCCGTGCGCGCGCTCTACGCCGGCGCGCATGAGACGATGGAGCGCGTGCGATGAGGAGCAAGACATGACCGCCCCCCAAATGGCCGCCGCGCCGGTGCCGCCGCATATCCCGGCGCACCTCGTCTTCGATTTCGACATCTATGCCGACCCGCGCATCGGCGAGGATGTGCAGGGCAGCTATGCCGCCGCGCTCGCCGATGCCCCCGCCATCTTCTGGACGCGGCGCAACGGCGGCCACTGGATCGTCAAAAGCTTCGACGCGATCAGCCAGGTCGTGCTCGATCCCGACCATTTCTCGGTCCGCGAGATGCAGATCCCGCGCGTCGAAAACCCGCCCTTCTTCATCCCGCTCAGCCTCGATCCGCCCGAGAATCTGCCCTATCGCAAGGCGATGATGCCGATGTTCGGGCCGACCGCGATCAAGGCGCTCGAACCGCGCATCCGCGAATGGGCGGTCGAACTGGTCGATGCCGTCGCCGCCAAGGGCGCGTGCGATTTCCAGGCCGACCTCGCCAAACTGTTCCCGGTCAGCGTGTTCATGGAGCTGATGGGCATGGACCTGTCGCGGCTCCACGATTTCCGCGCGCTCGCCGAGGCTTTTTTCTCGGCGCAGAATGACGAGGCCGAGCTGGGACGGCTCAGCGCCGCAATCCTCGGCGAGATGAAGGCGCTGATCGAAGCGAAAAAGTCCGCCCCCGACGACAAGCTGATGTCGCATTTCATCACCGTCGACATCGGCGGGCGCACGATGAGCGACGACGAGATTCTGGCGATGAGCTTTGTCCTCTTCCTCGGCGGCATGGACACGGTGACCAACGTCACCGGCTTCGCCTTTCAGCAGCTCGCGCAGATGCCCGACGTGCAGGCGCGGCTCGCCGCCGACCCGTCGCTGATCCCCGCCTTCACCGACGAGGCGGTGCGGCTCTACGGCGTCGTCAACACGCCGCGGCTGGTGGTGCAGGACCAGGCGATCGGCGAGGCGCAGTTCCGGGCGGGCGAGATGGTGCTCAACATCCTCTGCCTCGGCAGCCGCGATCCCGCGAAGTTCGACGCGCCCAACGCCTTCGATCTCGACCGCAAGAAGAGCGCGCACCTGACCTTCTCGTCGGGGCCGCATCTGTGCGTCGGCCATGTCCTCGGCCGCGCCGAATTGCGCATCCTGACCGAGGAATGGGTGAAGCGCGTGCCGGCCTTCCGCGCGACGCCGGGTGAGAAGCACGCGTTCCGCATCGGCACGGTGATGGCGCTCGAAACGCTGCCGCTCACCTGGACGGTGGCGCCCTGATCATGGATGCGAACGACGGCGCCGACGCGCCCTATTGGAATGGCCTCGCCGAAGGCCGGCTGCTGCTTCCGCGCTGCGGCGGCTGCGGCGCATGGACCTGGCCGGCGGTCAGCCGTTGCGGCGGTTGCGGCAGCGAAGACATGCAATGGGTCGAGCGGCCGATGGCGGCGACGGTCTTTTCCTGGACGCGCACCTGGCACCGCTTCGGCTTCACCGAAAGCCTCGACCTGCCCTTCGTGTCGATCGTCGCGACGGTCGACGATTGCGGCATCCGCCTGCTCGGACGTCTCGACGATCCGGGCCAGGTCGATCCCGTCATTGGCGAGGCGATCACCGGCCGGATCGGTGCCACGCGCGTCGAAGGCCGCGACATTCCCACGATCATCTGGAGCCGCAACTGATGCACCCGCTGTACGGAACCACCGCCGTCGCGGGCATCGGCATGCGGCAATACCGGCGCGGCGCCTCGCCGCTGCCCGAGCAGGGGGTGCTCGTCGAGGCGATCCGCGCCGCCTGCGCCGATGCGGGTTTCGACCCCGCCGAGGTCGATGGCTTCGTCTCCTATGGCGACGACAAGAATGAGCCGGTGCGGCTGATGCCTGCGCTCGGGACGCGCGAGCTTAAATGGTCGAGCGTCATCTGGGGCGGCGGCGGCGGCGGTGTCGCCGGCGCGTTCGGCCTCGCGGCGGCGGCGATCCTGTCGGGGCAGGCGAGCGCGGTGATCGTCTTCCGCGCGCTTGTCGAAGGATCGAGCGGGCGGCTGTCGGCGGCGGTGATGGCGCATCATCTCAACGATCATATGCTCGCGGCCGGCATCGTTGCGCCGGCGCAAGTGTGCGCGATCCGCGCGAACCGCATGTACGAACATCATGGCGTGCCGCGCTCGGTTGCCGAGGAGCTGGTCCGCGCCTCCTATTATCACGGGTCGCGCAATCCCGAAGCCGTGGCTTATGGCGAGGATCTCGATCTCGACGCGATGCGCGGCTCGCGCTGGATCGCCGAACCGTTCCGCCTGTTCGATTGCAGCCGCGAGAATGACGGCGCCGCCGCTTTCCTGATGGTGTCGGCCGAGCGCGCGCGCGATCTGAAGAAGCCGCCCGCCTATCTGCTCGGCTGCGCGAACGGCGCCGAAAAGGGATGGGGCGACCTGCTCGAAAACGACGATGAGGCGCTCTATCCGACCGCCGGTTTCCGGCCGATCGCGCGGCGTCTTTATGCCGACACCGGCCTGTCCCCCGCCGACATCGACGTCGTCCAGCTCTATGAGAATTTCAGCGCGCAGGGCGTCGCCTCGCTGATCGACCACGGTTTCTGCACCTACGAGAATGTCGCCGAGGTGGTGCGCTTCGACAATCTGATCGCCCCGACCGGCAAGCTGCCGGTCAACACCGGCGGCGGCAATTTCGCCCAGGGCTTCATCCACGGCATCGGCACCGCCTATGAAGCGGTGAAGCAGCTGCGCGGCGAATCGGCGAATCCAGTTCCGGACGCCAAAATCTGCCTGCTCGCGGGCGGCCCCGGCGCGCCGACGGTCAGTTCGGCGATCTTCGGGAACGTAATTCCCTAAACACCCTGACGCTGCCCCTAATGGGCGCAAAGCCGGTCAGTCGAGCGGTTGGCCGACGCTGCCGTTCGCCAGCCGCGCGCGGACGCCGGCCAGGAACATGCGCAGCGATTCAACGAACAATTGCTCGTCGTCGAACGGATTGTCGGCAATCGCCTGCGCGAGTTTCGGATATTTCTCGCCGTCGACCGGCGGCATCGGGTCGATACCGCGCGCGCGCGCCGATGCCTCGAACAGCGAGGCGCCATAGGTATATTTCTCGACCGCATCGATCACGACCATCTGCACCGAGGTCGGATAAGGTTCGTCCGCAGCAGCACGGTTATACGCCGACAGCAGCATGTGGCGCGGGAAATAGCGCAGGATGAGCGGCGCCGCATGGGGGTGCTGGAGCAGGCTGCGCCGCGTCGCGACGCAGCGCGCGATGATCTGTTCCTCGAAGGTCTCACCGGGCGCTGCGATCACCGGCATCTTCACCAGCATGATCCGCGCGACTTCCTGCAGCAGCTCGGACTTGTCCTTGAAGTGGTGATAGAGCGAGGGCGGACGCACCCCGAGCTTCTTGGCGACGAGGCCGAGGCTCAGTTCCTCGAGCCCATGCTCGTCGATCACCTCGAGCGCGGCTTCGGCCGCATTGCTGCGCGAGATCAACGGTTTCGACGGTCGTGCCAAGAAATCTTCCCCTGTCTGGGCCGCTCATGGCAGCCGCAGCCGATGTGCGCCAGCCTAAAAGGAGTCGGTTTACCGATCAGCGCAGCATCAAGCCGCCGTCGACGACGAGGCTTTGGCCGGTAATGTAGGAGGCCTCCGGCGAGGCGAGGAAAAGGGCCGCCGCCGCCACTTCGGCCGGGGTGCCGAAGCGACGGACCGGGATGGCGCGCAGCGTGTTGCCGGCTTTGCGTTCGTCGGTGCGGACGCTTGCGGTCATGCGCGTCTCGATGAAGCCCGGGGCGACGAGATTCACGCGCACGCCGTCGCGCGCCCACTGATCGGCGACCGCGCGCGCGAAGCCGAGCAGCCCGGTTTTGCTGGCGGTGTAAGCGGGGGCGTAGCCGATCGCTATGAAGCTGGCGCACGAACCGACGTTGACGATCGCGCCGCCGCGCTCGCGCAACACCGGATGAAACAGATAGCAAAGCTCGACCGCAGCATGGAGGTTCACCTCGATCACGCGGCCATAGCCTTCCATCGAATATTCGTCGCTATGCGACTGGCCGGCATTGTTGACGAGAATGTCGATGGGCCCAGCCGCCTCGGCGAGCGCGGCTCGGTCGGCGGGCCGGTCGAGACGGGCCTGGAGATAGGCGAAGCGCGACAGATCGTCCTGATAGTCACCGGCGCCGTCCCGCGTTCCGCTGACGATCACCTCGGCGCCGGCGTCGGCAAAGGCGGTCGCAATGCCGAGGCCGATGCCTTGCGATCCCCCTGTCACCAGCACACGCTTGCCCTGAAAGTCGAACCGGATCATCGCGCTCCCCCTCTGCTATAAATCTATTGACGTTAGATAACGCGAGGCGCAGTCTTTTGGCAAGCAGGAGAGGATGAGCGATGGCGAGGAATGTGCAGCGAACCGTCTTCGTCGCGCGCGACGGCGTGCGGCTGGTCGCGGATCGGGGCGGCGACGCCACCGCGCCGGCGGTGATCCTGCTCCATGGCGGCGGCCAGACCCGCCATAGCTGGAGCCGCGCGGTCGACCGGCTGCTCGCCGAGGGATTTCAGGTCATCAACTATGATGCGCGCGGGCATGGCGAAAGCGACTGGTCGCCCGAAGCGGCCTATCAACTCGCCGACCGGGCGGACGACCTTGCCACGATCGTCGGCGGCCTGCGGGTGCCCTTCGTCCTCGTCGGTGCTTCGCTGGGCGGCGCGACCTCGATCGTGGCGATCGATCGCGGGCTGCGCCCCGCCGGTCTCGTCCTCGTCGACATCGTGCCCGAGCCCGATCCGCGCGGCATCGACCGCATCGTCTCGTTCATGCGCGTCCATCTGGACGGCTTCGCGACGGTCGAAGAGGCGGTCGCCGCCGTCGCCGCCTATAATCCGGCCCGCGCGGCGCCGCCCGACGGCGGCGGACTGATGAAGAATCTGCGCGCGGGCGACGACGGCCGGCTGCGCTGGCACTGGGACCCGCGCATCCTTGCCGATGCGCCCACGCTGCATCATGGGGTGGTCCAGCACGCGGCGGAGGCGCTCGCCGCGCTGCCCGACCTTCCGGTCCTGCTCGTCCGCGGCCTGTCCAGCGATGTCGTCAGCGACGCCGGCGTCGCGGCCTTTCGCCACATGCTGCCGCGCCTGGAATCGCTCGACGTGGCGGGGGCGGGGCATATGGTCGCGGGCGACCGCAATGATGTTTTCAACGACGGCGTCATCGCGTTCGCGCGGCGCACGCTTCGCGTCGGCGCGGCGCCTGTCGCATCATAATCGCGCAAATTCATTGACTTAATGCATCGTTCCAAAAACCTTACGGCGTTAATTTTCCCGATTGACTTTAAATCTAATGCGGATAGGTTATTGGCCAAGGTCGCGAATGACGGCCTGCATCTTTTTTGGAGAGGACTCGTCATGGACCGCAGTGCTTCGTTTCGCGCCATTCGCCACGCCTGCCTGGCGTCGATCATCGTGGCGGCGGGGGTGGCCGTTCCGGCCTGGGCCCAAACGCCGGCCGTCGATGCCGCGCCTGCCGCCGACCAGTCCGCCGATGCGCCGCTCGAAGGTGAAATCATCGTCACCGCGCGTCGCCGCGACGAACGCCTGATCGACGCGCCGGTCGCGATCACCGCGCTCGGCGGGGCCACGCTCGACAATTATGCGGTCACCGAATTCAGCGATATGGCGTCGCTGGTCCCGACGATGGTGGCGGGCAAGGCCGCATCGGGATCGTCGGCCAGCATCTTCCTGCGCGGCGTCGGCTCGACCGCGCTCAGCGCCGGTTTCGATCAGTCGGTGTCCTTCGTCGTCGACGGTATGCCGATGAGCCGCGGGCGCGAGATCGGGCTCAGCCAATATGATGTCCAGCGCGTCGAGGTGCTCAAGGGGCCGCAGGCGCTGTTCTTCGGCAAGAACGCCACCGGCGGGCTGATCTCGGTCACCACCAACAGCCCTCGGGACGTGTTCGAAGCCGGTCTCAAGGCGGGCTATGGTTTCGAGGCGAAGGAGAAATATGGCGAGGGCTATATCTCCGGGCCGCTCTCGGACCGCCTGCGCGCGCGCCTCGCCTTCCGGGTGTCCGACAGCGACGGCGCCTTCACCAACACAGCCGCCGAAACCTATACCGATCCGCTCGGTATGCAGCGCCACCGCAACAGCAAATATCGCGGCGGCAGCCGCACCTACAGCGGCCGCGCCACGCTCGAATGGGATACGACCGACAATCTGAGCATCCAGCTCAAGACCGGCTACACCGACCAGAAGGACGGCGGTCCGACCGACATTCTCGAACGCATCTGCGGCGGCGGTCGCACGACGCCGTTCACGCCCAATCCTTTCGGGGCGCCGGCCGGCATTCCGCCGAGCCCCAACGCCGATTGCCGCGTCGATGGCCGGTCGGACAGTTCGACGATCCCGCTCGCGGTGGCGCAGGCCAATTATCGCTATGCCGGCGACGGGCATATGTATTCGCGGCTGAAATCGGGTTTCGGCATCCTGACCGCGACGCTGACCAGCGACGTGTTCGACGTGACGTCGATCACCTCCTATTACCGTTTCAAGCAGACCGACCTCAACAATGTGTCGGGTGAGGCCTATCCGGCGACCTTCTCGCAGCTCGCCGATTATCGCCAGACGTCGGAGGAACTGCGCTTCCAGTCGAAGTGGGACGGGTCGGTCAATGTGCTGTTCGGCCTGTTCGCGTCGAGCAACAAGTTCATCTTCAACACCGACGCCTATATCTTCCCGGTGCCAATCAGCCCGGTGACCAACACCTATACCACCTTCAAGCGCGACAATGGCTTTACCGGCAGTTCGATGTCGGCGTTCGGCGAAGTGACCGCCAATGTGACCGATTCGATCGAGCTCGCCGGCGGCGCGCGCTGGAGCTATGAATCGCGCGATTCCTACCAGCAGTCGCTGCCCGCGCATCTCGGGTTCGCGGGCGCTTTCCCGGGCAATATCCGCCTCGACGATCGCTATCGGGAGACCGACGTCTCGCCGCAGGTGACGCTGCGCTACAAACCGTCGCGCGACCTGACCTTCTATGCCGCCTATAAGGAAGGCTTCAAATCGGGCGGTTTCAACATCTCGCAGTCGCTGACGCCCGCAGCGTCGGTCGCCGCCGGCCAGTTCGGCGCCGAACGCGCCCGCGGCGGCGAGGTCGGCGCGCGCGCGATCCTGATGGGCGGGGCGCTGTCGTTCAACACCACCGCCTATCTCTACGACTATCTCGACCTGCAGGTGCAGAATTTCGATCCGGTCACGATCGGCCAGGTCGTCGCCAACGCCGGCACGCTGCGCGTCAAGGGGATCGAGGCCGATTTCAACTGGCGTTCGGGCGGCTTCTCGCTGCGCGGTGCCGCCGCCTACAACCATGCGTCGTACAAGGATTATATCGGCCAATGCTATGCGGGGCAGACGGTCGCCGCCGGGTGCAACCTGCTCGCGCCAAGCCCGACCGCCGCCTTCACCAGCCAGGATTATGACGGCCGCACCCCGCCAAAGGCGCCGCGCTTCGCGGGGCGTATCGGGGCGAGCTATGAGATCCCGCTGACCGACTCGGGCTGGACGCTCGCGGCGTCGAGCGACGTCAGCTATTCGTCCAAATATAATTTCACCGACACGCTGCGCCCCGACGCCGTCCAGTCGAGCTTTGCCAAGGTCGACGCGGCGCTGCGCCTCAAAGGTCCCGACGATCGCTGGTCGATCGGGCTGATCGGCCGCAATCTCACCAACAAGCTGGTGGTGACTGCCGCGAACGACATTCCCTTCGCGGGCGGCACGGGGACCGGCAGCCGCGTCGGCGCGCCGGGCGTGCTCGCCGACATGTCGGCCTTCGTCGACAATCCGCGCGAAATCTATGTCGAGGTCGGCTTCAAATTCTAGCCGTTTCGCCCGTCAGTTCAGGGGCAACAGGGCGGTAAAGACAGCGCCGCCCGCGGGATGGTTGGCGACGCTGATCGTACCGCGCATCGCCTCGACATTCGACTGGACGATCGCGAGGCCCAGGCCAAAGCCGATCGCCGGGCGCCCGTCGGCATCGTCGACGCCGCCGCGATACAGCGGGTCGAACAGCCGCGCGGCGGCGGCGGGATCGATGCCGGGGCCATGGTCGCGAACGGTCAGTTCGGCCATCGCGCCGGTGCGGCGGAGCGACAGCTCGGCGCCGCCGCCATGGCGCTGGGCATTGACGACCAGATTGTCGATCACGCGCAGCAGGTCGACGAGGTTCGCGGTGACGACGACCGGATCGGCGGCCAGGATGCGCACCGGCGCCGCCGCCTTGCCCAGCACCGCCGCCCGATCGGCGAGCAGCATGTCGAGCGCCACCGGTTCGACATCGCGGTCGCGGCCGCGCGCAAATTCGAGCGCGGCGGCGATCAGCTTCTGCATCTCGGCGATGTCGCTCCGTGCGGTGTCGCGCGCCGCGTCGGGCAGGCCCTCGATCCGGAACGCCAGCCGGGTGAGCGGGGTGCCCAGATCATGCGCGATGCCGACGAGCAGTTCGGCGCGGTTGGTCACCAGCGCGGCGTGGCGCCGCCGCATCCCCGCGATCGCGGCGGCGAGGTCGCGCACCTCGATCGGCGCGGCGGGATCCGACCGAAAGGCCGGGCCGTCGAGCCCGGCTTCGCGGGCGTCGGTCGCCAGTTGCCGGAGCGGCCGGGTGATCGAGCGGACCACCAGCAGGCACAGGCCGAACAGCAACGCGCCCGCGAGCGTCAGCCAGCCAAGCGTCGTCACATGCCAGCGCGTGATCAGCGGCGGCGGCGGCAAGGTCGCGATCCGCCACCCTTGGCCGTACTGGATCGCCAGCGAGAAGCGGTCGCGCAGGTCGCGCGGCACGCCGGCGCCCTTCGGCCCGTGGTCCGACGCCGACACGCAGAGGCGGACGGCGTCGGGCGGACGGCCCAGCGACCGGGCGAGCGCCGCCGACAGCGCCGCGTCGCAGCGCTCGCCCTTGTCGGCGACCGGCAGGCTTGCCGCCTCGGTGAACCGGACATCGCGCATTCCCATCGTCCGGGTCGCGGCCGGATCGTCGAACGCCGCCAGCAGGTCGGCGGTGCGCACCGGGGGGCGAAAGGGCGGCGGACTGAAAAAGGTCACCGCGACCGCCAGCACCGCCATGATCAGGATCGCCGCGAGAACGAGGCCCGAGAGGCGGAAGAGGATCGAACGCCGCGCGCGCATGTCAGCCCGCCGGCCGCGCGGCCAGCGCAAGCTGATACCCCTCGCCGCGCACGGTGCGGATGAGGTCGCGGCCGCCATGCTCGGCCAGTTTGCGGCGGAGGCGGCTCAGCAGCACGTCGATCGAGCGGTCGAAGACATCGGCCTCGTCGCCGCCGGTGGCGGCGAGCAGCCGGTCGCGGTCGACGAGCCGGCCGCGCTGTTCGACGAGCGCGAGGAGCAGGCGAAACTCGCCCGGGGTCAGCGCGACGTCGGCGCCATCGGGGGCGGACAATTGCCAGCCCGCGGCATCGAGCCGCCAGTCGCCGAACAGCCAGGTCGCCTCGTCGCGCGTCCCGGCGTCGCGCAGCTTGCTGCGGCGGACGAGCGCGCGGAGCCGCGCGAGCAATTCGCGCGGGTTGAACGGCTTGGCCAGATAGTCGTCGGCGCCCAGCTCGATCCCGACGATGCGGTCGACGTCATTGCCCAGCACCGAAACGAGGATCACCGGCGGCCGCCCGGCAATCGGCAGCTTCGATAGCGCGGTCAGGCCATCCTCGCCCGCCATCATCACATCGAGGATGATCGCGTCGAAACGGCTGGTCTTGAGCGCGGCGTAGAGATCGGCGGCGCCGGCGCCGGTCGCGACCTCGATGCCGTGCCCGCTCAGGAACTCGGCGGTCAGCGACCGGATCGCCGCATCATCGTCGATGATCAGGACGCGCGTCGTCTGATCCAAGGTCCTGCCGCCTTTCGCTTCGTTCGCGCCCGGCCTATCAGAAGGCCCGGTCGGAATGAAGCGTTCGCCGACCGGAAGGCGAAGCGCCTCAGGTGGCAACGCCGACCGTGGCGGTTGCGGTGTAGCCGCTGCTGACGTCACCGGTCATCGCCATCGTCATCACCGCGATCTGCGCCGCGCTGTTGTCGCCGAACACATTGTCGCTGGCGATCGAGGTCGAGCGGAAATTGCTCTGGCTCGTGCTATAGCCGGTCGAGCCATAGACCGTCGTGCACGCGGCCGAGGGCAGCGCGAATTGCGAGATCAGCCGCGCAAAGCGACCGCTGGTCGCGTTGGTCGAGCTGGTGAACACCTCGAAATGGATGTGCGGATAGCGGCCGGCGTAGCAGCCGGGGAAAATCGTCGTGAAGGTGACCTGGCCGTTGGCGTCGGTGACCTGCAGCCCGCGCAAATAGCTTTCGGCGGGCAGGTCATAGAGCGAATATTGCCCCGACCGGTCGCAGTGCCAGATGTAGATCGCATAGCCCGCGAGCGGCGCGCAGCTGTTGTTGGCGTCGACGAGGGTGATGGTGAAGGTGACCGCAACACCCGGTGCAGTGGTGGTCGAGCCGATGAAGCTCGACCGGATGTCGCTGCGCGTCACGCCGTTGACGGTCAGCACGTTCGACGAGACGCCCGAGGATGTGTTGGTGCCGTCGGCGGGATAGGGGCCGTTGGTCTCGCTGGCATAAGCCGTGCAGGTCGCGGTCGGCGTTGGCGTCGGAGTAGGGGTGGGCGTCGGCGTCGGCGTGACGGTGACCGGGGTCGTGGTGCCCGTGTCGCCGCCGCCGCTGCCGCAGCCCGCCACCAGCGCGGCGCTGCCGGCGCTGAACATCAGCCCGAGCGCGCGCCGCCGGCCGAGGCGCAGCCGTTCGAGCGCCTCCATATCTTCGGCGAAGCCGCCATCCCGATGGTCGGCAAGGGCGCGCGCAGGATCGGCGGGAAGGTCGGACATCGGGGCAGTCTCCGGTTGTTTCGTCGCCGCCGGGCTACCCTTGCTTCCTTGCCTTCAGATGTCCGATCCTTGCCCGTCTGTTACAATGGTGCGCGCGCCGAAGCCGACACCGTCGGCCCCATTCGCCCACGGCGCGCGTCCGGCTTTGGCGTCAGAACAGCCCGGGCATCTCGCGCTGCGCCGCGCTCGGCGCCTTGCTTTCCAGCATGGCGGGGGCCGGCGCCAGGCCCGGCGCGATCCGTTCGGCTGATGCGACCCGCGTGTCGGCGCTGGTGATCCGCGTCGAACAGCTCCGCCCGGCCAGGAAATCGATCGCGGTGCGCACCGATGCCTCATTGGCGTCGCCCAGCGGGCGGCTCAGGTCGTCGCCGGCGGCGCAGCTGTTGCTGATCTTGGGCGCCAGCCCCGAATAATAATCGCTCTGGCCGCTCGCATTGCCCGTCGCAAAGGCGATCACGCGCATCCGGTCGTCGCATTCGGCCTTGTCGATCGCGATCTGGCCGACCGGCTTGCCAAAGGTGTTGCTGCCGACCAGCGTCATATTGGTTCCCAGATAGGGCAACATGCCGTTGATGACGAGTTCGCTGGCCGAGGCGGTCGACCCGGTGCCGATGAAGGCGATGCGCGTCGGGGCGATCGATTCGGGCTGGCTGGTGAAGAAATGGCGGTCGTTCTCGGCCGCTTTCGACGACCGGAAATCGGTGCGCGAGAAGAGTTCGCTCGACGTCCGGTTGCGCCCGAGCAGGTCGCCGAACAACTCGGCGGTCGAAACCAGCCCGCCGCCATTATAACGCAGGTCGATGACGATGTTGGTGATGCCTTGGTTGCGGAAATTCAGGAAGGCGGCGCGCAATTGCGGGTTCGCCGACGAGATGAAGGTGCGCAGGTTGATATAGCCGTAATTCTGCCCGCCGTCGGTGATGACCTTGGCGCCGTAGCGGTCCGAAATCGGATCGAGGTCGAAATCGGCCTTGGTCACCGTCACGTCGCGGGTGCCGGCGCCGTCGATGATGCGCAGGACGCGGGTGACGCCGGGGTCGCTCGGCCCCAGCGCGTCGGTGATGCCGCCGGTGCCGCTCGCCGCGACGATGTCGGCGATCGATCGGATGTTCGATGCGGTGGTGCCGATGCCGGTGATCTGGGTGCCGCGGTCGATCCCTGCGGCGAGCGCCGGGGCGCCTTCAAAGGCTTCGGCGATGACGACGCGCTGGGTCGAACTATTATAGGTCAAGCGGACCCCGAAGCCCGCGCTCGACCCGCTGGCGAAGAAGGCATTCTCCTCGGCGATCGAGGTGATGTAGGTGAAGAAGCGGTCCTTGTTCGCGGCGCGCGCCGGCGCGACGAGCGCGTCGATATAGGATTGGACGTCGCTATGGCTCGCCTTGTTGACGCCGCTCGCGACGTCGCCGGGGAACAGATACCATTCGTCGATCACGGCTTTGGCGAAATCCTGCCGCGCCGACAGGCCGCACGTCGCGGTGGGGGTCGGCGTGGGTGTCGGGGTCGGGGTCACGACGACCGGCCCGCCCCCACCGCCACCGCCGCCCCCACCGCCGCAGCTGGTGAGGACGAACGCCGACATGGTCAGGGCAAGGACGGATTTTTTCGAGATTCGGTGCATCAATATTCCCCGGTTGGCGCGCAGCTTGGCAAGCGGCGCCCTTCTGCGACCGCCAACATGTATCGGCTATGAAATCGCTCGGCAATAAACTCGATCAGCGGGGGTCGCTTTGGGGCCGAAAGCGGGTGTTCAAAACGCTCGCTCGCTCCCGTCGCCGAGGTGTAGTTGTCCTTCGCGCACGGTAAACCAGCGAGGCAGGCCGTCACGCCGATCAACGAAATGCCATCGCGGCTGGCCATCGGTCGTTGAGAACGAAAGAAACCGCATATCGCTATCGGTCGTGATCGCGACTTCGGGCAGGATACCAAATAGGCCGCATCGCGCAATTCGCGCATCGCGCAACATATTGAGCGCGGGTTCCCATAATTCTTCTTCGCTCCAGCTCCCGCATCTGATGGCGGTTCGATCCTCGACACGCCAACTCCATTCGACGCCGAGTGATACTTCGCCGTGGGGATTGCCGACCGAACCGTCCCGTCTGGTGACGGGGGTCAGCTCGCCGCACTCGATAAAAATCGCCGAACCATGCCCACGCCAGATGTGGCTGATTGGCAAGCCGATTAGCGAGTTAGCGAAAGCAAGAAAGGCTTCGGTGGGTTCCATAGTCAACGGTCTTAGCGGCCGCCGACAACGTCCGCTACCGGTCGCTACTTGCTGCCCGCCCACTCCACCTCATCCGCCGCGCGGCGGCCCTTGAACCCCTGCGCGACGACGAACAATTCGGGCGATCCCTTGCGGCTCGACGGCGGCTTGGCGTGCTTCACCGTCGTGAAATTCTGCTTGAGCAAGGTGAGCAGGCTGTGGTCGGCGCCCCCGGCGAACACCTTGGTGACGAAGCTGCCGCCGGGCAGCAGCGTGCGCACCGCAAAATCGGCGGCGGTTTCGGCGAGCCCGATGGTGCGCAGATGGTCGGTCTGCGGATGGCCGACGGTGTTCGCCGCCATGTCCGACAGAACGAGATCGGGGGCGGAGCCCAGCGCCTCGATCAGCGCATCGGGCGCCGCATCGTCCATGAAATCCATCTGCAGGATTTCGACCCCCTCGATCGGCTCGCATTCGAGCAGGTCGATGCCCGCGATTTTCGCGCGCGGGTTGGTCTTGCGCACCACCTGCGACCAGCCGCCCGGAGCGATCCCCAGGTCTACGACCGCGCGCGCCTTTTTGACGAAGCTGAATTTCTCGTCGAGCTCGATCAGCTTGTACGCGGCGCGCGAGCGATAGCCTTCGGCCTGCGCGCGGCGCACATAGGGGTCGTTCAATTGCCGCGCCAGCCAGCGCGTCGACGATGTGCTGCGCTTCTTGGCGGTCTTGACGCGGACGTGCAGTCCGCCCCGTCCACCCTTGGCGCCGCCGCCCTTGCTGCCGCTCTTGCCCTGGCTCATTTGCGAAACTCCCGCCGCGTGACGGGCACGTCGCGGCCCTGCATCGCCAGCGTCCGCAAGATGCCCTCGCGGATACCGCGATCGGCGACCCCGACCCGCGCGGCGGGCCACAGGTCGATGATGCTCTCCAGGATCGCGCAGCCGGCGACGACCAGGTCGGCGCGCTCGCGCCCGATACAGCCGATTTCGGCGCGGTCGGCGATGCTCGCTTCGGCGAGGCGGCGGCTGATGTCGCGCATCGCGTCGCACGGCACCACCAGCCCGTCGACCGCGCGCCGATCGTACCGCGGCAGGTCGAGGAAAACGCTGGCCAGCGTCGTCACCGTGCCGCTGGTGCCAAGCAGGCGCAGCGGCTGGCCGGCATGGCGCTCCGCGCGCGCGGCAAAGGCGGCAAAGGCCTCGCGCGTCGTTTCGCGCATCTGCGCATAGCTCGCCTGGCGGTCGGCCATCGTCGCGCCGTCGGATGGCGCATGTTCGGTCAGCGACACGACCCCCCATGGCACGCTCACCCAGTCGCGGATCGCGACGTCGCTGCCGCTGCCCTCGACGTGCATCAACTCGGTCGACCCGCCGCCGATGTCGAAGATCAGCGCCGGGCCGTCGCCGGGTTCCATCAGATTATGGCAGCCGAGCACCGCCAGCCGCGCTTCCTCGGCGGGGGCGATGATGTCGAGCACGATGCCGGTCTCGCGCCGCACCCGGTCGGCCAGTTCCTGCCCGTTGGCGGCGCGGCGGCACGCCTCGGTCGCGACCGCGCGCGACAGGCTGACGTGGCGGCGGCGCAATTTGTCGGCGCAGATCGACAGCGCGGCGACCGCGCGGTCCATGGCGGCGTCGCTGATCCGTCCGCTGCTGTGCAATCCCTCGCCCAGCCGGACGATGCGCGAAAAGGCGTCGATGACGACCAGTTCGCCATCCTGCGGCCGCGCGATCAGCAGCCGGCAGTTGTTGGTGCCAAGGTCGATCGCGGCGTAGCTTTTGGGCCGCGTAAAGGGCGCGGGACGCGGCTGGCCGCCTGGCCCCTGTCGATCGGCCCCCGCTCGATCGGGAGCCTGCCTGTTCTTCGCCGCTGCCGCCCCGGGCTGCGGCGGCCGCCCGTCGGGCGCTGCCATTTGCCGCATGGCTATTCTTACCTGTTTCTCACGCGCCCGAAAACCGGACGTGCACTTGGGGCCAGACTAGGCGCGGGGGCGTGGGAAGGCAACCCCGGGGGCGGGGGCGCCTTTGGGGGCGGGGAGCGGATGCCTCTTTCATCGTCATCCCGGGCTTGACCCGGGACCCGCCTTCTTTCTTTCGTCGTCGGATCAAAGACAAGGCAGGCCCCGGGTCAAGCCCGGGGTGACGGGAAACGGAACGGCGCCTTCCGCCCGAAATTCGCTCCCCAAAAGAAAACCCCGCCCGGTCGAAACCGGACGGGGCAGCGAAGAAAGACATTATTGGGGGTCAGGCAAAGCCCTTAACGGCAGCCGTCATTCCCCTTGTCGATCGCGCGGCCGGCGATGGCGCCGACGGCGCCGCCGATGATCGTGCCGACCGTGCGGTCGCCGCGACCGGCGATTTCGTGACCGGCGAGGCCGCCGGCGATCGCGCCGATGATCGTGCCGCCGGTGCCATTGTCGCACTGGCCCCGATAGCGGTTGTTGTTGTTATAGCGGCGCTGGTCGTAGCGACGGTCGTTGCGGTAATCGCGGCGATCATAGCTGCGATAGTCGCGGCGGTCGTAACGGCGGTCGTCGCGGTTGTTGTATCGCGCGTCATAGCTCGAATAGCCGTCGCGGTCGTAATAGCCGTTCTGCGCGGCGGCGGGGGTGGCTGCCAGGCCCAGCGTCGCGGTGGACATCAGGGCGGCGATCGAGAGGGTCACCATCTTTTTCATTTTCAGTCTCCTTCTTTCGTCTTCTGCCCTTTGGGGCGGTGGTCGATGAAAGAACTTCTAGGTGATTCGCGTTGAGCCGACCCTGAACGCGGCTGTTGGGTGAGGTTCAGGCTGCGTTGCCGGGGGTTCATCTTCGCCGACGCTTTCCCGCGCTTTCCTTTGTCACGCGATGGCTTTAGGCCCCGGGCGATGCGCCGCTTCCTCCCCGCCGCCCTGATCTTCCTGACGCTCGGGCCGATGCCGGGAACGACGTTCCGCTACCCCGTGGTCGACACCAGCCAGACCGCGAGCGCGCGGCCGCTCCTCCATCCTGCGGGCGATACCGGCAGCCTGCGCTTCGTGCGCGGCTGGCGGCTCACCAGCCGCAACAGCCTGTTCGGCGGTTTCTCGGCGCTGGCCTATCGCGGCGACGGGCGGTTCCTGCTCGTCGGCGACAATGGCGAGGGAACGCGGCTGACGCTCGGCGCCGACGGATCGGTGTCGGACGTGACGATCGCCGCGCTGCCGACCCCGCCGCGCAGCCCGAAGCGCAAGGCCTTCACCGATGCCGAGGCGATGGTGCTGGATCCTGCGACCGGCAAGCTGTGGATCGCGCTCGAGGGGATCAACCAGGTGTGGCGCATCGACGCCGGGCTGACCCGCGTCGAATCGCGCCGCCGCTCGCCCGCGCTCTACCGCTGGCCGGCGAATCGCGGGCCCGAGGCGATGGTGCGCCTCGCCGATGGCCGCACCATCCTGTTTTCGGAGGGCGAGGATCGCAATGATTTCGGCACCGAAGCGCTGGTCTACACCGACGACCCTGCCGTCCCGGGCAAGCCGCCGACGCTTTTCTATTATGATGACGAGGGCAAGGGCCAGGTCAGCGACGCCGCACCGCTGCCCGACGGGCGCATCCTGCTCGTCCACCGCAAGCTCGGGCTCGATCCGCTGTTCACGACCATCCTCGCGATCGTCGATCCCGCCGATATCGGCAAGGGCCGCGTCGTCCGTTCGGTGGCGATCGGGCAGGTGCCCGAACCGCTGCACGAAAATTACGAGGGCGCGGCGGTGGCGGTCGAGGATGGCCGCACCATCCTCTGGCTCGTCTCCGACGATAATTTCAACCGCTGGCAGCGGAGTTTGCTGCTGAAGTTCGAACTCGTCGACCTGCCGGACAGCAAAAAGGCCGCGCGGTAAACCGGCGGCCTCCATGCGATTCGCAAGGAAAGAAGCTTAAGCGGCCTTTTCGGCCAGCTTCTTCGTGACTTCCTTCTTCAGCTTGCGCGCCGAAGCCGACAGCTGGTCGTCGCCGGCCTTGATCAGCCAGTTGTCGAGGCCGCCATTATGCTCGACGGTGCGCAGGCCGTGCGTCGACACGCGCAGCTTGAAACCCTTGCCCAGGGCGTCCGACAGCAAGGTCACATTCTGCAGGTTGGGCAGGAAGGTGCGCTTGGTCTTGTTGTTCGCGTGGCTGACATTATTGCCTACCAGGCGGCCCTTGCCGGTCAGTTCGCAAATGCGCGACATGATATCTGTCCTCGTTCAAAAATTTCGGTTCGGCGTCCGGGCGCTTCCCGATAAATCGGGGACCGCAGGACCGGAGTGAGCCGGGAAAGGCGCGCGCTTATCGGCTTGCCGCAGATTCGTCAAGGGACTAGCGGGAAAAGCGATGCCGCCATTTCCCCTGCCCGAACCGATGCGCGCCGCGCTGAACCTCGCCAAAGCCGCCGCCGACGCGGGCGAAGTGCCCGTCGGCGCGGTGATCGTCAAGGACGGCGTCATCATCGCCGAGGGCCACAACCGTCCCCGCGAATCGCACGACCCGACCGCGCACGCCGAGATGGTTGCGATTCGCGCGGCGGCGGCGACGCTCGGCAACGACCGCCTCGACGGCTGCGACCTTTATGTCACGCTCGAACCCTGCGCGATGTGCGCCGGCGCGATCGCCCACGCCCGCATCGCGCGCCTCTATTATGGCGCCGACGATCCCAAGGGCGGCGCGGTCGTCCACGGCCCGCGCACCTTCAGCCAGCCGACGATCCACCACCGCCCCGACATCTACGACGGCATCGGGGCCGGGGAGGCTGCCGATCTGCTCAGGGCGTTTTTTGCAGAACGGCGGTAACGCGAGACCGAGGCGAAGCGATTTTGTTTCGCACAAAGCCACGAAGCCACAAAGAGGCCTTCTTAGCTGCTGTTTGTGCTGAGCTTGTCGAAGCACCGCTCTTTTGCAACGTCCAAAGAAAAGCGGCCTGTCGACAGGCTCGGGGTGCATGGCTCTGAAGCCCCTTTGTGGCTTCGTGGCTTTGTGCGAGATATTTCCACAGCCGACGCCCGCCCGCTCACGTGCCCAGCATTTCCTCCACCCACGCCGGCACCAGCACCCCCGCCGGTCCGTGTCGCGCTTCGTCGAACCAGTGCGATCCCTGGCTCGGTTCCATGTTGAGCTCCAGCGTCCGCGCCCCGCTCGCCCGCGCCTCGCGCACGAAGCCGGCGGCCGGATAGACCGCGCCCGACGTCCCGATCGACACGAACAGGTCGGCGCGGTTCAGCGCCTGATAGATCGCGCCCATATGATAGGGCATCTCGCCGAACCACACGACGTCGGGACGCAACTGCCCCGCGACCCCGCACGCCGGGCAGGCGGGCCGCTCGATCAGCGTTCCCGTCCAGTCGCTGTGCGTGTCGCACGCGGTGCACCAGGCCTTCAGATGTTCGCCATGCATATGGATCAGCCGCCGCGCCCCCGCGCGCTCGTGCAGATCGTCGACATTCTGCGTCACGATCAGCAATTCGCCCGGCCAGGCCGCATCGAGTCGCGCCAGCGCGTCATGCGCTGCGTTCGGCGCCTTGGTCTGGATCGCCGCGCGCCGCGCGTCATAGAAACGATGGACCAGGTCGGGGTCGCGCACGAACGCCTCGGGCGTCGCGACATCCTCGACGCGGTGCTGCTCCCACAATCCGCCGCCGTCGCGGAAGGTGTCGATGCCGCTCTCGGCCGACACCCCGGCGCCGGTCAGGATCACGATATTATCTATGTCGCTCATGGCCCCCTCTTATCCGTTCGTGCCGAGCGAAGTCGAGACACGCGATGGGCCGCGCCAACG
>NZ_JBOHHU010000009.1:0-71925 GCF_050725615.1 Sphingopyxis sp.
AGGTGAAGGCGCGAACGCGGTCGCGGCCCGCGCGCTTGGCTTCGTAGAGCGCCTGATCGGCGTCGCGCATCAGGCGTGACAGGCCGGCGCCGGGGGCGCTGACCGCGAGGCCGATGCTGGCGGTCGGCGCGGCGCCGCCGGGGACGCTCGCGGCGCAGGCGGCGGCCATGCCGCTACGGATCGCCTCGGCCAGCTGGCGCGCGCTCTCGATTCCCTCGCCGGGAAGGAGGATGGCGAACTCCTCGCCGCCGATGCGCCCGGCGATCATCGCGGCGGGGCCGAGGCGGCGGATATGCGCGCCGAAGGCGGCGATGATCGCGTCGCCCGCGGCATGGCCATGGGTGTCGTTGATCGCCTTGAAATGATCGAGGTCGGCGATGAGCAGCGCTGCGGGGCGATTGACGTCGTCGCAGTGGCGCACGGCGGCGCCCGCCGCCGCCTCGAACCCGCGGCGGTTGAGCAGGCCCGACAATTCGTCGCCGTCGGCCTGTTGCCGCAGCTCGGCCATCAGGTCGATCGCGACCGCGACCATCAGCGTGATCGCCGCGAGGACCGAGAAGATCGCCTGGGTGAACAGCACCGTCGTCCAATAGACCGATTGCTGAAACCCCGAATAATTGGCGATGCTGCCGGTGACGCCGAGGATGAGCAGCGGCCGCAACGTGTAGTTCAGCGCCCAGACGATGCCGAACCAGAACAGGATATGATCGACGATGTGGCGCTTTGCGACGGGACGCAGCTTGATCGGGATGACCAGCGCGATGACGCCGAGCGCGAGGCTGATCGAATAGATGCGCGCGACGATGACCGGCTGGACGAGCAGGAACCACAGGAAAAACGCCGCCGAAATCGCGCCGGTGACGGCCATGAAGCGCCAGGGCACCGCGACATGATAATGGCCGACGATGGCGCCGCTGATCAGGCAGCCCGCGAGCAGGAAGCCGAAATTGGAGGGGATGCGTTGCAGTTCCATCGGCAGCGCCGGGACCATGTCCTGGATGACGAAGGCGACCGTCGCGACCGCATAACCCAGTGCGGCCGTCGCCACATAGATCTGATCGCGGCGATAGAGCCAGAGCAGCAGGAAGGCACCGGCGAGCAGCAGGCAAATGCCCGGATTGAGCAAGGAAATGAAAAACTGACCCGACAAAGACTTGGCGCCTTTCGCGACCGGCGTAACATGATCAGGGGTAATAAGCTGTTACGATCGCATCGGCGATGCGACGAAATGATCAGGCGCTGCCGCGCACCGCAAGGCGGACGGGAACGCGGGTGCCGTCGCGGCTATGCTCGTCATCCTCGAGCGCCATCGCGACCAGCGCTTCGCCCGCCGCGTCGAGGTCGGGTTCGAGCGTGGTGAGCGCGGGGTCGGCGAGAGTGCCGGCGCGGATGCCGTCGAAGCCGATCAGCGCGACATCCTCGGGCACGCGGCGCCCCGCTTCCTTGAGGCCCTGAAGTATGCCGAGCGCGAGCATGTCAGACGCGGCGAAGATCGCGTCGGTGTCGGGATGCGCGTCGAGCAGGGTGCGGGCGGCCGCGACACCCTGCGCGTGGCGGTCGGGGGCGGGGGCGGCGGCCCAGACGACCGGTTCGACGCCATGCGCGGCGAGCGCGGCCGAAAAACCCTCGCGCCGTTCGTCGAACTGGCGCTGCGCCGAATCGGCGGGGCCGATGAAGGCGGGGCGGCGGCGGCCGGTGGCGACCACATGCTCGGCGGCGAGGCGGCCGCCGGCGTCATTGTCGCTGCGCATCCAGTGAAAGGGCTCGCCCGGGCTGCCCCAGCAGACGAAGTCGAGCCCCGAGGCCTGGGCCGCAGCAAAATAGTCCCACGCCGCATCATTGCTGGTGGTGCCGATGACGATCATCGCGTCGGCGAGCCCCGAGGCGACGAAATCGGCCCGGAAATTGTCGGGGCTTTCCTGGAAACTGACGAGCAGGTTGAAGCGCCGCGCTGACGTCGCCTCCGCAATGCTGCCGAGCAGCGCAAAATAGAAGGGGTTGATCGCGCTGCGGTCTTCGCCGGGGCGGCAGATGGTGACGAGCGCGATCGTCTCGCTGCTTTTCAGGCGCAGCGACGAGGCATGGCGGTCGACGACATAGCCGAGTTCGCGCGCGGCGGCCGAGACGCGGGCGCGGGTTTCGGCATTGACCCCCGGGCTGCCGCGCAGTGCGCGCGACACGGTCGATTGCGAAACGCCCGCGCGCTCGGCGACGTCGAACGATGTCGGGCGCAGCATTTTGGCGGTCACGATCCCTGTCTCCCCTGGCCCCGTCTGTCGCGCGGGCGGCGGGCGCTGTCAATCGGCGAGCGGCCAGCGGCGTGCGCGCACCCAGTCGACGAGCGCGACGTCGCCGGGCGAGTCGGCATGGATGCGCGCGCGCAGGCCGTCGTCGAGGGTGACGCGGCGTTGCAGCTTTTCGGTGCGCGCGGGGTGCGAGGCGGGGAGTTCCGCAGGATTGTCGGCACCACGCACATGCTGCCAGTCGGCGGCGATGCCCATTGCGCCGCAAAGCAGGTCGAGCCCCTCGTTCCAGCGCTCGGTGGTGGTGACGAACCAGCAGAGCGTCAGCAATTGCTGCGCCATGGCGAGGCGCTGGTCCGCGTCGGCCGGAAGCGCGCCGCCATAGAGGCGTTCGGCGAAGAAGCGGACCATATAGTCTGACTGTTCGGGGCGGTACCAATGCTGATACCACGCATCGAAATCGTCGGGCGCGTGGCCGCGGCTCCAGCGGAAATTATAGAGCGAGACACAGCGTTCGGCGGGGTCGCGCAGCACGGTGACATAGCGCGCTTCGCAGTTACCGGGGACGAGGCGATGGACGCCATAAGCGAGCTGGTGCCCCGCCAGGATCATGGCACGGGCGCGATCCTCGGGCCGGCGATCGGCAAATTCCGGACGGTCGTGCGTCTTGCGGTAGCGGCGGCCCCAGTCGGAAAATTCGACGAGCTGTTCGTCCATGGTGAAATGGCGTTCGAGATGCGCCTTCAGCGTCGTGCCGCCGCATTTGGGGACGTGGAGGAAAATCCACAGAGGGCGCGCCGGATCGGTCATACGGTGATCGGCGTATAGCCGAAGCCGGCGAGCAGATCGCGGTGGGTGTCGAAGACGGCGTCGAGATCGGCGATCTGGCCGGGGGTCAGGCGGGCGATCTGATCGGCGTTCATATCGCGCAGGGGTTCATGGTAGCGCCCCTTGACCGGGAGCGACCGGTCGAGCGCCAGGTCGGCGAGCGACGGGACGAGGGCGGCGATGCGTGTCGCGATCGCCTCTGGAGCGGCGCACATATCCTCATAGGTGAAGAAGATCGCGCGGTCGGCGAAGGCGGCGCGATTGGCTCGCTGCGCGGCGAGCGCGGCGACGATGTGGCGCGCGGCGGTGGTCGCGAGGCTGTCGCCGGGTGCGACGGGGCCGGCGTTGGCGGCGCGGCGGATGATGCCTTCGGCGACCGCATAGGGGTTGCGCACCATGATGAGGAAGGCGGCGTCGGCAAAGGCGGCGGCAAGCTGGTCGGCGATGAGCAGAAAGGGCGGCGAGGCGATGACCAGCATGTCGGCGCCGGCGCGATCGGCGCGGGCGTGGAAATGCCAGGCGCGGCGGGTGCGGTTCCAGTCATAGGCTGCGGCGTCGCGGAAGGTGGCGACCGAGGCCGGCGTGGCCGCCCACAGCAGGCGCGCGCCGGTGCCGCGCGAACTTGGCCCCTGGAAGCCCGCGACATGCTGACCCTCGCGCGGCAGCGACCAGGCGCGGGCGCAGCGCGCGAGCGCGGCGGCGAGGAAGGTCGAGCCGCTGTTGTTGGGCGCAAGGAGGAAGAGGTGGCGCCGGATCGCGCCGTCGCCGCCGGTGATCATCGGTGCGCCCTCAGCCAGTCGGCGCGGGCCCGGGCCCAGAGGCGGACGGCGGTCGCATAGTCGGGATCGCGCGCGATCGCGTCGGCGTGACGATCGGGACGCCAGGGCTTGGCAGGGCCGTTGAAGTGGAGGACATGGGCGTTCTCCAGCGCGACGGGTTCGTGGGCGAAGCTGGCGGCGCGGTGGCCGATCATCAGATTATAGCTGGTGCCGACCAGGCGGACGCGGTCGCGCAGCAGCAGGTTCCACACCGCCTGATCGGTGTGCTGCGACGCGATGCGGCTCCAGCTTTCGGGAGCGAGCAGCGGCCAGAGGGCGTCGGCGATGGCGGGTTCGGGGGCGGGTTCGGGATCATAGAGCAGCAGGCCGGCGTTGAAGCTGGCGCGGGCGTCGCCGTCGGCCGCGACTTCGGCGAGCGTTTCGGCGTCGCGGGCGTTGCCGCGCAGCATCGCGGCGTCGGGGGCGGCGACGAGCGGCGCGTCGATCGCCAGCAGCGGCGATATATCGCGGCGGAACAGCATGTCGCTGTCGGCGAAAAGCCGCTTTCCGGGCGCATCAAGAAGCAGGGTTTCGAGGCTGAGGAAGCGATCGCGGCGCGCGGCCAGATGCGGGTGCGCGGCGGTGAGCGCGTCGATCGCGGCGGCGAGCCGCGGGCTGGCGGTGCGGCATGTCGTGCGCGGGAAAGCGGCGGTAAGCGCGCGTTGGTCGGCCTCGGCCAGCCGGCTGTGGAGGATGAGGATGTCGCCGTCGAACCAGGGGTTGTGCGCGAGAAAACTCGCGAGCATCACTTCGCTGCCGATGCGGAAATCGGGCGAGGAGACGGTGACAAGCGTGGCGACGGTCATGGCGCGGCCGCCGGATCATAGCCGAACAGCGCGAAGTCGCGGGCGTAGCGCGCCCGGATCAGGTCGGCGAGTTCGGCGTCGAGCGCGGCGCCGCTGGTTTCGGGCGAGACGTTGACCGCCTCGAGCGGCGCGAGCGGCGCGCCCAGCGCGTCGGCGAGGCGGAGCATATCGGCAGCGAGGCTTTCGTGGCGAAGCAGCAATGTGGTGCGGATCTGGCCGGCGTCGTCGCAGACGAACTCATGCTGCGGGCGGAGCAGGATATGGCCCGCGCGGTCGGGGTCGGTCAGCGCGCGCTTCATCGTGCCGTGCGGGTCGCGTTCCATTGCGTCGCTGCCGCGCCAGGCGAAGCGCGCAAAGGAAAGGAAGCGATCGAAGGGCGACCGGACGACCGCGAAGCTGGTGAGGCCGTCCCACTGGCCGGGGAGCAGGAAGGGTGCGACATCGCGATAGGACAGATGCCCGTGCCCGATCGCCGCGAGCGGCTGGACCGGGAAATAGCGCTTGTCGAACAGCGTGCATTGTTCCCAGTCGTTCGGCGCCAGCAGCGGGCGCAGCGCGGTGCGCAGCGCATGGCCGGCGGTCTTGGGAATGGCGACAAAGGCGAAGCGGCGGCTGAACGACAGGATCATGCTATGTCGAGGAACTGGAGCGCGAGGCGGAGCGCGGCGTCGCGGCCCGAGCCGGTGCGGCGGGCCCGCGCGATCCGTTTTTCGAGGCGTATCATATCGATATAGCGCGCGCGGGCAGGCGGCGTGCTGCGCGCGGCAAGGCGGTCGCCGATCCGGATGAGCGTTTCGCCGAGTGTCTTTTCGATCCACGCGACGCGCAGCGGTTCGGTCTTGCTGTTGTTGAGGCGGACCACATCGGGGAGCAGCCCCTCGCTCGCCTGCTTGATCAGCCAGCGCCGCATCGCGCCGCGGCGGAACATGCGCGGCGGCAGCGTGTAGATGAATTCGAGCAGGCGGCGATCGAGCAGCGGAAACCGGTAATCGATGCCGTGCGCCGCGCCGCTGATCGCCCAATCCTCGATCCGCGCCGTCGTCGAACCGTAGCGGAGCAGCGCGTGCTGGGTCTGGCGCACGCCATATTCGCGGATCGCCGGAATGGGGAGGAGGCGGGCGCGACGCAGAAAAGCGGATTCGATCAGGCTGTTTCCCGCCAGCCGCCGCCAGCGCAGGGGCAATTCGGGACGGAATTCCCGGCCGACGCGCCGCGCGGCGTGATAGATGGTGCGCAGCCCGCCCTTGATGCCCGGCCGCGAGCGGTCGCGATACAGCGTACCCCAGCGGCCGGTGACAAAGAGCCAGGGATGATAGCCCCGGCCATTATAGGAGGCGCCCTCGTCGCCGCCCCAGCCCGAGAGGATGACTTCGACGCCGCGCGTCGCGGCGTCGCGCTGAATCGCCGCTTCGTGCAGCAAATTGCGGATGTCGGGGCCGCGCGTCCCGTCCTGCGCGAACAGCGCGACCATCTCGTCCACCGTGAGTTCGGGGGCGAAGAGGTCGAGGCCGAGCCGCGCGCGGATCGCCTCGCTCCAGCCGGGTTCGCTGTCGGGATCGGCGTCGGCGTCGACGAGGTGCCAGCTGTAGCCCGGCGGATCGGCGAGGCCGCGTGCGCGCAGTTCGGGCACCATGATGGCGGCGATGAGCGACGAATCGAGGCCGCCGCTGAGATGCACGGCGAATTGCGTCGCGCCGGCGAGGCGATCGGTCACCGCCTGGGCGACGAGGGCGCGGAAGCGGGCGATGGTATCGGCGTCGTTCGCCGTTTCGTCGACGGCGATGACCTCGGGATTCCACCAGCGGTCGATCCGGACCTCGCCGCCGGCGAGGTGCAGGCGGTGGCCCGCCTCGAGCCGGCGGACCGCGCGCAGGAAGCTGCGCCCCATCGGCTCGAACTTGCGGTGGACGAGCGTGCTGGCGACAAAATCCTCGTCGAGATCATCGGGGATGCCGGGCAGCGCGAGCAGCGCGGCGGTGTCGCTGGCGAAGGCGAGGCGGTCGTCGGCGAGGGCGTAGAAAAAGGGGCGGGCGCCGACATGGTCGCGCGCCGCAAAGCTGTCGCCGCTGCGGCCGTCGTAGAGCGCGAAGGCATAGTCGCCATAGAGAAACAGCGGGCAGTCGGCCCCCCATCGGCGCCAGGCGGCGGCGACGAGCGCGGCGGCGGAGGCATCGGCGGGCGGGGCGTGATCGGCGAGCGCCGCGCGCAGGTCGGCGGCGCCGTCGATGCGCGCGTCGGCGACGACGATCAGCTCCTCGTCGACATGGAGCGCCGCGCCGGGCGGTTCCCGCCGCGCGGTCTGCAAGGCGCCGAAATCTGCGGCGCCCAGACAGGCGGTGGTCGCGGCGGGGCCGAGCGCGGCGATGATCGGAGAAAGGCCGGCGCCGGGCGGCGCGGCGGGCGCGGATCGGGTAAGGAGGCCACAAATGCGATGCACGGCGATGATGTGTTTCCGTCAGGACGCGGGTGCGTCGTTACCGGTCGTGGCGTCAGCGTCAAGCGCAGGGCGGCGAAGACGCCATGACGTCGGCCGTTACGCGCCCGCGCCAAAAGATTTGGCCCCGCAACGCAGGGCCAAAGCTTTTGGTTTGTCGGAAAATGGTGTGAGGCGAATCAGGACGCGTCGTAGAAGATGTCGTCGGCGTCGTTGATGTCGCCGCCGCCGCCGCGCGTGCGTGCCGCCGGGACGACCGAACGCAGTTCCGGCTTCTGCCAATCCTTGCGCGGCGTCTGCTTTTCAACGGTCTTGGTCATCATACCCCCCTTTTGGATTTTGATCCCGCCAGTCGCCCACTGGAAATCCATCGCTGGTCCGACGACTTACTATCCCATGATGAGACATAAACGCCGGTCAGTCAAGGCAGAGAGCCCCATGTCCCAATGGCTTAGGCCGGTTGCAGAGTCACCAGGCCCTTCGCTGCAAGTTCTTCGATGAATCCAACGGTTTCGCTGCGGCAGACATCGGGTTCGACATCATATTCCGCCACCAGCGAGTCGCAAATTCCGTCGAGCGTCCCCGGCGATTCGAGCAGCGTCCAGATGCGCCCGCCGACCGAATCGATATCGAAATAATTGCCGCTGTCGATGTCCATCATCATCAGCCCGTCGTCGAAGTCGTTAAACAGTATCGACGGGTTGCGTGCGATCACGGTCTTGCCGGTTATTTCGGCGCTCATGTCCTGCCCCCCTCTGAAAACCCCATAGCGCGATAGCGAGGCGCGGCGCTGCACGTCAAGCCGTTGAGGCGGGCAGGTAATCGAGCGCGGCCATTGCGTCGCGATGATCGGCGACGATGCGCGCGACCTGGGCGTCGGTCAGCGCCGCGCGCCATTCGCCGGCGCGGCCGCTGCGGAAGAAACCGGGCATGTTGGCGGGCTTTTCGGCGAAGCCTTCGGCCGCCTCGCGCGCCTGCAGCCGCTCGAAGCTGCTCGCGGCGACCGCGGCGGCGAGGGCGGCGGGCGCGGCGTCGAGGCCGGCGGCCGCAGCGACGCGCGCCAGCGCCGCGAGCGGATCGGCGAGCATGTCCTCATAGCGCAGCAGGCAGAGCGGGATCGCGTCCTGCCCCGTCCAGCTTTCGACATGGTCGCCCCAGCGGCCGAGATGGACGGGGAGGAAGTCGCTGATCCGGTCGGGCCAGACATTGAGCATCGCGTCCGGGTCGGCCATGCGGGCGATCGTCGTCTCGATATCCTGCTGGCTGTGATGCGCGAAGCTGAGCGCGACATCGAGCGGATTGCGCACTAGACAGATCGCGGCGCGGCTGGCGTCGGCGGGGAAAAGCGCCGTTCCATCGGACGCGCGGGCATATTGGTCGTGGGTCTTGACGAACAGCGGACCCGGCGTTGCGGCGGCCATCTGGCGATGGAGTAGCGCGCGATAGGGCAGCAGCTCGGCGGGCCGCATTTCGGCCGACGAAATCGCGCAGGCGTCGTCGAGCGTGTGGCGGTCGCCGCCCTCGATGCCGCCGGCGAGCGCATTGATGCTGAAATCGGCGCCGGGCGAATGGACGAGATGGGTGAGCATCGCGCGCAGCCAGGTGTTGCCCGATTTCGGATAGGAGGCGAGCCAGACGATCGAGCCGGACATAAGCGGCGCTAGGCGGTGGGCTGGAGCGCCGGGTCGAGCCCGAAATGTTCGATCACCGTCGCGGCGACGCCCGCCGGGGTCGCGCCCATCACGGGGCGGCCGACCGCGATCATGTCGACCGACTGGGCGAGACGGACGACCGCGTCGAAACCCCAGCGCTGGAGGCCGAGGCCGCGGAGGAAATTCTTGCGGTGGACATAGCGCGCGAGCGCCTCGACCCGGTTCGCCATCGCGACCGGCCGGACGGTGATCGCCGGGCCATTATGCCCCTGGAGCAAGACGATCGCACGGACCGGCATCGGGTCGGCGCGGAAGCGGTCGATGCCGACATAATATTTCTCAATATCCTCGCGCACCTGGAGCTTGTCGTCCTGGTCCTCGCCGAGCAGCGCGAGGCTGTCGGTCCACAGCCGCATCGCCGGGAAGGCGGGGATCGCGGTCGCGCCGCCCGTATCGACGGTTACCCCGGTCACATCGTCGGCGAGCATCGTGCAGCCCGCCCCCATCAGGCCGCCGAGCAGCGTCGACTTGCCCGCGCCCGACCGCCCGATCACCAGGATCGCGCCCTGGTCGCTGGCGATCGAGCAGGCGTGCATCGGCAGGATGCGGCGCTGCATCAACAGCGCCGAAACGCCGGTGCCGAGGATGATCGAGACGAGCGCGGCGTCGGTCGCGCCGCCGTCGCGTTCGACGATCATCGTCGCGCCGTCGGTGACCAGCAGCCGGCAGATACCGAAAGCGTGGAACAGGATTTCGCCCGGTTCGGCGCGCCAGTTGCGGAAGTGCAGCGCATCGCCGAGCTGGTCCGCCGCGATCGCGCCGAGGCGGACATCGATCTCGACCGGCGCGGCGGGGTCGCCGGGCAACAGATGCGGCAGCGCGAGGTCGGACCGCAGGTTGAAGCCATAATGGCGATAAAAATGGCCGCTGGTCATGCCGCCGAGGGGACTCCGGCACCGGCCCCGGCATCGGTTTTCGCTTCGGCGGCGCGGTCGAAGACTTCGAAGATGAAATGGATGCGGTCGGCATCGCCTTCGTTCACCCCGCCGTGCGACGCGATGTTGTTGACCTCCCACGCATGGCCAAGGGCGAGATGGTGGCGGTTCGGGCCGCTGAGGAAAAAGGCCTGCGGATTGGTGATCAGCGGAACATGGATCTTGTGGGTGCGCAGGTTCGACCCGGCGCCGTCGCGATGAAGATCGATCTTTTGGCCAGCCTGAAGCCGCGCGAGCATCGCTTTCGGAAAGGCGGGGTCGGCAAAGCCATAGGGCGCGATCGCCGCATCCATCACCGGCTGGAGCAGCGGGCGCCACACCATCCAGGCGGGATTGTCGTAATAATCCTCGGGCTGGCGATTGCCCGGGGTGAAGCGGAAGATGATGTGACGGGTGTGGTGGAAGACGTCGAAGTCATTTTCCTTGAGCGCATCTTCGCCCGCCCAGACGCGCTCCGAAATCGCGGCGACGCGGTCGCGCAAGGCCGAGGCGTCGACCGGCCCGAGGTCGCGGACATTGGCTGGTTTGGTGACGATGACGGCCATGGATCGAAAACTGCCCCCGCAAAATTCGCGCCGTTCTGACGCGCCGCGCGCCGCGCGACAAGGGGTAAAGTCGCGCGTTTTCGCTTTGGGACACAGCGAGTTCGGGCGTGCAGGGCCGGATTGAACCTTGTCCGCGCGCTGGCTAAGGTCGCGCCGGGCCGGGGGTGGTCCTTGGGGGAGTGCCGGTGATGGCGGAACAGGACCAGGCGAGGATGGCCCGCAGCGCCGATGCGCTGTCGTCCTCCGGGGACGGGATCGATGCGCTGTCGCCATCCGGCGACGGGCCGTCGCTGGCCGAGCTGGTCGCGCCGCTGAGCGTCGCTGAATTTCTGGCGCAGCACTGGAATCGCAGCTTTCGCGCCTGGCCGGGGCGAGCGGGGCGGTTTTCCGCGCTGATCGACTGGGACGACATCAACCATATCCTGTCGGCCCAGCGCCTTGAACCGCCGCAGCTGATCCTGGTGCGGGGCGGCAAGAATGTGCCGGTCGAGCGCTTCACCCATGTCTCGGGCAGCAACCGGCGGATCGATGCCGGCGCAACGACAGCGCAACTGGCGCAGGGCGCGACGCTGGTGTTGAGTTTCGTCGACGAGATGGTGAAACGGATCGGCGACCTCGCCGACCGGCTGGGCGGCGACCTCGGTGCGCGGTGCAACGTCAATCTCTATGCCGGGTGGCGCGCCGACCATGGCTTCGACCTCCATTGGGACCACCATGACGTGTTCATCCTGCAGATCGCGGGGCGCAAGCATTGGCGGGTCCAGCGGCCGACGCGCGATCATCCGGCGCGCGGCGAGATCGTGCCGCCGCCGGCCGCCGACGACGCGCCGGTCTATGACGACATCCTGGAAGAGGGGGGCGTCCTCTATATTCCGCGCGGCTGGTGGCATGTCGCCACCCCCGTCGAGGAGCCGAGCCTGCACCTGACGCTGGCGATCACGCCGCCGACCGGACAGGATTATCTGCGCTGGCTGGTCGGCAAGGCGGCGGCCGAAGCGGTCTTTCGCGCCGACTGGCCGGTCGCGGGCGGCGATGCGGCAACAGCGGCCTATTGGGGCGAGCTGGGTGCGGCGATGCAGCGGCTGCACGCGGCGCATCCGCCCGAGGCGTTCCTTGCGGAGCAGCAGGCGAGCCGGGTCGCGCGGCCGTTGTTCACGCTGCCCGATTTCGCGGCGGGCACGATGGCGCGATTGTCGCCCGATAGCCGGCTCAGGCTGGCGGGCGCCCGCGCGCTGGCACGAGTCCATGATGCGGTGAGCGGCGACGAGGGGCTCGATATCGGCGGGCGCATCTTTGCCTGCAGCGCGGCCGTGGGTAGCGTGCTGGGGCGGCTGTCGAGCGAGCGCGATACCCGCTTTGCCGTGCTGACCGAAGGGCTGGGCGACGCGGTGCGGCGCGAGCTTGAACAGCTGCTGATCCGGCTGGTCGCGACAGGGGCGATCTTTGTCGATCCCGGCCTCGATCAGAGCAAGGCGTGACCGGGCGGATCGCCCTGGCGCGGCGCAAGCTGGTGAGCGCGTGGCGGCTGGGCGGGCGGCGCGGGCTGCTGGTGGCCGAGGCGAGCCTGTTGCTGCTCGCGGCGCGAATTGCCGTCGCTGTGCTCCCCTTTCGCCGGGTGGCGCAATGGCTGGGCACGCCGGTGGCGCCGTCGGCCTTGCCCGCGCCGGCGGAGCGCGAACGGCCCAATGACGATGCGACGATGGTGAGCTGGGCGATCCGCTTTGCAGCAGGGCGGCTGCCCGTCGAGGCGGTATGCCTGCCGCAGGCGATGGCGGCGCGGACGATGCTGAAGCGGCGCGGGATTGCCGCGACGGTGCATCTGGGGGTGTGGCGCGACCATGGCAAGGCGGTGAAGATCGATCCCGATGCGCCGCCGGCCCATGCCTGGCTCGATGCCGCAGGGCAGCGGATCACCGGCTATCCGGTCGATCCGGCGCTGGTCGAGGTCGCGGCCTTTGTCTGACGCTCCTGCCCCGGTCGATCCGCTCGCGCTGCTCAAGGCGATGCTGGCGGTCGCCGACCGGCGGCGGCTGACGATCGTGCTGGTGCTGATGATCCTCGCCGCGCTGACCGAAGGCGTCGGCATTATGATGCTGGTGCCGATGCTGGCGCTGGTCGACGGCAAGGGTGCGGCGCTGCCCGGGCGGGTCGGCGAGATATTGTCGGGCTTTGCGGGCGGGGTGACGCTGGGGCAGGTGATGCTGATCTTCCTCGCGTTGCTGACGCTGCGCGCCGCGATCAAGCATGTGCAGACGATGCAGGCGCTCGAACTGCAGCACACGATGGTCGACCGGATTCGCGAAACGCTGTTCGGCGGGCTGATTTCGGCCGAATGGCGCTGGCTCGCGGCGCGGCGGGCGTCGGACCATGCCAGCCTGCTGATCACCGACATCGGGCGGATCGGCGGGGCGTTCCAGCAATTGCTGACGCTGGCCGCGACGCTGGTGACGGTCGCCATCTATCTCGCCGCCGCCTATCTGCTGTCGTGGCAGGTCGCGCTGGTCGCGACGCTGGGCGGGGCGCTGGTCCTGTTCGGATTTGCCGGGCACCGACGCCATGCGGTGCAGCTCGGTCGCAGCCTGGGCGGCGCGAACAAGGCTTTGCAGGCCGAGATCGCCGAGGGGTTCGACGGAGTGCGGATCACCAAGATGCTCGGCGGCGAGGCGCGGCAGCGCGGGCGGTTCGCCGATGTGCTGCAGGCGCTGCGCGCGCGGCAGGTCGAATATGCCGCGAGCGCGAGCCATGGCCGCACCGCGCTGCAACTCGGCGGCGGGGTGCTGCTGGCGGCGCTCGTCTATGTCGGGCTGGCGGTGCTCAGGCTGCCGCTGGCGGCGATGCTGCCGATCCTGCTCGTTTTCGGGCGGCTGGTGCCGATGCTGGGGGTGGTCCAGCAAAGCTGGCACAGCTGGCTGCATTCGGCGGCGGCGATGGCCGAGTGCGAGGCGTTGCGGCAGGCGACCGAAGCGGTGGCCGAGGCCGCACCGCCGACGGACGCCGCGCCGCTGATGCTGGCGCGCGCGGTGACATTGAACAAGGTGAGCTTCACCTATGCGGGGCGCGACGGCGCGGCGCTGCACGATATCGATCTGGTCCTGCCGGCGCACACGACGACCGCGATCATCGGGCCGTCGGGGGCGGGCAAGAGCAGCCTCGCCGATATCCTGATGGGGCTGTTGTCGCCCGATACGGGCGAGATGCGCGTCGACGATGCGGTGATCGCCGGGGCGACTCGGCAGCTATGGCGGCGGTCGGTCGCCTATGTCCAGCAGCAGCCGTTCCTGCTCGGCGCGAGCGTTCGCGACAATTTGCTGTGGGCGGCGCCCGACGCCAGCGACGCCGCGTTGCACGCGGCGCTGGAGCAAGCGTCGGCCGAGTTCGTCCATGGCTTGCCGCACGGCCTCGACACGCTGGTCGGCGATCGCGGGCAGCAATTGTCGGGCGGCGAAAGGCAGCGGATCGCGCTGGCGCGGGCGTTGCTGCTGTCGCCCGAACTGCTGGTGCTCGACGAGCCGACCAGCGCGCTCGACCCCGCGAACGAGGCGGCGATCCGCAAGGCGATCGCGGGGCTGCATGGCACGATCACCTTGGTGATTATCGGGCATCGGCAGGCGATGCTCGACCTGGCTGACCAGTTGATACGGATCGAGCATGGGCGGATCGTGCCCCATGCGGAGGCGGCGGAATGACGGCGCGGGCGGCGCTGGCGCCCCTGTTGCTCGACATGCTGGCGCGAGATCGCGGGGCCGACCGCGCGGCGCTCGCCGCCTTGTCCGACGCCGAATGGGACATGATCGGCGATATGGCGAAACAGCATCGGCTGGGACCGTTGCTGCACCAGCAGATGGGTGGGCGCGGCAGCGACTGGCCGGTTCCGGCGGCGCTCAAGGCGCGCTGGGCGCGGGGGTGGCGGGCCTCGGCCGAGCGGGCGCTGGCGGTGCAGCAGGCGTTGATCGCGGTGGGAGCGCTGGCCGACCGCGAGGGGCTGGCTTACGCCGCGCTCAAGGGCGCATGGCTGGCGTGGCAGGCCTATCCGCAGCCGGCGCTGCGCCCGATGCGCGATATCGACCTGCTGCTCGGTGAAGAGGATGCGGTGCGGTTGCATGCGGCGATGAGCGCGGCGGGGGCCGAGCCGGGGAAATTCTCGCACACCCCGATCGACTTCGCGCGCGCGCATCACAAGCATCTGCCGCCGCTGCATTGGGGGCCGCAGAAGGTGGCGTTCGAATTGCACTGGCGGCTGTCGAACCCCGTCGCGGGCGAGGACCGGGCGGGCGTCGCGGCGACAACGGCGGGGCTGCTGGCGCGGCGGGTGCGGGCGACGGTCGGCCCGGCCGATATCACCTATCTCGACCCGACCGATAGCTTGCTGCACCTGATCGTCCACGCCGCTTATGGCCGCCAGCCGTTCGACACCGGGCCGCAAGTGCTGACCGACCTGGCGGCGGCGATCGATGCGGCGGCGATCGACTGGCCGCGCTTCTGGGCCGACGCCGAGCGGCAAGGGCGGACGGGCGGGGCGCGGCTGCTGTTCGCGCTGGTGGCGAAATATATGGGGGTGCGGGAGACCGGCGATCCCGATCCGACGCCGGTGCCCGGACGGCTGGTCGCGGCGGCCGAGGCGCTGATGCTGCAGGACATGGACGCGCGCGCCGAGCGCGGCTTTGCGACACAGATCGCCGAGGCGGGCGGCAAGCGCGGCAAGGCGGCCTTCGCCTGGGGCCGCGCCTTTCCGCCGAAGCATATCGTCGCGCATTATGCCGGGGTGCCGGCGGACAGTTGGCGGGTGTGGCCCGCCTATCCGGTGCGGATGGTCGATCATGGCTGGCGCTGGCTGTTCCAACGCGGCGATGCGGCGCTGGGCGCCGAGGTCGCCGATGCGCGCGACATGCGCGCCTGGCTGGGGACGGGGAAGGCCTAGGGTCCGCCGCGCGCGAGCCAATGTTCGCCTATATCGCCGCCGTCGATCGGGATCGGCCCGCGCGGCTCAGGCCGCGATATCCCGGTCGGGCCAGCGGATGGTGATGGCGAGGCTGTGGTCGGCGGCGCGGCGGTCCCAGCTGCCCTTCAACTGGCGCTCGATCAGGGTGCGGATGAACTGGGTGCCAAAGCTTTCGCCCACGATCTGCGGGGTTTCGGGCAGTGCGCTTTCGACCCAGCTCAGCTCGATGTCGTCGCCGACGCGGCGCCAGGCGACGGCGAGGTCGCCCTTGCCCGCCAGCGCGCCATATTTGATGCTGTTGGTGACGAATTCATGCACCGCGAGCGAGAGCGCCTGCGCCGTTTCGTCGTCGAGCTGGACATCGGGGCCCTGCGCCGCGTCGGCGGGCTGGCCCATGAGGTCCAGCTCGCGCCGGATGATCTTGCCGAGATCGACGGTGTCGACGGCGCCGGTGACGAGCATCTGCTTGGCGTCGGACAGCGCGCGCATGCGGCCGTCGAACCGCGCCTCGAAATCCCGGAGGTCGGTCGATTCGCGCAGCGTGATGCGCGCGAGGGCGCCGATGCGCGCGAAGGCGTTCTTCATCCGGTGCGCCATCTCGCCGATCATCAGCTCGCGATCCTCGGCGTGGCGCGCCCTCTCCTCGGCCAGCGCCTGCGCGGCGTCGATGCGGCGGCGCTGGACGCGGTGGAGCTGGGTCGCGAGGAAGGCCAGCGCGGCGCCGAACAGGATGATGCCGAGCGGCCGGCCGAGGCGGTCGATGAAGCGGCCGTAGGAGATGCGGATCGTCCATTGGCGGTCGGCGACGCGGAGTTTCTGTTCGTGCGCGTCCCAGCCGATCGCGCCATGGCGGTAGACGAGCGGCGCCGAGGGGCCTTCGCCAGCGCGCACCTCGATGCCGTCGATGCTGTGCAACTGCTCGCCGAGCACCGCCGCCATGAAGTCGCGGGTGCGGAACGGGGCGTAGACAAAGGCTTCGACGGGGCGGGCGCCGGGCGTGGTCGCGATGGTCGGGGCCAGCGGTGCAGGCGCGCTATCCGCAGGCGTCGCCGGACCGGTGGCGGGCCGCGGACGGGCATAGACCGGGACGTAGATGAGGAAACCCGGCTGTTTTTGCTGCGCCGCCTTTTCCTGGGCGAGATAGGCGATGCCGCTCGCCGCCGGGCGCCCGGTCTGCCAGGCGCGGCGCATCGCCTCGCGCCGGATCGGTTCGCTGTACATGTCGAAGCCGAGCGCGACGTTGCGGCGGGGGGTATAGGGTTCGACGAGGGTGACCGCGAAGCCGATCGGTTGTTGGCTGGTTCCGGGCCACACCTTGATATCGCGGCCATAGTTGGCGCCAAGCTGGGCCTCGATCCCGGCGGGATCGCCGGTCCGCATCGCGGCGGCGATGCCGACGCCCTCCATGCCCGGCGCATGGACCTGCGGCTGGAGCGCGGCGAGATAGGAGCGGATGCCGGGGCCGCTGGTCGCGGTGTCGCTCTGGTAGAGCGCGCGCACGCCCTCGAGCACCGCGATATGGTCGCGCAGCCGCATGTTGATCTGGGTCGCGACGCGGCTCGCCTGGTCGGCTTCCTGCGCCTGATTGTAGAGAAAGCTGGCGGCGGCGGCGATCAGCGTCGCGATCAGGATCACCAGCCCGACAAAACGGACCAGCAGGCCCATCAGCCGATCTGCCCAAACGGAGCGCATACCCGTTGTTTTCCTGTAGGTTAGCTGCCGTGGGTGGCGCCCCTTGCTGGTAACATTCCCACGCGGCGAAAGGCTTAGCAAGCGCAATATCGCCCCGGGCGGATTGGCGGGCCCATGGTTGCGGTTTGCAACCTTTCGCCTAAGACAGGGGGACAGGAAAAAGGGAGCGGTTCGATGATCATCTATGGTTCGCTGGTGTCGCCTTTCGTGCGCAAATTGCTCGCCTATCTGGGCGAAAAGGGGCTCGATTTCGAACTGAAGGGGGTCGGCATCGGCGACCCCGATCCCGGGTTCCAGGCCGCCTCGCCGCTCGGCAAGATGCCGGCGATGAACGACGATGGCTTCATGCTCGCCGATTCGAGCGCGATCATCCAATATCTGGAAGCGAAGCACCCCACGCCCGCGCTGATCCCCGCCGACCCGCAGACGCGCGGGCGGGTGATCTGGTGGGAGGAGTTCGGCGACACGGTGTTCGCGGCGTGCAGCGGCAAGATGTTCTTCAACCGCATCGTCGCGCCGAAATTCCTCGGGCGCGATGGCGACCTGGCCGCAGCGGCGCTGGCCGAGAGCGAGGAACTGCCGAAACTGCTCGCCTATCTGGAAGGCGCGATCCCGGCGTCGGGTTTCCTCGTCGGCGACCGGCTGACGCTCGCCGACCTCGCGGTGGTGTCGCCGCTGATGAATTTCCGCCATTGCGGGTCGGTGGTCGACCCCGCGACGCATCCGAAGATCGCGGCATGGAGCGCGGCGATTCTGGCGCGGCCGAGCATGGCGCCGTGGGTCGAGAAGGAAGAGCGGATGATGGCGAAGGTGCTCGCCTGATGCGCGGACTGGCATGGGGGCTGGCGGCGGCGTTGCTGATCGCGACGCCGGGCGCGGCCAGCGCCGACGAGGTCAAGGTGACGCGGCAGGTCGAAGCAGACCGCACGACGACGATGGTGCATGAGGTGCTGGTCGATGCCTCCCCCGCCGCCGTGTGGACGGCGATTTCGACCGCCGACGGATGGATGACATGGGCGGTGCCGGTCGCCTGGATATCGAAGGCCGATCCCGACCTGATCGAGACATCCTATGACCCGGCGTCGAAACCGGGCGGACCCGACACGATCCAGCAGCGCTTCGGCGAACGGGTCGCAGGCAGGAGCCTGGCGTTTCGGACGGTCAAGGCGCCGGCGGGTTTTCCGCATTGGGATGAGTATCAAAAGGTCGCCAGCGTTTTCGAGATCGAACCGGCGGGCCAGCAGACGCGCGTCCGGCTGATCTCGCGGCTTTATCCCGACAGCGCGGGTGGCCGCGCGCTGATCGGCTTTTTCGAGGGCGGCAATGCGATGGCGCTCGGCAATCTGCGGCAGCGCTTTGCAACCGGGCCGATCGACTGGGCGGCGCAACGGCGCTGACCGGCGTGCGGACGCGGGCGAGCATCTGTGCGCGCAAGGCGCGTTATGCGTCGGCGGAGGAGGCCATGGGTGCGGCGCGGGCGAGCGGGCTGGTGCTGCGGGCCTATCGTTGCGAGCGGTGTGGGCGGTTTCATCTGACGAGCCGGACCAAGGGGAAATGGGTGCCGAAGGCGGCGGGGTGATCGGTCGGGGTGTCGCTGCTGGGGGGATTTCGACCCGTTGCGGACTCCGGTCACCTGAGCGATAAGGGGCAGAACGCCGCCGTGGAGGCCTAGATATTGCAAGCCCAGAATATCCGTGTCCGTTCGTGGGCGCACAAGCACAGCTTCCTGCTGACGCTGCATCTGTTGTGGATAGCGTATGGCATCTACAGCTGGTTTAATAATTCGTCTTTTTATTTAACATATCTGGCGGTTTGGCTGGCATTCGGTCTATTTTTGGCAGGCAAGCGCTTGATCGACAAATTCTGATCGATCGGATCGCTTTCCATTCTATTGTGATGATCGGCGGAACGGCCGTTGACGTGCGATTGTGACCCCGCCCTTCCTCGTCACCCCGGACTTGATCCGGGGTCCCGCTTGGGGTCGAAGTCTGCGGATACCTGAAAAAGCGGGATCCCGGATCAAGTCCGGGATGACGACGGGAAATGAGGCGACGTCCGCTCCCCACTCCCAAAGCCGACATTTCAACCCCGTCAGAGCCACCCGATATGCTTGAAGCGCCAGAAGACCAGCGCTGAGCCGCCGAAGATCAGGCCGAGCGCGAAGGGATAGCCGAGCCGCCAGTCGAGTTCGGGCATGAATTCGAAGTTCATCCCGTAAATGCCGGCGATCGCGGTCGGCACCGCGAGGATCGCGGCCCAGGCGGCGAGCTGGCGGGTGATGACGCCCTGGCGTTGCTGTTCGAGCATCGAATTGGTTTCGATCACCGAGGCGGTGACGTCGCGCAGCCCGGTGAGGCGAAATTCGGCGCGCTGGACATGATCCCAGATGTCGCGGAAAAAAGGCCGTACCGCCTCATCGATGCCGGGCAGCTCGTCGTCGCCCGCGAGGCGCCAGGCGACGTCCTTCATCAGCCCGACGATGCGCTGGAAACGGATGACCTCGTGCCGCTGGGCGTAGAGGTGGCGGATTTCGGCGGCGTCGAGCGGCGTGTCCATGACGCTTTCCTCGACGAGCAGCAGCCGGTCCTCGATCGCGTCGATCACCGGGATATAGCCGTCGACGATGAAATCGAGGATCGCATAGAGGACATAGTCGGGACCGTGGGCGAGCTTGGCGGGCAGCGTCTCCAGCCGCGCCCGCACCTCGGTATGCGCGCGCGCCGAGCCGTGGCGGACGCTGACGATGAAATGGCGGCCGACGAAGATCGCGGTTTCGCCCGACTGGATCGTGTCGCCCTCGCGGTTGCCGGTCGCGGCGATGACGAAGAGCTGGTCGCCATAGACCTCGACCTTGGGGAGCTGTTTGGCCTTGAGCGCGTCCTCGACCGCGAGCGGATGGAGGCCGAAGCGCTTGGCGATGCCCGCGAGTTCATCGGGGGTCGGTTCGAACAGGCCGAGCCAGAAGAAATCGCCGTCGGCGCAATCCTCGGGGATGATGTCGTCGGGGCCGAGCTCGCGGACGAGCTTGCCGTGGTTGTAGTGGCGGGCGGCCATGATCGGCATCGGCGGGACTTTCTTGCGTAACTATGCCTTCCATAGATCGCGGCGCGGGGAAGGGAAGGGGCGTCAGGCAGCGCGCGGAACGCGCTCGACGACCATCGATTCCTCCTCGGCCTCCAGCGTCTCGCCGGAGAACTGCGCTAGCGTCGTGCCGCGGTCGCGGGTGCAGTCGCGGAACAGGAAGCCCATGATCTCGTGGAACCAGACGCGGCGGCCCATCCGGTAATACCAGCGGATCGCATGGCGGATCTTGGGGTCGGGGTTCCACGCCCAGCGGCGCAAGGCGCGCGGACGAAGCTGCGCCGCCGCCTCGATCGCCTTGACCCACAGGAACAGGCGCCAGGGCGGCATGCGGTCCATGCCGAGGACCTGATGCTTGTAATCCCATTTGGTGCGGTCGTCCTGCACCACGCGGCGATCGCGCGCGATGCCGAAGAAGGGAGTCCAGCGATGCGGAGTGACATAGAGCGCCTGAATCTGGTCGGGGTCGTAGTCGATCAGCTGTTTGAGCCCCTGCCACAGGTCGCGGTCGGTCTGGTCCGAAAAGCCCGCGACCCAGGTCGCCATCGAGAGGATATTATGCTGGCGCAGCAGGCGGATCGCTTCGCGGTCGGCGGCGACGGTGCCGCCCTTGCGGATCAGCTTCAGCGTCGCTTCGTCGGTATTCTCCATGCCCATCAGGAAGCGTTCGAAGCCCGCCTTCTTGTAGAGGTGGAGGATGTCGGCGTCGCGCACGATGTCGTCGGCGCGGGTCGAGCCGACGAGGGTGACCGAGACGTCTTCGGCGATCAGCGCTTCGAGAAAGGCCTTCCACGGCTTGCGCCCGGCGCTGGGGTTTTCGTCGGCGAAGTTGAAGACTTCGACGCCGTGATTGCGGTGGAGATGCGCGATTTCGGCGGCGAGCTTCTGCGGATCGCGGTGGCGCCAGCGAGTCCAGAAGCCGCGCTGGCCGCAATAGTTGCACAGATGCGGGCAGCCGCGCGAGAATTGGATGACCACGGCGCGCTTGCCGCCCCAATAGGAATAACGGCTGTGGTCGATCAGCTCCCAGCCGATGCGGTGGGCGTCGAGGTCGTTGATCGCGGCGGCGGGGGGCGTGGCGATGGCGCGGCCGTCGGCGTCGCGGAAAGCGAGGCCGCGGATCGTATCGATCGGCGCTTGGGCGCCGAGCGCCGCGAACAGCGCGGCGCCGGTCGCCTCGCCCTCGCCGCGCACGATGATATCGACATGGGGGTCGGCGGCGAGGATGTCGCGCCAGTGATAGGTCGGATGGACGCCGCCATAGACGATGGTGACATTGGGCAGTGCGGCGCGGATCATCGCGGCGACGGCGGTGATGATCGGCTGCGCCGAGGAGGAGCCCGAATGGCCGAAGAGGATAGCGTCGGGGGCGAAGGCGGCGATGTCGGCGGCGAGGGTTTCGAGCGGCGCGGGGCCGAACTCGCCGTCGAACAGGCGCACCTCATGCCCGTCGTCGATCAGCGGGCCGCCGACGCAGAGCAGCCCGAGCGGCGGGAGCTGTTCGTCCGGAATGCGGCTGCCGATCGCGGGGTGCGGGACGTTGACCAGGGCTATGCGCATCGACCATAAACTCCATCGGGTTCGGTCGGTATATCAGCCGATTAGGGAAGCGCGAGGGGATAAGATGGACCGAGATGCGTTGCTGCTTCGCTATCGGGTGATGAGCGACACGCGGCTGCATTTCAGCCGGCTCTATTTCGCGGTGGTCGCCTTTTCGATGTTGCTGACGGTGGCGTTGTGGGCGCTGTTTCCGGTGAGGGCCGCACTGGCGTTGATCGGCTGGGTGCCGGTGGCGGGGGCGTTTGTCGCGCATCGGCTGTTGCTGCGCGAACGGTCGGCCTTTGCGGCGATGACGGCGGCTTGGCGGGCGCTCGACGGCGACGTAGCGGTGTCTGCCACGCGGTCGGCGCCGGGGGCGATGGCACTGGTGCTGATCGGCGCGGTACTGGTGGGGCTGGTGCTGGTCGGAATTGGTGCGATCAGCTGGGTTGCGGCCTGACGCGGTAGAGTTCGGCGGGGCGGAAGGCGCCGCCGGTCTCTTTCTCGCCCGTACCCTCGATCCAGCCGGTGTCGGTCATGCGGCGGCGGAAGGCGGGCTTGCCCAGCGGCGTGCCGAGGATCGCTTCATGGACGTCCTGCAGCGCGCGCAGCGTGAAGCGCGGGGGGAGCAGCGCGAAGGCGATGGGGGCATAGTCGAGCTTGCCGCGCAGGCGGGTCGCGGCGTGGTCGACGATGCTGCGGTGGTCGAAGGCGAGCGGCGGCAGCGTGTTGAGCGGGGCGAGGGTCAGATCGGTGCGCGCGGCGAGCGGGGCGGTCAGATCAGCGGCGGGAAGCAAGGCGAAATAGGCGATGGTGACGATGCGCATGCGCGGGTCGCGGGCGGGATCGCCGAAGCTATACAGTTGTTCGAGCCAGGCGCCCTTGAGCCCCGCCTTGTCGGCGAGGATGCGCTGGGCGGCGGCGTCGAGGCTTTCGGCGGCGCCGACGAAGCCGCCGGGGAGCGCCCAATCGCCCTTGTAAGGGTCCTCACTGCGGCGCTGGAGCAGGACCGCCAGACGGCCCTCGCGCACGGTCATCAACACGAGGTCGACGGTGACGGCGAGCGGCGGGAAGGCGGCGGGGTCGTAGGTGTCGGGCATGGCAGCAACTTATATGTTGACTAGATATATGTCAAATGCGTATAAGTAAGTCAGCGGCGCCGAATCGGGGTCGCGTGGTTTCCGGGGAGTCCGGAAGCAAAATAGCATCGAGGGAGTCTCGAACGATGGCCAAGGCCGATTTCGGCGTCTTTATCGGACGCTTTCAACCGCTGCATATCGGGCATGAGCATGTCATCCGCCAGGCGCTGGGCGAGGTCGGGCGGCTGATCGTCCTGATCGGATCGGCGAATGTCGCGCGCGACCCGCGCAACCCCTTCACCTTCGACGAGCGCGCCGCGATGCTGCGCGCGGCTTTCCGGCGCGAGATCGCCGAGGAGCGGCTGATCGTCGAACCGCTCGACGACCATCTCTATTCGGACACCGCCTGGGTGACCGAGGTGCAGCGTCGGGTGAACCGCATCATCCTCGACGTCGGCAACGGGCACGGCTTCGGCAGCCACGGGCTCGCCGATTTCACGGTCGCGCTGACGGGCTATGGCAAGGATGCGTCATCCTATTATCTCCGCCTGTTTCCCGAGTGGGACAATATCCAGATTGACAGCCAGTACGGCACTTTCAGCTCGACCGACGTGCGGCGGCGCTTTTTCCAGCGCATTCCGGAGGTTCCCGCGTCGATCCTGACCGCCGACGTGGCGGCGTGGATGGAGGCGTTCAAGCTGGGCGAGACGTTCCGGACCTTGCTCGAAGAGAGCGAATATCTCGCGGATTATCCGAGGCAATGGGGCAAGGGGCCGTTCGTCACCGCCGATGCGGTGGTGGTGCAGTCGGGGCATATCCTGCTCGTCGAGCGCGGGCGGCTGCCGGGCAAGGGGCTGCTCGCGCTGCCCGGCGGGTTCGTCGATGCGGGCGAGCGCATCCGCGACGCCGCGATCCGCGAGCTGCGCGAGGAAACGGGGATTTCGGACGGCAAGGGGCAGATCCCGCCCGCGATGCTCGCGAGCTTCATCGAGGATCATCGCACGCGGGTGTTCGATGCGCCGAACCGCAGCCTGCGTGGGCGGGTGATCACGCACGCCTATCTGTTCCGGCTGCCCGAGCGGCGCAAGCTGTTCGCGGTCAAGGGCGGCGACGATGCGGCGCATGCGCTCTGGTACCGGCTCGGCGACCTCAGCCCCGAGATGTTTTTCGAAGACCATTGGTCGATCATCGAAGAGATGGCCGACCTGTAATCCCGCAGCGGGGGAGTCCCGCCGACACCAAGGAATGTGAGGAGTTCACATCATGAAAAACCCGATCCTGGCGACCGACAGCTACAAGCAGAGCCACTTCCTGCAATATCCGCCCGAAGCGCGGGTGATCAGCGCCTATGTCGAGGCGCGGCCGAACCCCTTTTCCGATGAGATTGTATTTCTGGGGTTGCAGCCCTTGCTGCTCGACTATTTCACGCAGGCCGTGACGCGCGCCGACATCGACGAGGGCGAAGCGATCTGCATGGCCCATGGCGTGCCGTTCAACCGCGCGGGGTGGGAGGCGATCGTCGCCGACCATGGCGGTTACCTGCCGCTCGCGATCAAGGCGCTGCCCGAGGGGGCGATCGTGCCGGCGGGGGTGCCGCTGGTCCAGCTCGAAAACACCGACCCGCGCATGCCCTGGCTGACGACCTTCATCGAGACCGCGATGCTGCGCGCGATCTGGTATCCGACGACCGTCGCGACCCTGAGCTGGAAATGCAAGGCGGTGATCCGCGCCGGGCTGGAGACAAGCAGCGACGATGTCGAGGGGCAACTGCCCTTCAAGCTGCACGATTTCGGCGCGCGCGGGGTGTCTTCCGCCGAGAGCGCGGGGTTGGGCGGCATGGCGCATCTGGTCAATTTCCAGGGCACCGACACGATGGAGGCGCTGCTCGCGGCGCGGCGCTATTATGGCGCCGACATGGCGGGCTTTTCCATCCCCGCAGCCGAGCATAGCACGATGACGAGCTGGGGCCGGGCGCGCGAGGAAGCGGCGTATGAGAATATGCTCGAGCGTTTCGACGGCGAGGGGCGGATTGTTGCGGTGGTGTCCGACAGCTATGACCTCGATGCTGCGGTCGCGGGCATCTGGGGCGGCAGCTTGCGCGACAAGGTGCTCGGGCGAGCGGGAACATTGGTCGTGCGTCCCGACAGCGGCGACCCCATCGAAACGCCGCTGCGCACGGTGAAGACCTTGTGGGAGAAGTTCGGCGGCAGCGTGAACAGCAAGGGATATCGCGTGCTCGATCCGCATGTGCGGGTGATCCAGGGCGACGGGATGACGATCGACAGCATCGGGCGGCTGGTGGCGCGGATGATCGAAGAGGGCTTTGCGATCGACAATATCGCCTTCGGCATGGGCGGCGGGATGCTGCAGCATGTCAACCGCGACACGTTGCGCTTCGCGATGAAGGCCAATGCGATGCGGGACGACAAGGGCGAATGGCGCGACGTGTTCAAGATGCCGAGCACCGACCCCGGCAAGGCGAGCAAGGCCGGGCGGCAGGCGGTGGTGATGCGCGAAGGGCGCATGGCGGCGGCCAGGCTCGACAGCGTGGCGGACGGCGAGGATCTGCTGGTGCCGGTGTGGCGCAATGGCGAGATGCTGGTGCGGCACGACTTCGACGCGGTGCGGGCGCGGTCGGAGGGGCGGTAGTTTTTTGCGTTGGGGAGCGATCCTCCCCGGCACGGGGAGGGGGACCAGCGAAGCTGGTGGAGGGGTACAGGCGGTTTGCCTTGCCGGTGAGGTAGTGCGCAACGGCGACGTTGCCGGAAATGAAGGGCTTGTAGGTCTGGCGTTATGCAAACCTCCTGTGCCCCTCCACCACCCTGCGGGTGGTCCCCCTCCCCCTACGGGGGAGGATCTTCTATTTCGCCGTCGACATCGAATAGGGTCGGGCCTCCACCGCCTTGCCCCACGCCTTGTTCGGCGTCGCCTGCATCGTGAAGCGCAGCGTGCCTCCCTGGCGGATTTCTTCGTCGGCGATCCAGCTGCGGGTCAGGGCTTTGCCGTTGAGTTCGACCTTGCCGACATAGGGGTTGGCGTCCGACAGGCCGATCGTCTCGACGGTGAAGCTTTTGCCTTCCGGCAGGTTCAGCACCGCGCGATCGACGAACGGCCGGCCGATGACATATTGGTTCGATGCGGGGGCGACGGGATAGAAACCGAGGCCGGTGAAGACGAGCCAGGCCGACATCTGGCCGAGGTCGTCATTGCCCGACAGACCGTCGGGGGTCGGCTTATACTGGCTGTCGACGATCTGCTTCAGCCGCTCCTGCGTCCGCCAGGGCGCCCCGGCATGGTTGTAGAGATAGGCGACGTGATGGCTCGGTTCGTTGCCGTGGATATATTGGCCGATCAGGCCTGCGATATCCTCGGCATGGCTATAGTCGAGCTTGCTGTTGTCATAATCGAACATCGCGTCGAGCTTGGCCACGGCTTTGGCGTCGCCGCCGAGGATGCGGAAGAGCGCGGCCTGATCCTGCGGCACGAACCAGCTATATTGCCAGGCATTGCCCTCGGTATAGTCGGAGCCATAGTTGATCGCGGTGGGGTCGAAGGGGGTGCGGAAGCTGCCGTCGGCCTTGCGCGCGCGCAGCCAGCCGGTTTTGGCATCGAAGCTGTTCCGCCAGTAACCCGCGCGCTTGTAGAAGCGGTCGGCGATGTCGGTGCGGCCCATCTTTTCGGCCATGCGGGCGATGGTCCAGTCGTCATAGGCATATTCGACGGTTTTCGACGCCGCCTCGGGCTCACGGTCGATGGGGACATAGCCGCGCGTCATATAGTCGCCGAGGCCGCCATAGGGGGCGTAGTCCGCGCTCGCGACCATCGCGTCGAGCGCGTCGTCGGCGCCGAAATCGCCGAGGTCCTTCATATAGGCGTCTGCGATGACGGGGACGGCGTGATAGCCGATCATCGTCCAGGTCTCGCGCCCGTGGAACTGCCAGATGGGCAAGATGCCGTGCGGGCTGTGCTGCTGGCTGGCGAGCAGCGACCGGACGACGTCGGTGGTGGTCTGCTCGGGCTGGACGAGGGTGAGCAAAGGGTGCTGGGCGCGGAAGGTGTCCCACAGTGAGAAGGTCGAGCGGAAGGTGAAGTCTTTCGCGACATGGACCGCGTCGTCGGGACCGCGATAGCGGCCGTCGACGTCGCTCCAGATGCTCGGCGCAAGCAGGCTGTGGTAGAGCGCGGTAGTGAGGTTGGTGCGCATCGGGGTGGGGGCGTCGATGGTCAGCGCGCCGAGCGCGCCCCGCCATTCGCCCTCGGTGCGGGCGCGGACGGCGTCGAAGCCGGCGCCGCCAGCTTCCTTTTCGGCGGCGTCGAGATTGGCGATCGCGCCCGCCTCGTCGACCCCCGAGAGCGCGACGCGGACTTCGAGGGGCCCACGCAGTTCGCCGAAGTCGAAGCGCGCCTCGAGCGCCTTGCCGAGCTTTTCGGCGAGCGCGTCGGTGCCGCGTCCGGGGCCCTGGAAACCCTTGTACGGAATCTTGTCGTCGCGATCGATGAAGGCGTGGCCGAAGAGCGGGTGCGAAAAGCGCATCGCGAAATAGAGCTTGCGGCCCGCCGCCCAGCCGCGCGTCTCGCGAAAGCCGGTGATCGTACCGTCGGCATGGCGGCGCAGGCCCGACCACAGGATCTTGCCCGGATAGTCGTAGAGCGAGCTACGCAGGTCGAGGAGAAGATGTGCCTCCTGCCCGGCGGGGAAGCTGTAACGGTGGATGCCGACGCGGGCGCCGGCGGTGAGTTCGGCGCGGATGCCGCTGTCGGCGAGGGTGACGGCATAATAGCCGGGGCTGGCGGTTTCGGTGTCGTGCGAGAAGCGCTGGCGATAGCCCGAACCCGGCTGTTTGGGATCGCCGGGATCGAGTTGGACCTTGCCCGCCTGCGGCATGACGAGGACATCGCCGAGGTCCGAATGGCCCGCGCCCGAGAAATGGGTGTGGCTGAAGCCCTGGATCGTCGGGTCGTTGTAACTGTAGCCCGCAGCATGGGCATAGCAGTCGCGGATCTGGCAGGTCGCGTCGGTGTCGGGGGAGAGCTGGACCATGCCGAAAGGCGCGGTCGCGCCGGGGAAGGTGTGGCCTTCGGGGCCGGTGCCGATCATCGGATCGACGAAGGTCAGGATGTCGGGCGCGGGTTCCTCGGCGGCGCTCGGCACGGACAGCGACGAGAGCAGGAGCGCGGCGACGAGGGGCAGGTGTTTCATGGCCACCCTTGTGCCGCGAAGCGCGGCGGGGGCCAATGGGAAAAGCGGGCGTGAGATCAGCCCGGCTGGCGATCGATCTCCGCGACCGCCGCCCTGATCCAGTTCGAGAATTCGCAGGCGAGATGCCAGCGATGCCCGGTGACGACCGACGGCATGATGAAGAGCGGAAATTCGACCGTCAGTCTTGCGCGGAAGCCCGTGCCTTCGTTGCGAAACTGATGGCGCACGCCGCCGATCGCGGTCCCGTCGGGCGCGCGCGCGACGCCGGCGACCTGAACGGGATAGGCGGGATCGGCTTCGGAGCGCAGGCTCGACAGATCGGCATAGTCGACGAAGAATCGCGCCGGCATCGGCGCGCCGCCGTTGGTCTCGATCACTTCCTGGCGGCCTGCGGCGTCGGTGGCGATCAGATAATGTTCGGGCGCCGCGGCGATCATCACCTCTTCGCGGTCGCGGCGTGCGGCCTCCTCGAACCAGTGCGCGAAGCCTTCGGCGGTTCCGGCGGGCGAGACGATTTCGACGATGCTGAACCGGCGGCGGCCGCGCGACAGCCAGGCGACCGATTTGGCGATGCGATCGGCCAGCGCGAGTTCACGGCGGAACAGCGACCGGATCGCGTCATGGCCGAGCGCTTCCTTTCGGCGCGCCAGTTGCTCGCGAAGCGCGGGCAAGTCGGTGCGCTCGGCGCGCACGCCGAGTTTGCCAAGGGCCTTTAGCGCGCTGCGCCGTTCCCATGCGGCCACCCGGTCGGACGCGATATTTTCATTCGCGATGAAGATTTGCAGATCGATTGCCATTGCGTCCGACTCCGTTCGCCCTATGCTATAAACGCAACTATAGTTGCTATAGTGACGAGGTGCAACCCGAATGTCGAAGATCGATGCCACGTCGGCAGCCAGCGAGACACAGCGTGCCGGGACCCGGCCGGGCGGGCGGGCGACGAAAGTGGTCGCGGCGATCCACAAGGCCGCGTTGGAACTGCTCGCCGAGCGCGGTTACGCGGGGGTCGAAATTCCCGAAATCGCGGCGCGCGCGGGTGTGAACCGCACGACCATCTATCGGCGCTGGCCGGCGAAGTCCGAACTGATGCTCGATATCATGCTGAGCGAGATGCGCGCCAAGGTGCCGACGCCCGATACCGGCTCCTTTGAGGGCGACCTGGCGCAACTGCTCGCGAGCATCGCGGAGGTCCTGATGCAGCCGCTGACGCAGGATCTTTTCCATGCCTTCGCCATGCGGCGCGATATCGATCCCGACTATGAGGCGATGCGGAGCGCTTTCTGGGAAGAGCGCTTTGCGGTGAGCGGGGACATCGTCGCGCGCGCGATTGCGCGGGGCGAAATTCCGGTCGGCGCTTCGCCGCGCGATGTCCTCGAATCGGGATCGGCGCCGCTCTATTTTCGCATATTGGCGCTGGGAGAAACGGTCGATGCCGGGGCGATCGCGGCGCTGGCCAAGCGGGTAGCGCGCCAGGATTTCACCGATTTTCCGCAGTCGCTCTAGTCCATGTGTATTACCCGAATAAAACCCCTTGCCAAGCATGCGCTACAAATGTAGCACGCTACAAATGTAGCGCATGAGGTGATTCGGATGCTGACCAGTTTGCCACCCCGGGAACGCGAGATCGTCGACGTCCTGTACGAACGCGGCGCATCGACGGTGACCGAAATTGCCGAGGCGCTGAGCGACGAGCTGTCGGGGTCGGCGATCCGGGCGATGCTCAAGCGGCTCGAGGGCAAGGGTTTTGTCGCGCGTGAACAGTCCGAGCGCGGCTTCGTCTATGCGCCGAGCGTGCCCGAGAAAGCCGCGAGCAAGTCGGCGCTGGGCCAGGTGGTGCGCGTCTTTTTCAACGGATCGGCGACGAGCGCCGCCGCCGCGCTGCTCGGCATGCAGGACGAGATGAGCGGCGACGAACTCGACGAGCTGGAAAAACTGATCGCGCAGGCGCGCGAAGGGAGGGCAAAATGATGCCGGAGATGGTGATCACCGCTTCGATGCTGCTGGGCCTGGCGTGGAAATCCGCCGCAGTCGCGGGGGGTACGCTGCTGCTGCTGCGCCTCGCGCGGTCGCGCTCGTCGGGCGAACGCTCGATGATCGCGCATAGCGGGCTGTTCGCGCTGCTCGCGCTGCCTGCGGCGATCCTGCTGCTGCCGAAATGGGCGCCGCTGCCGGCCGAATGGTTCGCCGCCGCTGCCCCCGCAGCACTCGCGGCCAGCGATCTGGCGACAACAGGGGGACCGGCGGCCGACCTTGCCGCGCCCGCCGCGACCTCAGTCCCTGTCGTGGTGGATGCGGGTGGTTCGCCGCCGGTCGTGCTGGCGTCGCTGGGCGATATTGCCCCCTTTCTTTATGCGATCCCGCTCATCCTGCTGGTCGGCGTGATGCTGCTCGCGGTCGTCCGCCTGTTCGCGATGCGCGGGCGCGCCGAGGTGCTGGTGCAGCCGTCGTGGCTGTCGGCGCTCGCCGAGGCGCAGCGGCGCATGGGGTTCAAACATGGCACCGCGCTCTTGGTGAGCGAGGAATTGCGTTCGCCGATCAGCTGGGGGGTGCTGCGCCCGACGATCGTGCTGAGCCCCAAGGCGGTGCAGGCGACGGGCGAGGCCGAGGCGATCATCGCGCACGAGCTGGCGCATGTCGCGCGGCTCGACTGGGCGAAATTGCTCGGCGCGCGGGTTGCCTGCGCGGTGTTCTGGTTCAATCCCTTCGTGTGGATGCTGGCGCGCGAGAGCCACCAATTGCGCGAAGAAGCCGCCGACGATGCCGTGCTGATGGCCGACATCGACGGCCCCGATTATGCGACCTTGCTGGTCGGCGCGGCGCGCCACGATAATAAGGCCGCATTATTGGCGGCGCATGGTGTGGCGCCGGCCAAGAGCAGCCTCAAGCGCCGGATCACCCGCGTGCTCGACGGCAGCCTGAAGCGCGGACCCGCGAGCGGCGGCTGGATGCTGGGCAGCTTCCTGCTGCTCGTCGGGCTGACGGTGCCGCTCGCCGCTTTCTCCGCCACCGCACCCGAAGCGCAAAAGACAGCGGAGGAAAGCCGCGCGGTCGCCGTCGCGGCGCGGCAAGAGGCGGTGGCAGCGTCGCGGTCGGCGGTGGCTGCCAAAGCGACCGCCGAGGATCAGGCGGTGGCCGCTGCCGCGACGTCGCGGAAACTCACCGCCGAGGAGCTGGTCAGCCTGCGCGCGGTCGGGGTGACCCCCGAATATGTCGCCGAGATGCGCGAGCAGGGGGTACCGATCAACGCCGACGACATGATCGCCGCCAAGGCGTCGGGTATCGACGCGTCCTATGTGCGGTCGATGCGCGCGATCGTCCCCAACGCCGACATCGGCGAACTGGTCGGGGCGCGGCAGCTGGGGGTCAACACCGCCTTTGCCCGCGACATGAAATCGCATTTCCCGGGGGTCCAGATGGACGATCTGATCGCGCTGAAGGCGATGGGGGTCGATTGCGACTTCGTCACCGACATGCAGCGCGCCGGGGTCACCATGCGCGACGCGGACGACGCGATCGCACTCCGTGCCGTTCCCGGTCCGCGCCGACCGGTGGCGGTGAAGGCGGCCAAAGGACCCAGGGGCGAGAGGTCGGCGACGGTCAGCGTGGGTCCCGGCGGCGTGATCGAGGCGCGATCGGCCGACGGCCGGGTGGCGCGCATCGAGGTTCCCGAGCCGCCGGAGCCGCCCGAGGTACCCGACAACCGATAGCCGGACGTTCGTCCGCACGAGGTTGATGATGTTCGGGCATGCGCCCGCAAAAGCCCAATAACGTCCGGACGTTCGTCCGTACTGAGGGGTCACTGATCGAAAGTTTCTTTTGAAACGTCGTTGCGGCGGCGAGCGGTGACGCTCGTCTGGCGCACGAAGGGAGGAGTGTTGCCATGAAGACAATGATGATTGCGCCCGGCTTGATGCTGATGTCGGTGCTGGCGTGCGCCGGACCCGGCCAGCCGGCGACCGCCGCGGCTCAGGAAAAGGGCGAGGTTCGCTGGACCGTCGACGCCGATGCCGGCAAGGCGGGCGCGCCCAAGCTGCGGCTTGCGCACGCCAAGTCGAGCAGCGACCTGTCGCTCGACGATGCGCTGGCGGCGAAGCGGCCCGAGTTCGACGCCGCGCGCGCCGCGCTCGGCGGCAGCGGGCCGGTGCGGTTTTCGGTGGTCCATGAAGCCGGCACACTCGATTGCACCGGCACGCTGACGAAGGCCTTTGTGGGCAAGGGAAGCTGCAGCTTCGCGCCCGACGCCGGATTCGAGCGGGCGCTGGCAGCGCGCGGGCTGACGCCCGAGAAGCGCGACGAGCTGTTCGCGATGCTGATCGTCGATGCGACGATCGAACTCGCCGACGGGCTGGCCGCCGAGGGGGTGACGCCCCAAGATGCGAACGACCTGATTGCGGCGGGCGCGCTCGAGGTCACCCCCGACTATGTGCGCGGGTTCAAGGGCACGTCGCTGGCGCTCCACAAGATCGACGATGCCGTCGCTTTTCGCGCGCTGGGCGTGACGGGCGATTATGTCCGCGATCTCAACGCGGCGGGCTTCGCCGGGCTGTCGGTCGACGATGTGACCGCGATGAAGGCGCTGGGCGTCACCGGCGACTATGTGCGCGAGCTGGCGGCGGCGGGCTATGAAAAATTATCGGCGGAAGATGTGATCGGGATGAAGGCGATGGGCGTGACCGGGGCATATGCAAAAGCCATGAACGGCGGCACCGGGGGTGGCCAGTGAAGCCGCTGATCAGTCTGTCGGCGATCGCGGCGGCGCTGGTTGCGGCCCCGGTCGCGGCGCAGGAGGCGCCGACCGGCGACACCCCGCCGCCGGCGCCGACCGCAGCGCCCGCCGGCGGCGCGAGCAGTGCGGCGCGGCAGGTTTACGCTCCCGCCGACTTCGCGCGCTACGCGCCGAAAAACGCCTATGACATGCTCAACCAGGTCCCGGGCTTTTCGATCCGCGACAATGAGAATCTGCGCGGGCTGGGGCAGGCGACGGGCAATGTGCTGTTCAACGGCGAAAGGCCGTCGAACAAGGGCGACGACATGTATACGCAATTGTCGCGCATCCCCGCCGGCAATGTCGAGCGGATCGAGATCGTCGACGGCGCGACGCTCGATATTCCCGGATTGTCGGGGCAAGTCGCGAACATCGTCTATCGCGCCGACAGTTTTTCGGGCCAATTTTCGTGGAAGCCCGAGTTTCGGGCGCATTATACCGATCCCTTGTTCACGCGCGGCGACGTGTCGGTGCGCGGGCGGCAGGGCGATGTCGAATATGAGGCGTCGCTCAACAATGATGAATCGGCGCGCAGCGGCGCGGGCGGACCGACGCTGATCTATAATGGCGCGGGTCAGATCATCGAGCGGCGCAAGGATATCTGGAACACCCATTATGACACGCCCAAGCTGTCGGGGCGGATCACCTGGGATCCCGCCGGCGACACGGTCGCCAATTTCGGTGGCCATTATCAGCGCAAATATGACCGCTATTATGAGGATGGCGTCCGCACCGGCCCCGGCCAGCCCGACCGGTTGCGCACTGTCTATGAAAATGCCGACAGCTGGAATTACGAGGTCAGCGGCGATTATCAATTCGGCGTCGGGCCGGGCAAGCTCAAGCTGATCGGACTGCGGCGGTTCAGCCACGAGCCCTACTCACAGGAAATCGTCACGACCTTTGCCGACGGCCGGTCGGCCGAGGGCGACCGCTTCGCGCAGACCGGCGATTTGGGCGAGACGATCGCGCGCGGCGAATATCAATGGAAGATGTTCGGCGGCGACTGGCAGCTGTCGGGCGAGGCGGCGTTTAACACGCTCGACAATGTTGCGTCGATCGCGGAGCTTGAGAATGGCGTGTTCGTCGACATACCCTTTCCGGGTGGCACCGGCGGGGTCAGCGAGGATCGTTATGAAGGGCTGCTGAGCTTCGGACGCAAGCTGACGAACAAATTGTCGTTCCAGATCGTCGCGGGCGCCGAGCATTCGACGATTACCCAGACCGGGGTCAACGGCCTGACCCGCACCTTTTCGCGGCCGAAGGGGTCGCTGTCGCTCGCCTGGACGCCGACCGCCGATTTCGACGCATCGCTGAAGATCCGGCGGCGCGTGCTGCAGCTGTCCTTTTACGATTTCCTCGCGCGCGCCTTCCTCAACGACGGCAATCAGAATGAGAGCAACAACGACCTCCGGCCCCAGCAGGACTGGAGCTATGAGGCCGAGATCAACAAGAAGTTCGGCGCCTGGGGATCGACCAAGGTCATCTTGATCTATCGCGACGTCGAGGATCGCGTCGATGTCGTGCCGGTCGGGGTCGATGGCGAGGCGGTGGGCAATATCGCCAAGGCGAAGGCCGGGGCGATCGACTGGACCGCGACGATCAACATGGATCCGGCGGGCATCAAGGGCATGAAGTTCGAGACGCGGGTATTGCTGCAGAAAAGCTCGCTGCGCGATCCCTTCACCGGCGAGAAGCGCCAGTGGAGCGGGTTCACCGATACCGTGATCGAACTCGGCACGCGGTACGACATCCCGGGCAGCGATATCGCCTTGGGCGCGAGCGCCAACTATGGGCATTACCAGCCGAACTATCGCCGCAACCAGGTCGACAAGACGTGGGAAGGCCCGTGGTTCGCCGCAGCCTATATCGAGCACAAGAATGTGATGGGACTGACGGTACGGGCGCAACTCGCCAACATCGCGAACGCACGCTCGAAGCGTGATCGTACCGTCTATACCGGGGTGCGCGGCGAGAGCGATATCGCCTTCGTCGAGGAGCGCAACCGGCTGATCGGACCGGTCTTCGCTTTCTCGGTGCGCGGGAAATTCTGAATCGCTAGGGTCGCTGCGTGACGACGCGGCGAACCAAAATCTATTTCGACGGGGGCGCCCGGCCCAATCCGGGGGCGATGGAGATCGCCGTCGTTTGCGGCGGGGTGGCGGAGATCGACGGCGACGCAGGGCAGGGCAGCAGTTTCGACGCCGAATGGCTGGCGCTGATCGCGGCGCTGCGGCTGGCGCGGGCGCGCGGGCTGGCCGATTTTACCCTGCTCGGCGATGCTGCCGCTGTGGTGGCGCAGGCGAACGGGACGGCGCCGGCGCGCGGCGGTGCGGTGGTCCATCTGGCGGCCTATCTCGCGCTCGTCGGCGACGGGCCGATGCCGCGCGTGCGGCATACCAAGCGGACGCAGAATCTGGCGGGGATCGCGCTGGCGCGGCGGCACGGGCGCTGATCGTTCCGGGTCAGCGCGCTTCGGGGCCCCAGGCGCGGTAGAAGGTTTCGACCGCCGCATCGACTTCGGCGGCGAGGCGGTGGGTTTCGCGGCCTTCGGGAAGGCCGAGCACGGCGTGCTGATAGAGGCCCGACTGACAGAGGCCAGCGAAATGGCGGACGACCTGCATCGGATCGCCCTGACGCAATTCGCCGCGCGCCATCTTGGCGGCGACCCAGATCGCGGCGCGCGCCTTGCCGCGACGCGGGCCGCGATCATAGAAGGTTTCGGCGAGATGCGGAAAGCGCTCGGCCTCGCCGACGACGAGGCGGAACAGCGACAGCAGGGGTGTGGTGACCAGCGCCGCCATCAGCACATTGCCGAAGCGCGTCAGCACCTCGACCACCGGCTGGTCGACCGGCAGGTCGACGTGCAGCGCGGTGCCATATTCGCCGACGATTTCGTCAACCACCGCCGCGAACAGGTCCTCCTTCGACGGGAAATAGGTCCACAGCGTTGTCTTCGACCCGCCGACCTTGGCGGCGATCGACGACATGGTGGTGCCGCTATAGCCGTTCGCCAAAAACAGCGCGCGCGCGGCGTCGACAAAGGCCTTGCGCCGCGCCGCAGTGGCATCGTCCAAAGTGGTCGTACTGTCTGGTATCATTTCGATTGACAACTTATCGTCCGCAGTTCAATGGCGCATGATACCAGCTAGTATCGTTGGATGCCATGCCCCGCAGATTTTTTTTGACCACCGTAGTTTTCGGCCTGCTCGCGGGCTGCGTTGCGACCCCCGACGTCGGGCCGAAGCCGGTTCCCGTCGCGCCCGAGTCGCTGGCGTCGAACGCCTCCTTTGCCGATGCGGCGGGCGCGTGGCCGGTCGAGGGATGGTGGCAGGGGTTCGGTGACGCGCAGCTGACCGGGCTGATCGACGAGGGGCTGGCGGGTTCGCCCGACGTCGCGATCGCCGCCGCGCGGGTGCGCGCCGCCGATGCGCTGGCGCAGCAGGCCGGCGCGGCGCTGGGCCCGCGCGTCGGCGTCGAGGCCAGTGCGGGCGGCACGCAGCAGAGCAAGAATCTGGGCATTCCGCCGCAGTTCGTGCCCGACGGAATCCAGGATACCGGACATGTCGCCGCGACCTTCGGCTTCGATCTCGACCTGTGGGGCCGCAATCGCGCGGCGCTGGCGGCGGCGACCTCGGAAGCCGAGGCGGCGCGGGTCGACGCCGCGCAGGCGCGGTTGATGCTGAGCACCGGGATCGCAGGCGCCTATGCCGATCTGGCGGGGCAGTTCGCCGCGCTCGATGTCGCGCAGGATGCGGTGCGGGTGCGCGGGGCGAGCGCCTCATTGTCGGCGGCGCGCGCGAGAGCGGGGATCGAGAACCAGGCGGCGCAGCGACAAGCCGAGAGCCGCGCCGCCGCCGCGCGCGGCGACGTCGTCGCGCTCGAGGAAGCGATCGCGCTGACCCGCAACCGGATCGCGGCGCTGGTCGGCGCCGGCCCCGATCGCGGGCTGGCGATCATGCGGCCGACGCTCGCCGTACCGTCGGCGGGTTTGCCGGCCGATGCGGGCATCGCGCTGATCGGGCGGCGCCCCGATATCGTTGCGGCGCGTTTGCGCGGCGAAGCGGCGGCGAAGCGCATCGACGTCGCGCGCGCCGATTTCTATCCGAACATCAGCCTGTCGGCGCTGGTCGGTCTGCAGTCGCTGGGCCTGTCCAACCTGTTCGACAAGGGATCCGAATATGGCAATGGCGGGGTCGCGCTGAGCCTGCCGATCTTTGACAGCGGGCGCTTGCAGGGACGCTATCGCGGCGCACGCGCTGACTATGACGTCGCCGTCGCGACCTATGACCGGACCTTGATCGCGGCGCTGCGCGATGTTGCCGATATCGTCGCCAGCCGCAGTGCGAATGCGCGCCAGCTCGCCGAACGGCGAGAGGCGCTGGCGGCGGCGAGCGAGGCGTCGAAACTGGCCGGGCTGCGCTATCGCGCCGGGCTGTCGAACCAGATCGTGCAGCTGACCGCCGAGGATAGCCAGGTCGCGCTCGCGCGTGCGGTGGCGGACCTCGAGGCGCGGCAGCTGGCGCTCGACATCAGCCTGATCCGTGCGCTGGGCGGCGGCTATCGGAGCAAGACTTCAACAGGAGAGCTATGATGGCCGACGATACGGCTGCGATCCCCGCCGAAACCTCCCCCGAACAGGCCGAAGGCAATGGCGCCGCGCGCGCGAAATTCCTGCGCATCCTGTTGATCGTCGTGGTGGTCGCCGCGCTGATCTGGGCGGCCTGGTATTTCCTGACCCAAGCCGGGCGCGTGCATACCGACAATGCCTATGTCGGCGCCGATTCCGCCGTGGTGACCGCGCTCGTCGCGGGACCGGTGCAGGAGGTGCGCGTCGCGGGCACGCAGGCGGTGAAGAAGGGCGACGTCCTCGTGATCCTCGACGATGCCGATGCGAAGCTGGCGGTCGCCGATGCCGAGGCCGCGCTGCGGCTGGCGCGGCAACGCTATGGCCAGGCGGGGGCGAATGCCGATGCGGCGCGGGCGCGCGTCGCGGCGCGCGGCGCCGATGTGAACCAGTCGCGGGCGCGGCTGCGCGACGCCAATGCGGCGGTCGACAAGGCACGCGCCGAACTGGCGCGGCGCGAGAGCATCGCAGGTACCGGTGCGGTGTCGGGCGAAGAAATCACCTCGGCCCGGGCGGCGCTGCAGTCGGCGACGGCGGCGCGCGATCTGGCGTCGGCCGGAATCGCGTCGGCGCAGGCGACGCAGGGCTCGGCGGCGGGCGACCTCGGCGCGGCCGAGGCACTGACGCGCGGCACGACGATCGACAGTGCGCCCGATGTGGCGGCGGCGCAGGCGCGGCTGGAAAAGGCCGAGCTCGATCTGGCGCGCACGGTGATCCGCGCGCCGGTCGACGGGATCGTGACCAACAAGCAGGTGCAGGTCGGGCAGCGGATCGCGGCGGGCGCGCCGATTATGACGATCGTCCCGATTTCGACTGCCTATGTCGACGCCAACTACAAGGAAAGCCAGTTCCAGGACATTCGCATGGGCCAGCCGGTCGAGCTGGTGTCGGACTATTATGGCGACGATGTCGTCTTCCACGGCAAGGTGGTCGGCATCGCCGGCGGGACCGGCGCGGCCTTTTCGCTGATCCCGGCGCAGAATGCGACGGGCAATTGGGTGAAGGTGGTGCAGCGCCTGCCGGTGCGCATCGCGCTCGACCCCAAGGAGCTGAAAGCGCATCCGCTGCGCGTCGGATTGTCGATGGAAGCGACGATCGACACGCGCGGCAAATGAGCTGAACCATGGCCAGCGCCGCCACCTCCATCCTGTCCGACGAGCCCGCGCCGCTGACCGGGGTGCGGCTGTTCGCCGCCGCCTTTGCGCTGGCGCTGGCCAATTTCGTCGTCGTGCTCGACACCACCATCGCCAATGTGTCGGTGCCGCATATCGCCGGCGGGCTGGCGGTGTCGCCGACGCAGGGGACGTGGGTCATCACCAGCTATGCGGTCGCCGATGCGATCAGCGTGCCGCTGACCGGCTGGCTCGCGATGCGCTTCGGCACGGTCCGCTGGTTCCTCTATTCGATCATCGGCTTTGGCGTCTTTTCGATCCTGTGCGGGGTTTCGCGGACGCTGGACGGGCTGGTCATCTTCCGCATCCTGCAGGGCCTGTCGGGCGGACCGCTGATGCCGCTGTCGCAGATCTTGCTGCTGCGCATCTTCCCGAAGGAAAAGGCCGGGATCGGGCTTGCGATCTGGGCGATGACGACGACGACGGCGCCGATCCTCGGGCCGATCCTGGGCGGGCTGATCAGCGACAATTGGAGCTGGCCTTGGATCTTCTTCATCAACATCCCCGTCGTGGCGCTGTGCGCCTTCGGGGTCGCCAGCCTGCTGCGGCCGTTCGAGACCAAGCGCGCGAAGGCGCGGATCGACACGATCGGGCTGATCCTGCTCGTGCTGTCGGTCGGCGCCTTCCAGTTGATGCTCGATACCGGGCGCGAGCATGACTGGTTCGAATCGACCTGGATCGTCGCCCTCGCGATCACCGCCGCGATCGCCTTTGCCGCCTTTGTGATCTGGGAGCTGACCGACGCCAACCCGGTCGTCGACCTGCGGGTCTTTCGCTTTCGCGGGTTCAGTTTTGCGACGGTCGCGATCTCGCTGGGGTTCGGGGCCTTTTTTGCGCAGGTGGTGCTGACCCCGCTCTGGCTGCAGCAGGTCGCGGGCTATACCGCGACCGAGACCGGCTATATTGTCGCGTGGATCGGGGTGTTCGCGGTGCTGCTGTCGCCGGTGGCGGCGGGGCTGATCGGCAAGGTCGACATCCGCCTCTCGATCAGCGCGGGCATCTTGTGGATGGCCTTCATCTCGATCCTGCGCGCAAGCTGGAACGCCGATGTCGATTATTGGACGCTTGCGCTGCCGCATCTGCTGCAGGGGATGGGCATGCCCTTTTTCTTTGTCGGGCTGACCGCGCTCGCGCTGAGTTCGGTGCCGCCCGACAAGCAGACCTCGGCGGCGGGGTTGATGAGCTTTCTCCGTACGCTGTCGGGCGCGATCGGGACGGCGGTCGCGACCTCGGCGTGGGACACGGAGAATCGCGTCGCCCGATCCGAACTGGTCGGCCATATGAACGGCACCGCCGAGACGATGGACCTGATGCAGCGCGCCGGGCTGACCCTCGAACAGGCGCGCGCGGCGATCGAGCGGCTGGTCGATGTGCAGGCGGCGACGATCGGTGTGCTGCACCTGTTCCTTGCCGCCGGAGTCGTGTTCGTGGTCGCCGCGATCGCGGTCTGGTGCGCGCCCTTGCCCAAACAGGTGTCGATGGGCGCCTCGCACTGACGCGGCCGCTGCACGCTCTGGCGCGCCGATTTCGTTCGATCCTGATTAACCAACGGCCCGGCTATGGCGCCGGTTGACGCACCCCCGCGCGCCCCGCAAGCGATTGGGATAGCGGGTGCGGGCGCGGGTGGCCGGTCGGACCCGCCCCCCCGAACGCCGCCAAAAGGGTCCGCACCCCCCATGAGTTTTTTCCATCGTTTCAGCCATGGCTTTGGCGCGTCCGCGCATGACATGGCGATCGACCTCGGCACCGTGAATACCGTCGTTTATGCCCGCGGCCAGGGCATCGTCCTCAACGAACCGTCCGTGGTCGCGCTCGAAACGCGCGACGGCGTGCGGCGGGTCAAGGTCGTCGGCAACGACGCCAAGCTGATGATGGGCAAGACCCCCGGCAATATCGAGGCGATCCGCCCGCTGCGCGATGGCGTCATCGCCGACATCGACGTCGCCGAGCAGATGATCAAATTTTTCATCGACAAGGTGCTCGGCGGCGCGAGCCGGCTGCGGCGGCGCAGCAACGTCGTGATCTGCGTGCCGTCGGGGTCGACGATGGTCGAGCGCCGCGCGATCCGCGACGCCGCGACCAATGCCGGCGCGGTGTCGGTGCAATTGGTCGAGGAAGCGCTGGCGGCGGCGATCGGCGCCGGGCTGCAGGTCGCCGAGCCCCGCGGGGCGATGGTCGTCGACATCGGCGGCGGCACGACCGAGGTCGCGGTGCTGTCGCTGAGCGGTGTCGCCTACAGCAATTCGGCGCGCGTCGGCGGCGACAAGATGGACGAGATGATCTCCTCCTATATCCGTCGCAAACATAATCTGATGATCGGCGAGATGACCGCCGAGCGCGTCAAGCTGGCGATCGGCTGCGCGGTGGCGCCCGAGGGCGAGGGCATGGTGATCAGCGTCAAGGGCCGCGACCTCGTGAACGGCCGCCCCGCCGAGATCCGCGTGTCGGAGGCCGAGATCGCCGAGGCGCTCGCCGAGCCGGTCGGCCAGATCGTGAGCGCGGTGCGCGCCGCGCTCGAACAGACGCCGCCCGAATTGTCGGCCGACATTATCGATGAAGGGATCACGCTGACCGGCGGCGGCGCCCTGCTCGGCCGGATGGACGAAGCGATCGCGCGGGCGACGGGGCTGGACGTGCGGGTCGCGAAGGATCCGCTGACCTGTGTCGCGACGGGCGCCGGGATGGCGTTCGAGGACCCGGCCTATCATGGGGTGCTGATCGCGGGATGACGGCGCGCGACGGCGGGATGGTCACACATTGTTAGTCGGTGGCGATTAGCGTAAGGGTCCGATCCGAGGAGCGGACGTGCGACATACCCATCCCTTGCCGATCCATCACAGCTGGCCGCTTTACGAGCGCGCCCGGCACTTCGAGCTGGGTCAGTTGCACGATTATGACGCGGGGCTGGCCGTCGCCGACGCTGGACGGAGTCTGCCGCCGGGACTTGCGAGGCCCGGCGAATGGAGCTGTGAGCTTGCCGACAACCGGCTGACCTGGTCGCGCGAAGTCTATGCGATTTTCGGCCTTCCCGACGGCGCGCGCGTGTCGCGCGACGAGACGGTGGCGCTCTATTGCGAAGGGTCGCGCGCGGCGATGGAGTCGCTGCGCGCCTATGCGATCCGGCACCGGCGCGGTTTCACCCTCGACGCCGAGATCGCGCCCGTGACCGGCGCGCGGCGCTGGATGCGGCTGATCGCGGCGCCGGTGTGGGAGGGTGGCGAGATCGTCAGGCTGCAGGGATTGAAAATGCTCGTGCCCGCCGCAGCTTAGGCACAGGCTTCGATCGCCGCGAGATGCGCCGCCTTGTCGGCGTCGTCCAGAAAAGAGCCGGTGAAGCTGTTGCGAGCCAAGGTCACAAGCTCGTCTTTCGACAGGTCGAGGGCGTCCGCGACCGCAAGATAATTGGCCCCGACATAGCCGCCGAAATAGCTGGGATCGTCGCTGTTCACCGTCGCGGCGAGGCCGGCGTCGAGCATCGTCCGGAGCGGGTGGGCGGCGAGGTCGTCGACGACGCAGAGCTTGAGGTTCGAGAGCGGGCAGACGGTGAGCGTCATGCCCTCGGCGGCGAGCCGCGCGACGAGGGCGGGGTCTTCGAGGCTGCGGTTGCCATGGTCGATGCGGTCGACCCGGAGGATGTCGAGCGCCTCATGGACATATTCGGGCGGACCTTCTTCGCCGGCGTGGGCGACGATTTTGAGGCCCAGGCCCTTGGCGCGGGCGAAGACGTTGGCGAATTTCGACGGCGGGTGGCCGACCTCGCTGCTGTCGAGGCCGACGCCGTCGATGCGGTCCAGATATGGCAGCGCTTCGTCGAGGGTGGCTTCGGCGTCGGCCTCGCTGAGGTGGCGGAGGAAACACAGGATCAGTTTTGAGCTGATGCCATACTGCGTCTTCGCATTGTCGAGCGCGCGGGTGATGCCGGTGATCACGGTCTCGAATTTGATCCCGCGTTCGGTGTGGCCCTGCGGGTCGAAGAAGATTTCGACGTGGCGGACGTTATCGGCACGGGCGCGGGCGAGATAGGCGGCGGTGAGATCGGTGAAATCCTGCTCGGTGATGAGCACGCCCATGCCCTGGTAATAGATGTCGAGGAAGTCCTGGAGGTTCGAGAATCCATAGGCCGCCCTGACTTCATCGACGCTGGCGAAGGGGATGGCGACGCCGTTGCGCTGCGCCAGCGCGAACATCAGTTCGGGTTCGAGGCTGCCCTCGATATGGAGGTGGAGCTCGGCCTTGGGCAGCGCCGCGATGAACGCGGCGCGGTCTTCGGATGAGGCGAACCCGTCAGGCATCGTTGCTTCCTTCCTCGCGCAGGATGATCGCCGCCTCGGGCTTGTGGCGGCGGATTTCCTCGACCGTCAGGCCGTCGATCTCGTGCGGGAAGATCAGCCACTGATCGGTTTCGTGGACGAAGAAATCGGGGCGCAGATCGGTGACGTTGCGGCGCGGTTTATAATAGACGGTGGCGATGCGGATGTCGCGCGGCATGTTGTGGCGACAGCGCGCCTTGAGTTCGGCGATGAAGGCGCGGATGCTGCGGCCGCTGTCGAAGACGTCGTCGATGATGAGCAGGCGATCCTCGGGATCGAGGGTGTCGATGAGATAGCCCAGCGCGAAGACTTTGACCTTTGCGTCCTGCCGGTCGATGCCGTGGTAGGACGAGGTGCGGATCGCGATATGGTCGCAGTGCTGGCCGTGATAGTCGAGCAATTCCTGCACCGCGATGCCGACCGGCGCGCCGCCGCGCCAGATGCCCACCAAATGCGTCGGTTTGAAGCCGCTGTCGACGACCTGCATGCCAAGGCGGAGCGAATCGGCGAGCAGATGATTCGCGTCGATGTAGATTTTCTCGTCGCTCATGGAAGGGGGCGTAATCGCCTGCACCGCCGCCCGCAAGACGAGCGCTGGACATTTGTTATGTCCGCTATTATGTATGGTATTGTGTATGGATTTGAGAAGGTATCGAGTCGATGACAGGCGAGCTTGAAGGCGGCGACAAATGGCGGTGGATCTATCGGACCGGGCTGCACGGGCAGTGCCCGCGCTGCGGCGAGGGGAAGATGTTCCGGCGCTGGCTGAAGGTCAGCGACCAGTGTGAGGCGTGCGGGCTCGATTATGATTTCGCGGCGCCCGACGACGGACCGGCGTTTTTTTCGCTGTGCTTCGTCGCCTTTCCGTTGCTGTTCCTCGTCGTGTGGTTCGAGGTGGCGCTAAACCCGGCGTGGTGGGTGCATCTGCTGACCTCGGTGCCGCTGATGATCATCCCGTGCCTGTTGGTGCTGCAGCCGATCAAGGGCTGGCTCGTCGCCTCGCAATATGTGAACAAGGCGCAGGAAGCGGGCACCGGCGCGCTGTGGGCGGGCCTCAATGCCCGCGAAAAGCACGCGCGGGCCAAGGGGGAGTTGGTGAGCGAGAGCGATGCCTGAGACCTGGGTTCCCGACCTGAGCGAAACGCCGGGCGCCAAATATCTGGCGATCGCCGACGCGATTTCCACGGCGGTCGAGAGCGGCCAGCTGCGCGCGGGCGACCGCCTGCCGCCGCAACGCGATCTCGCGGCGCGGCTGGGGATCGACCTGACGACGGTCACCAAGGCGTATGAGCAGGCGCGCGGGCGCGGGCTGATCGGCGCGCGCGGGCGGGCGGGGAGCTTTGTGCTGCCGCAGGAGGCGATCGCGGCGGGACCGCCGCCGCTCGACACCGGCATGAACATGCCGCCCGAGGTCGCGGGCGGGTCGCTGCTGGCGGCGTGGGAGCGGACGGCGAGCGCGCTGTTGCGCGCGCCGGGCGCGGGCGGGCGGCTCCATTATACGCCGGCGGGCGGGCGCGCTGCGGATCGCGCCGCAGGGGTGGAGATTTTTGAACGGTTGGGGCTCGCTTGTGCGGCCGACGAGGTGATCGTAACCGCCGGAGCGCAGAACGCGCTGCACGCGATCGTCGCCGCGACGCTGAAAGCGGGCGATGTGGTCGCGTGCGGCACCCATGTCTACTCGGTGTTCCTGCAACTGGCGCGCAAGGCGGGGCTGAAACTCGCGCCGCTCGCGGCGATGGACGCCGACGCGCTCGATGCCCTGTGCCGGACCACCAAGGTGTCGGCGCTTTATGTGGTGCCGACCAACGACAATCCGACCACGCGGACATTGGATGAGGCGGAGCGGCGGGCGCTGGCCGCAGTGGCGCGGCGGCACGGGGTGCGGATCATCGAGGATGACGCCTATGGCCGGCTTCCCGAGCGGGCGATCGCGCCGCTGACCAGTTTTGCGCCCGAGCTGGGGACCTATGTGGCGAGCTGTTCGAAAATATTGTCGCCCGCGCTGCGCGTCGCGCATGTCCGGGCGCCGTCGGTGCGCGAGGCGCTGGCGCTGGCCGCCGAGGTGCACAAAAGCTGCGTGATGGCGCCGCCGCTCGACGCGGCGCTGGTGACGCGCTGGCTGGAGGACGGCAGCTACGACCGGCTGGTCGCCGAGACGCGGGCGGAGGCGGTGGCGCGGCAGGCGCTGGCGGCGGAGATATTGCCCGCAGGATCCTATGCCGCGCATGGCTGCGGCTATCATCTGTGGGTGCCGCTGCCGACCGGGACCGACCAAGGGCGTATCGCCGAGGCGCTGCGCGGGGTCGGGGTCACCGCAATCACCGCCGACGCCTTTGCAGCGGGCGAGGGCGGCGGCGCGGCGCTGCGCGTGTCGCTGGGCGGCGCCGTGACGCGCGAGACGCTCGTGCGCGGGTTGACGGTGCTGGAGATGGAGTTGGCGGGGTAGGGGGCTGGTTTGGGGTGGGGACGTCAGCGAGAGGGCGTGACTTCCGAACCAAGCTTCCAATCCCCTACATCCGCGACCTCGAAAACTTGGCCGCTATCTTCTTTCACCGCAAACCAGCCCAACAATACGCTGCCGCACATCTCTTCGTGGCAGTATCCATTGACACGAGTTACCCGGAAGCCTGGCGGATTTGCGCTATCGATTATTCCGTCGCAACCGGCGATGTCCGTTGCTTTGAAATCGCCCCCAGCCACGAGCGATGCCGTTATACGATCACAGGCCTTGGCATCCGCAGAAACATCGAAATAGGCTTTCGCTTCGATGGAGGGAGTTGGCTCCTCTTCTGCTGGTCCGCAGCCGAACAAGCCCATTGCGAGAATGACGGTTGGCAGAATGTGAGGCTTCGACATCCGCGCAAACTAGACAAAATTGTTACGCCCGCAATCGGTCACGCGCGAATGATCCGCCGGTGTGGTGGCTGACGGTACGGGAGATGGAGTTGGCTGGTTAGGGGCGGCTTTTTCAGTAAGACGCGCCATCAACAAGACGACGCGGCAAATCGCGCCACAAATCCGGTTCGAACATCCTTAGATTGACTCCCATGCGCTGGTAATCGGGATCCGTTGGCGTCCAGTGTGTCGTACAGCCACAGGCTTGGCAGTGCCACGTGTCGAGTGCGCGATCACCCTGCTGGTATGCTACTCCCTCTCCCTCGACCGTGACCAATTTCGGTTGGCAATAGTGCCACAGTCCGGCGGTACGCCGACAAATCGAGCAATTGCATTCGCTGACTTCGGTTGGCTCGTCGCGGAGTACCAAGTGAACCTGCCCGCAATGGCAGCTGCCGTGGTGCTCGATCATCGTCGCTCCTTCTGACTCAAGTCATCTTGAGCGCCTAGTTTTAGCCATCCCGCCAGTTCAAAGCGATGATTGAAATGGGTCGGTTGCTGACGTTCCGCCGAGGTGATGCCGATAGGTTCGGCCAGTTATTTCACGCAAAGACGCAAAGGCGCAAAGAAGCTGGCCCGCGACCGCAAGGTCGCCTTTCTATCGTCGCGGCATCGTGCCCCAGCATCGATGAAGAAGCCGCTTTGCGGCGGGCACGACCTCTTCGCGCCTTTGCGCTTTTGCGTGAAATCCATTTTGCAGACGTTGCGGAGCGGGAGCCCGGATCAAGTCCGGGGTGACGAAAAAGGAATGGCAGCTAACGCCCGAAAGCGGCCATTCGTCATCGCCGGCTTGTCAGAGCGGGCCCGGCCAGTCCGCATAGCTATTACCCGGTTCTGCGGGTTCCATGATCCGTCCTATCTGCTAACGCCCCGGCAAGGGCGGACGGTCGGCTTTCCGCCAAGCGGGTGAAATGGTGCGCGTTCGCGACTTCCTCCTCCTTGTTGCGGTGTGCCTGATCTGGGCGTTCAACAATGTGCTGAGCAAGATCATCGTCGACAGCTGGGCGATCCCGCCGCTTTTCTATGCGGCGCTGCGCTTCGCGGTCGTCGCGCTGGTGATGCTGCCCTGGCTGCTGCCGATGCCGCGCCCGGCGTGGCGGATCGTCGCGATCGCGCTGTGCCTTGGCGGCGGCAGTTTTGCGCTGCTGTTCGTCGGGCTCAAGACCACCTCGCCCTCGGCCGCCGCGATCGTGCTGCAGCTGGGGGTGCCCTTCACGATGCTTTTGTCGGTGCTCGTGCTCGGCGAGCGCATCCATTGGCGGCGCGGGCTGGGGATCGCGCTGACGCTCATCGGGGTGCTGATCGTGACCTGGCGGCCGGGCTTCGCGCTGTCGACGGGACTGTGGCTCGTCGCCGCCTCGGCCTTTTCGGGGGCGGTGGGGGCGGTGCTGATGAAGCAGGTCGATAATGTCGCGCCTTTCCGCTTCCAGGCGTGGGTCGGGCTGGTGTCGGTGAGCGTGCTGGGCCTGGCCTCGGCGACGATCGAGCAGGGGCAGGCGGCGGCAGCGCTGGCGGTCGGCTGGCCCTTCCTCGCCGCAGTACTGTTCACCGCGCTGATCGTCTCGGTCGGCGCGCATTCGGTCTATTATTACCTGATCGACCGTTATGAGGCGAATTTGCTCGCGCCGCTGACGCTGATGACCCCGCTCGCGACGATCGGTTTCGGGGTGTGGATCACCCACGATCATTTCGACCTGCGGATGGCGATCGGTGGCGGGCTGGCGATGATTGGCGTGCTGATCGTCGCGCTGCGGCGCAAACCCGCGACCGAGCTGCTGGTCGAGCGCGAGGTGCGCTAGGCGTTCCTCTCTCCTGAAGGCGGCGGGTTCGGGCTGGGTGGCCAGCGAAGCGACCACGCGCCATCTCGTTGCCTTTCCCTGACGGGGAGGGCCGTTTTGGCGGTGTTATTTGCGCGCAGCGGCGCTCGTCTCACGGATCGCCTTGAACTCGCTGCCGTCCTTCCAGCCCGGCCATTTGGGCGAATGGGCGAGTTCGTCGCCGATCTGCCGGAAGAGCTCGATATCCTGCACCGCGCCGTCGAGGTTCCAGCTCTCGTCCCAGGCGTCGCAGGCCTGATGGTAACAATTGCCGGTATAGTCATCGACCCACTTCTGGCCCGCCGCCTTGCCGCCGACGACGAGGTCGGACGCCCCGGCGATGTCCATCATCAAGAGGACGGGCACGCCGCGCTTGGCCATCGAGAAATGGTCGGCGCGGTAGAAGAGGCCGCGTTCGGGCAAGCTCTCGACGCTCACCGTTCTGCCCTGCGCGGCGGCGAGGCGGGCGAGGTCGTCCTCAAGGCTGCCCTGTCCCTTGCCGACGAGGATGACGTCCTTCGCCTTGCCGGCGGTCTGGAGGATGTCGAGGCCGAGGTTGGCGACGGTCTTTTCGACGGGGTAGATCGGGTTCTGCGCATAGGCCTCCGAGCCGAGCAGCCCGCGTTCCTCGGCGGTCCAGAAGGCGAAGACGAGGCTGCGGTCGGGCACTGGAGACGCCTTAAAGGCGCGGGCGATCTCGAACAGTCCGGCGACCCCGAGGGCGTCGTCATTGGCGCCGGCGCGGTAGATGCGGCCCTGCGCATCGGGCTTGCCCGCGCCATAGGCGTCCCAATGCGCGCCATACATCACCACCTCGTCGGGGCGTTTGGCGCCGGAGATTTTGGCGAGGACATTCTGGCTCTGCACGACCTCATGCTTCACCGGAATCGTGGCCTCGAGCGTGACGCCGCGCAGCTCGACGGGGCGGAAGTCGGCGCGGCGCGCGGCGGTGCGCAGCTGCCCCAGGTCGAGCCCGATGTCGGCGAATAATTTGTCGGCGACGTCATGCGCGATCCAGCCCTGCAGCTGCAGGCTGGTGCGCTTTTCGGGCGGCACGACGAGGCCGTAGTTTTCGCCGCCGCCGCTCTTGACGACGTTCCAACCGTAACCGACGCCGTCACTGTCGTGGACGATCAGCGCGGCGATCGCGCCGCGGCGCGAGGCTTCCTCGAACTTGTAGGTCCAGCGGCCGTAATAGGTCATCGTCTTGCCGCCGAACTTGCCGGCGACGGGTTCGCCCGCGGCGGCGGAGAAATCGGGGTCGTTGATCAGGAAGACCGCCACCTTGCCCTTGAGGTCGACGCCCTTGAAATCGTCCCAGCCGCGTTCGGGGGCGCTGACCCCATAGCCGACGAAGACCAGCGGGGCCGCGGCGACGGTCGCGATATCGACCGGCTGGAGCGTCGAGACATAGATGTCGGTGCCCTGCACGAGCGGCTGGTAGTTGTGATGGCTCGCGCGCTCGAACTGCAATTTGGTCGGCGAGGCGAGCGCGGTGTGGAGCAGGGGCACGGGCTGGGTCCAGCCGCCATCGACGCCGCCGGGTTCGAGCCCGAGCGCCTGGAGCCGGCCGATGAGATAACCGACGGTGCGTTCCTCGCCGATCGTGCCGGGGGCGCGGCCCTGGAACTGGTCGGAGGCGAGGGTGCGGACGGTTTCGTTGAGGTTGTCGGCGGAGATGGCGGGGGCGGTCTGCGCCGAGGCGGGACCGGCCAGCGCGGCGAGGCAGAGGGCGGCGGTGAGGCGGAAGGTCATGGTTCAGGGCGTCCGTTGGCTTTGGCCGCAAGAAACGGGGCGCGGCCGGGGGTGCGGGACGGCATAGCCCGGACATGACCATGGAAACAATGCCCACGCTCGCCACCCGCCTTGCCGCGATCGACTGGCCCGCGCTCTCCGCGTCGCTCGATGCCGAGGGGTGGGCGGTGGTGCCGGGGCTGCTCGGCGCTGCCGAATGCGACGGGCTCGCGGCGCGTTACGATGCGGCCGAGGGGTTTCGCAGCCATGTCCATATGGCGCGGCACGGGTTCGGGCGCGGCGAATATCGCTATTTTTCCTATCCGCTGCCCGAACCGGTCGCGGGGCTGCGCGCGGCGCTTTATGCGCGGCTGGCGCCGATCGCCAACCGCTGGCACGAACGGATGGGGATGGGGGTGCGCTTTCCCGAAGCCCATGCCGATTTCCTGGCGCGCTGCCACGCGGCGGGGCAGGCGCGGCCGACGCCGTTGCTGCTGGATTATGGCCCGGGCGATTATAATTGCCTGCACCAGGACCTCTATGGCGAGCATGTGTTTCCGTTGCAGATCGCGGTGCTGCTGTCGGCCCCGGGGACCGATTTTGCGGGGGGCGAGTTCATCCTGACCGAGCAGCGCCCGCGCATGCAGTCGCGCGCCGCCGTCGTGCCGCTGGCCAAGGGCGATGCGGTGATCTTCGCGGTCAATGCGCGGCCGGTGCGCGGGAGCCGGGGCGATTACCGGGTGGCGATGCGGCACGGGGTGAGCGCGCTGCGATCGGGGCGGCGGCGGGTGTTGGGGATCATCTTGCACGACGCGGGGTGACGCACGCGAAGCCCGCTTGCCAAACTGCTGGTCTGCCCGCATAAAATCATCTCGTCAGGCTTGCTGGCGGGCCGCATTGCGGGGGAAAGTCGATCGATCCGGATACGCCCCCCGAGGACGACCTGCCCGGTCCCGCCGATGCGCTGGTCGCGAGCCTCTATGCCGAACTGAAGACGATCGCGCGGCGCGAGCATTATCGCGCCGGCGGGCCGCAGACACTGCAGACGACGGCGCTGATCAACGAGGCCTATGTCAAATTGCGCCGCGCCGACGGGTGGGAAAGCCAGTCGCATTTCCTCGCCTGCGCGGCGACCGCGATGCGGCACATCTTGATCGACGCGGCGCGGGCGCGGCTGGCGTCGAAGCGCGGGGCGCCGACCTACAGCTTCACCCAGAGCCTCGATTCGCTGGCGGCGGCGGTGCCCGAGGACGAGCAGGTGCTGAAACTGGGCGAGGCGCTCGAGGCGCTGAAGCGGCAGGACGCCAATCTGGCGCAGGTCGTCGATTGCCGCTTCTTTGCCGGGATGGACGAGCGCGAGACCGCCGATGTGCTGGGGGTCACCGACCGCACGGTGCGGCGCTGGTGGGTGCAGGCGCGGGCATGGATTCACCAGGAGATGGCGGCGGTCTGAGGGCTTTTCCGATCGGGAGGTGTCCGGGCCGACGGGCTTTGCCGGGGCGTCGTCTCAACCGTCGGCGCTGGCTGGCTCCGGGGTTCCGCTTGCTGCCTGGCCGCAGTTGTGACGGGGTTTTGCATCCGCTGACGGCGCTCCCCCTCACCAAGCTTCGCTAGCTCCTGAAGGAGCAAGCTGCGCTATCCTCTCCCTCAAGGGGAGAGGAGGCTGTGACCGCTCCCCACCCCAAAGCTGCCATTCGCCTCCCCATGGGGACGAAACGGCGTTGGGCGCTATCCCGCCGCAGCGATCCGGGCGCGGAGGGTGGCGGCGGATTTGAGATAGGCTTCGCCGCCGGGTCCGGCTTGGCGGAACAGCGCCTCGGCGGCGTCGATTTCCTTGCGCGCTTCGGCGATCCGGCCCTGTTTCAGGCGCAGGACGGCGCGGGCGCGGCCCAGCACGGCGGTCGGCACGCCGGGGGGCACGGCGTCGAATAACGGCTGCAACTGGGTGATCAGCGCCTGCGCGCCCTCGATATCGCCGGTTTCGGCGCGCGCCTCGGCGAGCGAGGCGCCGATGATGATCGTCGGCATCGCCTTGGGCGAAAGATTTTCGGCGGCCATCGGATAGGCTTCTTCGAGCGCCTTGCGCGCGTCGGCATATTTGCCGAGCGGGACCTGGGCGCGGCTGAGTTGCACAAGGTCGACCGCGAGCCCCGCCGATTCGCCGAGCGTGGCCCGGCGCTGCGCGACGATGCCGCGGAGCAGGGGTTCTGCCTCGGCGGGTTTGCCGAGCCGGATCAGGCGCAGCGCCTTCAACTGCCGGATATTGAGGTCGGATGGGCTGTTTCTTTCGTCCGACCGCGCGATCAGCGCATCGGCCCGCGCGAAGATCGGCGGCATCGCGTCGAGCTGGCTGGTCTCGATCATATAGACGAGGATATTGTTGTAGATGGCGATGACGTCGCGGTGGTTTTCCTTCCACACCACCTCGGCATCGGGGAGGGTCGAGATGAGCAGATCGATCGCCTCCTGCGTCTTGCCGGTCCGGCGCAGATATTGCGCTTGCGCCTGTTTCAGCTCGACGATTTCCAGCCGGTAGCGGACCGGATCGGGGCTGAACACGCGTTCGGCATAGGCGAGCAGCTTCGGCATTTCGTCGGTGTTTCCGATCACGGCGGCGGCGGCCGCCTTTTTGACCATCAGATCGGCGGTCGCGGCGGGGCTGTCGCTGCCGACGCCGCGCTCGAGCGCGCGGCTGACGAGGGCGTAGGAGCCGGCGTTGTCTTCCAGATTGACGTAGAGGTTGAACAAAGTGCCGACGAGCACCGCCGATTCCGCGCTATGGTCGAGCGAATTGGCGAGTTTGTCGGCGGTGTGGTCGAGCATCTGCTTGACGGTCGCGGTCTGGCCTTCGTCGGTGGCGGCGGTGTCGCGCAGCATGACGGTGAGCAGGCGGTTGATCGCCTCCGACCTTTTCGCCTCCGCCAGTGCCGCGTCGCGTTCGATCGCGGTCGCGCGCGCCTGCCAGGCGATGCCGCCGGCGCCGACGAGCAGCGCCGCGAGGACGGCGGCGGTCGCGGCGACGCCCCAGCGATAGCGGCGCAGGAAGCGGCCGAGCATATAGCGGGTCGACCCGTCGCGGGCGTGGACGGGGAGGAACTGCTGGTGGCGCGCGACGTCCTCGGACAGCGCCGAGACGCTGAGGTAGCGTTCGGCGGGGTTGCGCCGCATCGCCTTCATCACGATCGCGTCGAGATCGCCGCCGATCTTGCCCGCAGGGACCGGCGCGTTGCCCGATGCGGCGGCGCGGCTGGGCAGCGCGGCGTCCTCATAGAGCACGCGGCGGATCATTGCGGGGACCGACGCCTTGTCGCTGCGCCAGGGGCTTTGGCCGCTGACGAGCTCATAGAGGACGACGCCGAGCGCATAGACGTCGGTCGCCACCGTCGCTTCGTCGCCGTCGAGTTGTTCGGGGGCGGCATAATCGGGGGTGAGCATCGCCTGCGTCGTCGCGGGCAAGGCGGCGCTGTCGTCGAGCAATTTGCCGATGCCGAAATCGACGAGGCGCGGCTTGCCCGCCGGGTCGATCAGGATGTTTGAGGGCTTGATGTCGCGGTGGACGACGAGGTTGGCGTGGGCGAAGGCGACCGCATCGCACGTCTCGCGGAACAGCCGCAGCCTTGTGTCGAGGTCGGCGGCGTGGCTGCGGCACCAGGCGTCGATCGGCTGCCCGTCGACATAGTCCATGACGATATAGGGGCGGCCGTCGGGCGCGACCCCGGCGTCGATCAGCCGCGCGATCCCCGGATGGTCGAGCCGCGCGAGCAGGCGGCGCTCGCGCGCGAAGCTTTCGGCGCGCTCGGCGGCGTCGACGCGGAGCAGCTTGAGCGCGACCTTCTGGTCGAAATCGGCGTCGGCACGGCGCGCGAGATAGACCTCGCCCAGCCCGCCGCGCCCGATCAGCCGGTCGATCGTGAAGCCGCCGATATCCTGACCGGCGGCGAGCGAGGTGTAAGCGGCGGGCGCGGCTTCGGTTCCGAGCGGCGGGGGCGTCCCGTCGAGGATGCCCTCGCCGCGCGACGCGGTGAGCAGCCCGCGCACCGCCGTGATGATTTCGGGCGGGTGCGCCGACCGGGTCAGCCGCTGGGTCTGGGTGTCGGGGGGCAGGTCGACCAGTTCATCGAACAAAGCCTGGATCGCCTGCCAATCGTCCCGGTCGAGTCCCGCCATATGATGTCCCCCTTGCCATCGGTGTAAGCGAAGCAAAGGTCAGGTCAATCGCTGGAATCGGGGCGTTATTCGGCCTCGGTGCTGAGCCCCAAGGCGGGGATGCCGATCGAGCGGCGGCCGCCGAAGTCCGAGCGGACGACGACCGCGCCATGCTTTTCCATATAGTCGACGAGGCGGCGGATGCGCCCCGGCGAGCGCGTGCCGTAAGCGCGGCCGAGCGCGTCGTCGTCGGGGCAGACCTCGCCCTCCATCGCGGCGCGGCCGATCTGGACGAAGGGCGCGAGCATGTCGTCGGGCAGGCGCGATGCGGCGTCGAGCAGGTCGGCCCAGCGCGGGTCGGCGGGGTCGAAGATGCCGCCCTTCGCCAGCGCGAAGCGGCGGCGGAACTGCGCGAGGTCGAGCGGCACGCGCGCGAGCCGCGCCATGCGGCAGCGCACCGAGAAATCCTGGTAAAGGAATGCCTCGGGATGGAAGGCGCCGTCGGGGTCGGCGAGCATGTCGTGCAGCGCGGCGACGATGCCGGCCTCGATATCCTCGGCGGCGGCGGCCGCCGCAGCCTCGGCCGCTTCGATCTCTTCGGGGCTGAGCGTGGGGTCGGGTTCGGCTTCGGCGATCGCGAGGTCGTCGTCGTGCGCCGCGAATTGCCGCATCAGGTCGTGCGCGGGGACGGGTTTCGGCGGCGGTGGCGGAGGCGGCGGCATCGTCTCCAGCTCGGCGAAGAGCATCGTGCGCATGTCGTGCGGTTCGGCGTCGGGCAGCGGCAGCAGGCTGTGGGTGCCGGCGCGGGTCGCGGTCTGCGTCGCGCCGATGCGGATCGACACCGGGCGGCGCGCAATCGCGGGGCCGAGCCCGAGGAAATGGCCGCGATCGAGGTCGCGGATCGCCTCGGCCTGGCGGCGTTCCATGCCGAGCAGGTCGGCGGCGCGCGCCATGTCGATGTCGAGGAAGGTGCGCCCCATCAGGAAATTGCTCGCCTCGGCCGCGACATTCTTCGCAAGCTTGGCAAGGCGTTGGGTCGCGATCGCGCCGGCGAGCCCGCGCTTGCGGCCGCGACACATGAGGTTGGTCATCGCCGACAGGCTGGCGCGGCGGACGGTGTCGGAGACGTCGCCCGACGCGCTGGGGGCGAACATCTGCGCCTCGTCGACGACGACGAGCGCGGGAAACCAATGCTCGCGCGGGGCGTCGAAGAGGGCGTTCAAAAAGGCGGCGGCGCAGCTCATCTGCGCCTCGATGTCGAGGGTGTCGAGCGCGACGATCACCGAGGCGCGATGTTCGCGGATGCGCGCGCCCATCGCCGCGATCTCGCGCTCGCTATAGTCGCCGGCGTTGATCACGACATGGTTGTAACGGTCGGCGAGGGTGACGAAATCGCCCTCGGGATCGATCACCACCTGCTGGACGAGGCCGGCGCTCTCCTCGAGGATGCGGCGCAGCAGGTGCGACTTGCCCGACCCCGAATTGCCCTGCACGAGCAGCCGCGTCGCGAGCAGTTCCTGCACGTCGATGCGGACCGCATTTAGCGCGGCGTCGGTTCCGATGGTGATGCTGCTGTCCACGATGGTTTGCCACTAACGGGGCGGGGGCGGGGTGGCAATGGCGGGGCGGGGTCTTGTGCGTCAGGCGGGCGCGAGGCTGTGGTCTTTCGTCGCCTCGAACGGCGCGAGGAAATGGGCGTAGTCGGGCATGGCGGCGACTTGCAGCGCGACCTGTGCGCGGGCGCGTTGCAGCATCTTGTGGCGATCGGCGTCGGGCAGGGTGCTGGCGACGGGGTGGTTTCCGCCGGGGGTCAGGCCCTGTCCGGTCAGCACCGCATACCAGCTGAGATCGCCAAAAAAACTGCCGCGCGGCGGCAGGGTCTCGCCGCGCGTGCGAAACAGGTCGAGCCGGTCGGCGAGGCTGTCAGGGAGCGGCATCGCCTTGCAATAGCGCCAGAATTCGCTGTCCTCGCGCTCGGTGCAGGTATAATGGGCGACGATGAAGTCGCGGCAATCCTCGTACACGCCCGCGACCTCGCCGTTGAAGCGGTCCGCCAGCCGGGGGTCGCAGTCGCGGCCGGGAAACAGCCCGAGCAGATGCTGGATCGACGCCTGAATCAGAAAGATGCCGGTCGATTCCAGCGGCTCCAGAAAGCCGCCCGCCAGCCCGATCGCGACGCAATTGCCGATCCAGCTCCGCCGCCGCCGGCCGGTGACGAAGCGCAGCGTGCGCGGTTCGGCGAGCGCCGGCGCGTCGAGCCGCGCGAGCAGCGCGTCGGCGGCGGCCTGTTCGCTGAGGAAGGCGCTGGAGAAGACATAGCCGTTGCCGGTGCGATGCTGCAGCGGGATGCGCCATTGCCATCCGGACTCGCGGGCGGTCGAGCGCGTGAACAGGCTGGGCGTCTCGTGCCGCGCCGACGGCACCGCGACGGCGCGATCGGCGGGAAGCCAGCGGCTCCAGTCGTCATAGCCCGCCCCGAGCGTGCGTTCGATCAGCAGGCCGCCGAACCCCGAGCAGTCGATGAACAGGTCGGCGGCGATCCGCGACCCGTCGGCGAGGATGACGGCGGCGATGAAGCCGGTATCGGGATGGCGCTCGACATCGACGACCTGACCCTCGACCCGCGACACGCCGCGCTCCTCGGCGATCCGGCGCAGGAAAGCGGCATAGAGGCCGGCGTCGAAATGATAGGCATAAGCGAGCGCCTTGTCCCGCCCGCCCGCCTTTGGCGCGAATTTGCCGGCGCGGCCCGCCATGATCTGGACATTATAGGCGTCGAAGGCTTCGTCGGCGTGGAGCAGGTGATGAAATCCGCGCGGCGCATAGTCGCCGCCGTCGATATTGAAGCCGCCGAAGGGATGGACATAATCGGCGCCGGGGCGGAGCCAGTCGATGAAATGGATGCCCAGCTTGATCGTCGCCTTGGTCGCGCGGAGAAAGTCCTCCTCGGCGATCCCGACGCCCTTGTGAAACCGATGGATCGGCGGGACGGTCGCTTCGCCGACGCCGACGGTGCCGATCGCCTCTGATTCCACCAGCCGGATCGTGCAGTTTTCGGCCGACAGATGCGCGGCGAGCGCGGTGGCGGTCATCCAGCCCGCAGTGCCGCCCCCGATGATCGCCACATTTCGTATCAAAGCGTCTCCGCGACCCGACAACGGCCCCTCCCATCCCCGAAAAATGGCGAACATAATGCGCTTTCGCGCTTGGGCCAGCGAATTGTCCGGGACATTATCGCGACGGATATGAGCGGCTTGACCCACGGCCCTTTTCCGCGCAACGATGGTTTGCCTATACATGGGGGACCAGCATGACGACCAATTCCAAACCGACCGCATCGCGCAAGCCGTGGCAGAAGCCCGAGCTGCGCGCGGTATCGCCCGCCCAGCGCACCCGGGGCGGTGCTGTTCCGAATGACCAGGATGATATCTGGTATTCGGTGTCCTGAGGCGCAGAAAGCGGATCCAGTTGAGCGAATAACCATATAGGTTATTTTTCTTGACATCGTCACGCTGATCTGGCACATAAGTGGCGTTTATGTAGTTTACAAACCCACACGACTGCGGTAGAGAATGCTCATCAACGGAGCGTTTCACCATGTCGGTTCTTTCTTCCCCTTACTTCCACGACGAAGCCAAGGCTTTCGAGCATCTTGAGAGCATTGTCTGGGCGGACGGAGTTGTGTGCCCGCACTGTGGTGTCGTTGATGGCCGCGTCTATGACCTGTCGGGCGTTCGCGGCAAGCCGACCCTGAAAAGCCCCGAGGGCGCGGTGCGCTACGGCCTCAAGAAGTGTGGCGAGTGCCGCAAGCAGTTCACCGTCAAGGTTGGCACCGTGTTCGAGCATGCCCGCATGCCGCTCCACAAGATGCTACAGGCCGTCCACCTGATCGCGTCGAGCAAGAAGGGCATTTCGGCCCACCAGCTCGGTCGTATCCTTGAGGTCCAGTACAAGACCGCTTGGTTCCTCGCCCACCGTATCCGCGAAGCGATGCGCTCGGGCGATCTGGCTACTCCGTTCGGTTCGGGCGGCGGCGCCGTGGAGGTCGATGAGACCTATTTCGGCGTCAAGGCCGACAAGCGCGGCGCGAAGGCGGGCACGGCTCACAAGTTCGGCGTGCTGGCGCTCGTTGACCGCGACAGCGGCACCATGCGTTCGTTCACGTTCGACAAGTTCCGCGCCGATGAGGTCCACCCCATCGTCCTGAATAACATCGCCCGCGAAGCCCGTTTGATGACGGACGAAGCGAAGATGTACAAGAAGATCGGTCGCGAGTTTGCCGAGCATGGCACGACCCTGCACGGCGCCCGCCAGTACGTCGATTACAAGGACCGCACCATCCATACCAACACCGTGGAAGGCGCCTTCTCGATCTTCAAGCGCGGCATGAAGGGCGTTTATCAGCACTGTGGCGAGCAGCATCTGCACCGCTATCTGGCTGAGTTCGAGTTCCGCTATAACACCCGTCAGGCCAACGGCATTGATGACCGGGCGCGGGCAGCCCACGCCGTGCGCGGCATCGTCGGCAAGCGCCTCACCTACGGGCGCCCTCACATCAGCGAAGCGTGATTGCTGCAAAGTAGCGGGTAGAGTTAGCGGGGCGCCAAAGCAAAAACAGAGTAGAGCGCAAAGTTAAAGATGCGCGGGGTTGACGCCACCCCCGAATCGGCTCATAACGACTATCGGCCCGATACCCCCTTAGGGGAATCGAGCCGATTTTGGCCGTTGATGTAGTTTTTGCGGACGTCATCGTCGGCCCGTCAGATAGGATTTTATTATGCCGGATCATCTCGATTCCGTCAAGGGCTATGCGCGCTTGATGGAAAAATGGAAGTCTGAGGCCGAAGCTAAAGGCGAAGATAAGACCGCTGCGGGATTTGGAATCCGTCTTGAGGGCTTTCGCGCGGTCATCGACGAGCTTGAGCATCTTCGCCGTATCACCAAGCCGATCCCCGCGTCCTATGGCGACCTGAGCGATCTACCAGCCGAGTTGATCAAGGAACTAACCGGCATCAAGGTCGATGATCTTGAGCAGCAAATTTTCACCATCATCAAATCTGGCGGCGATGAGGTCGATCTGGATGCGGTTCTCATCGAACTGTTCCGGCGCTTTCAAGTCGTCCAGTCGCGTAAGTTCCTCCAGAACAAGCTTTGGCGCATGGCGCAAAAAGAGATCATCTATTCGGTGCCAGGTCGGAAAGGTATTTATACCGCGACCAAGCCAGCGGAGGATGATGACGATTTTTCCAAACTCATCGGAACGGCACCGAAGCCGTCTGGACCGCCGTTTGACGACGATCTGGATGACGACGTACCCTTCTGATGTGCGAACGCCCCGTCATCACTGACGGGGCGCTCAGAGCATGGGCCTAGCATAGTGCGGGGTGTCGGCTACCCACCTGTCGCCCCGAGGGTGCAAGTCCCTCTAGGTCCACCGTCTCTCTTGCCGCTATATAGCGGTGACGGAGGCGTATCGCAACGACGTTAAGGAACCGCTTATGGCCGACGACGATAAGAGCCAACTCGACAAGTTCAAGGAAGCCGCACGCGATCTTGGCACCGACGACGACCCCAAACGCTTTGACGAGCGCCTAGGGAAGCTGGTGAAGCATAGGCCGGTCAAGGAAGGGGGCGCCCCAAAAGCGAAACCCCCGGAGGGCCGTTAAGCTGTCCGGGGGCTCTATCAGTCCGAAGCCGTTTGAGTCAGTGACAACTTCGGTTCACCAGTCGGTTGTAGGCGTATGACGCTTAAACATCAAGACCCCCTTAATGGGGAGGGCATTGATGCGATTTATAACACCGTCTCTCACGAACGCATGGCGACGTATCTCGTTGCAAGCGGGCAGGACCGACAGCGGGCCGCGCGCCTGTATCTCTGGAACGCGAAGATGGGAGAGGCATTCCACGTCGTCATTCAGGGCGTGGAGGTCGCCTTGCGCAATGCGGTAAACCGAGCATTGGTAGCGGAGTTCGGCGTCGATTGGTGGACGAACCAACGGTTCCTAGATCTAATCGACCACGACCGACAGGGAGATTTGGACCTTGTGCGGCGGCGCCTGCGAAACCGTAATTTGCCTGAGATTAACGGCCAAATTGTCGCTGGGTTGTCGTTTGGCTTCTGGGTTGGGATGTTGCAGCGGTACAACGTAGAAATATGGAGCAAACACTTGCGAGTGGTGTTTCCGAACTTACCGGAGGCGCGGTCACGCAAATCGCTGGCGGCTTCGATCAGCCATATTGCGTTTCTGCGGAATAGAATTTCGCATCATGAACCGCTGCTAAAGCGCAACCATTCAAACGATTACAAGGTCGTCACGGAAACACTGGAGTGGATTTGTCCATCTAAAAGCGGGTGGCTACGCCCACATTGCCGTGTGCCGGAACTGATGCGCCAGAAGCCATGAGTCTGGGTATAAAATAGGACGCCCGCCCCCTTTCCTAAAAAACATCGCGCGTTCACCGTCACCGTATGAGTCGCGAACCAGATTGGAGAGAGCGCGGTAAGGCCGTGGAGTACTGGCTGCTTACCGCCTTTGTTGCCGGATCATTCGTTGCGGGGCTGGTTTCCGCCGTTCGCTATGTCATCGGCTGGTAGCTGGGTTTGTAAACTACATAAACGCCACATAAGTCTCATCATGCAGAATTGCGAGTCGGGCCGGGGCCTCTTCCGATGGGAAGGGCTTTCCGGCCCTTTTGCTTTGGAGGCGGGCGATATGGGCGAGGTGGAGCGGGGCGAGTTCGAGCGGGATGCGGGTGACGATGAGGGCGAGGAGATTACCCCCTATAGCGCGGGGCCGGCGCAGCGGCGGAAGGCGAAGCCGCTTCGCTGGACCAAGGCGCGGCGCACGGCTTTCCTGACCGAACTGGCGCATAGCTGTAACGTCCGGCGCGCGCAGAAGGCTTCGGGGATCAGCATGCGCGGCGCCTATGCCCTGCGCTATCGCGATCCCGAATTCGCGAGCCAATGGCAGCAGGCGCTGGAACTGGGCTATGCGCGGCTGGAAATGGCGCTGGCGCGGCGGGCGCTGGAGGTGCTGGGCGAACTGCAACTCGACGAGCGCGAGGAGCCGCTCGAGAAGATGACGGTCGAGCAGGCGATCGTGGTGATGAACCAGCATCGGCGCAGCGTGCAGCAGGGAAGCGCGCACCAGCGGCGGCTGCCGCGCGTCGCGACACAGGAAGAAACCGACGCGGTGCTGCTGAAGAAGATCGCGATGATCAAGCGCCAGCGGGCGCTGCGCGGCGTGACCGTCGACGGCGGCGAGCTGGTCGCCAAACCCGCGCCGCGCGACGGCGATGCCCTCGATGGCGCATCGAACGGTGGCGCGTGACGCTGGAATCGACGCCGGCGGCGCGGCAGGCGCGGTCGGACGGCATTTTTGCCGACATGGGGGAAATGACGCCGAGCGAATGGCGCCGCCTGATGCGCGCGCTGAGCAAGGGGCAGAAGGCCGAACTGATCGCGCGCTGGTACGGTGCGGAGAATAAGGGGCAACGCACCCCGCCGGGGGACTGGCGCATCTGGCTGATCCAGGCGGGGCGCGGCTTTGGCAAGACGCGCGCGGGCGCCGAATGGGTGAGCCAGATCGCGCGCGACAGGCCGGGGGCGCGGATCGCGCTGGTCGCGGCCACGATCGCCGACGGGCAGCGCGTGATGATCGACGGGCCGAGCGGGCTGATCGCGGTCGCCCGCGACCATGAGGATGTGCGCTGGGTCGGGGGGCGGCACGAGCTGCTGTTCGGCAGCGGCGCGGTGGCGACGCTCTATTCGGCCGAGGCGGGCGAGGAGCTTCGCGGGCCCGAGCATCATGCGGCCTGGTGCGACGAGCTGGCGAAATGGCGGCGCGGGGTGGTCGCGTGGGACAATCTGATGCTGGGCATGCGGCTGGGCGAACGGCCGCGCGTGCTGGTGACGACGACGCCGCAGACCAATGCGGTGATGCGGCGGGTGAAGGCGGCGCCGGGTCTGGAGGAGACTTTCGGGCGGACGGGCGAGAATCCGCATCTGCCCGAAAGCTTCGTCGAGGCGATGCTGGCGAGTTATGGCGGGACGCGGCTGGGGCGGCAGGAGCTGGACGGCGAGATGCTCGACGATGTCGAGGGCGCGCTGTGGAGCCATGCGCTGGTCGAGGCGTGCCGGGTCGAGGCGGATGCGGTCGGCAAGCCGGTGCGGGTGGTGATCGGGGTCGATCCGCCGGCGACGTCGGAGGGCGATGCGTGCGGGATCGTCGTCGCGGCGCTGCTGCGCGATGGCCGGCTGGCGGTGCTGGAGGATGCAAGCGTCGAAAAGGCGTCGCCTGCGGCATGGGCGCAGGCGGTCGCGGCGGCGGCGGCGCGCTGGGGCGCCGACCGGGTGGTGGCCGAAAGCAATATGGGCGGCGAGATGGTGACGGGCACGCTGCGCCAGGCCGATTGCACGCTGCCGGTGGTGGCGGTGCACGCGAGCGTCGGCAAGGCGCGGCGCGCCGAGCCGGTGGCGCTCGCCTATGAACGCGGGCAGGTGGTTCATGCGGGGGTGTTCGGCGCGCTGGAGGACCAGCTTTGCGGGTTCCAGGTCGGCGGCGGCTATGCGGGGCCGGGGCGGTCGCCCGATCGGGCGGATGCGTGTGTATGGGCGCTGGCGGAGTTGCTGCGCGGGGTGGGCGCGGCGGGGCCGGGGGTGCGGGTGGTCTAGTTCACGCGGAGACGTGGAGAAGAAAAGAAGAGAAAGAGATTTTTCGCGCAGAGGGCGCAGAAAGGGAATTGGCGGCTTTGCCGCCTTGTTTTTCTCCGCGTCTCCGCGTCTCCGCGTGAACCCGTTTCTCTGCGGCCTCGGCGCCTCTGCGCGCATTTTCGGGTGGCGGTGCAAACCGCCTGTGCCCCTCCACCATGCTTCGCATGGTCCCCCTCCCCGTGCCGGGGAGGATCTTGTGGGAGAATCTTATGAACTGGTTTGGCCGCAAGGCCGCGTCGACGGCGACGCGGCCCGCTTTGTCGCGGGTTTATGGGACGTGGTCGGCGCCCGCGCCGCTGTCGTTCGAGGCGCAGGTGCGCGAGGGGTATCTGGCGAATCCGATCGTGCGGCGCAGTGTGCAGCTGGTCGCCGAAGCGGTCGGCGGGGCGCCGCTGGAGGCGAGCGATCCGGCGCTGGCCGCGCTGGTGGCGGGGACGTCGGGCGGGCAGGGGTTGCTCGAGACGCTGGCGGCGCAGTTGCTGCTGCACGGCAATGCTTATGTGCAGATCCTCGCCGACGGGGCGGGGGCGCCGGCGGAGCTGTTTGCCCTCAGACCCGAGCGGGTGACGGTCGAGGCCGATGCGCGCGGCTGGCCGGTCGCCTATCGCTACAAGGCCGGGGGCAGCGCGGCGGTGCTGGCGGCGGAGGATGGTGCGGGGCGCACGGCGGTCGTGCATCTGAAGGCGCCGCATCCGCTCGACGATCATTATGGCGCGGGATGCCTGGGCGCGGCGGCGGCGGGGATCGCGGCGCATAATGCGGCGACGGCGTGGAACCGGAGCTTGCTGGAAAATGCGGCGCGGCCGTCGGGGGCGCTGGTCCATGATCCGGGGGAGAAGGGCGTGCCGCTGTCGGCGGAGCAGGTCGATCGGCTGCGCGAGGAACTGGCCGAGGGCTTTGCGGGCGGGGCGAATGCGGGGCGGCCGTTGCTGCTGGAAGGCGGATTGCGCTGGCAGGCGCTGTCGCTGTCGCCCGCCGATATGGATTTCCTGGAATTGAAGCATAGCGCGGCGCGCGAGATCGCGATGGCCTTTGGTGTGCCGCCGATGCTGCTCGGGCTGCCCGGGGACGCGACCTATGCCAATTACAAGGAGGCGAACCGGGCGTTGTGGCGGCTGACGGTGTTGCCGCTGGCGGGGAAGATATTGGGCGGCATAGCGCAGGGGCTGCGCGGCTGGTTTCCCGATGCGGCGCTGCGCGTCGATCTGAACAAGGTGCCGGCGCTGACCGAGGAGCGGATGATGCTGTGGCACGAGGTGTCGGCGGCGGACTGGCTGACGGCGGAGGAGAAGAAGGCGCTGCTGGGGGTGGGGTAGATCAGCCGGCGCCGCAGGCCATTCTTTATCTCACACAAAGGCACGAAGGCACAAAGACCTTCGCCTTTTCCGTTCGCCCTGAGCTTGTCGAAGGGCCGTCCTTTGTCCGCACCGCTGAAAGAAAGAACGGTCCTTCGACAAGCTCAGGACGAACGGGGGTTGAGACGTCTTTGTGCCTTCGTGCCCTTTTTTGAAATTTTTCGAGGAAATCGCGATGGATGAGGAAGAGGCGCTGGCGCGGCTGGTTGCGCTGGCGGGGACGGGTGCGTCTGCGGATGCCGCAGTGCTGCGCGCGCTGATCGAGGAGGCGAGCGAGCTGGGGGCGCGGCGGGCGCTGGCGCGGCTCGGGCTCTCGGACGAGGCGGCGCGCGGCGACATGAGCGATTTGCGCCAGCTGCTCGGCGCGTGGCGCGATGCGAAGACGAGCGCGTGGAAGGCGGCGGTCGACTGGGCGGTGCGCGGGGTGCTGGCGCTGCTCGTGGTTGGATTGGCGGTGAAGCTGGGTCTGCCGGGGTTGCTGCGGTGAGGGCGGTTGCTGACATGCCCTCCCCCAACCCCTCCCGCGAGCGGGAGGGGGACATAAGGTTGGCCGGTTATGCGTCGGTGTTCGATCGCGTGGATCGCGGGGGCGATGTCGTGCGGGCGGGGGCCTTTGCGGCGAGCCTGGCGCGCGGTGGCGCGGTGCCGTTGCTGTGGCAGCATCGGCCCGGCGCAGTGATCGGGACGATCGAGAGGCTGGCCGAGGACAGGCGCGGGCTGCGGGTGGTGGCGCGGGTGACGCATCCGACGGCGGCGGCGCTGGTCGCGCGCGGGGCGCTGACGGGCTTGTCCTTTGGTTATCGGGTGACGGCGGCGCGGGGGAGCAATCCGCGCGAGCTGCTGGGGCTCGACCTCGCCGAAGTGAGTTTGGTGGCGGCGCCGATGCAGGCGCTGGCGCGGGTGATTGCGGTGGATCAGGCCACCAGATCATGCGAAGACACGCCCGGAAATCTTTTTGGGGGAGTGACTTAGATGCGTTCGTTGTTTGCGATTTCGGTGGCGATTCTGGCGGCGTCGACTGCGCCTGCGGCGCAGGCGGCGCCGATGACCTATGGCTGCGATACGGCCGCCGGGCGATTGTCGGCGATCGAGGTCGAGGTCCCGAGCGCGGGTTTCGTGGTGAGCGGCACGATCACGCCGAATGAGTTTCGCAAGGATCCGCGATGGGGTCCGACCGTCTATGTCCGGGTCGATTCCGCGGACGACCAGAATGGGGCGCAGGTGCGCTATTCGGGCGACCCCAAATCGAAAGACGGCATCATCACGCTGTCGGGCATGGCGGCGGGCGCCGAGCGGAAGGGCGACCCGCAACTGGCGATGATCGGCAAACCCTTCGACTTCACGATCCAGGTCGTGAGCGCGTCCGAGGTGCTGGTGATGGCGGGCGGGCAAAAGGCGAAGCTGCCGGCCGCGGTGGGCGCCAACGCCAAGTTGACCATCGGATGTTCGACGGGCGATTTCGTCTTTTCCAATCTGGAATGGAAAAACACGCCCTGACGACCGGGGAAGATCGAAGAGTGCCGATGGGCCGTCCGTTTGGGCGGCCCTTTTTTGTTCAAGCGAGGAGTGACGGGCATGGAGTTGGAGATGGACGTGAAGGCCGATGCGCTCGAGGGCGCGTTCGATGCGGTGCTGGCGGCGGAGGCGGTCGATGATTTGCGGGCGTCGGTCGCGGCGCTGAAGGCGCAGGTCGATGCGCAGGCGGTGGCGAGCGTGCGGTTGCCGCTCGACGGGGCGAAGGCGGCCGACCCGGCGCGCGATGCCTTTGTCGAGCGCTATTTGCGGCGCGGCATCGATGCGGGCGTCGAGATGAAGAGCCTGTCGGGGGCGTCGGGCGCCGAGGGCGGTTATGCGGTGCCGCGCGAGATCGACGGGACGATCGCGGCGACGCTGAAGTCGCTGTCGCCGATCCGGTCGATCGCGACGGTCGTGCAGACGGGGACGAGCGGTTATCGCAAGCTGGTCGCGACCGGCGCGACGGGCGCGGGCTGGGTCGGCGAGACGGCGGCGCGGCCCGAGACGGGGACGCGCAGCTTTGCCGAAATCGCGCCGCCGTCGGGCGAGCTCTACGCCAATCCGGCGGCGAGCCAGGCGATGCTCGACGATGCGATGTTCGATGTCGAAAGCTGGCTGGCCGACGAGATCGCGCGCGAGTTCGTGGTCGCCGAAGGCGCGGCGTTCGTGAGCGGCAACGGCACGAACCGGCCCAAGGGCTTCCTCGACTATGCGACGACGAACGAGGTCGATGGCGCGCGCGCGTTCGGGACGCTGCAATATCTGGCGTCGGGCGCGGCGGGGGCTTTCGCGGCGTCGAACCCGCAGGACAAGCTCGTCGAGCTGGTCCATTCGCTGCGCGCACCGTACCGGCAGGGCGCGGCGTGGGTGATGAACAGCGACACGCTGGCGCGGATCCGCAAGTTCAAGACTGCGGACGGCGCTTTCCTGTGGCAGCCGGGGCTGGTCGAGGGGCAGGCGGCGACCCTGCTCGGCTATCCGGTGGTCGAGGCCGAGGATATGCCGGCGGTGGCGGCGAACAGCCTGTCGATCGCCTTCGGCAATTTCCGCGCCGGTTACCTGATCGCCGATCGCGGCGAGACGCGCATTTTGCGCGACCCGTTCAGCAACAAGCCGTTCGTGCATTTCTACGCCACCAAGCGGGTGGGCGGTGCGATCATCAATTCGGAAGCGATCAAGCTGATGAAATTCGCCGCCAGCTGATCGGCTAGCGTGCGATGGGGCGCCCGGCCCCGGTCCTTTCCCTTTCGGTAGGGGCCGGGCGCTTATTTTTTGCCGGATGCTTCGCGTCTGGCCTGTTCGGCTCTCGCTTCGGCTATCTGCCGGTCGATATCATCGCCGCCGCCGGTGAATTTGTCGTCGGTGATCCGGCTGCTTGCATGAATCTGGCGGGCGGTGGTGAAATGCGCAATCTTGCTTTCGAGATTGCCCTGTGCCCCGTCGATCATGGCGAGCGCCATATGGGCGATCATCAGCGGCACGTCCTGCGCCGGGTAGAGGCGCGGCGACGCCTGCGCGATCACATGTTCGGCAGCCGCGACTGCAGTCCGGCTTTCGGGGCCTGCGACCGTCTGGCCGGCGGGCGGTAGCTGCATCCAGGCGTCCATCGCGGCGACCAGCGGCGCGTTGGCACGGTAGGTTTCGAGCACGGGCCAGCAGCTTTGGATCGCTTGTAGCACGCCCAGCGCCGTGGTGCCCTCGCAGCCCGAAAGATTGGCGCGCCGATCGGGCGCGATATCGATCCCTTGCGGCCCGTGCGCGACGATGTTGCGGATTTCGGCGTCGACCGGATCGGGCGGTGGCAGCGCATCGACGTCGATCTGCGCCAAGGCGGGCGACGACAGCAGGGCGAGCGGGGCAAGCAGTAGTCGGAGGCGTGATTTCATGATGATGCATGCCTCCGGTGGTGGCGCGCCTTTGTCAAGCCGGTCGGTGGTCGGCGGGATTCGCGACGCGCATAAGGAGAGTTTTCATGCCGACGATATTCTTTGCCGACCTGGTGCGCGAGACGAGCGCCGGGACGGGTAGCGGTGCGCTCGTGCTGGGCGGTGCGGTGGCGGGGCATCGGCGGTTTGCCGATGTCGTGCCCGAGGGCGCGAATTTCCATTACAGCATCGCCGGGGTGCGGCATGCGGGCGAGTGGGAGGTCGGCACCGGCTCGATCGATGGCGAGGGGCGCCTGTCGCGCGATGTCGTCGCGGCGTCTTCGAACGGCGGGACGCACGTCGGTTTTTCGGCGGGGGTCAAGACGGTCGCGCTGACGGTGGGGGCCGCATGGTATGCGGGACAGGAAGCGGCGGACGCCGAGCTGGCCGAACAGGCGGCCGGGCTGCTGGCCGCGGAGGCGGAGATCGCGGCGCAGGCGGCCGCCATTGCGGCGGCGCAGGCCGGCATCGCTTCGCAGGCTGCGGGGCTGACGGCGGTCGCGGCGACGGTCGCGGCGCATGGCACGGCGATTGGCGGGAATGCGGCGGCGATCGGCGCGGCGCAAAGCGCGATTGCCGCGCATGATACGGCCATCGCCGGCAAGCAGCCGATCTCGACCGGGCATGGCGCGGCGACGTCGGTGGAGGCGAGCGACAGCTTTACCGTGCGGCGTGCGAGCGGCTGGGTGAATGTGCCCGCGAGCGCGCTGGTGCATCAGCGGAGCGGCGGCGGTTTTGTCTGCGCGGGTCCGCTGGGCGTGGGCGAGGAGGCGCCGGGGCAAAGGCTGGTGGTCAAGGCGAGTTCGGCGGCCGACGGCAGCGCGCCGGTGGTGGTCGAGATCGCCGATACGCAGGCAGGGACGGCGGGCTGGACGGCGAATGCGGCCTTTGCCGCGCTCAATTTCCGCAGCGCCGACGGGTCGGTGAGCGGGGCGGGAGTGCGCGCGCAGATCGCGGCGACGATGCCCGCGACGCATGGCGGGCAGACCGATTTGAAATTCAGCGTGTCGAATGCGGCGCTGCTCGACAAGTCGGCGGTACTCGACACGGCGGGGCGCTTTCGTCCGGGCGCCGACAATGTGCAGACGCTGGGGATGAGCGGGTTCCGCTGGTCGACGGTCTATGCCGCGACGGGGACGATCAACACGTCGGACGCGCGCGAGAAATCCTGGCAAGGGCCGGCCCATGCGGCCGAGCTGCGCGCGGCGCGGCGGATATTGGCCGAACTCGGGTTTTTCCAGTGGCATGATGCGATCGCGGCGAAGGGCGCCGATGGGGCGCGGCGGCATTTCGGGGTGCGGGCGCAGACGGTGTGGGCGATCATGGCCGACGAGGGGCTGGTCGATCCGATCGATGGCGACGGGCGGCCGGGACACACGCCCTATGCCTTTTTATGTTTCGACCGCTGGGAGGATGCGGCGGGGGCTTCGCACGACCGGTTCGGGGTGCGCGGCGACCAGCTGGCGCTGTTTTTGGTGGCCGGGCTGGCGGCGGAGTTGGCGGCATGACCGGCGCGCGGGCGCTGGGCGCGGCGGCGGTCGGCGACGCCGGTTTGCGCGACCTGGCGAGCGAATATCCGGGTCCGCCGCCGAATGCGGCGCGCGGCGACGGGCGTGGGCGGGACGCGGGATCGCAGGCGGGCGAGCGCCTGATCCGGTCGCCGCGCGATCGACGGGAGGAGCGAGCAAGATGAGCCTGGTGATCAAGGATCCGGGGGCGCGGGTCGATTATGCGTTCGATTGGGGCGACGCCTATCCCGACGATCAGCTGATCGTCGAGGCGAGCTGGGCGGTCGAGCCCGAAGTGCCGGGCGGCGTGGCGGTGACCGGCGCGAGCCACGACCTGTTGCGCTGCGCGGCGACGCTGGACGGCGGCGAAGCGGGGGGTGTCTATCGCGTCACCAACCGGGTGATTTTGAGCGACGGGCAGATCGACGAACGGTCGTTGACCGTGCGGGTGGAGGAACGCTGATGATTGTCGGAATCGACAAGGGCGCGGCGCCGGTGGGGATCGCGGAGGCGAAGGCGTGGTTGCGGCTGGGCGGGAGCCAGGACGATGCGGTGGTTGCGGGACTGATCCGCAGCGCGGTCGACCTGTGCGAGGCCTTTACCGGGCAGATGCTGATCGTGCGGACGGTGACCGAAGAGATGCCGCTGGGCGCCGGTTGGATCGGGCTGGTCAGAAGGCCGGTGGTGGCGGTCGAGGCGGTGACGGGGCTGGCCGGCGACGAAGAGACCGGGCTGGACGCCGAGGCCTGGCGGGTCGAGATCGACCGCGATGGCGCGGCGCGGCTGCGCGTCGACGATCCCGGCGCGGCGACACAGCTGCGGATCGCCTATCGCGCCGGAATGGCGGCGGAGGCGAATGCGGTGCCCGAGGCGATCCGCCAGGGGCTGGCGCGGATGATCCAGCATCTGCACGGCGCGCGCGACGACGCGCCGGAGGTGCCGGCGATCATCGCGGCGCTGTGGCAGCCGTGGCGCCGCGTCGGGCTGGGCGCCGGGGCGCGGCGATGAGCGCCGAGCGGGCGGTCCGCGCGCGGGCGCTGGCCATGCTGGCGGACGATGTCGTGCTGGCCGGGCTGGTGCATGGCGTGTTCGACGGTGTGCCGGCGCGGGCGAGTCCGCCCTATGTCAGCGTCGTGCTGGCCGAGGGGAGCGATTGGGGGACCAAGGATGCGCCGGGGCGCGAGGTGCGGGTGACGCTGGCGCTGGTCGGGGTCGGCGACGCGGCGGCGGACAAGGCGGCGGCGCAGATCGAGGCTTTGGTGCCCGGGCTGCGCGGCGCGGCGGGCGCGTGGCGCATTGTCGGCGCGCGGGTGGTGCGGACGCGGTTCGGCTTTGCGAAGGACGGCGGGTGGCGGCACGAGATCGTCGTGCGGTGCCGGTGTTTGGTGGGGTGATCTACAAGAGCCCCTCCTCTTCAGGGGAGGGGTTGGGGTGGGGTTTCGCGAGGTAGCGCAAGGCCGATGGACCCCACCCGCTGCGACTAACGAACAAGTTCGTAAGTCTCGCTGCCAGTGCCGGGTGAAACTGCCCCCGGCAGTTTCAGGTCGGTCCGGGGGACCGACCGACCCGGCACTCCTGAAGGGGAGGGTGTCATCACCGTTTTTGCTGCACTTTATGCTGCGGCTATGCTGCAGCGATCAATCGCCGCCGGGCAGGGTGTTGGTCGAGCTGTAATCCTTGAACTTGTCGGTGAAGTTCGCGTGATAATCCTCGATCTGCATGTCGGCGTCTTCGGCGGCGTTGGCCTCGCTGTCGCCGGCGGCGCGGCCGAAGGCGATGACCGCGGCGCGGAAGGCGTCGCGCTGTTCGTTGCAGGTCGACTTCAGCGCCATTTCATATTCGGCGTCGCCCATCTTGGCCTCGAGCGACTTCTTCATGTCGTCGCGCAGGCATTTGGTGAAGGCGGCGCGCGTGGTGTCGACATTGGCGGTCGATGCGGGCGCCATGACGGCCAGAAGTATCGATGTAATCAGCATCCTGCGACTCCCCGTTTGCGGATGTTCTTATGCGGCAAGGAGAATAGACGATGGCAATCGAAAATGGGAGCGCCTTTTTGCTCAAGATCGGCGACGGCGAGACGCCGCCCGCCTACACGACAGTCGCGGGTTTGCGCACCACCCAGCTGTCGGTGAACGGCGAGGCGGTGAACGTCACGACCAAGGACAGCGGCGGCTGGCGCGAACTGCTGTCGGGCGCCGGGGTGCGGTCGGTGTCGGTGAGCGCGGCGGGGATTTTCACCGGATCCGGCGCCGAGGTGCGGCTGCGCGGCCATGCGCTGTCGGGGGCGATCGACGATTATGAGCTGCGTTTCGAAAGCGGCGAAAAAATGGTCGGGCGCTTCCTGGTGACGCGGCTCGACTATGCCGGCGATTATAATGGCGAGCGCCAATATACGCTGAACCTCGAGAGCAGCGGGCCGGTGGTGAGCCTGTGAGCGCGGCCAACCCAAGCGGGGCGAATATGTTGCGCGGCGAGGCCGAACTGCGGGTCGGCGATGCGGTATATGTGCTGCGCCCGAGCTTTGCAGCATTGGTCGCCGCCGAGGACGAACTGGGGCCGCTGTTCGCGCTGGTCGAGCGCGCGGCCGACGGGCGGCTGGGGCTGGGCGAGCTGACGGCGCTGTTCTGGCATTGCCTGCGCGACCGGCCCGAGGCGCTGACGCGCCAGGCGGTCGGCGAGGCGGTGGTGGCAGAGGGGCTGGCGGCGGTGACGCCGGCGCTGCGGGTGCTGCTCGGGCAGATCTTGTCGGGGCGGTGAGCGACGCATTCGGGCCGGGCGCGCTGCGGCTGGTCGGCGTGATGGCGCGGCTGGCGGGGTGGCCGCCCGATCGATTTTGGCAGTCCACGCCAGCCGATGTCGCGGCGGTGCTGGCGGGCTGGACCCGCGAGGACGGCGCGGACGAGATGGGCCGCGAGGCGCTGGCTGCGATGATGGAGGTTTTTCCCGATGGCGGATGAAATCGACGAGCTGCTGGTGACGGTGCGCGCCGACACGAGCCTGTTCCGCCGCGACGTGGCGGCGATGCGCGCCGAGCTGGAGGGGCCGCTGGCGAGCGGCGCCGACGCCGCCGGGCGGCGGATCGAGGCGGCGCTGACGCGCGCGATCATCACCGGCAAGCTGGGGTTCGAGGATCTGAAGCGGATCGCGCTGGCGGTGATGGCCGACATCGCGCGCGCGGCGATATCGAACGGGATCGCGGCGGCGCTGGGCGGCGGCGGGCAGTCGGGGGGCGGCGGCGGCGGATTGCTGCAGCTGGCGGCGACGATCGCGGGCGCCTTTGCAGGCGCGCCGGGGCGGGCGACCGGCGGACCGGTGAGCGCCGGCCGCGCGTACCGCGTCGGCGAGCGCGGGCCCGAGATGTTCGTGCCGACCGCGAGCGGGCGGATCGAGGCGGCTGGGGCCGTGCGGAACATTGCGATCACGGTCAATGTGCGCGGGGATGCGGCGAGCGAGCCGGGGCGGCTGGCGCAGACCGGGCGGCAACTGGCGCGCGCGGTGCGGCGCGCGGTCGCCGAAGACTAGGTGATCCTAGCATTGGATTTTCCACCGTAGCCCTGAGCCTGTCGAAGGGCGCTTCTCGGATAGGCGCCCTTCG
>NZ_JBOHHU010000010.1:0-70510 GCF_050725615.1 Sphingopyxis sp.
GGCCACGCCCCCTTTTCCTAGAATTTATACCGCGCGGTCACGCCATACATGCGCGGCGGTGCGTGCAGCAGATAGTCGTAGCCGAAGGCGTCGCGCAGGTTCAGCCCGTACATGAAATATTTCTTGTTGAAGATGTTGGTCGCCCACAGCCGCACCGACAATTGCTCGCCTTCCCAACCCAGCGTCGCGTCGGCCAGCACATGGCCGGGCGAGTTGAGGAACTGGTTGCCCGCCTCGTTGTTGAACGGCGAGAAGAACTGCTTGCTGGTGTAGACGAGGTTGGGGGAGAAGACGATCTCGCCATTGCCCAGCGGCGCGATCTTCCAGTCGGCTCCGACGTTGACCGTCCATTTCGGCGCGTTGGGCAGGGTGTTGCCGTCGAGGTTGGTGCCCGATAACGTCAGCTTGTCATAGGTCGCGTCGAGCCAGGTCACCGACAGGTTCGCGGTCAGCGTCGACACCGGCCGGACATTGAGCTCGGCCTCGATGCCCTTGATCGTCGAACCCGGCGCCGAGCGGATGAAGCCCGTCGTGCCGATGACCTCGTTGAGCTGCTGGTTCTTGTATTTGGTCAGGAACGCGGCGGTGGTGAAGGTCGCCATGCCGTCGAACAACCGGGTCTTGGCGCCGATTTCATAAGCGTCGACCTGTTCGGGCGGCACGAAGTCGATCGGGTTGCCGCCATAGAATTGGCTGGCGAACGATCCGGCGCGATAGCCGCGGCTGTAATTCGCATAGAGCATCGCACCGCTGTCGAAGGTGTAATCGATGCCGACCTTGCCGGTCACCCGGCTGCTCGTCCGGCGCTTCGAGGCCTCGGGGGTGATCACGCCCGCAGGCGAAATGCTGCCGTGGGTGAAGGTGATCGCCGCCGCATCGGGGTCGGCGGGGTCGAAGTCATAGGTGCTGAACGGCGGCGACGTCGCCGGGTCGGCGAAGGCGGTCAGGAAGGAATAGGCGTCATAATGCCGGTTGCTGTCCTTGGTGTAACGGACGCCGAGCGTTACCCCGAAATGATCGCCGAAATCCTGGTCGAGCTGGGCGAAAGCGGCGTAGCTGTTCCGCTCCTGACGATAATGCTGATAGAAATAGAGCGTCTTGATCAGCCGGTAGCGATCCTCGTTGTTGATGCTGTCCCAGCCATAATAGACGCCGGCCTGGAGGTTGGTGCTGTCGCCGGCGTAGGCGAGTTTCACCTCCTGGTTGAACTGCTTGTACACGTCGCCATAGTTGGTCTGCAGGAAACCCACGACCGGGGTGCCCGACCCTTCCTGCGACAGATTCTGGCGCGACCAGTCATAGGCGGTCAGCGTCTGCAGCGAGAGCGTGTCGGACAGTTCGTAATTGATGTTGAACTGCACCCCGGCGTTGGCGACGTCGTTGAAACCGAGGTCGGGCTGGTTGGTTTCGAAGAAGCTGAGATTGTCGTTCGAGCGGAGATAGGTCGAGCGGCCCGAACCGTCGTTGCGGTGGAAGGCGGCGGCCTGGGTCGGCTTGCCCTTGCTGCCCGTGAACTTCAGCATCATGTCGAGCTTCTCGCTCGGCTTGGCGCGGATGATCAGGCGGCCGGCGATCGAATCCTTGGAGTTCGCGTCGGGCTGGCCGGGGAAGATATTCTTCACATAGCCGTCGGCCTCGACATAGTTCACCGAGGCGCGGAAACCGAGGACGTCGTCGATCAGCGTGCCTTCGATGGCGCCCTGGCCGCGAACCTCGCTGAAGCGGCCATAGCCCGCCTCGACATAGCCGCGGGCGCCGGGTTCGAGCGTCGGCTTGTTCGAGATGAAGTTGATCGCGCCGCCGGTGGTGTTGCGGCCATAGAGCGTGCCCTGCGGTCCGCGCAGCGCCTCGACGCGTTCGAGGTCATAGAGCTGGAGGCCGTGCATGGTGCGCGCGCTGAGGTAATTGTCGTCGGTGTAGACGCCGACCGGCGACACCTGGTTGGCGCCATATTCATTGCCCACACCGATGCCGCGCATCGTGAAGTTCGGCTGCGCCTCGCCAAAGGCGCTGGTGACCTGGAGCGAGGGAACCGAGCCGCTGAGGTCGAAGCTGGAAGTGATGCCTTGGCGCGTCAGGTCCTCGGTGTTGAGCGCGGACACCGCGACGGGAACCTTCATCAGCGATTCCGAGCGGCGGTTCGCGGTGACGACGATATCGTCGATGCCGGTCGTGCCCTGCTCCTCGGCGGCCGGCGCGGTGTCGCCGCCGCCGTCCTGCGCGAGTGCCGGTACCGCCGTCAGCGCGGTCGCGCCGAGCAGCGCGGCGGAAAAAATCCGAATGACTTTCATGAAACCCTCCATCCCATATTGTGCCGCGCGGCTTCGTGGCCGCGGGCTTTGTTGCACTTTGTCACACCCCCACCGTGCCTCTGTCCAATCGGGACTGATCGCCCATTCATTGGAAAAAGGCATGGAAGCCTTCGAGTATCGCCATGTGTCCTAACCACGATTGTCGTGTGGATATCGTGACTGATTTCCGTCATCCTCCGATGACGAACGGCCGCGGGTCAGCAGCGATAGCGGATCGGCAAGCGCTTGAGCCCCGACACGAAATTCGCTTTCACCCACGCCGGATCGCCGTCGAGTTCGATCTCGTCGATCCGCGCGAGCAGTTCGGCGAACAGGATGCGGATCTCCATCTTGGCGAGAAACTGGCCGAGGCAGACGTGCGGACCATAACCGAAGGCAAGCTGGCGGTTGGGTTTGCGGTCGATGCGAAATGCCATCGGGTCGTCGAATACCGCCTCGTCGCGGTTCGCCGAGGGGTAACACATCATCAGGCTATCGCCCGCCTTCACCGCCTGTCCGCCGACGTCGCAATCCTCGACCGCGGTGCGGAAGAAATGCTTCACCGGGGTGGTCCAGCGGATGAATTCGTCGACCGCCTGTGGCATCAGGTCGGGATTGGCGCGCAGCATCGCCATCTGGTCGGGGTTGCGGATCAGCGCGAGCAACCCGCCCGAAATCGCCGAGCTGGTGGTGTCATGCCCGGCGGCGGCGATGATCAGGAAATAGGCGTTGCGCTCGGCTTCGCCGATCGGAGTGCCGTCGATTGTCGCGGTTGAGAGCAGGGTCGCGACATCATTGCGCGGATTGGTCAGCCGGTCCGACACGACGCCGCCGAAATACTGATTAAACGCGTTGAATGCCTCCAGCATCGACGCCATGCCCTCGCCGCCGCCGGTGTCGGCATCGCTGCCGCCGAACACCTTCTGCGACAGCTCGAGCATCAACGGCTCGTCCTCGCGCGGGACGCCGAGTACGATCATAATCGTGCGCAGCGGGTACCAGGCCGCAATTTCCTTGGCGAAGTCGCAGCTGCCGCCCTTGGCGATCATGCGGTCGACGGTTTCGCGCGCGAGGTCGGTGATCTTGTCTTCGAGCGCGCGGACACTCTTGGCGCCGAACCAGTCGGCGGTCAGCGCGCGATAGGCTTTATGATCAGGGTTATCCATCGCGACCAGATTGCGCGCGAAATTACTGCCGCCGGTCTGTTCCTCCAGCATCTTCTGGTCGTCGATGGTGACGAGGAACTGGCGAGGCTCGTTGAGGAAATTTTTCGCGTCGAGCTCGACGCGCATGATGTCGGCGTGGCGTGTCACCGCCCAGAAGGGGTGATATTGCGTCGCTGCGCACCAGTGGACCGGATCGCTCGCGCGCAATTGGGCGAAGATACGGTGATAGAGATCCTCATCGGCGTAGGTGGCCGGATCGGTGATGATCTCGTCGATATTGTCCGCGAGCTTTGTTGCCACGTCGGTTCTCCTCTCGCGGCCTTGGTAGGGAGGCGGGGCGGCCCGCGTCCAATCGGCATTCGCGGTGAATCGATAGACCGCGCCGATCAATCTGTTATGCTCGCAGGCAATTGCCGATAGAGCGACGGGTCAGAGGATATGCACCATCTCGATCTCAAGCTGCTGCGCAGCTTTGCCGCGGTCGCCCGCGAAAGCTCGGTCACCCGGGCGGCCGAACGGCTGCACCTGACCCAGCCGACGGTATCGGGACAGATCAAGGAGCTGGAGCAGATTCTCGGCTTCCTCTTGTTCCATCGCACGTCGCGCAGCGTGACGTTGACCGAGCAGGGCGCGCGGTTGCTGCCCAAGGTCGAGGCGTTGCTGGAGGGTGCCGAAGAAGTCCGCCGCGATGCCGAGGAAATGCAGCATGCGACGGTGACCCAATTCCGCCTCGGCGCCGCGATGTACACGATGGATTTTTCCGATCGCATCGATTTGCTCGACGCCTTTGCCGCCGCGCGGCCCGAGATTCGCCATACGATCGACAACCGGCTGCAGTCCGACCAGATCCGCGACCTGCTCACCGACCGGCTCGACGCCGCGCTGCTGCTCGGCATCGCGGCCGACGTGCCGCCGGGCGACTTCACCCGCGACGTGCCGACGGGGCATATCGTCAACGAGGTGCAATATCCCGACGTCCTCGAACGGGTGCTGCTGTGTCGCCGCAAGATCGGCCTGCTGGTGCCCGAGGAGAGCGATCTGGCGGCGATGGACATCATCCCCGGCGACGCGCTCGCCGGCCGGCGGATCGCGATGCTCAGCGGCGAACATGGCGACGCCTTCATCAATCCGATGGTCAGTTTCATGCTGTCGCACGGCGCGATCCCGCTCGCGCCGTCGGAGGGCAATGCGCTGGCGATCGAACGCTATGCGCTGCGCAGCGGCAATTGCTGCATCGGCATCGGCTGGTTCCCGAGTCCGGCGGGATTGGTGCTGCGCCCGGTCGAGGGCATGCATTTTTTCATGGATTTCTCGGTCGTCCTCGGCACCGCGCCGAACAAGGCGGCGCGGCGGTTCTTCGCCTTCGCCGAACGCTGGCAGGCCGAACGCGAGGCGGCGGGCGAGAGCGTCGAGCGGCTGCCGATCGCGTCCTTCGGCTGATCAGCCGCCCCCCATTGGGCCGGCCAAGTCGAAGGTCGCGTTGACATGCGCGCTGTCGCTATATTCGCGCACCTCGCGGATCGCATCGCCGGTGAAGTGGAACAGGAAGATATAGCGGTTGGCATAGACGCGGCCATTGGTCAGCCGCGCCGCCGAGGTCGCTTCGATCATCACGCTGTCGCCATCGGCCATCGTCAGGCCGGGTGTGATCGCGATGCCGTCCTCGGTCCGCCCATGGAGGTCGGCGAGCAGCGCGGCAAATTCGGCGACGGGCAGGTCGAGCCCGCCGTTCCACCACCAATGCGCGTTGGCGGTGAAGGGATCGAGCGGCACCGCGCCCGTGCCGATCGCGGCCAATATCGCGAGCGCGCGCTGCGTGTGGTCGTCGGTCATGCTATCTCTCTCCCGATGTCGGGGCCATGATCGGGCGCCGCTGCCGCCGACACCAATTGTTTCCGCGCCGCCATTCATCGGCACCGCCAATAGGTCGGCGGCAAAGGCCGATTGGACTTTGTCTCGGTCGCTTCGCATCCTGACCCTCAGACCTGTCGAAAACAGGCAGTTGGAGAGGTTATCGTGAACATGGCCATCGCGCCCGCCGAACTGGTTGCGGTCCGCCCCGTCCCCCGTCCCGAACAGGCCGACGCGGCCTGGGTCGAAGCCTTGCTCGCCGACGCCGGTTATCGCGTTGCGATCGCGTCGCTGAGCGTCGAGCGCATCGGCACCGGACAGCTGGGCGATACCGCCCGCTTTCGCCTGACCTATGCGCCGGGCAGCGACCCCGCTCCCGCGACGCTGATCGGCAAATTCTCCTCGACCGATCCGACCAGCCGCGAGGTCGCGGCCGCCTGGTCGCTTTATGCGCGCGAGGTGCGTTTTTATCACGAACTCGCGGCCCGGGCGCGGATCGCGGTGCCCGCCTGTTACGGGGCGCAGATGGACGAAGCCGAGGGCTTTGCATTGCTGCTCGAAGACCTGGCCCCCGCCGCGCCGGGCGACCAGTTCAAAGGCCTGTCCGACCGCAACGCGGAGCGCGCGGTGCGCGAGGCGGCGCGGCTGCACGCGGCCTTCTGGGAGCAGGGGGAGGGCGACGAGCTCGCCTGGCTCGACACCCAGGCGCGCGGCCAGCCCTTCTACACCGCCGAGGTTTTTCGCGGCGCCTGGCCGGGCTTTCGCGACCGCTATGACGCGATGCTCAGCGACGACCAGCGCCGGGTGTGCGATGCGCTCGCCGAGGGCTATGATATCTATGACCGCGCGCCTCCGCGCCCGCGCTGCGTCACCCACAATGATTTCCGTCCCGACAATATGCTGTTCGACGACGCGCGGCTGGTCGTCGTCGACTGGCAGTCGGTCGCGCTGGGCTGTGGCGCGGTCGATGTCGCCTATTTGATCGGCGGCGGTTATTCGCCCGAGGCGCGGCGCGCGATCGAACCGGCGCTGATGACCGCCTATCTGGACGAGCTACGCGCGCAGGGCGTCTCCGACTATTCGCGCGAGGATTTCGAGGCGGATTACCGTCGCTATAGCTTCGCCGGCATCAATGTCGCGGTCGGGGCCGCGATGCTGGTCCAGCGTACCGAACGCGGCGACCAGATGTTCCTCACCATGCTCGACCGTCATGTCAGCCATGTGCTCGACCATGACGCCCTCTCTTTGCTGCGGGAGTAGCTCCATGATCAACAGCGTCTTCACCATGACCATCGACGGTCGACCCGAAAATTCGTCCGACCAGATCGACGTCGTCAATCCCGCGACCGAGGCGGTCGTCGCGACGATCCCCGATTGCTCGCGGGCGCAGCTCGACCAGGCCGTTGCGGCCGCCCGCGCCGCTTATCCCGGCTGGCGGGCGACGCCCTATGCCGAACGGCAGGCCGCGCTGCGGTCGATTGGTGCGCTGGTCGCCGAGCATGCCGAGGAATTGAAACAGTTGCTCACCGCCGAACAGGGCAAGCCGCACGCGGCGGCGCTTGGCGAGATCCAGGCGGCGGCCTGGTGGATCGGCGTCGTCGCCGAGCAGCTACTGCCCGAGACGGTCAACGAGGATATGCCGGGCCAGCGCAGCGTCACCAACCATGTGCCGCTCGGCGTCGTCGGCGCGATCGTGCCGTGGAATTTCCCCGTGCTGCTCGCGATCTGGAAGATCGGCCCGGCGCTGCTCGCGGGCAATACGATGGTGCTCAAGCCGTCGCCCTTCACCCCGCTCGCGACGCTGCGCCTCGGCGAATTGCTGCAAGGCGTGTTGCCGCCGGGCGTGCTTAACATCGTGTCGGGCGGCGATGCGCTTGGTCCGATGATGTCCGAGCATTCGGACATCGACAAGATCAGCTTCACCGGATCGACCGCCACCGGGCGCCGGGTGATGGCGAGCGCGGCAGCGAATTTGAAACGACTGACGCTCGAACTCGGCGGCAATGACGCCGCGATCGTCCTGCCCGACGCCAAGGTCGCCGATGTCGCCGAACCTTTGTTCTGGGCGGCCTTCACCAACAGCGGCCAGGTGTGCGTCGCGACCAAACGGATGTTCGTGCACGACAGCCTCTATGACGAACTGGCGGCGGCGCTGGTCGAGATCGCGGGCCGGGTGCGGATCGGCAACGGCACCGATCCCGACAATGCGCTCGGCCCGGTGCAGAACCGCGCGCAATATGAGCGGGTGAAGGCGATGATCGCCGACAGCAAGGCGGCGGGGCACAAATTCCTGGCCGGCGGCGAACCCAGCGACGGCCCGGGATATTTCGTACCCGTCACGCTGGTCGACAACCCGCCCGACAACGCGCGGGTAGTGGCCGAGGAGGCGTTCGGCCCCGTGCTGCCGCTGCTGCGCTACAGCGACGTGGACGATGCGGTCGCCCGCGCCAATGCTTCCGAATATGGGCTGGGCGGTTCGGTCTGGTCGGCGGATCCCGTCGCAGCGGCCAATGTTGCGGCGCGGCTGGAAACCGGGACGGTATGGATCAATTCGGCGCAAGGACTGACCCCCTTCGCGGCCTTTGCCGGGCACAAGCAGTCGGGCATCGGCGCCGAGAACGGCATGGACGGGCTGCTCGAATTCACCGTGCCGCAGACGATCCACCATCCGGCATGAGCGGCGCTAAACCGATGCTCGGCGACAAGGTCGTGATCGTCACCGGCGCCGGATCGGGCATCGGCCGCGCCGCTGCACAAGTCTTCGCCGAGGAGGGCGCGCGCGTCGCGCTGTTTGATCGCGATGCCGAGAGCAATGAAGAGACGCGCGAGCTGATCGGCGACAGCGCGCGGGCGTGGACCTGCGACGTGTCCGACGAAGCTTCGGTCGCCGCCGCCGTTGCAGACGTGATCGATGCCTTCGGCCGGCTCGACGGGGCGTTCAACAATGCCGGGATCGAGATGGCGAACAAGCTGGTTGCCGACCTCGACGCCGCCGACTGGTCGCGGATGATGGGGATCAACCTGACCGGCGTCTTCCTGTGCATGAAATATCAGACGCGGGCGATGCAGGGCACGGGCGGGGCGATCGTCAACAATTCGTCGGGCGACGGCATCATCGGCGCACCCTATGCGAGCGACTATGTCGCCGCGAAACATGGCGTGATCGGCCTGACCCGCGCCGCCGCATGCGAGGCGCGCTACACCGGGGTGCGCGTCAATGCGGTGCTGCCGGGGCTGATCCTGACCCCGATGGTCGAGGAAAGATTGCTCGGCAACCCGGCCTTCGAGGCGCAGGTCGCGCCGATGGTCGAGCGCCATTCGATCGGCCGTTTCGGCCAACCCGAAGAGGTCGGGCAGGCGGCCTGCTGGCTGCTCAGCGACCGCGCCTCCTTCGTCAACGGCGCGCTCTTGACCGTCGACGGCGGCTATACTGCGCGATGAGCGGGCGGTTCATCGGCAAGGTCGCGATCGTCACCGGCGGCGCGTCGGGAATCGGCGAGGCGACGGTGCGGCGGTTGCACGCCGAGGGCGCGACGGTGGTGGTCGCCGATATCCGACCCGAAGCGATCGATGCGCTGGTCGCGGCTCTCGCCAGCGACCGCATCATCGGCCACCGCGTCGACATGATCGACGCCCAGGATATCGAGGCGATGATCGCGGCGGTCGTCGAGCGCTGCGGGCGGCTCGACATCCTCGTCAATAACGCCGGGATCGGATCCTTCGGCAAGGTCACCGACATCGACCTCGCGCATTGGCGCGAAGTGATGGGGGTCGACGTCGAGGGCGTGATGTGGGCGAGCCGCACCGCGATGCCGCATCTGGAGGCGAGCGGCGGCACCATCGTCAATGTCGCCTCGATCGCGGGCATCGGCGGCGACTATGGCTTTGCGGCCTATAATGCGGCCAAGGCGGCGGTGATCAACCTGACCCGCGCGATGGCGCTCGACCATGCCCCGCGCGTCCGGGTCAATGTCGTCAGCCCCGGCCTGACGCGCACTCCGCTCGCCACCGGGCTGACCGACAACCCCGCGATCATGGCCGCCTGGACCGACGGCCTGCCGCTCGGCCGTCCCGGCGAACCCGCCGAGGTCGCCGCCGCCATCGCCTTCCTCGCGTCGGACGATGCGAGCTATATCAACGGGCACAACCTCGTCGTCGACGGCGGCGGCTTGGCGCATACCGGAATGCCCAATTTCACGCGCATCCTCGACGGGGCGAGCCATCTGGAAGGAGCCGAGACTTTGGTGAAACGACCATGACCGACGGGACGCGGCGGATCATCCGGTTGGCGGCGAAGCCGACACTCGACAATGTGACGGTGACCGAAGAGCCGATCCCGACACCGGGGCCGGGCGAGGTGCTGCTTCGCATTCGCGCCTCATCGCTCAACTATCACGACTATCTGGTCGTCGCGGGGTATATTCCGCAGCCCGCCGGCCGGGTGCCGATGTCCGACGGGGCGGGGGAGATCGCGGCGCTGGGCGAGGGGGTCACGAGTTGGGCGGTCGGCGATCGGGTGATGGGCGCCTTTTTCCCGAACTGGACCGATGGCGCGCCGACCGATGCCAACAATGCCGCCATTTCGGGCGAAACGATCGATGGCTTCGCCGCGACCCATGTCGTCGTTCCCGCCCATTCGCTCTGCCGTATGCCCAAGGGCTGGTCCTTCGCCGAGGCGGCGACCTTGCCCTGCACCGGGCTGACCGCCTGGCGGGCGCTGCGTGTCGAAGGGCGGCTGGAGGCGGGGGCTACGGTTTTGCTGCCGGGATCGGGCGGATTGTCGGTGTTCATGCTCCAGATCGCCAAGGCGCTCGGCATCGGCAAGATCCTGATCTCGTCGTCCGACGAAAAACTCGCGCGGCTCAAGGCGATGGGCGCCGATGTTCTGATCAATTACCGCTCCGATCCCGAATGGGCCGCGACGGTCCGCGACCGCACCGGCGGGCGCGGCGTCGACCTCGCGCTCGATATCGGCGGCCAGTCGACCTTCGCCCGGTCGGTCGCGGCGTGTCGGATGGGCGGCCATCTGATCGTCGTCGGCACCACCTCGAACGGCGTGCCCGAACTGCCGCTGCGCGACGTGGTGATGCGCCATATCCGGGTCGGCGGCATGGCGGTGGGCAGCGTCGCGCAGCTGGCCGATCTTGTCGCCTTTGTCGAAGCGCGCTCCATCCGGCCCGCCATCGACCGGACATTTCCCCTGGCCCATCTCGGCGATGCCTTTCGCTATCAACTGTCGGGCGGCCATCTGGGCAAGATCGCGGTCGAACTTTGAGCGGCGTGTCGATGGCGGCGCATCGCCGGCCATCGCCGCCGAAGGCAAGATGACCTGAAACCTGCCTGACCGGTTGCGGTCGTGGTCGACCGTTTCGCCGCTCCAGAAGGAGAAAGTCTGGAAAGCCGATGCCCGAAAATTATCGAATGACATCGATAACAATTGCAACTATAGAGGCCTCGATAACGGGAGAGGCCCATGATGCATAGCGATGACAGCGGCGTGATCGCGGCGGCTCCGCACGCTGCGGGCGGCGTCCGCGACCGGCTTGGCCTCGGCGTGTCGGGCCTCTATCTGGCGCTCTATATTCATTACGGCTTTTTCGCTTTCCTGCCCTTGTGGCTGAAGGCGACGGGCGCATCGGCCGAGGAAATCGGGGTGCTGCTGGCCATCCCGTTGATCCTGCGCCTGCTGACCGTCGCACCCTTTTCGGCGTTCGTCGGGCGGCGTGGATGGGTGCGTAACGCGATTGCCTATACCGCGCTCTCGTCGGCGGCGATCATCCTGCTTTTGCTCGGCGAGCCCGACCATGCCGGGCGCATCGTCATCGTGATCCTGCTCTCGATCGTCTGGGACCAGATCCCCGTGCTGACCGACGCTTATGCGGTGATGGCGGTGCGCAGCCGGTCGCTCGATTTCGGACGGCTGCGCGTGTGGGGATCGATCGCGGTCGTCGCCTCGAACGCGGCCGCCGGCTGGGCGATCGGCGTCGCGGGGATCAAGATGCTGCCGCTGATGGTGGCGGTGCTGCTGATCGCACCGGCCGTCGTCGCCTTCCTGCTCCCCGGCGACCGGACGCTTTCGGCGGCGGGCGAGACGCGCGACGGGCGCTGGCGCGACCTTGTCGGCGACCGGGGACTGATCCTCGCGATGGTGGCGGCGTCGCTGATCATGGGAAGCCATGGCGTGCTGACCAGTTTCGGGGCGATCCAGTGGACCGCGCAGGGCATCTCGACGACGACGATCGGGCTGTTGCAGGCGCTGGCCGTCGCCGCCGAAATCCTGGCCTTCTGGTTCGGCGCGAAGCTGTTGGGAGCGCGCGACCCGCGCTGGCTGATTTGTGTCGGTGCGATCGCGGCGGCGATGCGGTGGGCGATCATGGCGACCAGCCCGGGCTTGCCGGTCCTGATCGCGGCGCAATTGCTCAACGGGATCACCGCGACGGGCACCATCCTTGGCATCATGCTGGTGATCGCGACGCGGGTGCCGATGCATCTCAGCGCCACCGCCCAGGGTATGAACGCCGTCCTGCTCGGCGCCGTGCTCGCCGTCGCCACCGCCGGGTCGGGGCTGCTGTGGTCCCATGGGCTCGCCTTTGCCTATCTGGCGATGGTCGTGCTCGCGCTGCTCGGGGCGCTGTGCGCCTGGCCGCGCGGCGAGCAGGCCGGGTCGGACATCAACCCGGACAGCCTGTCTGCATCGGGAGTGGACTTATGATCCGCCACAAGACGATCCTGCTCGCCGGCTTGGTCGCGGTTAGTTTGCCCGCCTCTGGGCTCGGGCAGACGACCCCGGTGGCTCCGCCGACGCTCAATATGCAGAGCTGGCCGCTGCCAGATACGCTGAGCCCCGAAGGCAAAGCCGCTGCGGCTGCCGCCGCCAGTCAGGCGATGCCCGACCCGCTGCCGCCGATCGTCGACCTGCGCCAGTTCATCGGCGCGATGCAGGCGAGCATGGGGGCGGAGCTTGAGAAGCGCTATGCGGTGCGGGTCGAAGCAGCGACGATCGCGGGCGTGCCGGTGCGCATCGTCTATCCGAAGGAGATGGCCGCGCTCGGCAAGGGTCCGGTGCTGCTCAACCTGCACGGCGGCGGCTTCGCGCTGGACTCGGGCTCGTTGACCGAGACGATCCCGATCGCGGCGCGCACGGGCCTGCCGGTGGTTGCGGTGTTGTATCGGCTCGCGCCCGAACATCCCTATCCGGCGGCGCTTGACGATGCGCTGGCGGTGTATGGGGCGCTCGAGAAAGAGCGGGGCGCAAAGTCTATCGCGGTGTTCGGGACGTCGGCGGGCGCGGTGCTATCGGGACAATTGGTCGCGAAGCTCGCCAGCACCGGGCGTCCGATGCCCGCCGCGCTCGGCTATTTCTCGGGCAATGCCGATCTGACGACGCATGGCGATTCCGAAAGCTGGATGCCGGGTCCGGGGTTCGACTGGGTCGCGGCCTATGCGGGCAAGACGGCGATGACCGACCCGATCCTGTCGCCGATCCGCGGCGACGTGTCGAAATTTCCGCCGACGCTGTTGCTCACCAGTTCGCGCGATTTCTTGCTGAGCCCGACAGCGATCTTCGCGCGGGCGCTGACCGAAAAGGGCGTCGACGCGCGGCTGGTGGTGTTCGACGGGCTGCCGCACGCCTTCTGGGCGTATATGGCGGCGCCCGAGAGCGATCAGGCGAACGAGCTGGTTGCGCGGTTTTTGAAGGATAGGCTGGCGGGCGCGAAATAGCGCGCGGGGCGGCGGCTTTGGGGCGGGACGCAGACGTAGCCTCATGTCCCATCGTCATTCCGGGCTTGACCCGGGACCCGCCTTCCTTCCGTCGCCGTCGATCGAAGACAAGGCAGGCCCCGGGTCAAGCCTGGGGTGACGGCAAATTGGAGGCCGCGATCAGCCCTTCGCCAGATGGTCGCGGTAACGGTCGCGTAGCGCCTTTTTGTCGATCTTGCCCGTCGCGGTGAGCGGGACGGTGTCGAAGATTATATCGTCGGGCATCCACCAGCGCACGACGCGGCTTTCGAGATGCGCGCGGATTTGCGCGGCGGTGACCTTGTCGCCCTCGTGCGGCTCGATCACGAGCAAGGGGCGTTCTTCCCATTTGGGGTGATGGACGCCGATGACCGCGGCGATGCGGACGCCGGGACAGCCCACCGCGGCATTCTCCAGGTCGATCGAACTGATCCATTCGCCGCCCGATTTGATGACGTCCTTGGCACGGTCGGTCAGGCGCAGGAAGCCGAAGCGGTCGATCGTGCCGATATCGCCGGTGTCGAACCAGCCGTCGGCATGCGCGGCGGGCAAGTCGGGATAATAGCGGTCGACGACCCACGGCCCGCGCACCTGCAGCGCGCCGGCCTGCTCGCCGTCCCACGGCAGCGGCGCACCGTCGTCGTCGATGATGCGCAGTTCGATGCCGAACTGCATCCGGCCTTGCCGCGTCAGGATCGTCTCGGTCGCATAGTCCTCGCCCTCGGCCGCCAGCAGCGGGGTCGGGGTCGAGATCACGCCGAGCGGGTTGGTTTCGGTCATACCCCAGATCTGGAGCACGGTGACGCCATATGTTTCGCGGAAGGTCTCGGCCATCGCGCGCGGTACCGCCGATCCGCCGATGACGAGACGCTTCAAATCGCCGACGCCCTGGCCGCTGGCCTCGAGATGCGCGAGATACATGGTCCAGATCGTCGGGACGCCACCCGAGAAGGTCACGCCCTCGTCCGCGATCAGGTCGGCGAGGCTGGCGCCGTCCATCCGGTCGCACGGCAGCACGAGCTTGCAGCCGTTGATCGCGGCGGTGAAGGGCAGACCCCAGGCGGTCGCATGATACATCGACGAGCAGGGCATGATCGTATCGAAGGCGCTGAACCCGAAGGCGCTGCTCAGCCCCGCCGCCATCGCGTGCAACACGATCGAGCGATGGCTGTAGAGCACGCCCTTGGGATCGCCGGTGGTGCCCGAGGTGTAGCAGAGAAAGGCCGCGGCCTTTTCGTCGAAGCGCGGCCAGTCGAATTCGCCATCCTCGGCGGCGATCAGATTTTCATATGGATCGCCCAGCAGGACGAAATGCTCGATGGCGGGAAGCAAAGGTTTCAGCCGGTCGACGAGGTCGGCGAGGTTCGCCTCGAAAAAGAGGATGCGGCTGCCCGCATGGTTGATCGTGAAGGCGATCTGCTCGTCGCTGAGCCGCGGATTCGCTGTATGGAGCACCGCGCCGATACCTGGGACGGCATAGAAAAGTTCGAGGTGCCGGTGGGTGTTCCACGCCAGCGACGAGACGCGGTCGCCGCTGACGATGCCGAGGGTGCCGAGCATCTGCGCCGCCTGCCGCGAGCGGCGTTCGCAGCCGGCCCAGTCGTAGCGCCACAAGGGTTCGTCGACGCGTTTCGAGACGATCGCGCGCGCGCCGTGGGCGCGGGCGGCGTGGGTCAGGATCGAACTGATCTGCAGCGGGGCGTCCTGCATCAAGCCGGGCAGCATCGTCGTTTCTCTCTCGCAGTGCGTCACTTGCCGGAGGGCAGGAGCGCGTAGCCGTCGATAAAATCGGCTGTCACGCCGTTCGTCCAGCCAAAACCGATCTGCGCCTCATATTCGCCGCCGCCGCCGACGGTGGCCGCTTCGATGTCATATTTCTCGAACAGCAAGCCGGTGCGGGCGAAGGTCGCGCCGACCGTGTCGACCCAGCGGCTGGCGATATCGCGTGCCAGCGCGTCATGGCCATAACGTTTCAGACCCGCCACGCCGATCCATTGCAGCGGCGCCCAGCCGTTCGGGCGGTCCCATTGCTCGCCGGTCTCAACGAGCGTCGTGCGGAGGCCGCCGGGCGCGAGAAGTTGACTTGCGACCGCGCGGGCGGTGCTGTCGGCTTGCTCCTGCGTCGCGGCGCCGACGGCGAGCGGGGCGAGCGCTGCAGCGGTAAGCGGCGTGCGCAACGCGCCCCTGTCGATGTCATGGTCGGCGAAATAGCCGCCCTCGGCGTTCCACAAGTGGCGGTTCATCGCGTCGCGCCGCTGCTCCGCCAGTCGGGCATAACGACCGGCCTCGGCGTCCGGACTCGCGGCGATCGCGGATTCGAGGCCGAACAGAAAGGCATTGAGGTCGACCGGGGCGATCGCCGTCGTCCGGATCGACGCGAGCGTGCCGTCGCCCAACCAGCGCGACGAGAAATCCCAGCCGCTTTCGGCCCCGGCGCGCAGGTCGCGATAGACCTCGCCCGCGGGGCGGCTGCTTTTTGCGGCGGTCGCGACATCTTCGCGCCAGCTTTCGTCGCGCGGCGTGTCGCGGGGATCCCAATAGCGGTTGAGCATGCGGCCGTCCGCCAGCCGCGCGCCGCGCGCCGCGCTTTGGCCGGGGGCCAGTTCGTCGGTGCCGGCCATCCACCAGCCATGTTCGCGCTTCATCGCCGACAATCGCCGCGCCGCGACGTCGGGGCGCGGGTCGTCGAGCAGTTCGACCATCATGTGGAACAGCGGCGGCTGCGACCGGCCGAGATAATAGGTGCGCGTGCCGTTGGGGACGTGGCCATGCGCCTCGATCAGGTCGGTCATCGCATCGACGATGCCGTTGGCGAGTTCGAACTCGCCGTCGCGGACGAGGCCGAGCATGGTAAAGAAGCTGTCCCAATAATAGATTTCGCGAAAGCGCCCGCCCGGCACGACGTGCGGGTGCTGGACGGGCAGTGCCGACCCGCCTGTGACAAGGTCATCGGGTGCGCGTGCCAGTTCTTTCCACATCGCGCCGATCCGTGCGCGGACGGGCTGGGCGGAGGCGGTGCGTCCCGCAGTTTCGGTGGTCGCCGGCAGGTCGAAATTGGCCGCGATAAAGGCACGCAGCGCTTCGTCGCCAGCGGGCAGGTCGGCGAAATCGCGCATGATCTCGGCGACCGGCCGCTTCGGCAGCGCATCGACGAAGGTCTTGCCGTCGGGCAGGATCGCGCGCTCCTGCACCTTGGCGAGGAGGGGGCCGAACAGGTCGGCGGGACTGGGGTCGGGGCGCATGGGTGATCGGGTCAAGGGTCAGCGGACCAGATGGCGGCTGAAGAAGGCGGCCTGCGCCGCTAGCGCGTCGTCGGTTTCGGGGCATTCCATATAGGCCCAGAAGGCGTGGAGCATGGCTTCATAGACCAGCAGGTCGGCATCGACCCCGGCCTTGCGCAGCGCCAGATGGAAGCGCACGGTCTGGCTGAGCAACTGGTCGCGGGTGCTGGTCATCAGCAGCGTCGGCGGCAGGCCCGACAGGTCGCCATAGAGCGGCGACAGCAACGGGTCGGTGCGCTCGGTCCCGGCGCTATAGTCGGCCAATGTATCGGGCGCGGTCCGTGCGCCCATGATCGAGGGCAGAAACGCCTCGCAATCACTCACCAGCGCGAGGTCCGCCGACCCGGAAAAGACGCCCGCCGCCGCGGGCATCGGCAGGCCTTCGGCCTTGATCCGTGCCAGAAGCTGTCCCGTCAGCACCGCGCCGGCGGACGTGCCGTAAATACCGATCGCGGTCGCCGGTCGCTGCGAGAGGGCATCGGTGTAGACCGCCAGCGCATCGTCGACCGCAGCGGGAAAGGGATGTTCGGGCGCCATGCGGTACATCACCGTGACGACCGATATCCCGGTCAGCCCGGCGATGGGGATCGTCTCGGTTTCCGACCCCGAATCGACCATGAAGCCGCCGCCGTGGAAATTGATCAGCAGCCGCTGGTCCGCAGACGCATCGCTGCCCCGGCGCCGGACGAACTTGACCGGCACGCCCGCGACCTTGTCCTTGCTCACCGCGACGTCGAACCGTTTGGCGCGGCTCTTGTTCAGCGGCTTCAGATGATTGACGGCGGCGGCGCGGACCGCCTTGCGCGTGATCGCGTTGCGCATCAGCGTCGCGGTCATCTCGGGCGCCGAACCGGCCGCCAGCAGCGGCGCCATGGCGGCGCGCGCTTCTTCGCTGACGGTCGGCGCGAAGGGCGGTTGCACGGGGCGGTCTGCCATCGGATCAGTTCCCGAACCGATAACCGATCCGCACCCCGTACATGCGCGGCTCGCTGTAGGTCAGCCCAACCATGCCCGACGACTGCGCATATTGGTCGAGCACCCCGACCGGCTTGGCCTCGTTGGTGAGGTTGTTGACGAAGAAGCTGAGGTCGATCGGCCGCCCGCCGACGTCCTTCAGCCCGATGCTGCCGTTGAGCAGGCCATAGGCGGGCAGGAAATTGTAGAAGCTGCTGTTGGTCTGCGCGGTCGAGACCTTGGTCTGGCGCACATAATTGGCTGCGAGCACGAGGTTGCCCGCGCTGCCGAGCGAGGTCTCGTACGAGCCGCCGACCGAGAATTTATGCTTGGGGGTGTAGGGGAAGGGCGCGCCGTTCAATATCGCCCCCGCGCTCGCATCCGCCACTTCGGTGTAGCGCGCGTCGATGTAGGAATAGCTGCCGTTGAGCGTCAGCCCCTGCACCGGCATGACCGCGAGGTTCAGCTCGACCCCCTGGATCTTGCCCTTCGCCGCGCTGCGCGTGACGTTGAGCAGCACCGTGCCGGCCGGCGTCTGCACCGCCTCCGCGGTGGTGCGCTGGATATTGTCGTAGATGCCGCGATAGGCGGCGACATTGGCGCGCACGTCGACGTCGCCGAGCGAGAATTGCGACTTCAGCCCGACCTCGATGTCGGAGAGGCGTTCGGGTGCATAGGTGCGGAATGCCGAACCGACGGGCACCGGGCCGTTGACGCCGCCCGACTTATAGGCGTCGCGCGCGGTGACATAGGCATGGACGCCGGGTGTCACATCATAGTCGATCGTCGCGGTGTAGCTCGGATAATCGCTGTCGACCGACCCCGAGACCGCCGGCGGACCGCCGATCGTCTGCGAGGTGAAGCTATGCTCCCAGGTGTAGCGGAGGCCACCGGTGACGCTGAGCCCGGTCAGCGCGCCCGACAGCTTGCCGAGGTCGACGGTCGCCTGCCCGAAGACCGCCTCGCTCTTGTTCGTCTGGGTGAAGAAGCCCGAGATCGTCGGGAGCAAGGTGCCGATCGGGAAGAAGGTATATTCCTCGATCCCCGCGGGATCGCTCCAGCTCTGGCGATCGAGATAGCCGCCGATCGAGAAATCGACCGCATCGTCGAACAGCGTGCCCTGCAGCTGCAGTTCCTCGGTGAAGAAATTGGGTGCGACGGTCGGGATGCGCCCGCGCTGCCCGGCGATCGGGAAGGGCATCGCGTCATAATCATAGCCGTAGATCGTGCGCAGCTCGGAATAGCTGATGATGTTGCGCAGCTTGATCGTGTCGCTCAGCTGGACCGACGCCTGGTTGATCACCTGCCAATATTTCGTCTCCGAGAATTGGTCGAGGTCGTAGGACACGCGGCGCGGCCCGCGCGCCTGCTGCTCGGCGACCGCGGTCAGCACGCCGGGATAGAAGGCCGCCACCGGCAGGAAGCCCAAGCCCAGTGCGCTGGCATCGAAACCCGCAGCGGGGTTGTACGCCCCGAGCACGGTGCCGCCGCCATTATTGTCCGAATGATAATAACGCAGCATTGTATAGAGTTCGACATTGTCGGTCGGCTTCAAGGTCAGGCCGAAGCGGAAGCTCTCATAGGCAAGATTGTCATAATCCTTGCCCGCGAAAAAGGGGCCGACGTCCTTGGTATAGCCGTCGCGACGCCCGACCTCGCCCGCGACGCGCAGCAGCACGCGGCCGGGGACGATCGGGGTGTTGAGCGCGCCCTCGATCCGGCGGTCGTCATAATTGCCGAGCTGGACGCGGACATAGCCCTCAAACTCGTCCTGCGGCTTGACCGGTTCGAACAAGATGTTGCCGCCGGTCGCATTCTTGCCGAACAAGGTGCCCTGCGGCCCCGCGAGAACCTGGATATTGGCGAGGTCGAAATAGGTGCCGACGCGGCCGTCGACGTTGACGCTGTTCGGGACCTCGGCGAAATAATTGACCACGCCGGGGGTCGAGCCGAAAGCCGGGCCCTGGCCGCGCAGCGCGAAATAGGCGAACTCGCGGGGATAGCCGCCGCTGATCGTGAACAGCGACGGCGTGTTGTCGGCGAGCGAGGTGCGGTCGGTGACCCCCTTCTGCTCGAGCGCTTCGTCGGTGAAGGCGGTGACCGCGATCGGCACATCCTGCAACCGCTCTTCGCGCCGCCGCGCGGTGACCACGATGTCATTGAGGCCGCCACCGGCTTCGGCCGTCGTATCGGGCTGGTCGGCGGGCGCCGTCTCGGTCTGCGCGAACGCGGCGGCGGGCAGCAAGCTCGCGCTGCAAGCCAGCGCGGCAAGAAAGGCGGAACGCATCGACATCATCTCTTCCCTCCCAAAGGATAGCCGGATTCCCCCGGTCGAGATAGCGGATGAAGGAAAATGATATCGATGTCAATAGGCGCTTGCGCCAAGCGAGCAGCGCGCTATCAATGAAGCAAGTCGATAGCTGACATCGATAGCAGGATGAGGATGACATGAGCGATATCGAGCAGTTCGGTCCATGGGTCAGCGAGGAAGCGAAAGCCCGCTTCGCCGCCTTTCTGACCGAATCCGCATCGCCCGCGGACCTCGCGGAGGCGCGCCCCTTCTTCGCGGCCTATAACCAGCGGCTGCTCGACAAGGCGCAGGCGAAATATGCCGTGGACATCGCCGAACGCGAGATCGCGGGGGTCAAGGTCCATGAGGTGACGCCGGCGGGTGGCGCGCCCGACTCGCCCGTGCTCCTCTGCCTCCATGGCGGCGCTTTCATGTGGGGCGAAGGGCCCGGCGCGCTGCTCGAAGCCGTGCCGGTCGCGGCGGTCGCCGACATGCGCGTCCTTGCGATCGACTATCGGCTAGCGCCCGAGCATGTCTATCCGGCCGCCGTCGACGACATCGTCGCGGTCTACCGCGCGGTGATCGACCAGGTCGAGCCTGCAAAAGTCGGCATCTACGGTTGCTCGGCGGGGGCGGCGCTCACCGCGCAGGCGGCGGCGCGGATCGCGCGCGAGGGCCTGGGCAAGCCCGGCGCGGTGGGGATGTTTCACGGCGCTGCGCTCGATTTCGCCGGTGATTCGGTGCTGGCGCAGGACATTTTCAATCCGGCCGGCGGTGCGGCGGCGATACCGAGCGCGGCGACCTTGCCCTATTTCGCGGGCGCCGACCTCGACGATCCGCTCGTCCTGCCCGGTCGCCATCCCGAAACGCTCAGCGCCTTTCCGCCGAGCCTGTTGATCTCGGCGACGCGCGACTTTGCGGCGAGCCCGGTGTCGGTGCTGCATCGCCGCCTGCTCGCCGCCGGGGTCGAGGCGAGCTTCATCCTGTTCGACGGCCTCTGGCACGCCCATCATATGGACGTGGACCTGCCCGAATCGGTCGAGACCTACGCCATCGTCGCGGACTTTTTCCGCAAATATCTCGGCTGAGATCTAGCGGCTCGTCTCGCGCGCGACGAGTTCGACGGCCAGTGCGTGCGCGGTCGTGCTGCTATTGCCCTCGACCAGCGCGATCGCCGCCGCCCCGAGGGCGCGGCCCGCCGCGGCGCCGTCCTGCCGGATCGAGCTGATCGACGGGCGGTGCACGCTGGCGATCGGCGCGTCGTCGAAGCCGACAATGGACACGTCGCCCGGCACCGATATGCCATGCGCGAGCAGCGCGTCGCACGCGCCGGCGGCGATGAAATCGCTCGCGGCGAAAATCGCGTCGAAGGTGGTGCCGTCGTCGAGCGCGCGCCGCACCACATTCGCTGCGCCTTCGGGCGTGAACGGGCAGGGCAGCGCGCCGACCAGCCGCGCCTCGCTCGCCGCCAGCGCCTCGCGAAAGCCTTCGAGCCGCGCCGCGATCTCGGGATGCTGCATGTCGCCGAGGAACAGCAGCCGCGCCGCGCCACGCGCGACCAGATGTTCGGCGGCGAGCTTGCCGCCCATGCGATTGTCGCTGCCGACGACCTTGATGCTGACCCCCGGCACAGGCTCGCCCCAGGCGACGATCGGCAGGTTCATCGCTGCGACCTCGGTCACCCGCTGTGCGCCTTCGCCCTGGCCGAGCATCACCGCGCCGTCGGCGCCGACTGCGTTCGACGACAGGAAATGCTCGTTGGTGGTCAGCAGCATCGAATAGCCCGCAGGCGTCAGCGCATCGAGCAACCCGCCGATGATCGCGAGGATCAGCGGATCGGTGTGCGACTGGTGGTCGGAATCACGATGGTCGATCACCACCGCGATCGTCCGCGTCTCGCGCGTGCGCAGGCTGCGCGCCGCGACGTTCATGCGGTATCCGACCTTTTTCGCAACCTCGGCGATGCGTTCGCGCACTTCCGGGCGCACGAGGTCGCTGCCGCGCAGCGCGCGCGATACGGTGATCTTCGACACGCCGGCCAGCGCCGCGACCATTTCCATGGTCGGTCGTTCGCCATTGCCGATTCGGTTCATCGATGAACGCCCCCCAAAAGCCGGTTCCTATCTACAGGCGAAGTAGCGGCGGACCAGCCCACCAATCAAGTCGTTGGCCGCCGCGACCGCCGCAATGGTGATCGGCAGGAACTGAAAGCCGTGCGGCAGCCCCGGAAGGCGGCAGGCGAGCGTTTCGACCCCGCTCCGCACCAGCGCCGCCGCATAATATTCGCCGTCGTCGCGCAGCGGGTCTTCGGACGCGGTCAGGACGATCGCGGGCGCGAGGCCCGCATGGCTGGCGGCGTGCAGCGGCGAGGCGAGCGGGTCGGACTCGGGCGTATCGCCCAGATAATATTCGCGGCACGCATCGAGATAGGTTTTCGACAGGCCCGGCGCGGCGACTTCGGCGAACGATGGCAGCGCGAAGCTCATGTCGGTCGCCGGGTGGATCAGCAGCTGGAACAAGGGCTGTGGCTTGCCTTCGTCACGCAGCCGCAGCGTCACTGCAGCGGTCAGGTTGCCGCCCGCGCTTTCGCCGCCCAGCGCGATGCGCGCGGGATCGCAGCCGAGCCTGGCCGCCGACCGGCGCGCCCAGTCGAGCGCGGTCATCGCATCGTCGAGCCCGGCGGGGAATTTATGCTCGGGCGCGAGCCGATAACCGACCCCGAGCACCGCGCAACCGCTGGCGGCGGTCAGGTGGCGCGTCATCGCATCATGCGTGTCGAGATCGCCGAACATCCAACCCCCGCCATGGAGGAAGACCAGAAGCGGCAAGGGTTCGTCCGATGCCGGGCGATAGAGGCGGGCGGGCACGCCATCGGCATCGAAATCCTCGACATGGTCGATGTCGGTTCCCGGCATCGCCGCCGCCATCATCGCCATATTGGCGCGCATCATCGGAATCAGTTCGGGGGTCAGCGGCGGCATTTCGGCCGGCTGGCCAATGAGCGCGGCGATATCGGGGTCAAGCATGGGGTATCCTCTCTGATGACATCGATATCAACGACGTCGGACAGGATTTCAATAGGCTTGTTCACAGGTGGCGGGTTCGCCCCGCAAATCGTCGAAATTTACCGGATTTCAGCTACGCTCGCCGAGCCATCGAAACCCGCGCGCGTTGACTGTTATTCGATGACGTCCTGATAGCGGCGATCGAGTTCGATCGCGCGCTTCTCGTCGGCGCTGGCTTTGTCGTCGTCGCCATTTTTCCGCAACAGCCGACTGCGGACATAATAAGCGCGCGCCGAATCGGGGGCAAAGCGCACCGCCAGGTCGAGGTCGGCGATCGCCCGGTCGATATCGCCCTTGCGGTCATAGACCAGCCCCCGGTTGAGATAGCCGATCGACAGCTGCGGCGCGGCCGCGATCGCCTTGTCGAAATTCGCGACCGCCGCGTCGGTGTCGCCCTGCCAGGCCTGGACCAGGCCGTCGGCGAGATGGGTTTCGGCGCGCTCGCGGGTCTTGCGATTGCCCTGCGTCACCAGCCGGGTGCAGCGCGACAGGCTCTGGCTCGGATCGTCCACCGTGCAGGCGTTCCAGTCGCCGCGCGGTGCCCGCTTCGGCGCGGCCATCTTCGCCCCGGTGACGATGATTTCGCTGCTGTTGTCGCGAGCGCGGTCGACGGCCGGCGCAGCGGCGACGGCAACGGGCACGTCGGCCATGGTCGACGATCGGCGCTGCGCCGACACGACGATGTCGCGATCGGCGGTGTCGCTTCGTTTCGCGGCCGCGACCGACCCGCGCGCTTCGGCCTGCGCCATCATCCGGGGCGGCGGAGCGGGAGGCGGCGGCGGAGGCGGAGGCGGAGGCGGAGGAGGAGGCGGGGGCGGGGGGGCATGGGGAGGCGCGGCGACCGGCTTTGCGACAGCCGCGCTTTCGCCTGCATCGCCGGGCCGGGTCGCGGCAATTTCTTGCCGCGCGCGATCAACTCGCCCAGTCGCCGGCGCCGGTCCGGTCGCGAGCGTTTTTTCCGTCGTCGTCGGGGGCACCGTCGCCGCCGCATCTGCCAACTCGGTTGCAGCGGGCGGCGCGGTATCGGGAAGGTCCGGCGCGACTGGCTCGCCGATCCCGTCGATCGGCTGGTCGACCATGCGCATGGCGAGCGGCACGCTGATCCCGACGACCAGCACCGCCGCGACCAGCGCGCCCATCTGCGGCCGCTGCAACCTCGCCCACCAGCTATCGGCCCTGGGACGCGGGCGATCGGCAGCCGGCGCGGCATCTGCCCCGTCGAAGCGCGCGAGCGCGGCGGTGATCGCGGCTTCGCGGCGCTGCGGCGCCGGGGGCGGCGCACCGGGCAGCGCGGCCAGAATGTCGTCGTCGCGGTCCACCTATCGCCCGTCCCGGCCGTGCGGCAGTGGCGCTGCGCCAGAGGAAGCGAGGATCGGCATCGTTTCGCCTTATACGCACAAAAACGCGGGGGTCGATTGTCTCGAAGTCGCCTCGCGACGTTCGGCAATGGCGGATGCGGCGGCGCGGATTGCCCCGCGCCGCCGTTCCCGCATCGCTTCAGCGATCGAGGCGCGCCAGCGCACCGGCGCTCTTGGCGGCGCGGACCATCTGCACCAGTTCGGTGCGATAGCCGAAATCATCGGACCCGCGCGCCGCGCCGACAATCGCCAGCACATCGTCATAGGTCATCGACCCGCTATATTTGCCGCCGCGCAGCAGTTCGGCAAAGGCGGCGACCCCGACCGCGAAGCGCGCATCGCGCGGGGCATCGTCGAAGCGGGCGAATTCGACCCGGCGATCGATGCTGGTCGAGATCAGCTGGCTGGTGTCCGATTTCGGCAATTTGTAGCGGATTTTCACAAAGCCATATTCGCTGGCCTTGCCGACGACCGGCGCGCGCTGCGCCACCGTCTGATAGCGCAGCTCGCCGTTCGCGCGCGGCCCGTCGACGGGGGTAATTTCATAGATCGCGGTCACCGTCTGCCCCGATCCGACATCGCCGGCGTCGACCTTGTCATTCTCGAAATCCTCGCGGTTCAGCATCCGCGTTTCATATCCGATCAGGCGATATTCGGCGACGGTCGCGGGGTTGAATTCGACCTGGATCTTGACGTCCTTGGCGATCGGAAACAGCGTCGAGGTCGCTTCGTCGACCAGCGTCTTCCGCGCCTCGCTCAGCGTGTCGATATAGGCGGCGGCGCCATTGCCGTTCTGCGCCAGCGTCTGCATCAGCGCGTCGTTGTAATTGCCCATGCCGAAGCCGAGCACCGACAGGAAAATGCCCTTGCCGCGCTGGCGCTCGATATAGCCCTTCAGCTCATTCTGGTCGGTGATGCCGACGTTGAAATCGCCGTCGGTCGCCAGGATCACGCGGTTGACGCTCTTGGGGTCGAGATTCTGTTCGGCGAGTGCATAGGCCTGGCGGATCCCCTCGGCCCCGGCGGTGCTGCCGCCCGCCTCGAGCCGGTCGAGCGCTGCCAATATCTTGCTCTTTTCGCCGGCCGACGTCGGTTCGAGCACCGTCCCGGCGCTGCCGGCATAGGTGACGATCGACACCCGGTCGCCCGCGTCGAGCTGATCGAGCAGCATGGCGAGCGATTGTTTGACCAGCGGCAGCTTGTTGGCCGACTGCATCGATCCCGAGGTATCGAGCAGGAACACCAGATTGGCGCGTGGCCGCGTTTCGGGGGCGATCTTATAGCCCTTGATGCCGATCCGCACGAGCTTGCGCCCCTCGGTCCACGGGCTCGGCATCACCGCGACATTGGTGCTGAACGGCTGCTGCGCGCTCGTCGGCGCCGCATAGTCATAGGGGAAATAATTGACCAGTTCCTCGGTCCGCACCGCCGCCGGCTGCGGCAGGACATTCTGGTTCAGCGAGGCGCGGACGAAGGAATAGGAGGCGGTGTCGACGTCGATCGAGAAGGTCGACACCGGTTCGGCCTCGGCGATCTTGAAGGGGTTTTCGGTGGTCGAGGTGAATTTGTCGCGCCCGACCTCCTGATAGATCGGCGCGCGCTGGTCGAGGCGGGTGCCGCCCATCGGCATCGGCGCCGCCCGCTTCGCCGTCACGGCGCCGGACACATAAGCCGGCGGCGGCGGAGGCGGCGGAGGGGGCGCGGCGACATAGCCATTATGATGGGAAACCACCGATACCGGGACATCCTGTGTCCCCCGCACACGAGCGGCGGTGACGATGATTTCGGACGAGGACTTGTCGGCTTCGCGCCGTTCGCCGGGTGCGGCCGCGTCGGGCGAAGCGGATGGCGACGCGACGTCGCTGTTGTCGACGGCCGCGCAGGCGGCGAGGAGCGCGAACGCCAGTCCGGCGGTCGTCGTGACATGGATACGGGGCATGGAAACCTCCCTGATGACTGCGGTGCACAATCGCCCGCATGTCACTGGGACGCGCCGGGTCCGGATATCCTTGGCGGCTTTGCGAAAAAAATTTGCGGGTCCGGCCTCGACCCTATTCGGGCGCGTCGGACCCGGCGGCGAGCAGGCGGCGGATCTCGCGCATCCGCCACGAAACGGTGTTTTCAGCAACCCCCAGGATCGCGGCGGCCTCGCCATGGGTCAGTTGCTGCCCGGCGACGAGTATGGCGGTATCGCGCAGATCGGGTTTCAGCCGCGCGATCGCGCTCTTGACCCACAGCGCGTCGTACAGGTCGCGGCCGTCGGGCGCGTCCATCAGCCCGACCATCACCGCCAGCCGGTCGGTGAAGCCCGCAAAGGCCTTGCGGCGTCGGCGAAAGTCGCGGCACGCGTTGAAGACGATGCTGCACAGCCAGGTGGTGAATTTGGCCTCGCCGCGAAAGCCCGACAATTTCTCGGCGAGGATGCAGCACACATCCTGCGTGATATCGTCGGCGTCGGCGCGCGACCCGGTCAACTGCCACGCCAGCCCATGGATGCGGTCATAGTGCCGGCGGAGCAGCGCTTCGAACGCGTCGCGGTTCCCGGCGATGGCGGCAGCAAGGATATCCGCGTCGCCCTCCGCCATGCGTCAGGCTTGGACGTCCGGATGGTCGGTCGGTCGGCTGCCGGGGCGAACTTGGCTCTGCATTGACCGGCTTGCTCCCCGTGTTCCGCCACCGGACCCGGTTGTGCCTCATTCGGCGGGCCAAGGCCACCGCCCTTTGGGTCAGAGCCCGCCTTCGCCGTCGCCGTGCAGGCTCATCAGCGAATCCATCAAGCCGTCGTCGGCGCTGGAGCAGACGCCCAGCACGAGCGCCTCCTCGCACCCATCCGCGACGACATAGGCGTGGCCCATCGACGAATCGAGATAGATGCCCTGGCCGACTTCGAGCACGACCGGGTCGTAATATTCGGTGTGCACCGCCATCCGGCCTTCGAGGACATAGATGAATTCCTCGCCCTGGTGATGGACGAGCTCGCCGAATTCGGTCGCACTGTGCGCGCGAATGCGCGTCAGGATCGGAATCATCCGCTTCTGGCGCAGGTCGGTGCACAGGTAGTGATAATCATAATTGTCGGTGGTGACGCGCACCGCATTGTCGATCGTGCCGACGCTGCGGCGGCCGGTCGGGCGCGGCGACGCGTCTTCCGAATCCTCGGCGAACAGGTCGGACATGCGCATGTTGAGTCGCTGGCTGAGCTGCTGGAGCTTGTCGTAGCTCAGCGTCAGCCGGTCGTGCTCGACCTTGGACAGCGTCGACACGGGGATGCCCGACTTCGCACTCATCTCCTTGAGCGTCCAGCGATTTCGCGAGCGAATCCCGCGCATCACCTCGCCCAGCGTCGGCGGTTTTGTGCGGTTTGCCATCAAAGTCGCCATAAGCCGTTTGACAATTCTCTAATCAGGATCATTATGTCCCTATTGGGCTAACAGATGTTGGTCCCTTGGTAAGGGGTCGCGCGGCTCGCTGCAAGGCTAAGTGAGCGCGCCAGCAAAAGGGAGGTCGCGATGCGTTTTGTTCGCAAGCTGATGATCGGACTGGCCGCGCTCGCGGCGGTGCCGCTGATGGCGCAGGGGCCGGCGGTCGCGCCGCCCGCCAAGAAGGTGGCGGCGCCCGCAGCGCCGACCGCGAAAGCCGATGCGCCGCCGGTGACGCTCGACCGCGCCGACCTCGAAGCCTGGCTCGACGGCTATCTGCCCTATGCGCTCGAACGCGGGCGGATCCCCGGCGCGGTCGTCGTCGTCGTGAAGGACGGTCAGGTCGTGCTGGAGAAGGGCTATGGCTTCGCCGACGTCGCCAAGCGCGCGCCGGTGCTGCCCGAAACTACCTTGTTCCGCCCCGGCTCGGTATCGAAACTGTTCACCTGGACGGCGGTGATGCAGCAGGTCGAAGCGGGCAAGCTCGACCTCGACAAGGACGTCAACGCCTATCTGGATTTCAAGATTCCGCCCTATCAGGGCAAGCCGGTCACGCTGCGCAACATTATGACGCATACGGCGGGTTTCCAGGAATCGGTGCGTTACCTGATCAGCAGCGATCCCAAGGCGGTGATGACGCTCAAGAAACAGATGCCGCTGGCGCTGCCCGATCGCGTTTTCGCGCCCGGAACGACGCCGGCTTACTCCAATTACGCGACCGCCTTGGCCGGCTATATCGTCGAGCGGGTGAGCGGCGAGGATTTCGACTCCTATGTCGAAAAGCATATCTTCACGCCGCTCGGCATGACGCATGCATCGTTCCGTCAGCCGCTTCCCGCCAGCCTCGCGCCGCACATGTCGAAGGGCTATCCCAACGTCACCGGCAAGGCGCAGCCGTTCGAGATCGTCGTCCCTGCCCCTGCGGGCAGCCTGTCGGCGTCGGGCGCCGACATGGGCAAGTTTATGATCGCGCACCTCAATGACGGCGCCGGGCTGCTCAAGCCCGAAACCGCGAAGATGATGCATGATTATAAGGCTCCGGGTGTGGGTCCGCTCAACAGCATGGCGCTCGGCTTCTACGAACAATGGGTCAACGGTCACCGCGCGATCGCGCATGGCGGCGACACCGTCTGGTTCCACTCCTATCTGTGGCTGTTCCCCGATGCCGACATCGGCGTCTATATCTCGATGAACAGCCCCGGGCAGGCGGGCGATGCGGGCGCGGTGCGCAGCGCCCTGTTCCACAAATTCGCCGACCGCTACCTGCCCGGCGCCGACAAGCCCGGCACCGTCGACGCCAAAACCGCCGCCGCGCACGCGCAGATGATGGTCGGACATTATGAAAGCAGCCGTGGCAGCTTCACCAATTTTATGAGCCTGTTCGGGCTGCTCGGACAGGCGAAGATCACCCTGACCGAGGATGGCAAGATTACCCTCCCGGCGCTCGACGGCCTGGGCGCCGGCGCGCGCGACTGGGTCGAGGTCGAGCCGTTCGTGTGGCGCGACACCGGCACCGGTGAGCGGCTCGCCGCCGAGGTCAAGGACGGCCGCGTCACGCGCTGGAGCCTCGATGCGGGCTCGCCCTTCATGGTGTTCGAACCCGCGTCCGCCGGCACCAATGCGGCCTGGCTCAACCCGGCGCTGATCTTCGCGCTCGGCATCGTCCTGCTCGCCGCGCTGGCGTGGCCGGTGCGCGCGCTGGTCCGGCGCAGCTTCAAGGCCGACTTCGCGCTCGAAGGCAAGGCGCGCCGCGCTTACCGCCTGTCGCGGATCTTTGCCTGGCTGGTGCTTGGCGCGCTCGCGGGTTGGATCGGCCTGATCGCGGCCTTCTCGGCCGATATCGGCAGCATCGGCGGGCCGCTCGACTGGCTGATCCACCTGCTGCGCATCCTGACCCCGCTCGCCACCTTCGGGCTGCTGATCACCGCGGTGTGGCACCTGGGACAGAGCATCAAGGGCAAGCGCCGCTGGACGATGAAGCTCGGCGCGGTGCTGCTCGTGCTGGCCGCGCTGGTTCTTGTCTGGGTGACGCTGGTCTTCCACCTCTATGGTTTCAACATGGTGTATTGATGACGACGATGGGCAAGCAGAAACTGGCGCTCGACCTTCGGGTCGAGCGCTTTCCCTACCACCAGCCGTTCCGCATTTCGGGGCATGTCTTCACCGAGACCGCATTGCTCGTCGCCGAGCTTTCGGATGGCACGCATTCGGGGCGTGGCGAGGGGGCCGGGGTCTATTATCTCGGCGACGACATCGACCATATGCTGGACGAGGCGCAGCGCGTCCGCGGCGCGATCGAGGCCGGGATCACGCGCGAGCAATTGCAGGACCTGCTCCCGGCGGGCGGCGCGCGCAATGCGATCGACTGCGCCTTCTGGGAACTCGAAGCGAAACAGGCGGGCAGACCGGTGTGGGACATCGCCGGACTCGCGCCGCCGCAGCCGCTGCTCTCGACGCTGACGCTGGGCGCCGACGCGCCGGGCAAGATGGCGCGCGCCGCGCTGGCGCTCGATCCGGAGGCGCCGGTCAAGGTCAAGCTGACCGGCGATTTGGATGACGACATCGCGCGGGTCGAGGCGATCCGCGCCGCGCGGCCCGACGCCTGGATCGGCGTCGACGCCAACCAGGGCTATAGCATCGCGACCTTGCGCGCGCTGCTTCCAGTCCTGGTGGCGAACCGGGTCGCGCAGCTCGAACAACCGTTGAAACGGGGATGTGAGGCCGATCTCGACGGACTGAAACGGCCGCTGCCCTTCGTCGCCGACGAAAGCGCGGTGACGCTCGCCGACACCGCGTCGCTCGTCGGGCGTTTCGACGTCGTGAACATCAAGCTCGATAAATGCGGCGGGCTGACCGAGGGGCTGGCGATCGCGCGGCAGGCGAAGAAGCTCGGGCTCGACGTGATGGTCGGCAACATGATGGGCAGCAGCCTGTCGATGGCGCCGTCCTTCGTGCTGGGGCAGCTCTGCGACATCGTCGATCTCGACGGACCGACCTTCCTCGCGAGCGATCGCGAGCCGGGGGTGCGTTATGCGGGCGGACGGATACATTGTCCGGAAGAAATTTGGGGTTTGTGACGTAACGATGTCCTATTTGGGTTGACAATTCTCTGATTAGGACAATAGTGTCGAAATTGTAGATTTCGTGAGTTGGAGGGTGGAATGAAGACGTCATTCCCGTTGACGCGCCGCGCCTTGGTCGCCGGCGCGGTCGGCACCGCTTTGTCCGCGCCGATGATCGGCCGGAGTGCGTTCGCCTTTGCCGCCACGCCGGGGCGCAGCTATTCGCGCCGCGCGGTCGATATCGTCGCGTCGTCGCTGGTCATCGACATGCTCGCGCCACTCAAGATCACCACCTCGCCCGACTATGTCGCGCATCGCCTGACCGACGCCGAAGCCGCCGAGTTTCGCGGTAGCGGCATCACCGGTTTCCACAACGCCTATGGCCTCGGCGGCCCCGACGCGCGGGCGCAGGGGCTGGAGTTCCTTGCCGGCTGGCAGGGTTTTGCCGGCCGCAACAGCCATGTCTTCACGCTCGTCGACACCGTGGACGACCTCGACCGCGCCAAGGCCGACCGGAAATGCGCCGTCATCATGGGCATCCAGAATGCCGAGCAGTTCGAGCGCGTCGAGGATGTCGCGACCTTCCGCCGCCTCGGCCTGCGCTGCGCGCAACTCACCTATAACAGCCAGAACATGATCGGGTCGGGCAGTACCGAACGCGTCGATGGCGGGGTCAGCGACTATGGCGCCGCGATCATCGCCGAGATGGAAAAGCAGAAGATGCTGATCGACGTCTCGCATTGCGGCGACAAGACCACGCTCGACGCGATCGAGATCGCCAAGGGGCCGATCGCGATCACCCATAGCAATGCGCGTGCGCTGGTCGACCATCCACGCGTCAAGACTGATGCGGCGATCAAGGCGCTCGCGGCGAAGGGCGGGGTGATGGGCATCACCGGGGTGCGCATGTTCGTGCGCAGCACCGATCCGACCAATGTCGGGCATATGGCCGACCATATCGATCATGTCGCAAAGCTCACGGCGATCGAGCATGTCGGCATCGGTTCGGACGCCGATCTCAACGGCTATGACGATATGAAGCCGGACGAATATGCGCTGCTCAAGCAGGGCTACAAGGCGAGCTACGGCTTTCGCGACAAGATCGACATCGACGGGTTCGACCATCCGCTCAAGGTCTTTGACCTGACCGAGGAACTGATCCGCCGGGGCTATTCCAACGAAAACATCACCGCGGTGTTGGGGGGCAATTTCCGCCGCCTGCTCGCGCAAGTCTGGGGGTAAGACGATGAAACAGGGTCTCTTTATTGCAGGAAGCATGGCCGCACTGATGGCCGCGATGCCGGCGGCGGCGCAGGAAGCCGGAGCGGTTGCCGTCGAGGGCGAAATCGTCGTCACCGCGCAGAAGCGCGTGGAGAACGTCCAGGACGTGCCGATCTCGATCAGCGTCGTCGACGGCAAGGCGCTGCAGGAACAAGGCGCGGCGTCGCTTGTCGACTATGCGGGCTTCGTTCCCGGCATGCAGGTATCGAACAGCGGCACGCCGGGCCAGACCACGATCACGTTGCGCGGCGTCGCGCCGCTCAGCTCCGCACAGACGGTCGGCATCTATCTCGACGAGGCGCCGGTCGGATCGAGCGCGATTTACAACCGCTCTGGCGCGTTCACGATCGACCTGATGCCCTATGACCTCCAGCGTATCGAAGTGCTGAAGGGCCCGCAGGGCACGCTCTATGGCGCAAGCTCGATCGGCGGACTGGTCAAATATGTCACGGTCCAGCCCGACACCAGCGCGTTCAAGGTGCGCGCCGGGGTCGAGGGCTTCGCGATCAAGGGTGGCGACGGACTCGGCTGGGGCGCGCAGGCGATGGTCAATGTCCCGATCGTGACCGACAGGCTGGCGATGTCGGCGAGCTTCGCCTGGCGCAAGACGCCGGGCTGGGTCGACAGCGTCAACAATGCCGCGCTCAAGGACCAGAACGACTATGAACAGCGCGGCGGCCGCGTGGCCTTGCTGTGGCAGCCGACCCCCGAATTCAGCGTCAAGCTTGCGGGCATCTGGCAATCGCTCGATTCGGACGGCAACGGAACCTATGCCGCCGACCTGGCGGGCAACCGGCTCGGCGACGGGCGATCGTTCAACAATTATGTGCCCGAATCCTTTGACATCGACCTCGACTATTATTCGGCGACACTCGACTATGATTTCGGCGCGGCGTCGCTGACCTCGGCGACGACCTATAGCAAGACGCAGAGTCGGCAGGTGCAGGATACGAGCTATGCCTTTGGCGTGCTCTTCCCGCTGCTTACCGGGGGCGCGATCGCGCCGGGCATCACGCCCTTCTATCTTGATCTCGGGCTCGAAAAATGGACGCAGGAACTGCGCCTCGCCTCGCCGGGCGGCGGGCGTTTCGAATGGCTGATCGGTGGCTTCTTCACCGACGAGACGACGAGCAATTCCCAGCTCGTCCGGTCGTTCGACATGGCGGGCAATCCGATCCCTGGACTCGATCCGCTCGCGATCGTCGGCCTGCCTGCGACCTATAAGGAATATGCCGCCTTCGCCAACGCGACCTTCCGCTTCTCCGACCAGTTCGAGATCACCGGCGGCCTGCGCTGGGCGCGTAACGAGCAGACGTTCCGCCAGATCAGTTCGGGCGCGATCGTGCCGCAGGCGAACAATCCGGGTGAATCGGCGGAGAATGTCTTCACATACTCGATCAGCCCGCAGTTCCACATCAACGACGATGCGATGCTCTATGCCCGCGTCGCCACCGGTTATCGTCCGGGCGGCCCCAACGTCGTCGTGCCCAATGTGCCCCCGACGGTCGATGCCGACCGGATGAAGAATTACGAGATCGGGTTGAAGGCCGATTTCGCCGACCGTCTGGTGTCGGTCGATGTCGCGCTCTTCTGGATGGACTGGACCGACATCCAGGTCGTGCGCGCCTTCGGTGGCGTGTCGGGCGGCGCCAACGGCGGCAAGGCGACGAGCAAGGGCATCGAGGGATCGATGCTGCTGCGCCCGGCGCCGGGGCTGACGATCACCGCAACGGGCAGCTATACCGACGCGACGCTCAGCGAGGATGTCCCCGAAATCAGCGGTTTCGACGGCGACCGCTTGCCCGCAGTGCCCAAGTTCAGCGGTGCGCTGCGCGCCGATTATGAATTCGAACTCGGCGGTGGCAACAAGGGCAGCTTCGGTGCGGGCGTCCGCCATGCCGGAAACCGCTTTTCGCTGGTGGAGAGCGATCCGCTGACCGCGCTCGCCAAACCCTATACGTCGGTCGATCTCAACGCATCGGTGACCTTCAGCGACCATTGGACGCTGCGCGCCTATGCGCGTAACCTGCTCGACAACAAGGGGGAGATGGCGCGCTCGACGATGGCGGACGGACTCAACCGGCCGAGCTTCCTCGCGATTTCGCCGCTGCAGCCGCGCACGGTTGGCGTCGCGCTCGACATGTCCTTTTGACGCCGACGGAGTGAACCAGATGAACGCGCCCACCGGACGCCTGTCCGACCGACTGACCCTGCCGCAGCCCTATCTGCTGTTCCTTGGTGACACGAGGGAGGCGAGCTTTGCGAAGACCGCCTTCGGGCTCGCCGATTGGGCGGCTGACCGCTGCGTTGGCGAGTTTTCCGCCGCAGGCTGCACCGTCACCACCGGCCTGCCGCGGCTCGACCCTGCGGCGGCCAAGGCTGCAGGCGCTCGCTCGCTGGTGATCGGGGTCGCCAACCAGGGGGGCGTGATCGGCGAAAGCTGGGTCGCGATCCTGATCGACGCGATGGAGGCCGGGCTCGACATCATCAGCGGGCTGCACACGCGGCTGAACAGCGTGCCTGCGCTCGTCGAGGCGGCGCGCCGCACCGGCCAGCGGCTGATCGACGTGCGGACCCCGCCTGCGGACATTCCCGTGGGCAACGGGCAAAAGCGCACCGGCAAACGCCTGCTTACCGTCGGCACCGACTGCGCGCTTGGCAAGAAATATACCGCGCTTGCGCTGCACCGCGCCTTTGTCGAACGCGGTCTCGACGCCGATTTCCGGGCGACCGGCCAGACCGGAATTATGATCGCGGGCGGGGGCATCCCGATGGATGCGGTGGTGTCGGACTTCGAGGCCGGGGCCGCCGAAATCCTCAGCCCCGATGCGCCCGCCGATCATTGGGACCTGATCGAGGGGCAGGGGTCGATCTTCAATCCCGCCTATGCGGCCGTGTCGCTCGGGCTGCTCCATGGCAGCCAGCCCGACGTGTTCGTCGTCTGCCACGATCCGTCGCGCACGGTGATCCTCGGCATGGAAAGCTTCGCGCTGCCAACGGTCGAGGAGGTCATCGACCTGACGATCCGCCTCGGCAGCCGGACCAACCCGGCGATCCGCTGCGGCGGGATCAGCCTCAACACCTCCAGCCTGGGGACCGATGAGGCCGAAGCCTTGATGACGGCCGAAAGCCGGCGGCTCGGGCTGCCGGTCGCCGATCCCATCCGCGGCGGCGCGGCCTTCGCCGCGCTCGTGGACAGCTGCCTCGCATGAGCGCCGCCGAACCAGCCGGGACGTCGAGCTGGTTCCAGCGCTTCCTGCTCCCGGGCTTCGCGCTCAAGGCGGTGATCATCGGCGGCGGTTATGCGACGGGACGCGAACTCGCCGAATATTTCGTGCCCTCGGGACCGTGGGGCGGGCTCGCGGCGATGCTGCTTGCGACAGGCGTCTGGAGTCTGGTCGCGGCGGTCACCTTCGCGCTCGCGCGCAAGCTCGGCGCTTATGATTATCGCGCCTTCTTCCAGGGGCTTCTCGGTCCGGGCTGGATCGCGTTCGAGATCGCCTATCTGATCTTCGTCGTCCTGATCCTCGCGGTGTTCGGCGCGGCGGCGGGGGCGATCGGCGCCGCGACCTTCGGCTGGCCCGAATGGACGGGGTCGCTGCTGCTGGGCGTGTCGATCACGGCGGTGGTCGCGTGGGGGACGGGCGTCGTCGAGCAGATGTTCAAATATGTCTCGATCCTGCTCTACACAGTCTACGGCCTGTTCCTCGTCATCGCGCTCGCCAGTTTCGGCGGGCTGATCGGGCAGGGGTTCGCCAACGCGCCGCCGCCGTCGGGCAACTGGATGGCGGGCGGGCTCACTTACGCGAGCTATAATATCGTTGGCGCGGTGGTGATCCTGCCGGTGTTGCGCCATCTGACCAGCCAGCGCGACGCGGTGCTGGCGGGGATCATCGCAGGGCCGTTGTCGATGTTGCCCGCGATCCTCTTCTTCGTCGCGATGATGGCTTTTTATCCCGCGATTGGCGCCGAGACCTTGCCGTCGGATTTCCTGCTCCGCCAGATGACGGTGCCGGGGTTCCACGTGATCTTCCAGGTGATGATCTTCGCCGCGCTGCTCGAAAGCGGGGCGGGGGCGGTGCATGCGATCAACGAGCGTATTTCGGGTGCGATCGAAAGCCGCGGCCGCGCGCCGCTGACCACCGGCGCGCGCGCGGCGATCGGTGCGGTGATCCTCGCGGGCTGCATCTTCGTCGCGGGGCGCATCGGCCTCGTCGATCTGATCGCCAGCGGCTACCGCTTCCTCGCCTGGCTGTTCCTTGCCGTCTTTGTCGCGCCGCTGCTGACCATCGGTATCTGGCGCCTGCTGCGTCCATCCCCCCTTGCCCCCCTGGAGACCGTGCGATGAAACACGCCCGCTTGTTCGCCTTTTCGCTGCTCGCCACGACGGCGATACCCGCCTGGGCCGAGCCGCCCAAGGATCTCGCGACCGACGTCGAGGCGCTGCGCAAGGAGATCGGCGCCACGGGCGTGTCGATCGCGATCGTCGAGGACGGCAAGACGACGCTGTCGCGCGGCTGGGGCGAGCGCAAGCTCGGCGAGCGCGGGACGGTCGATGGCCAGACGCTCTTCCAGACCGGCTCGACCGGCAAGGCGATGACCGCCGCCGCGCTCGCGATCCTCGTCGACGAGGGCAAGATCGCGTGGGACGATCCGGTCATCAAGCATATGCCCTGGTTCCGCATGTACGACGCCTGGGTGACGCGGGAGATCACGATCCGCGACCTGCTCGTCCACCGCAGCGGCCTCGGGCTGGGGCAGGGCGATTTGATGTTCGTCCCGCGCACCAACCTGACGCGCAAGCAGACGGTCGAGCGCGTCGCCTGGCTCAAGCCGCAGACCAGTTTCCGCTCGGCCTACGCCTACGACAATATCCTCTATGCCGTCGCGGGGCAGTTGATCGAGGAGGTCAGCGGCCAGACCTGGGAAGCCTTCATGCGCGACCGCGTGCTGCGCCCCGGCGGCATGAAGAACGCGACCAGCGACAGCGAGGACCGCTTTCGCATCCCCAACCGCAGTTGGCCGCACGCACGATTGAACGGGCCGCTGCGCGGGCTCGGCGACCAGCAGGCGCTCGACGAGCGCGATGAGCTGGGACGAAACGGCGCGCCGGCGGGCGGGCTGGCGCTCAGCGCCGACGATATGGCGGCCTGGCTCAAGATCCAGCTCGCGCACGGTGCGCTGCCGAACGGCCAGCATCTGTTCAGCGAAGCGCACGCGGCCGAGATGTGGAAGCCGGTGACCCCGATGCCGATCACCGAATTGCCCGCTGCGCTCAAACCCGCGCAGCCGATGCAGCAAGCCTATGCGCTCGGCTGGCAGGTGCAGGATTATCGCGGCCATCGCATCGTCCAGCACAGCGGCGGCGTGTTCGGATCGATCACCCGCGTCGTGATGATCCCCGACAAGAATGTCGGCTTTGCGATTATGATGAACAGCGAAGAAAGCGGGATGTTGCTCGGGCTGACCTTCAAGCTGATCGATCACTATCTCGACCAGCCCGACTATGGCTGGACGACAAAATGGCAGGATTGGTACAAGCAGCGGCTCGCGGGCGGCGTCGAATATCTGAAGCAGACGCAGGCCGCCCCCGCCAAGGTCGGGCCGTCGCTCGATCCTGCGCGCTACGCCGGGCGCTACCGCGACCCCTGGTATGGCGACATCGTCGTCGCCAATAGCGACAAGGGGCTGACGATCGATTTCACCTCGACGCCGCGCATGGTTGGACGGCTCAAGCATTGGCAATATGACAGCTTCGTCACCGACTTTGACGATCCCGCGATCGAGCCCGCTTATGTGACCTTCGCACTCGACGCCGACGGCAAAGTCAGCGGCGTGACGATGAAGGCAGTGAGCAAGATCGCCGACTTCAGCTGGGATTATCACGACCTCGACCTGAAACCGGTGGAGGAAAAGAAGTGAAGCGGTTCGCCATATTGTTGGCCGCGACGGCGCTGGCGGGTTGCACGGCGGCCAAGGAAAAGGGCGCGACCGATGAGCGTCCGCTGCACAGCCGGATGCTGGTGCTCGACACCCATCTCGACACCCCGCTCCATTTCGACCGCGCGGGCTGGAGCTTCGCCGACCGCCACAGCCTCGCGACCGACCTGTCGCAACTCGACATCCCGCGCATGAAGGACGGAAATCTCGATGGCGGCTTTTTCGCGATCTACACCGAACAGGGGCCGCTCGATGCCAAGGGCTATGCCGATGCGCTGGCCTTTGCGCGCAAGCGATCGGACCTGATCGACGCCACGATCGCCAAACACGCCGACGCGATCAGCCCCGCGCTGACGGCCGACGATGCGCGCCGGCTCGACAAGGCGGGCAAGCTGATCGCCTTCAAGTCGATGGAGAACAGCTATCCGCTCGGCGAAGACCTGACATTGCTCGACGAATTCTACAAAAAAGGCGTGCGGCTCGCGGGTCCGGTGCATTCGAAGAATAACCAGTTTGCCGACAGCGCGACCGACAAGCCGCGCTGGAACGGCCTCAGCCCGCTCGGCAAAAAATGGGTCGCGGAGATGAACCGCCTCGGCATCGTCATCGACGCCAGCCATTCGTCCGATGCGACGTTCGACCAGATCCTCGCGCTGTCGAAATATCCGATCCTGCTCTCGCATTCGAGCCTGCGCTCGGCGCACGATCATCCGCGCAACCTCGACGAGGGGCGGCTGAAGGCGCTTGCAGCGAAGGGCGGGGCGATGTGCATCTCGACGATCTTCATGTCGGAGATGGACATGACGCCCGCGCGCGCCGAGCTGTTCGGACAATATGAGCATATCGGCGAAATGACGCCCGCCGAGCAGGCCGAGCTGACGCGGCGCTGGCGCGCGCTCGACCAGAAGGAGAAGATGTGGGCCGCCGATTTCGAGGCCTATCTGACCATGGTGGAACGCGCGATCGCGGTCGGCGGGGTCGATCATATCTGCTTCGGTGCCGATTGGGACGGCGGTGGCGGCCTTCCGGGGATCGAGGACATATCCGCGCTGCCCAAGGTGACCGAGCGGCTGAAGGCCGCAGGCTATTCGAACAGCGACCTGGAAAAGATGTGGAGCGGCAATATCCTGCGCGTGCTCGCGGCGCAGGGCGTTGCGCGATGATCGGCCGATCTCTTGTCCTCGGACTCGCCTTGTTCGCCGCGCCGCTGGCGCTGGCGCAGGAGGCCGGTCGCGCCGAGCCAGCGCCCCGCGCCGACCATCATATGCATATCGACAGCAAGCTGATCACCGATCATCTGCGCGCGATGCAGGCTGCCTATCCCGACATCTTCGACGGCATTTCGTCCGACCTGTTCCTCGAACGGTCGGGCGAGGATGCGGTGCGCGAACTCGATCGTGCCGGTATCGACAAGGGAGTGCTGCTGTCGACCGCCTATATGTTCGGCTTCGCGGGGGTGCCGCTCGAGCCCGCCGTCATGGCCGAGCGGATGCGCGGCGAGAACCGCTTCAACGTCGACGCCGCGCTGGCGTCGAAGGGGCGGCTGGTCGCCTTTGTCGGGATCAATCCTTTCGCCCCCAACGCCCTCGACGAGCTTGCCTATTGGGCGCAGCAGCCGGGCGCGTCGGGGGTCAAGCTCCACCTCGGCAACAGCGGTTTCGACACCGCCGATGCCGGACAGGTCGACGCGCTCGGCCGTTTCTTCGCGGCGGCGAACAAGGCGCATATGCCGCTGGTCGTCCATCTGCGCGGCGCGGCGCCGTTCAACGCGGCCAGCGTCAATATCTTCATCGACAAGGTGCTGGCGCAGGCGGGCGATCTGCCGGTCCAGATCGCGCATGGCGGCGGTTATGCCGGCATCGACCAGCCGACGCTCGAAGCACTGGGCGCTTATGGCGACGCCATCGCGCGCAAGGCGCCGGGAACCGCCAACCTCGTCCTCGACATGTCGGCGGTGATGACATTCGATCCGGCAAAATTGCCGGGCGCCAAGGAATCGACCGAAACGCGCACGCCCGAGGAAATGCGCCGACTCTATGTCGCCGGGATGCGCAAAATCGGCCTCGACCGCTTCGTCCTCGCCAGCGATTGGCCGGCGCTGGCGCCCCCGGCCGAATATTTCGCGCGCGAACGCGCAATGCTGCCGGTGACGCCCGCCGAATGGAAGCAGCTTTGCGAAAATCTGGCGCCCTATCTGCGGCCCGGGTGGACGACGAAATAACGGCGCGACGGGTCGATCCGGTCGGGAGCCGACCGAAAGGCTCCCCAAGAATTTCTATTCCGTTACGGCGCCGCCGCCGCTTGCCTCTCCCCCTGCCGCGTGCAAGGGACACCGCATAAACCGGTGCGGGAGAGATATGGCGATGCGGTTCGACGTGGTGATCGTGGGGGCAGGGCATGGCGGCGCGCAGGTCGCGGTCGCGCTGCGCACCCAGAAGTTCGAAGGCAGCATCGCGATCATCGGCGACGAGCCCGAACTTCCCTATGAGCGTCCGCCGCTGTCGAAGGAATATTTCGCCGGCGAAAAGGAATTCGAACGCATCCAGATCCGTCCCGCCAAATATTGGGACGAACGCGACGTCGCGATGCTGCTGAACAAGCGCGTCGTGTCGGTCGATCCGGCGGCGCACAGCGTCACCACCGACGGCGGCGAGACGATCGCCTATGGCAAGCTCGTTTGGGCGACGGGCGGCAGCCCCCGGATGCTGCCGATCCCCGGCGGCGACCTGCCCGGCGTCCAGGGCGTGCGGACCCGCGCCGATGCCGACGCGATGAAGGCGGCGTCGGAGACCGCGAGCCAGATCGTCGTCATCGGCGGCGGCTATATCGGGCTCGAAGCCGCGGCGGTGCTGCGCAAGGCGGGCAAGCCCGTCGTGCTGCTCGAAGCGCTCGACCGCGTGCTCGCGCGCGTTGCGGGTGAGGATCTGTCGCGCTTTTATGAAAAGGAACATCGCGACCATGGCGTCGACCTCCGCCTCGGCGTGCAGGTCGCGGCGATCGAAGGCAGCGAGCGCGCCACCGGCGTCCGGCTGGCGGACGGTGAGGTCGTTCCCGCCGATCTCGTCATCGTCGGCATCGGCATCGTTCCCGCCGTCGAGCCGCTGATCGCGGCGGGCGCGACAGGCGGCAATGGCGTGCTCGTCGACCATCATTGCAAGACCAGCCTCGCCGACATCTATGCGATCGGCGACTGCGCCGCGCACGAGAACGACTTTGCCGAGGGTGCGGTCATCCGTTTGGAATCGGTGCAAAATGCCAATGACCAGGCCAATGTGGTCGCCAAGGGCATTTGCGGCGACGAAGCGCGCTATCATGCCATACCCTGGTTCTGGTCGAACCAATATGACCTCAAGCTCCAGACGGCGGGGCTGTCGACCGGGCACGATCAGACGGTGCTGCGTGGCCAGGTCGCCGATCGCAGCTTTTCGGTCGTGTATCTGCGCCGGGGCAAGGTGATCGCGCTCGACTGCGTCAACGCGACCAAGGATTATGTCCAGGGCCGGATGCTGGTGACGGCCGGGCTGGAGGCGAGCGCCGAACAGCTTGCCGATACCGAGACGCCGCTGAAGGCGTTGCTGCCCGGCTGATCAGGCGGGCGGCAACTCGCCGGCGGGTTCGTCACCCAGCGTCCGCTTCAGCGTCGCCTTGATGTTGCGGAGCAGGCGTCGCAGCGCGATGATGACGATCACCGCCGCGACCAGCATCAGCACCGCGATGACGATCGCGAGCGGCGGATAAGCGATGGCGAGCGCCAGCAGCCCGCCCGTCGCGACATCCTCGCCGGTCGACACCGCGACATTGCTGAAGGGTTCGGGGCTGACGTTGACGACGGCGCGGGTCGTCGCCTTGGCGCTATGGCTGAGCAGCGCGCCACCGCCGCCGAGCAGGAAGGCGATCACCTGCCACGCCGGGTCCGAGCTGTCGACGAGCGCCAGTGCGAGCAGCGCGCCGCCGAGCGGCCGGATGAAGCTATGGACGGCGTCCCATGCCGAATCGACCCAGGCGACCTTGTCGGCGAGGAATTCGGCGATCGTGCCGACCAATGCGACGCCGAGCACCCAGGGGTTGGCGAGAATCTGGAGCGATTGCAGATGGTCGGGCAGCGGCAGCCAGCCGAAGTGCATCGCCACGCCGGTCGCCAATATGGTGAGGTAGAGCCGCCAGCCCGCGAGCAGGCTGAGGCTGCCCGCGACGCCCAATATCTCGACGATACCCAAGACCTTGCTCCCCCATGACCTCTTGTGCGGCCATCTTGCACCGGCGTCCGTCCGCTCGCAATGGCGGATGACAAGCCGCCCGCGTGGGACTATCGCCAGTGATAATGAGCGAACCAGAGACCCTGCCCGACGGCGCGATTCCCGCAGCCACCCTCGTCATCATGCGGCCTGCCGACGCGGGCGGCCCCGCCGAGATCCTGATGGTCAAGCGCGCGGCGACCATGGCCTTTGCCGCCGGCGCGATGGTGTTTCCCGGCGGCCGGATCGACCCGGACGATTATCTGGTCGCCAGCAATCACGGCTATGGCGAGATGAGCGCCGATGGCGCAGGGCGCGTGGCCGCCTTGCGCGAAACGCTCGAAGAAACCGGCCTTGCCGTGGGCTGGCCCTCGCTGGACGAGCAAGATGTTCCGGCGGTGCGGCAGGCGCTGCTCGCCGAGCGGCTGCTGTCCGACATTTTGGCCGAACGCGGCGACCGGCTGGAACTCGACGCCCTGGTGCCCTTCGCGCGCTGGTGCCCCAACTTCAAGGAAGCGCGCACCTTCGACACGCGTTTTTTTGCGATCGAGGCCCCCGCGCACAGCCATGAACTGACGGTCGAGGAGGCCGAGCACAGCCATATTTTCTGGGCCAGCGCGTCCGAAACGCTGGCCATGGCGGACCGCGGCGAGGTCTCGATCATCTTTCCGACCCGCCGGAACCTTGAAAAGCTGGCACAGGCCGATGATTTCGCCGCATTTTCCGCTCATGCTGCCGCGCATCCGTTCGAGTTGGTGACCCCGTGGATCGAGGAACGCGGGGGAGAGTCGCACCTGTGCATCCCAAGCCATCTGGGCTATCCCGTCACCAGCGAACCTTTCGAGCGCGTGCGACGCGGGTAACGAACACCGCCAGAAGGATTTTTTCCAGATTTAGCAGAATCCTAAGAAATGCTGCAGTACGGCAAAACGCCTTGCAATATCTGGCAGCCCTGCATAGAAGGGTGAGGCAGAAGCGGTTTGGGGTGATTCCCCGGATCAATTCGAGAAGATCAAAATTCCAGTGGATGGAGAAAATGATGAACCTGCTCAAGAAAGCTGCGATCTCCCTCGCCGCGACATCGATGATTGCAGCACCGGTTGCGGCCTCGGCTGCGCCTGCTATTTCGGCGGTGTCGTTCGACGACGTTCGCGCCGTCTCGGCCGTTGACGGCCAGAGCGAACTGGACGGCAGCACCTGGATCATCGCGCTCCTCGCACTGCTCGCCATCATCGGCGGCGCCGTGATCGCCGGCGGCAACAACAGCGACACCCCGACCAGCCCGTAATCGGCTCGTCGAGTTCGAGTTTCAAAAGGCTCCGAGTTTCGCTCGGGGCCTTTTGCACGTCTGGAGGAAGCGGACGCATCCCTCCCGTCGCCGTTCCTTGCCGTTATCAGAGGATCAGGCGGCGATTCGCGCGGGATCGGTCGATCGGGATCGATTGACGCGCGCGTGCGGTGGCGGCGCCGTCGATCGGCGCCAGCACCAGTCGGGCGTAGGTGTCGCCCGCAACGCCCGATGCCGTCGATTCGCCGAGTATCTCGCCCCACGGTCCGACCGCCAAGCTGTGGCCATAGGTCGATCGCCCGTCGGCGTGCGTCCCGGCCTGTGCCGCAGCAACCACATGGCAGCCGTTTTCGATCGCGCGGGCGCGCTGCAGCACATGCCAATGCGCCTCGCCGGTCGATACGGTGAAGGCGGCGGGGATCGCGATCACCTCGGCACCGCGCTCGACGAGCGCGCGATAGAGTTCGGGGAAGCGCAGGTCGTAACAGATGCTGAGGCCGAGCATGCCGATCGGTGTCCCGACCACCACCAGCGACTCGCCGCCGGCATAGCTCGATGATTCGCTCCAGCTTTCGCCCGATGGCAGCGACACGTCGAACATATGGATCTTGTCATAGGCCGCGACGACCGTTCCGTCGGCGGCGATCACATGGCTGCGATTGATGCGGCGGCTTCCGTCGTCCGACAGGAAGGGCATCGAGCCCGAATGGATCCACAGCCCGCGGGCCTGCGCCATCGCCTGCAGCGCCGGAACCCAGCTGCTGTCGCCCTCCGTTCCGATATGCGCCGCCGACCTTGTGCGGTCGCGGTCGAGCAGTACCGACATTTCGGGGAAAAAGGCCATGGTTGCGCCCGCTGCCGCAGCGGCGCCCAGCGCGCGGTCCATCGTCCGCAGATTGGCATCGGGATCGATCCCGCTCGTCATCTCGACAAGCGCTATCAACGGCGGGGCGGGGGCATCGGTCATGCCCAAGGGCTAAGCAGAAGCGATGAAGAGGGCAAGCGCCGCGACAGTTCAGTGGCGAGCAAGGTTCGGACGCGATAAGGTGGGGCAATGTCCACTTCTCCCGCGCCGACGCTGCGCTTCGCCCGATCGCTCCTTTCCGCCTGCGCCGCCGCCGCCTTGCTGGCGGCGCCGCCGCTCGCGCTGGCGCAAAACATCAGCCCGACGACGCAGGCCGACCCCGACAGCTGGCTCTATAAAGGCAGCGACATTCCGCGCGACACCGCGTGGCAATTCGGTGTGCTGCCCAACGGCGTGCGCTACGCGGTGCGCAACAACGGCGTCCCCCCGGGACAGGTGTCGATCCGGGTCCGCATGGACGTCGGATCGATGTTCGAAACCGAGCAGGAGCGCGGCTTTGCGCATCTTCTGGAGCATCTGACCTTCCGCGGCTCCGAACATATTCCCGACGGCGAAGCCAAGCGCATCTGGCAGCGTTTCGGGGTCAGCTTCGGCAGCGATTCCAACGCCCAGACGACCCCGACGCAGACCGCCTATCAACTCGACCTGCCCAGCGCGACGCCGGCAACGCTCGACGAAAGCATGAAATTGCTCGCCGGCATGGTGCGCGAACCCTTGATTTCGGACACCGCAGTCGCCGCCGAGCGCGGCGTCGTGCAGTCGGAACTGCGCGAATCGGACGGCCCGCAAAAGCGAATCGCCGACGCGACCAACGCGCATCTCTTCGCGGGGCAGTTGCTCGGCGATCGTTCGCCGATCGGGACATACGAATCGCTGGCCGCCGCGCGCGCCGGCACCGTCAAGGCCTTCCATGATCGCTGGTACCGCCCGGACCGCGCCGTCGTGGTGATCGTCGGCGACGGCGATCCCGCCGAATTCGCACGCCTGATCGCCAAATATTATGGCGACTGGAAAGCCGGCGGTCCGGCGCCGACCCAGCCCGATTTCGGCAAGCCCAATCCCAAGGCGCCCGCTGCGCTGTCGATCGTCGAGGCCAACCAGCCACCCGCGCTGACCCTCGCGATGGTCCGGCCGTGGGTGAAGCGGATCGATACCGTCGAAAACACCCGGCGGCTCTACCTCGAATTTCTCGCGATAGCGCTCGTCAACCGGCGGCTCGAAAATCGCGCGCGCGCGGGGGGCAGTTATCTCGTCGCAACCGCCGAGCAGCAATATATCAGCCGCAGCGCCGATGTGACGCTGGCGCAGATCGTGCCGCTTGGCGACTGGAAATCGGCGCTGGCCGACGTCCGCGGCGTCATCGCCGACGCGACCCAGACCGCGCCGTCGCAGGCCGACATCGACCGTGAAGCGAACGAGATCCAGGCGTTTCTGGTCAAGGAACTGCAGAACGCCCGCAACGAACCCGGCGCCCGGCTTGCCGACGATATGGTGCGGGCGGTCGACATCGGCGAGACGGTGACCAGCCCACAGGGGCAGGTCGACATGTTCGCCGCGATCCGCGCCTCGGCGACCCCGAAGGTGATGCTCGACGTCAGCAAGGCGATCTTCTCCGCCGCCACGACGCGCGTCGTGCTCACCACCCCGACGCCGATCGAAGGGGGGCAGCCCGCGCTGCTCGCGGCGCTCAATGCTCCCGCGACGATTCGCGACGACCGGCTGACCGCCGCCGACGTCAATTTCAAGCAACTGCCGCCGATCGGGACGCCGACCGCGATCACCGCCACCAGCCGGCTTGGCGGACTGCGCGCCGAACGGATCGCCTTCGCCAATGGCGTGACCGCGCTGGTATCGGACAACCGGGTCGAACCCGGCAAGGTGCGCGTCAACGTCCGCTTCGGCACCGGCAACCGCAGCGTCGCCGCGACCGAACCCAACCTGCTGTGGACGGGCGACTATGCGCTGATCGCCAGCGGCGTCGGTCCATGGGGCCAGAACGAGATCGACGCGCTGACCAACGGGCGCCAGATCCAGCTCAATTTCGCGATCGACGACGATGCCTTCGAACTGTCGGCGGAGACCAAACCCGACGACCTTGCCGACCAGATGCGGCTGATTGCGGGCAAGCTCGCCACGCCGCGCTGGGACGCGGCGCCGGTCGAGCGGCTGCGCGTCGGTTTCCTCACCGGCTACGACCTCAACGATGCGACCCCCAACGCCGTGCTCGATCGCAATCTGCGCGGCTGGCTCAGCGCCAACGACACGCGCTGGTCGCCGCCCGACAAGGCCGCGATCGAGGCGCTGACACCCGCCGCTTTCCGCGCCTTCTGGGAACCGCGCCTCGCGAGCGGGCCGATCGAGGTGCAGTTGTTCGGCGACCTGTCGAGCGTGGATTATCGCAAGATTCTGTCCGAAACCGTCGGCGCGCTGAAACTGCGCCCGCCGATCCTGCCCGCCGGCGGCCAGAAGGTCGCCTTCGCCAGGCACGATGCCAAGCCCGAGCTCGCCTATCACCGCGGCGAAAAGGGGCAGGCGGCGGCGATGACGGCCTGGCCGACCAGCGGCGGCATGGCGGCACCGCGCGACACCCGCGCGCTCGAAGTGCTCGCGGCGATCTTCAACGACCGCCTGTTCGACCGGCTGCGCGCCGAGCAAGGCGCGAGTTATGGTCCCGTCGTCGACAGCCATTGGCCGACGGGTTTCGACAGCGGCGGCTATCTGCTCGTCGGCAGCCTGCTCGCGCCGAAGGACATCGATCGTTTCTACAGCATTGCCCGCGATATCGCCGCCGATCTTGCCACCAATCCGGTGACCGCCGACGAACTCGCACGCAACGCCGGGCCGATCCGCGAGCAGGTGATGCGCGCCTCCACCGGCAATGTTTTCTGGATGTATCTGCTGGAGGGTGCGACCACCGATCCTCGCATCGCCGATGCTGCGCTGTCGATGGAACAGGATATCGGCGCGGTCACCGCCGCCGACATTCAGCGGCTGGCGAAGCAGTATCTGGTCGCCGACAAACAATGGTCGCTGGCGATCCTGCCGACGGGCATGACGCTCGCCGAGGCATCGGCGCTGGGCAGTTCGGCGTCTGCCGCCGCAGGCGGGCGCTAAAAGGCCCTAGGCGGTTTCTTCGCCCCGGCTCGGGGGCTGCGCGCGCAGCTTGCGGATGCGCGGTTCCTGGTCGAGGTCGCCCTTGGTCATAATCTCGCGCCGCATCTTGGCGCGCACGTCGTGGATCGACGCGATCACCGGCCCCATCGCGACGCCCAGGTCGATCAGCACCGCCTCGGCGAGTTGCAGTGAACTTTCGAGCGTTTCGGGCACTGCGTCGGTCGCCCCCGCCTGATAGAGGGCGGCGGCATGATCGGCGTCGCGGGCGCGACTGATGATCGGCAGTTTGGGATATTTCTGTCGCATCTGTTTGGTCATGCGCAGTTGCTGGACGGGATCGTCCATCGTCAGCACGACCGCATCGGCATTTTCGATGCCCAGCTTGTCGAGGCTGCCCGGGCGCGCGACATCGGCGAAACGAACGAGAAAACCGTCGCGTCGCGCCGTCGCCACCGTGTCGATATCGGCATCGACGGCGATATAGGGCCGCTGATGGTCGCGCAGCAATTCGGCGACGGTCCGTCCGACACGGCCGAAGCCGACGACGACGGTGCGCCCGGCCGGTGTCTCATCGACCTGGGTGTCGCCGCTGCGCATTTCGATGCGCCGAGCGATGTCATGCCCGACGCGCGCGAGCAGCGGGGTGATAGTCAGGCCGATCGCGGTCACCAATTGCCAGAAGGACGCCGTTTCGGGGTCGATCAGCTGTGCGGCAAGCGCCGCCGTGAGCACGATCAGGGTCGTTTCCGACGGGCTTGCCATCAACAGGCCGACTTCGGTGGCGGTACCGCGCCGCGCGACGCCCGAAAAACGTAGCAGCGCGGCGGTCACGGTCGCCTTGATCGCGACGACGCCGACGACCGCGGCGATCAGTTGCGGCCATTGATCGGCGATCGTCTTGAGGTTGAGCCCCATCCCGACGCTGATCAGGAATACCCCGAGCGCGAGCCCCTTGAACGGCGCCGTGATCGCCTCGACCTCGCCATGATATTCGGTTTCGGCGATCATCACCCCGGCGAGCAGCGCACCGACGATCGGCGACAGGCCGACCGTCGCGGTCGCCAGCGCCGCGACGATGACGACGAGCAGGCTGGCGGCGAGGAAGAGTTCGGGGTCCTTGGCGCGGGCGGCCTGCGCGAAGATGCGCGGCAGCAGGAACCAGCCGGCGAGCGCCAGCACCGCGACGACGAGCGCGCCCTGCCATAGCGTTGTGATCAGCAGTTCGGCGCTGTCGCCGGTCGCGGTCGGCGACAGCGCGCCGAGCAGGAAGATGATCGGCACGATCGCCAGATCCTCGAACAGCAGCATCGAAAAGGAGGCACGGCCGACCGCGCTTTTTGTTCCCGCGATCGGCAGCACGATCGCGGTCGAGGACAGGGCGAGCGCGATGCCGAGGCCGAAGGCGGCGGGCGCCGAATAGCTTCCGAACAGCATCAGGGCGCCGCCGAGGATGGCCCCGCCGAGCAGCAATTCGGCCGCACCGACCCCGAACACCAGCTTGCGCAATTGCCACAGGCGCCGGAACGAGAGTTCGAGGCCGATCGAGAAGAGCAGCAGGATGATGCCGAACTCGGCGAAGAGCGCGATATCCTCGGTCGAGGCGATCGTGACATGTCGGAGCCACGGATAATCGCCCGCCAACGACCCCAGTCCCGACGGGCCGACGAGCAGGCCGACGAGGATGAAGCCGATCACCGGCGTGATCCGAAAGCGCGCGAACGCGGGGATGACGATGCCTGCGGCGCCCAGCACCACCAGCGCGTTGCCGATGGCCGATGTGTCGGTTTCCGATACCATAGGGGCCGACCTTATGCAGGCCGGCCCCCCTTGGCTAGTCGCCTATGTCAATCAAATCGGCAAACTTTGCCGGCCCTTCGATTGAGCCTCAGGCGGCCATGGCCTTTTCGAGATTCTCGACGACCGCTTCGAAGAAGCCTTCGGTGGTCAGCCAATTCTGGTCGGGGCCGATCAGCAGCGCGAGGTCCTTGGTCATCTTGCCGCTTTCCACGGTATCGACGCAGACGCGCTCGAGCGTTTCGGCGAATTGGATCACCTCGGGGGTGTTGTCCAGCTTGCCGCGATGCTTAAGGCCGCCGGTCCAGGCGAAGATCGACGCGATCGGGTTGGTCGAGGTCGCCTTGCCCTGCTGGTGCATGCGATAGTGGCGGGTGACGGTGCCGTGCGCGGCTTCGGATTCGACCGTCTTGCCGTCGGGGGTCATCAGCACGCTGGTCATCAGGCCGAGCGAGCCGAAACCCTGCGCGACGGTGTCCGACTGGACGTCGCCGTCGTAATTCTTGCACGCCCACACGAACTTGCCCGACCATTTCAGCGCCGAGGCGACCATGTCATCGATCAGGCGATGTTCGTAGACAATGCCGGCGGCGTCGAACTGGGTCTTGAACTCGGCGTTGAACACCTCTTCGAACAGGTCCTTGAAACGGCCGTCATAGGCCTTGAGGATCGTGTTCTTGGTCGAGAGGTACACCGGCCAGCCGCGCGCGAGGCCATAGTTCAGGCTGGCGCGCGCGAAGTCGCGGATCGAATCGTCGAGGTTGTACATGCCCATCGCGACGCCCGCCGACGGGAACTGGAACACTTCCTCGTCGATCAGCGTGCCATCCTCGCCCTCGAACACCAGGCGCAGCTTGCCGGGGCCGGGGACGCGGAAGTCGGTCGCCTTATACTGGTCGCCGAACGCGTGGCGGCCGACGACGATCGGGTCGGTCCAGCCGGGAACCAAGCGCGGGACATTCTTCATCACGATCGGTTCGCGGAACACGACGCCGCCGAGGATGTTGCGGATCGTACCGTTCGGCGACTTCCACATCTTCTTCAGCTTGAATTCCTCGACGCGTGCTTCGTCGGGGGTGATCGTCGCGCATTTGATGCCGACGCCATATTTGGCGATCGCATTGGCGGCGTCGACGGTGATCTTGTCATTGGTCTCGTCGCGCATTTCGACGCTGAGGTCGTAATAATGCAGGTCGATGTCGAGATAGGGCAGGATCAGGCGTTCGCGGATCCATTGCCAGATGATCCGGGTCATTTCGTCGCCGTCGAGTTCGACGACCGGGTTCACTACCTTGATCTTGCCCATATGCGTGCCTTTTCCTGCGGGGAGTCGAGTTGCACGGGGCCTTAAGCAATGCCGCGCGATTGTTCAACCGCCCCGTGGCGCCCCAATTGGTGCCGAAGCTGGCACCGATGGCGGCGCTTATGCATTGTCTATGTCGGACCTCGCCCCTAGAAAGACCGCCATGTCCTCCTCCATCTCCTCCAACCGCCCCGGTGGCGGTGTCAAATGGCATTGGCCGTCGATCCATCCCGAAGGGCGCAAGTTCGTCCTGATCGCCGCCATCGTCACCCTCTGCTTCTGGCTGCTCGGCTGGGAAATCGCCGGCTGGCTGATGCTCGGCATCACGGCCTGGGTCGCGGCCTTCTTCCGCGATCCGGTGCGCGTCACCCCGACCGGCAGCGATGTGATCATCGCGCCCGCCGACGGGCTGATCACGCAGATCGCCGAGGTGGCGCCGCCGCCCGAGATCGCCGGCGCCGATGGCTTGGGTGACGCACCGATGCTGCGCGTGTCGATTTTTATGAGCGTCTTCGACGTTCATATCAACCGCACGCCGATCGCCGGCACACTGCGCAAGATCGTCTATATTCCGGGAAAATTCGTCAACGCCGACCTCGACAAAGCGAGCGAAGAGAATGAACGCCAGCATTTCGTCGTCGAACGCGCCGACGGGGTGCGCATCGGTTTTACCCAGATCGCCGGGCTCGTCGCCCGCCGTATCCTGCCGTTCGTCAGCATGGGACAGGATGTCTCGACCGGCCAGCGCGTCGGGCTGATCCGCTTCGGCAGCCGCGTCGATGTCTATCTGCCGCAAGGCACGACGCCGCAGGTGCTGCTCGGCCAGCGCACCCTCGCGGGCGAGACCATCGTTGCGCGCATCGGCACCGCGGACCTCCTCGACGGCATCGGTCAATAGCGTGGCCGATCCCGATCCAGTTCCGGCGGACGCCGCGCGTCGCCGCATCGGGGGCATTCCGCTGCGCGCCTTTGCGCCCAATGCGATCACCATCCTTGCGCTTTGTTCGGGCCTGACCGGCGTCCGCTTCGGGATCGACGGCGAATGGGCGGCGGCGATCACGATGATCATCGTCGCCGGCGTGCTCGACGGTATGGACGGCCGCATCGCCCGGCTGCTGCGCGCGCAAAGCAAGTTCGGCGCCGAACTGGATTCGCTCTCGGACGTCATCGCGTTCGGCGTGTCGCCGGCGATGATCCTCTTCCTCTGGTCGCTGCAATATGCGCCGAAATTCGGCTGGACGGCGGCGCTCGCGCTCGCGGTATGCTGTGCGCTCCGGCTCGCGCGCTTCAATTCGCGCATGGATGCCGAATTCCAGCCGCACAAATCGGCGGGCTTTATGACCGGCATCCCGGCCCCGGCGGGCGCGGGCCTGTCGTTTGTTCCGGTCTATCTCTGGCTGGTCACCGACAACGACCTGTTCCGCGAATGGTATCTGGTGATGCCGTGGGCGATCGGCGTTGCGATGTTGATGATTTCGGCGATCCCGACCTACAGTTGGTCGTCGTTCCGCCTGCGTCGCTCGTGGCGAATATTCGCCCTGGCGGGCGTCGGCCTGTTCGGCGCGGCGCTGGTTACCGCGCCCTGGCTGACCTTGCTCGGCGTCTGTGTCGTCTATGTGGCGCTGCTGCCCTTCGGCATCGCCAGCTATGCGCGCATCAGGCGGCGCGACTGAGAACGACCTGCGCGGGGAGGGGGCTGCGAACCGGGCGCGGTGCATTGCGGCGCGCCGCCAAGGGGCGCAGCGGCGTCGCTTCGCTGCTCGGGCCGGACGAGGGGGCCGCGACGATCGGAAAAGCGCCTTCGCCGACGAGTGCCGAGAGAATCGCATCGCCATTCATTTTCAGCATCGCCAGAATCACGGTGATGCCGAGCCCGGCGGCAATGGCGAAGAGGAGAGCGGCGGCGACCTGAACCATCATCTTGTCCTTCCGGTGTCTTTGTGCGAAACCCTGTTCGTGGACGACGGTTTCGTTAGGCCTGTCGTTCCATGTTCTCGTTTTGTTCTCAACCGTTTTGCGACGAATGGAGTCATTTCGTCGCCGGGACGAGTCTGTACGATATGCTTGTCCGGCGGGTGAATGCGACGAAAATCGCCGCTTGGCCCTTGCTTTTGACCGACGCTGCCGCTAACGGCCCGCCCATTCCACATGGAAGGCGCACATAAACCGGTGCCGGGATCCGTCGCTTGCGACACCCGGTTCTTGCTTTCCAGAGGACCAACCGGAAGGAGAAAGACCATGGCGACCCCTGTCGTCACGATGCAGAATCTTATCGAGGCTGGCGCCCACTTTGGCCACCAGACCCACCGCTGGAATCCGCGCATGAAGCCGTATATCTTCGGCGCGCGCAACGGCATCCACATTCTCGACCTGTCGCAGACCGTGCCGCTCTTCGCGCGCGCTCTCGAATTCGTCGCGTCCTCGGCGGCCTCGGGCGGCAAGGTGCTGTTCGTCGGCACCAAGCGCCAGGCGCAGGGCCCGATCGCCGATGCGGCCCGCGCTTCGGGTCAGCACTTTGTCAACCATCGCTGGCTGGGCGGCATGCTCACCAATTGGAAGACGATCTCGGGTTCGATCAAGCGCCTCAAGACGCTCGAAGAGCAGCTCTCGGGCGACACCTCGGGCCTTACCAAGAAGGAAGTGCTCAACCGCACCCGCGAACGCGACAAGCTCGAAATGTCGCTCGGCGGAATCCGCGACATGGGCGGCATTCCCGACGTGATGTTCGTGATCGACGCGAACAAGGAAGAGCTGGCGATCAAGGAAGCCAATGTCCTTGGCATCCCCGTCGTCGCGATCCTCGATTCGAACGTCTCGCCCGACGGCATCGCTTTCCCGGTTCCGGCGAACGATGACGCCGCGCGCGCCATTCGTCTTTATTGCGATGCGATCGCCCAGGCGGCGACCCGTGGCGGCCAGCAGGCTCGCGCCGATCGCGGCGAAGACCTGGGTGCGGCGGTGAACCCCGTCGCCGAGCCCGTGCTCGTCGAAGAAGCGGCCCCGGCTGCCGAAGCGGCTCCCGCCGCCGAAGTTGCCGCGCCGGTGACCGAAGACGAACAGGTTGCGCCCGAAGCGGCTGCCGAAACCGAACGCCAGAGCGACGCCTAAGCGCTTGCTCGGATGACGGGACGGCGTGCGGGCCTCTGGTCCGTACGCCGTCCCGGTCATCGTTTTGACTTATCGCCCCGCCATGCGCGCGGGCGGCACGCAGGCCGGAGAGACGGCCTGCCCCCACAGGAAAGGATCACTCATGGCTGAGATCACGGCCTCCCTCGTCAAGGAACTGCGCGACCGCACCGGCGCCGGCATGATGGACTGCAAGAAGGCGCTGGCCGAAAATGGCGGCGACATCGAAGCGTCGATCGACTGGCTGCGCACCAAGGGCCTCGCCGCCGCTGCCAAGAAGGCCGGCCGCGTTGCCGCCGAAGGCCTGGTCGGCGTTGCCACCGACGGCACCCGCGGCGCGATGGTCGAAGTCAACAGCGAGACCGACTTCGTTGCCAAGAACGAGCAGTTCCAGGGCTTCGTCCGCGACGTGACCCAGGTCGCGCTCGCCGGCAACCTGACCGACATCGACGCGCTCGGCGCCGCAACCTATCCGTCGGGCGGCACCGTCGGCGAAGCGTTGACCCAGAATGTCGCGACGATCGGTGAAAACCAGTCGCTGCGCCGCAGCGCGATCATGTCGGTGACCTCGGGCGTCGTTACCGCCTATGTCCATAACGCGGCCGCGCCGGGCATGGGCAAGATCGGCGTGCTCGTCGCGCTCGAATCGACCGCCGGCGCCGACGTTCTCGAACCGCTCGGCAAGCAGCTGGCGATGCATGTCGCCGCCGCCAACCCGCTGGCGCTGAACGGCGACGACCTTGACGCCGACCTCGTCGCCCGCGAACGCGCGATCGCCGAAGAAAAGGCCGCGCAGTCGGGCAAGCCCGCCGACATCGTCGCCAAGATGGTCGACGGCGGCATCGCCAAGTTCCGCAAGGAAAACGCGCTGCTGTCGCAGCTGTTCGTGATGGACGGCAAGACCCCGGTCGCCGAAGTCGTCGCCGCTGCCGGCAAGGATGTCGGTGCGACGATTACGCTCAAGGGTTTCACCCGCTTCCAGCTCGGCGAAGGCATCGAGAAGGAAGAAAGCGATTTCGCGGCGGAAGTCGCGGCGGTCGCCGGCGTCTAAAAAGAAACGCGGGATTGCGGCGCGGCAGCGCGGCAGTCCGCTTGGCAATGGCGCGTGCCCGCTCTAGGGTGCGCGCCATTCGCTTATTTGGAAGAAGCAAGAGGTTCCCCCCGACATGGCATTGCCCGGCCTGAAACGCATTTTGCTCAAACTGTCGGGCGAGGCGCTGATGGGATCGACCCCCTTCGGCATCGATCCCGAAACGGTCGCGGCGATGGCAGCCGAGGTGAAAGCCGCCAAGGAAAGCGGGCTTGAAATCTGCCTCGTCATCGGCGGCGGCAACATCTTTCGCGGCATGGCGGGCGCCGCCAAGGGCATGGACCGGGCGCAGGCCGATTATATGGGCATGCTGGCGACGGTGATGAACGCGCTGGCGATGCAGAATGCGCTCGAACAGCTTGGCGTTGAAACGCGCGTCCAGTCGGCAATCGAGATGGACAAGGTCTGCGAACCCGTCATCCGCCGCCGCGCCGAACGCCATATGGAAAAGGGCCGCGTCGTGATCTTTGCGGCGGGCGTCGGTGCACCCTATTTCACCACCGACAGCGGCGCCGCGCTGCGCGCCGCCGAAATGAAATGCGACGCGCTGCTGAAGGGCACCAGCGTCGATGGCGTTTATAATGCCGACCCCAAGAAGGACCCGACGGCGGTCCGGTACGACACATTGGGCTATGACCGCGTGCTCGCCGATAATCTGAAGGTGATGGACGCCAGCGCGGTGGCGCTGTGCCGCGACAATCACATCCCGATCGTGGTGTTCAATATTCGCGAGCCGGGCAATCTGGCGCGGGTGCTGGCGGGCGAGGGTGTCTCGACCGTCGTCAGCGACGCCGCCGGCCACGCATAAGAGAGGAAAAGACGATGGCGAAATATGACAAGGCCGATCTCGAGCGCCGCATGCACGGCGCGGTCGAATCGCTGAAGAGCGACCTTGCGGGCCTGCGCACCGGTCGCGCGCATACCGCGCTGCTCGATCCGGTGACCGTCGAGGTCTATGGCAGCCACATGCCGCTCAACCAGGTCGCCTCGGTCAGCGCGCCCGAACCGCGCATGCTGTCGGTGCAGGTGTGGGACAAGTCGAACGTCGGTCCGGTCGACAAGGCGATCCGCTCGGCGGGGCTTGGCCTCAATCCGATCGTCGACGGCCAGACGCTGCGGCTGCCGATCCCCGAAATGACGCAGGAGCGCCGCAAGGAATTGTCGAAGCTCGCCGGCAAATATGCCGAGGCGGCGCGCATCGCGGTGCGCAACGTCCGCCGCGACGGCATGGACAATCTGAAGACCGACGAGAATAAGAAGGAAATCAGCGAAGACGAGCGCAAGCGCCACGAAACCGAGGTGCAGAAGCTGACCGACGCGACGATCGCCGAACTCGATGCCGCCGCGACCGCCAAGGAAAAGGAAATCCTGGGCTAGTGCTGCCTGGCACGCACCTCTTTTCCGTTCTGAGGCTTTTGTGACGGTTCAAAACCACGGCGCGCGCCATGTCGCGATCATCATGGACGGCAATGGCCGCTGGGCGAAGAAGCGCCTGCTGCCGCGCGTCGCCGGGCACAAGGCCGGAGTCGAGGCGGTGCGGACGATCGTCCGCGCGGCGGGCGACATGGGGCTGGAGGCGCTGACGCTGTACGCCTTCTCCTCGGAAAACTGGAAACGGCCTGAGGAAGAGGTCAGCGACCTGATGGGGCTGATGAAGCGCTTCATCCTGTCCGACCTCGACGAATTCGCCGCCAATGACGTGAAACTGAAGGTGATCGGCAACTGGCGCGCGCTCGCGCCCGACGTCGTCGCGCTGATCGACAACGCGCTCGAACGCACGGCCGGCAACAAGCGCACGACGCTCGCCGTCGCGCTCAACTATGGCGCGCAGGATGAACTGGTGCGCGCCGCGAGTGCTGCGGCGGCCGAGGGGGCGATCACCGCCGAGGCGATCGAGGCGCATCTCGACACCGCGGACATGCCGCCGCTCGACCTGCTCATCCGCACCTCCGGCGAGGTGCGGCTGTCGAACTTCCTGCTCTGGCAGTCGGCCTATGCCGAACTCTATTTCACCGACCGTCTGTGGCCGGACTTCAAGCCCGCCGATCTGCAGGCGGCGCTCGATCAATTTGCGCGGCGTGACCGCCGCTACGGGGGACTCTAAATCATGGCAGCTGCCAAATCGGACTTGATGGTGCGCGTGGGATCGGCGATCGTCTTGCTCGCGATCGCAGGCGCGGCGCTGTGGTTCGGCGGGATCGCCTTTGCGCTGCTGCTGCTCGTCGGCGCGGCGCTGCTGCTCGTCGAATGGTTTGCGCTGGTCCGCGCGATGACGCTGGGCGCTGGTGCAAAGACCGGCTTGATGGTCCTCGGTCCCGTGCTGACGATCGGGGCCGTTGGCGGCCTGTGGTTCATCCGCGACACGCTCGGCATGACCGCCGCGCTCTGGGTCTTCGCGATGGTCTGGGCGACCGACATCGGCGCCTATTTTGCCGGGCGCGCCTTCGGCGGCGCGCGGCTGGCGCCGACGATCAGCCCTTCGAAAACCTGGTCTGGGCTGTTCGGCGGCATGATCGCCGCGCTCGTCGTCGGTGCGACGCTCGGCGACCGGGCGGGCATCATCGGGGTGCCTTTGTGGATCGGCCTCGTCATGGGCCTGATCGCGCAACTCGGCGACCTTGGTCAGAGCTGGATGAAGCGCCGCGCCGGGGTCAAGGATTCGGGCAAGCTGATCCCGGGCCATGGCGGGATTTTCGATCGTGTCGACGGGTTGCTGCCGGTGGCTTTGATCCTCGGCGCGCTCGCCTTTGCGGGCGACCTTGTCGTGCGCACGGTTCACTGAGATGTCGCGCCGGCTCTCGCTGTTCGGCGCGACGGGATCGGTCGGGCAATCGACCCTCGATCTGGTGCGCCGCGACGGCGAGGCGTGGCGGTTGGAAGTGCTCACCGCGAACAGCGATGTGACCGAACTGGCGCGGCTGGCGAAGGAATTCCGCCCGGCCATCGCGGTGATTGCCGACGACAAGCGTTATGGCGACCTGGCCGGGGCGCTGGCCGGGACAGGGATCGAAGTCGCTGCAGGCGCCGACGCGCTGGTTGCGGCGGCGCGGCAACCCACCGACCTTGTCATGGCGGCGATTGTCGGTTGTGCAGGCCTCGCCCCGACGATGGCGGCGCTCGAAGCGGGCACCCCGGTCGCGCTCGCCAACAAGGAAGCTTTGGTGTCGGCGGGCGATCTGATGACCGCCGCCGCGCGGATGTCGGGCGCGGCGATCCTGCCGGTCGACAGCGAGCATAATGCGATCTTCCAATGCCTCGCCGGTGGCCGCATCGACCAGGTGCGCCGGATCATCCTGACCGCGAGCGGCGGGCCGTTCCGCACGATGAGCGCCGCCGACATGGCGCGCGTCACCCCGGCGCAGGCGGTTGCGCATCCCAACTGGTCGATGGGCGCGAAGATCAGCGTCGATTCGGCGACGATGATGAACAAGGGGCTCGAACTGATCGAGGCGCATCACTTGTTCCCGGTCGGGCTCGATCGCATCGAAATCCTCGTCCACCCGCAATCGGTGATCCACAGCCTCGTCGAATATATCGACTGCTCGACCCTCGCCCAACTCGGCTCGCCCGACATGCGGATCCCGATCGCGAGCGCGCTCGCCTGGCCCGATCGCATGGCGACCCCCTGCGCGCCGCTCGACCTCGCGACGATCGCGCGGCTCGATTTCGAAGCGCCCGACGAGACGCGCTTCCCCGCGACCGCTCTCTGCCGTGCCGCGATCGCCGAGGGCGGGGCGCGTCCGGCGCAGCTCAACGCCGCGAACGAGGTGGCGGTCGCCGCCTTCCTCGCCGGGCGCATTTCCTTCCCTGCGATCGTCGATACGGTGCGGCGGGTCCTCGATGCCGACGCGCCCGCCGCGCCGACGTCGCTTCAGGACATATTCAGCGTCGATGCCGCATCGCGCGCGGCCGCAGAACGCCTGGTGGAGCAGTTCGAACATGCCTGATGTGCCTTATTGGCTTTATGTCCTTGCCTTCCTGGCGGTGCTTGGCCCGCTCGTGTTCGTGCATGAATATGGCCATTATATCGTCGGCCGCTGGTGCGGGGTGAAGGCCGACACCTTCTCGATCGGTTTCGGGCGCAAGATCCTCGGCTGGACCGACAAGCGCGGCACCGAATGGAAGATCGGCTGGCTGCCGCTTGGCGGCTATGTCCAGTTCGCGGGTGACCGCGATGCCGTCAGCCAACCCGACGCCGAGTGGCAAAAATTGCCCAGCGCCGAACGCTCGCACACCTTTCCCGCCCAGCCGGTGTGGAAACGCGCGGCGATCGTCGCCGCCGGACCGGTGACCAATTTCCTGTTCGCGATTGCGATCTTTGCCGGCTTTTTCATGGCCTATGGCGCGCCGCAGACGCCGCCGGTGATCGGCGATATCGCGCCGAAGAGCGCGGGAGCCGAGGCGAAGCTGCAGGTCGGTGACCGGATCGTCGCGATCAACGGCCGGACGATGGAAACCTTCGACGATATCCGGATGGCGGTCGGTTACGACCTCGGCAAGCCCGCGCGTCTCGAGATCGAGCGCGGCCAGGAGCGCTTCGATCTGACGCTGCGCCCGCGGATCATCACCGAAACCGATGCGTTCGGGAACAAGTCCGAACGCGCGATTATCGGCATCCTGCCGACCAAGCCGGTGTTCACGACCGTCGGCCCGCTGACGGCGGTGCAGGCCGCAGGGGCTCAGACCTGGAATCTGGTGCGCATGACCGGCCACATCCTCGGCCAGTTCCTGACCGGACAGCGGTCGGTCAAGGAAATGGGCGGACCCCTGCGCATCGCCAAACAGTCGGGCGAAATGGCCAGCCTCGGCCCCGAAGCGCTGATCTACTTCGTCGCTTTCGTCTCCATCAATCTGGGGTTCATAAATCTGTTGCCATTGCCGATGCTCGATGGAGGACATCTGGCTTTCTATGCTTATGAGGCGGTCCGGCGGCGTCCGGCCCCGGCGGCGGCACAGGAATGGGCGTTCCGATTCGGCTTCGCGGCGATCGTAACGCTTATGCTGGTCGTGACTTTCAATGATTTGGGCTCATTCGGGCTGTGGGACGGGATCGCGCGCTTGATTGGATAGGCGGACTGGTGCAGGAGTGCGCGCCGACCCGTGGGCAAGCGGGTTCGTCGCTTTTGAGTTATTTTTGCGGGATGAACAGCGTGGCTTCACAGAATTTTTCGGCGCGGACGCGGCTGGCGACGCTGCTTATGGCGGGCACGATGCTGGCCGGCCCCGCTTTCGCGCAGGCGGTGCAACCGCCCGCGGTCGCGGCGCCCACCATCCCGGTTCCCGCCGCCGAGGCGACGCCGGCCGCGACGACGATCCGGTCGATCACGGTCACCGGCAACCAGCGGCTCGAGGCGCAGACGATCCTGTCGTACCTGCGCCTGCGCGTCGGGCAGGACTATAACCGCTCGACCCTCGACCAGGCGCTCAAGGACCTCGCCGCGACCGAGCTGTTCAAGGATTTCCAGATCAGCGACGACAATGGCGCGCTGACGATCCAGGTCGCCGAAAACCCGGTGATCAACCGCGTCATCCTCGAAGGCAACAAGCGCCTCAAGGAAGACAAGGTCCGGCCTGAGATCAAGCTCGCGCCGCGCCAGATCTTCACCCGCTCGAAAGTCCGCGCGGACGTCGCGCGCATCATTGAACTCTACAAGCGTCAGGGCCGCTTCGCCGCGACGGTCGAACCGAAGATGGTGTCGCTCGACCAGAATCGCGTCGATGTCGTGTTCGAAATCAACGAAGGGCCGAAGTCGAAGGTCCGCCAGATCAACATCATCGGCAATGACAAGTTCAGCGACGGTGACCTCAAGGACGAGATGGCGACCAAGGAATCGGGCCTGCTGACCATTTTGTCGTCCAATACCAGCTACGATCCCGACCGTCTCGCCTATGACCAGCAGAAGCTGCGGCTTTTCTATCTGTCGAACGGCTATGCCGACTTCCGCGTGATTTCGGCGGTCGCCGAACTGACGAGCAACAAGCAGGACTTCATCATCACCTATGTGGTGGAGGAAGGCGAACGCTATAAATTCGGCAAGGTCGACGTCGAAAGCGAGTTGCGTGATTTCCGGCCGGAGACGCTGAAGGCGTTGCTGCCGATGAAAGAGGGTGACTGGTACAACGCCAAGCAGGTCGAGGATACGGTCGAAAGCCTGAGCGAGACCGCGGGCCTGTTCGGCTACGCCTTTGCCGACATCAACCCCGAATTCCGCCGCGATCCCGAAACCAAGACGATGGCGATCACCTTCAACGTCGCCGAAAGCCCGCGTACTTACGTGGAGCGCATCGACGTCAACGGCAACACGCTGACGCAGGACAAGGTCGTTCGCCGCGAATTCCGCCTGAACGAAGGCGACGCCTTCAACAGCTTCGGCGTCAAGCGCACCGAAAACCGCATCAACAGCCTCGGCTATTTCCAGGAAAACCTGACGATCGAGCGCAAGGAGGGCAGCGCCCCCGACCGCATCATCCTGGAAACCAATGTCGAGGAAAAGCCGACCGGCGAATTGTCGCTGTCGGCCGGTTTCTCGTCGATCGAGAATTTCCTGCTCCAGGCGTCGATCCGCCAGCGCAACTTCCGCGGCCTTGGCCAGCAGTTGCAGGCGTCGGTCAATTATTCGAGCTATTCCAAGTCGGTCGAGCTCGGCTTTACCGAACCCTATCTGTTCGACCGCAACATCTCGATCGGCGGCAGCATCTATCGCCGCGATTTGAACTCGTTCAACTTCATCAACAACGACCGCCGGACGACCTTCCAGCAGGTCACGACCGGCGCGCAGGTCACCGTCGGTGTGCCGCTGACCGAATATCTGTCGGCATTCGGGCGTTACAGCCTGAACTTCGACGATGTGACGCTCGACCGCTCGCTCTATTATTTCGGCGACCAGTGCGACCCGCTGATCGCCGGCCGCTATCTGTGCGACGCGATCGGCAATCGCACGACCTCGCTGCTCGGCTTCACGCTCGCCTATGACGATCGCGACAATCGCATCCGTCCGACGCGCGGCCAGGCGCTGTCGATCAGCCAGGATTTCGCCGGGCTCGGCGGCAGCGTCAAATATGTCCGCACCCGTGCGAACGCCTCGAAGCATTTCAACCTCGGCAGCCGCTTCATCCTCAATGTCTCGGCCGAGGGCGGTTATATCTATCCGTTCGGCGGGCGCCCGACCCCGACCAGCGACAAGGTCCGCCTGACCGACCGCTTCTTCCTCGGCGAACCGCAGATGCGCGGTTTCGACATTCGCGGCATCGGTCCGCGCGTCATTCGCTACGCCAATGTCGACCTGACCGATCCGGCCAACCCGATCCTCGACACCAGCCTGTCGAACCGCAACGGCCAGATCGACGACGCGCTCGGCGGCCGGGCCTATTATCAGGGCCGGCTCGAGGTCGACATTCCGCTCGGCAGCGGCGCCAAGGAACTCGGGCTGCGTCCGTCGGTCTTCCTCGACGTCGGGTCGGTGTTCGGCGTCAAGCGCCCGACTTTGACGACGCTGGCGAACTTCAAGGACCCGACCGACAATCTGACCAAATATCTTTGTCGCAATGCCAGCACCGGGACGCAGCAGTTCGCGACGCGGCCGGTCGATAGCACCACGGGTCAGCCGACCGGCAATCAATATACCGCCTGTCCGACCGGCTTTACGCCGCTGGCGCCGTTCGAGGAACGCTTCTTCGGCGACACCTGGATGCCGCGCGTCTCGATCGGTGCGGGCGTTAACTGGAACTCGCCTTTCGGTCCCTTCCGGATCGACTTCGCTTACGCCCTTCGCAAAGAAGAGGGCGATGACACCAAACGCTTCTCATTCAACGTAGGAACCCAATTCTAATGAAGAAAATTCTTGTCGCATCGGCGCTGGCGATCGCTACGCTGTCGGTCTCGCCGATGATTGCCGCCCCGGCTTTCGCCCAGGCCAAGGGCGTTGCCGTCGCCGACGTCCGCGTCGCCGCCGCCCGCTCGAACGCCTTCACCGTCGCCTCGCAGCAGATCGAAACGACCTACAAGGCGCAGATCGATCAGCAGAACAGCCGTGGCCAGACGCTGCAGGCCGAGGTCAATGTCCTGATCGCCAAATATAATGAAGAGTCGAAAAAGACTCCGCAGAACCAGGCTGCGTTGCAGGCCGCCGCCAAGGCGGTCCAGGACAAGCGCCAGGCCGCGCAGACCGAGCTCGGCCAGATCGGCGCGCCCGTCGAGCTCGCCATCGCCTATGTCGAAGACCAGATCAGCATCCGTATGATGGACGCCGTCAAGGCCGCGATGACCGCCCGCAAGATCGATTTGCTCTTGCAGCCGAATGCGGTGATCCGCCGCGAGGAAAGCGCCGACATCACCGATGCCATCGTGGTCGAACTCAACCGTATCCTGCCCAACGTCTCGATCGCGGTCCCAGCTGGCTATCAGCCCGGCCAGCTTGTCGAGCAGGCCAATCAGCAGGCGATGAATGCTGCTCGCGCCGCGCAGCCCGCCGCCGCTCCGGCTGGCAGCGCGCCGACCACCCGCTAAGATCGTGGCGGACGGGGAAAATATGGACGGCGCCCGGGGCCCGGTGGATATCCGCTGGATCCTGACGCTGCTCCCGCATCGTTATCCGATGCTGCTCGTCGACCGGGTGGTTTCGATGGTGCCCGACACCTCGATCCACGCGGTCAAGGCGGTGACGATGAACGAGCCCTTTTTCCAGGGGCATTTCCCCGGCCGGCCGATCATGCCCGGCGTCCTCATCGTCGAGGCGCTGGCGCAGGCCGGCGGCGTGCTGGCGATCGAATCGCTCGGCCTCGCCGGCACCGGCAAGCTCGTCTATTTCATGGGGATCGACGGGGTGAAGTTCAGGAAACCGGTCGAACCGGGCTGCCTGCTCGACCTCCACGTCAATATTCTCCAGGCGAAGCGCAACATCTGCAAGTTCGAGGGGCGCGCCATGCTCGGCGATGCGCTGGCGACCGAATGCCAGTTCACCGCGATGATCGCCGACCCGCCGAGCGATTAGAAGCCGACATCGGCTCACGCCTCGGCGGGGCAACGCGGTCAGCGTTGGTGTTGCAATTTCCCGATCAGGCCACTAAAGGCCGCCACTTCGCGTCCCCGGACGCACCGACTCATCAGCCAGCTGGTCGGAACCAGCGGCACAGGAGCCAGACTATGAAGACCGACATTCATCCCGACTATCACATGATCACGGTCAAGATGACCGATGGCACCGAATATCAGACCCGCTCGACCTGGGGCAAAGAGGGCGACGTGATGACGCTCGAAATCGACCCGACGGCGCACCCGGCCTGGACCGGTGGCACCGGCCGCATGCTCGACGCGGCGGGCCAGGTGGCGAAGTTCAACAAGCGCTTCGGTGGCCTCACCCTCAAGCGCTAAGCCTTCGGGCTTTACGCCAGGACTTTTGCAAGCGCGCTTTGCCACCCGGCAAGGCGCGTTTTGCGTTTGTCGGCGCCGAGCGCCGGCGTGAAGCGCGTCGCGGTGCCGCGCATCGCCTGCGCCGCGCTTGCGAGATCGGGATAAAGCCCGGCGCCGGTCGCGGCGAGCATTGCGGCGCCCAAGGCGGTGCTTTCGACAAAATCGGGACGCTCGACCGTCAGGTCCAGCATATCGGCGAGGTCCTGCGCCATCCAGTCGTTCGCCGCCATGCCCCCGTCGATCCGCAGATCGGCCCAGTCGACCCCGTCGGCGGCAAAGGCGGATTTGAGATCGTGCGCCTGATAGGCCTGCGCCTCAAGCGCGGCGCGCGCGACATGCGCCTTGCCGCTCGCGAAGCTCAGCCCCGACAGCGCCGCCAGCGCGTCGGGACGCCAGTGCGGCGCGCCGAGCCCGGCGAGGGCAGGGACCAGATAGACGCCGCCATTGTCGGCGACCGAGCGCGCCAGCCCCTCGCTCTCCCCCGCGTTCGCGAGCAGGCCGAGCCCGTCGCGCAGCCATTTGATCAGGCTGCCGGCGACGAATACCGACCCTTCGAGCGCATAGGATCGCACCTCGCCCTCCTGCACCAGCACGGTCGCGAGCAGACGATTGGCGGAATGCGGCCGCGTCGTGCCGCTCGCCGACAAGATGAAGGCGCCGGTGCCGAAGGTCGCCTTGGTCTGCCCCGGCGCGAGGCAGGCCTGGCCGATCGTCGCCGCCTGCTGGTCGCCCGCCATGCCGCAGATCGGGATCGCACCGCCGAACAATGTGGGATCGGTCGTGCCGACGCGCGTCGTGCAACCGGTGATTTCGGGAAGCAGCTCGATCGGCACGCCGAGCAGGTCGCACAATTCGCTGTCCCAGCCGCCTTTCCCGTTGATGTCCATCAGCAACGTGCGCGACGCATTGCTCGCGTCGGTGACATGGATGCCGCCGGTCAGGCGGTAGATCAGATAGGATTCGATCGTGCCGACCGCGAGCCGCGCACCGGCGTCGCGAAGCTGCGGCCAATGCCTGAGCGCCCAGCCGATCTTGCTTCCCGAAAAATAGGGGTCGAGCAGCAGCCCGGTCGTGGCCTGTACCGCATTCTCGTGCCCCGCTTCCTTCAGCGCCGCGCAATCGGCGGCAGTGCGCCGATCCTGCCACACGATCGCGGGAGCGAGCGGCTCGCCGGTCGTGCGATCCCAGAACACCACAGTCTCGCGCTGGTTGGTGATGCCGATCGCGGCGATGCGGTCGGCCCCGCCCGCCTGCGCGATCATCTCGCGCGTGCAGGCGAGCGTCGCCGCCCAGATTTCGGCGGCGTCATGTTCGACGAGGCCGGGACCAGGATAATGCTGCCGAAACTCGCGCTGTGCGCTGCCGAGCGGCGTTCCATCGGCCGAAAAGAGCATCGTTCGCGTCGACGTCGTGCCTTCGTCGATGACGATGATCTTTTCGGCCATTGGCTATCCCCCGTCCGTTCGTGCCGCGTCTGTCGGCACGCAGTTTTTCTCCGTCTCCTGATGACGAAAGAACGGCCCTTCGACAAGCTCAGGGCGAAGGGCCGCGGGGAGGCGACGGGACTAAAGCCCCTTCATATATTCGACCAGCGCGCGGCGATCGGCATCGGTGAAGCCTGCATTGCCATAATCATGCCCGGCGTTGCTGTTGCCGGGAATCGGCTGGCCCTGCGCATCGGTGGTGCTGAACCGGAAGCTCATCGGCCCGGTCGCGTCGGCGAAACCGACCTTGACCGGATCGAACTGCTTCGTCCCGACGGTGAAGCTCGCCGCGCGCTGGGCGGGCGGCAGCAACAGCTCGTACAGCGATCGCACCGACCCGTTGTGCAGATAGGGCGCCGTCGCCCAGATACCGTTCAGCGGCCGCGCTTTATACACCAGCAAGGGATCGTTTTTCTCGGCCTTGCAGATCGCCAGCCGCTGCGCCGCCGTCTTTTGGGCCGTTTCCCCGCCCGGCACGACGAGCGAGAAATCGATCTGGCGCGGCAGGCCCAGCCCCGCCTTTGCGAAGACCTCCGCCAGTTGCCGCTTCTTGCCCGCCAGCGATCCCGCCACCGACGTCACCAGCATCTGCCGCGAACTCCCCGCCGCGCCATATTTGGGTCCGCTGCCGAAATAGGCTTCGGGCACTCCGGCGAAATTGCCGCTGCGCGCGCGGATCGTCATCGTGTTGCACGCCATCCACGGATCGGTGCCGACCGGTCGCGGTCCGGCCCAGATCGGCGTCAGCACCGCGGTGATGTCGGTCTTCAGATCGTCGGGCGCCAGGATCGCGTGGCATGAGACGCATTCGCTCGCGAACAGCTGCTTCCCGCGTTCGGCCAGCGTTCCATCGGGTTCGGGAAAGCTCGCCGGCCAGGCGGGTGGCAGCAGCTTGGCCACCTGCACCTCCATCGCGTCGAGGTTGGTGACGTTGATACTCGACGCATAGCCGTTCAGCCCCGGATAGGTCTTGCTGATCCGGACATCGCCGAACACCCCGATCACCTCGCCGGTGTTGCGGCCCAGCCCGCCGACATCGACGACCTCGCCGCTGAGCAGCTTGACCTTCTTGTTCGGGGCGAAACCGTTCCACTGCACCTTGTCGTGCTGCGCGATGTTCCACAAAAAGGGGTAGCTGACCGGCGCATCGGCGGCGCCCGTGAACGGATCCTGCGCCTCGTTGATCAGCGCAACCTTGTTCAGGATATGCCCGACCGCGTCGAGCCGCCCATAGCCATAGCGCACGGTCGCGCGTCCGGGTGGGTCGTTCACCGCCTTGACCTGTGCTTCCCACGTCACGAACTGTTGCAACGCGCTGCGCAGCATCGGCTTGTCGGTCGCCGCCTGTGCCCCGAGAACCGTCGCGGCGAAGCGGTCGAACTTCGCCGGATCGGCGAGCGTCGCTTCGGCGGCAAGGTCGAGCTCTTCGATGAAGCTCTGGAAATCGGTCATGCCCGGGCCACCCTCGACCCGCACCATTTTGTCGCCCAGGCGGATATCATTGGTGTGGCAAGCGGCGCAGTTCATGCCGACCCACGGCTCCGTGGCGCCCTGGCCGCTTTTCCAGCGCAGCCGCGATCGGAGCAATCCGTCGTCGCCCTTCGTCGCCAGCGCGAAGCCGATCGGCAGCCCATGTTTCAGCCCATAGGCGTCGTCGGGGTCGGGCGGCAGATAGCCGAGCGACGCCATGCGGTCGAAAGTGAAGAACCGATCCTGCGACCCTTTATCCTCCAGTGCCATCAACCAGGCGTGGGGGATCAGCCGTGATCCCTGGTCGCCATGATACCAGGCGAGCTGTTCCGCTCGCGTCCAGCCCTGCCACAGGGCGGCCGGGCCATCGTGCTTCGCGCAGGAGCCGAGCAATAGGGCGATGGCGGCCGCAGCGCCCAGCACAGGCAGCTGCGGCAACAGGTGGCGGCGATAGATTCCGGATTCCGTCGCGGCGGCCAAATCGAAGATCATGATCGTCTCTCCGTCCGTCGCGCCATCGGCAATCGTTGTTGCCAGACTCGCGAGCTGTGCGCCCCACAGGTAGAGAAGGCGGCAAATAAGCGCCGATCGGCCAAGCCTGTCAAGACGGGGAGAGGGTAAGCCGCTCGTTAACGGCCGCAGGGGTGGCAGGCGGTCTTGCGTAATTATCTTGCAAAACTGCGCAACCCGTGCCATATGTTGTGCAGCGCAGCATGGCGGGATCACCCGCCGCAACACCCGGCAGCGTGATTTTCCCGCCCGATTTCAGGTGCGGGACGAGCCGGACCAGCGCTTTGTCCCCAGAGGCACCCTTTCACGCGGGTCGTTTCGAACCCGCGGCCCGTGCGCCGTCCGTTCGATGCGAACGGATGCGCCTGCGCGTCGCTCTATGTGAGTATTTTATGACGACTTTTAACGACTTTGGCCTGCATGCCGACATCAACCGTGCGCTTGCCGCCAAGGATTATACCCAGCCGACCCCGATCCAGACGCAGGCGATCCCGCCGCTGATGAAGGGCCGCGACCTGTGCGGCATCGCGCAGACCGGCACCGGCAAGACCGCCGGTTTCTCGCTGCCCTCAATCCACCACCTGCTGACCTATCCGCACCGTGCCAATCCGCGCAGCTGCCGGATGCTCGTGCTCGCGCCGACGCGCGAACTCGCGGCGCAGATCGCGCAGAGCTGCCGCGACTATGGCCGCTTCACCAAGCTCAGCGTCTCGACCGTCTTCGGCGGCGTGCCGATCAACAAGCAGATCCGCGACCTGTCGGGCGGCGTCGACATCCTCGTCGCCACCCCGGGCCGCCTGCTCGACCTGATCGACCAGCGCGCGCTGCGCCTCGACGATGTCGAAATCTTCGTGCTCGACGAAGCCGACCAGATGATGGACATGGGCTTCATCCACTCGCTGCGCCGCGTTGCCAAGCTGCTGCCCTCGCGCCGCCAGAACCTGTTCTTCTCGGCGACGATGCCGAAGGAAATCGCGCATCTCGCCGAACAGTTCCTCGAAGATCCGGTGACGGTGTCGGTGACGCCGGCGGCGACTACGGTCGAGAAGATCAGCCAATATTCGACCTTCGTCGAACAGAAGGAAAAGCAGGCGCTGCTCCATGCGGTCATCGCCAGCGAGGATATCGACCGCGCGCTGATCTTCACCCGCACCAAGCATGGCGCCGACCGCGTCGTGCGCCACCTCGCGGGCGCCGGCATCAAGGCGATGGCGATCCACGGCAACAAGAGCCAGTCGCAGCGCACCCACGCGCTGCAGGCGTTCCGTTCGGGCGACATCAAGCTGCTCGTCGCGACCGACATCGCTGCGCGCGGCATCGACGTGTCGGGTGTCAGCCATGTGATCAACTTCGAGATCCCGAACGTGCCCGAGCAATATGTCCACCGCATTGGCCGCACCGCGCGCGCCGGCGCCGAGGGCAAGGCGATCAGCTTTATCGCCCCCGACGAGCGTCCGTACATGCGCGATATCGAGCGCGTCACCCGGTCGAAGTCCGAACCGATGCCGCTGCCCGAGAATTTCAACGAGCTGGTGCGCAACCTGCCCAAGCCGGCCCAGCCGCCGCGCGATACCGGCAGCAAGGGTCGCGACCCGAACCGCCAGCGTCAGGACGCGACGCGCGGCCGCAACGGCGGTGGTGGCAAGCCGCAGGGCGAACGCGGCCCGCGCCGCGAAGGCGCCCCCGGCGAAGCGGCCGAAGGCCAGCGCAAGCGCTTCTTCCGCCCGCGCAACAAGAGCGTCGGCGCGCACAAGGGCGCGGTGAAGCGCGTCCAGGGCTGACCCCATACTCGCCGTCGATGCCCCGATCCGGGCGCATTGACGGCGGCGTCGGGCGCGTTAGGGTTATTGCGGGTCAGGGTGAGGGACCGCGATGATCGATGATGATGATTATGAGGCGCCGCCGCCGCGTCGCCCACTGATGCGGCGCAAGCGGGTGCTGATCCCGCTCGGGCTGGTGCTGGCGATCGTCATCGCCTTCCTTGCGCTGCGGACCCCCGACACCGACCGCGCCGAGATGATCGCCAAATATGGCGGCCCCCATGCCACTTTCGCCGCCGGTCCCGCGGGGCAGACCATCCATTACCGCGATCAGGGCAAGCGCGACGGCCCCGTCATCGTCCTGCTCCATGGATCGAACGCCAGCCTCCAGACTTGGGAACCGCTCGTCAAGCGGCTCGGCGCCGACTATCGCATCGTCACCCTCGACCTGCCGGGCCACGGCCTGACCGGCGGCACGCCCGACAAGGATTATGGCGCGAGCGGCATGATGGCGGCGGTCGATGTCGTCGCGGCCAAGCTGGAACTCGACCGCTTCACCCTCGGGGGTAATTCGATGGGCGGCTGGGTCGCCTGGCGCTATGCACTCGATCATCCCGAGCATGTCGACGCGCTGCTGCTGCTCGACGCCGCCGGCATGCCGCTGCGCGCGGGAGAGAAGCGCCCGCCGTCGAACATCGGTTTCCGCATCCTGCAATATCGTAGCGGCCGCTGGCTCGCGACCCAGATCACGCCGCGCTCGCTGGTCGAGGAATCGCTGCGCGGTTCGGTCGAGAAACAGGGCATCGTCGATGAGGCGATGATCGACCGTTATTGGGAGTTGCTACGCTTCCCGGGCAACCGCGAGGCGACGTCGCTGCGCGCGACGCTCGACCGCGAACCGGCGATGGCGGACCGCATCGGCGGTATCAAAGCGCCGACGCTGATTCTCTTCGGCAAGCAGGACCGGCTGATCAACCCGACCGCCGCGCAGAGCTTCCACGAACGGATGCCGGGCTCGGAGGTCGTTCTGCTCGACGGCATCGGTCATCTGCCGATGGAGGAAGCGCCCGACGAAACGGCTGTGGCGATCGCCGATTTCCTCAAGCGGCGGCTTGTTGCCCCATCGGCGCGTCCAGAAAGTCGCTGATCCGTTCCGCGATATTCGCCGCATGGGTGAAGGGGAACATGTGCGATCCGGGCACCACTTCCAGCACCGATCCGTCGATCAACTCGGCGATCATCTGGCCGTGACAGGCGGGCACGACCCCGTCCTGCTGCCCCATCAGCACCAAAGTCGGGATCGTCTTTAACGTCGGCAGCATCGCCGCGCTCGTCCATCCCGCCATCGCCATGCTCTGATAGGC
>NZ_JBOHHU010000011.1:0-68631 GCF_050725615.1 Sphingopyxis sp.
CGCAGTGGGTGGGGTCCATCGGCTTGCGCAAGGCCGATGGACCCCACCCCAACCCCTCCCCTGAAGGGGGAGGGGCTTTAAGGCGCCAAAGATGCCCGACCACGCGCACAGCACCGACCCCGCCGTCCAGACCCAGCTCGATCGCCTGACCGCACTGTCGCCGGGGCGCGACATTCTCGGCCTCGACCGCATCGCTGAGATTTGCGCACGCCTGGGCAATCCGCAGAATAGCCTTCCACGCACCTTCCATGTCGCGGGCACCAACGGCAAAGGGTCGACCTGTGCCTATCTCCGCGCGATCCTCGAAGCGCAGGGGCGCCGCGTCCACGCCTATACCAGCCCGCATCTCGTGCGCTTTAACGAGCGCATCCGGATCGCGGGGACGCTGATCGACGACGCCCATCTCGCGTCGCTGCTCGAAGAAGTGCTCGACGTCGCGCACGACCTGCAGGCGAGCTTCTTCGAGGTCACGACCGCCGCCGCCTTCCTCGCCTTCGCACGCACCCCCGCCGACGACTGCATCATCGAGGTCGGGCTCGGCGGGCGGCTCGACGCGACCAACATCATCCCCGCCCCCGCCGTGTGCGGCATCGCCTCGCTCGGCATCGACCATGAGGCGTTCCTGCTTGCCCCCGAGGCAGGGACGCCCGACGATCCCGCCGTCCGCATCGCCTGGGAAAAGGCAGGCATCTTCAAAGCCGGCGCCGCGCTCGCGACGCTCGATTATCCCGAACCGCTGATGCAGATCATCGGCGAACGCGCCGAAGCCGTTGGCGGTTCGCTGTTTTCCGAAGGGCGCGACTGGCGCATCGAATCCGCAGGCGACAGCTTTCGCTGGACCTCGACATTCGGGTCGATCGCCGCCCCGCTCGAAACGCGGATGGCCGGCGCGCACCAGCAGCGCAACGCCGGCCTCGCGATCGCGATGCTCAATATCGCGCCGCATCCGCGCCCTGACGAGGCCGAGGTGGCGCAAGGCGTCGCCGCCGCCTTCTGGCCGGGACGGATGCAAAGGCTGGGCAGCGGCCCCTTGACCCGGCTCCTGTCTGCGGGAACCGCCGTCTGGCTCGATGGCGGGCATAATCCCGACGCGGGGGCCGCGCTCGGACGCGCGCTCAAGGACAAGGCGCCGCTCCACATCGTCTGCGGCCTGCTGCGCAACAAGGATGCGACGGGTTTCCTGCGGCCGTTCGCCGATCGGATCGCGTCCTTTCAGGCGGTGCCGATCCCCGGCCACGAGCATCACGATCCCAAGGATCTCTGTCATTGGGTGCAGGACGATCTGGGGATCGTCGACGCACAGCCCTGCGCGGATGTCGAGGCGGCGCTGCATCATATCGCGGCGCACCGGGCGCCGGGCGAGGTGCTGATCTGCGGGTCGCTCTATCTCGCGGGGGTGGTGCTGGCGGCGAATGGCGAGGCCCCGGTCTAAGACGCGATGCCGGTATCGGCGGTGGGAGAGCGGATGTTCCGTCCAGACCTCCCCTCCCGCAAGCGGGAGGGGCAGCGAGGCTTGGCAGCTTGCTGCCTAGCCGTAGCGGGGTGGGCCTCTGCGCTGCCAGAAGCTCGCTGCGCTCGCGCCCACCCCCAACCCCTCCCGCCTGCGGGAGGGGAGATAAATGGCGGCTCTCGCCCGGCCGTACTCCTACCCCAGCTCGGCCAGCATCCGCTTGGCCCAGTCATACATGTCCGCGTTGGCCTTGAGCATCGCCGGCGGGGTGCGCTTCTTGCGCATCTCGACCTCGTTCAGCATCGCCCGGGCTCCCGCCTTGTCGCCGCCGGCGATGAGCAGCCCCGCGATCCGGCAGCGCACCTCGTCGCCGGGCACGCGGTCGACGATACCGCGATACAGCGCCAGCGCCTCGCCGCTGCGGTCGTCGAGCTCCGCCACCTTGGCGCGGAGGAGGTCGCGGCGGTCGCGTTCGGATTGCGATCCGGTTTCGGGTAGTCGGTCGAGCGCCTTCAACGCATCGGCCGACAGCCCGGCCTCATAGGCGGCCTCGGCGATCCGCATGTCGATCGCACGGTCGTTGTGCGGCGACATGCGCTCGGCCTCGCGAAACTGGTGCAACGCCTGTTCGAAACGGTCGCGGGCCATCAGCGCGTCGCCGAACGCCAGCCGGTTCGCGATCGTATCGCTGAAATCGACCGCATCGCGCGCGTCGCGGACATGGCGTTCGGGGTCCATGCTGTCGGCGATACTCGCCTTCACCTGGCCGACGCGCCGGTCGCGCGACAGGTTCGGCATGATCTCGACGATGAAATAGGCGATCATGCCGATCGCGGGCAGAAAGGCGATCGCCATGATCCACGCCGTGTTGCGTCCGGTCCGAAAGACATGGACGATGCACGCGACCTGCAGCGCGAGGCTAACGAAAAGCCAGAGCATCGGTCAGGCCGCTTTCAGCGCTGCTCCCTTCCACGCCAGCAATGCGCCGACGAGGAAAGCCGCGAGCGAGCCGTACATCACATGGGAGGCCAGCTCGAGTTGATTGGCCATCAACACCCCGACCACCCCGGCGACAATCAAGGCGAAGCCGATGATACGCGCCGCGCCGACCGGTTCGCGAAGCTTGCGTTCATCGATATCGCCGCTCTGGCGAATGGATTGCACGACATAGCCTTTGCGCCACATCATCCACAGCAAGATCATCCCGGGAATCGCCGCAACCACCGTCAGCCCCCAGAAACTGGTCCATCCGAGTTTTTCGGCGGCATAGCCGGCGGGGCCGGCCATGAAGGTCCGCCCGATGACCGCAACCGACGACAGCAATGCAAACTGGGTCGCCGTATAGGCGATGTTCGCCAATCCGGAGAGATAGACGGCGACCACGGTCAGCCCGATGCCGCTCGTGATATTTTCCGTCACGATCGACGCCACCAGCATCCAGTAATTATTGCCCGCGATGGAAAGCGCCATGAACATGAGGTTCGAGAACATCATCAACAGGACGGAAATCAGAAGCGCCCTGCCCATACCGAGCCACAGCACGAACGGCCCGCCCAAAGCCGATCCAATGATGAGCGCGGCAAACCCCCAGATCTTGTTCGCCGAAATATAGTCGAGATCGGCGAATTTCAGGTCGACGATCATCGGGCTGAGCATGGCCTGCCCCATCGCGTCGCCGACCTTGTAGACCAGGATGAACAGCAGGATCATCAGCGCGCCGTCGCGGGTCAGGAACTCGCGAAACGGATTGACCACCGTTTCGACGAGCCATTGCCCCGGCTTCATGCCGGACGCATGACTGAACCGGTCGACAAATTTGCCCTCTCCAGCCCAGAAGGCGCCGATGACCGCGGGAAGCACGCAAAGGGCGGTCAGCGCGTAGGCCACCGCCCAGCCAAGCCCCAACCCTTCCTGCGAGGCGAAATAGATCGTCCCGGCGCCCGCGATCAGATTGCCGGTGCGATAGCCGAACTGGTTGGTGGCCGTGCCGTGCGCGAACTCGTCTTCTTCCAATATCTCGATACGATAGGCGTCGATGACGATATCCTGTGTCGCCGAAAAAAAGGCCGTGACCACCGCCCAGAACAGGAACCAGCGATAATCGTCGGGCAGCGGGTTGCTCGCGCCCATCTGCCAGATGGCGATGACCAGAAAAAACTGAACAAAAAGCAGCCAGCTTCGCCGTTGGCCGAGGGCCTTTGTCAAAATCGGCAAGGGAATCTTGTCGACCAGCGGCGCCCACAGAAATTTGATCGTGTACGGAATACCGACCATTACCGCGAAACCGATGGTCGTCGGGGTGAAGCCGACCTTCGCCAGCCAGAATGTCATGGTGGCGGCCACCAGGGTGTTCGGGAAGCCGCTTGAAATGCCCAGGAGGAAAGCGACGGCCGGGTTCTTGCGCAGATAGGGCCGGAACGCCGGGATCGCGAGCGCGACGACGACCAGCCCGCCGAGGATGCCGGCGAAAATAAGGAAACGGATAAAATCGACGGACATGCGGCGCTCCCCGGGGACCGCTGGACAGCGGTTCTGTGCTTGGCGCCAAGGCCTAATGGCTTGGGGTCAAATTGGAAGCTTGTATTTGACGGTGGTGCGCCGAACCGTGCGGCTTACGCCGCTTCGGGTCGCCAATAGGTCTGGAGCCCCGACACCTTGCGCGGCGCCTGATTCTTGCACGCCATCGTTTCGAGCGCCTTCAGCGCCGACAGCAGCGCCGACGCGCTATGCGGCTTGTTCAGGCAGGCGAGCGCGATGTCGGCAGCGTCCTCGGGGCATTGCCCGGTCACCAACAGGACCGCGATCCCGCGATCGCGCGCCAGCCGCGCGACTTCGCGCCCGGTCATGTCGCCGGCCAGGCCGAGGTCGAGGACCAGCGCGTCGATCTGTTCGACGGCCATCAGCGCGACCGCCGCCTCGCCCGAATCGACCGAGGCGATGACGTCATAACCGCTGTGTTTCAGCGTCCGCTCATTGTCGAACGCGACCAGCGGATCATCCTCGATGACCAGCAGCCGCTTGATGCACGACGGGCGGGGCGCGAACAGCATGATGACTCCCTTTATCGGCGACATGACTCTCACTCCGGTATCGTGCAAGCGGGCAATTGCTTGCCATCGACGAAGCGATGCTTTTCCGGCTATGAGCGTGATCACAACGCAACACTTTGCCCCGAATAACGACAAGAAAGCCGTTTCCGTTCCCATGAAACCACCCCGCCCTCCCCGTTCGGGCCCGCGTTCCGCGCGTCCCGCCGACGTCAAGCCCGACGCGCCGCGCGGCCGCCGTGCCGCGCGTGTCGCCGCGCCGCCCCGCAAGCCCGCCGCCGAGGCCGAGCGCGAGGACGGCCCGCAGCGCATCGCGAAATTGCTCGCCCGCGCCGGCGTCGGCTCGCGCCGCGACGTCGAACGCATGGTCGAGGAGGGCCGCATCGCGCTCAACGGCGACGTGATCGTCCATCCCGCGCCGTTGCTGACCTCGCTCGACGGGCTGACGGTCGACGGCAATCCCGTCGCCAAGCCGGTCTCGACGCGGCTCTATCGCTTTCACAAGCCCGCCGGCTGCATCACTGCGGCGCGCGACCCCAAGGGGCGCAAGACCATCTATGACCTGCTGCCCAAGGGGCTGCCGCGCGTCATGCCGGTCGGCCGCCTCGACTATAATACCGAAGGGCTGCTGCTGCTGACCAACGACGGCGAGTTCAAACGCCAGCTCGAACTGCCCGCCAGCGGGGTCGAGCGCACCTATCGCGCCCGCGCCTTTGGCGACGTCAGCCAGGAACAGCTCGAGGAGCTGGCGCTGGGGATCGAGATCGACGGCGTCCGCTATGGCCGGATCGACGCGAACCTCGAACGCCGCACCGGGCGCAACCAGTGGGTCGAAATGACCCTGACCGAGGGCAAGAACCGCGAAGTGCGCAAGGTGCTCGAACATTTCGGCCTGCAGGTCAGCCGCCTGATCCGCACGCGCTATGGCGAATTCACCCTCGACGGCCTCGGCATGGGCGACGTCGATGTCGTGGCGCGCGACGATTTGTTCAAATTTCGTCGGCACCTCGGCTGATGCGGGTCATTGCCGGCGAATGGCGCGGCCGCAAGCTGCTCGCGCCCAAGGGCGACGCGACACGGCCGACCGCCGACCGCACACGCGAGACCTTGTTCTCGATGCTGGCCAGCCGCCTCGGCAGCTTCGAAGGGCTGCACGTCGCCGACCTGTTCGCGGGATCGGGCGCGCTGGGCATCGAGGCGCTGTCGCGCGGCGCGGCGCACTGCCTGTTCGCCGAACAGGACCGCGACGCGCTCGACGCATTGCGCCGGAACCTGACCACGCTCGACGCGGCAGCGCGCGCCGATGTGCGCGCTGGCTCGGTGCTCAGCCTGGGGCCTGCGCCGCGCGCCTATGACCTGCTGCTCTTCGACGCGCCCTATGGCACCGGCGCGGCGAGCGTCGCGCTCGACAAGATGCGCCGCCACGGCTGGGTCGGCGCCGACAGCTGGATCGCGGTCGAAACCGGCGAAAAGGAAGTGGTCGAGGTCGCGGGCTATACGATCGATACCGACCGCAAGGTCGGCAAGGCGCGGCTCAGCTTCCTGCGCTACGAGGGTTAGAGATAGGGTTTCAGGGTGAATTCGGCGCGCGCGCGTTTGCCGCCGCGTTCATAGTCGAGCGCCACCACATCGCCGCGGTTGCCGCCGAGCCGGCGCAGCAGCGCCGACCATTCGAGGCCGACGATCTCGTCGCCGACCCGCAGCCCGGCTTCCTTCGCCGGGCTGCCGTTGCCGATATCTTCGATGAAGATCCGCTTGCCCTTCTGCTCCATCCACGTCCCCGCCATGCCGTACCGTTCGGTCCCGGCGAAGCTCAGCCCGTTGGGCGCGACCCACAATTGCTTGCGCTTCGGATCGGTCGACAGATGGAAATGGCGGATCATCTCCAGCCCGACCAGCCCGTCGATATCGGGGAAATTGCCGTTGCGCGGCCCCGGCTCGGCCAGCGTCACCAGCGCGCCGGGAAAGGCAAATTTGTGCAAACGCACCTTGTCGGCGCGAAACATGCGCGTCGCGAGACTGCCCTGTCCGAAGCCGCTGGCGCGCACCGGCACATAGGGCCGGTCGCTGTCCCACCAGCCGAGCGTGCGCGCCGCCTTGCCGTCGAGCAGGATGTTGCGCGGCGCCCCGGTGTCGAGCATGAACCGCCCCGAAAAATCGCCGATCTGCACCGGCATCGCCAGGCCATAGCTCGCGCGCCGGGTAAAATAGCTGTCGGGGATCATATGCATGCCCGGGCGCTCGCTGCGTCCGTCGGGATAGATGCGCCACTGGCCCGCCACAAAATCGAGGTCGCTGTCCATGTCGGTGAACAGCGGCGCGCCGATCAGCCCGCGCGTGCGCCCGTCGACCACCGACTTGGTGCCGTGAAATTCCATATAGGGGATGCGGAACGTGCCGCCGATGACGACATTGTTGACGCGCAGCACCGACGTCCGCTCGACTCCGCCCAGCCCGCCGATCACGCTGGCGCCGCGTTCGCGCAATTTGACCTCGCTCGCCCAGCTGTCCGAAATCAGGCTTTCGGTCGTGCCGGTGTCGAGGATGAAGGGTTCGGCGGGCAATCCCTCGACCGACACATCGAGCCAAACGCGCTGGCCTTCGAGCTTGATCGGCGCCGCGAACATCGCCGGCCCGGCGGCCAGCGCCAGGCGCGGAAAGGCGGCGAGCCCCGGCGCGGCGACCGCCGCAGCGAGGAGAGAACGGCGATAGATCAATGACATGGTGCGACCTTGGACAGCGAGGGGGCGGTCAGCCTAACCGGCGGGCGATGACCCCGCAATGACAATCGGGCCAGTCAGCGCCGCCCGCGCACCATCAGCAATCCGAACCAGCTCACCACCCCCGCGAGCGCCAGATAGAGCCCGACCGCCGCCGTGCCGCGCCAGTCGCCCAGCGCCTGCGCGACGATCGGCGCGGCCGCGCCGCCCAATATACCGCCGGCGTTGAAGGTCATCGACGCGCCGGTATAGCGCACCTCGACCGGGAACAGCCCGGTCAGCCAGGCGCCGAGCGGGCCATAGACCAATCCCATCACGAACAGCGCCGACGCGAGCCCCGCGAAGATCAGTCCCCAGCTTCCCGACGCCAGCGCCGGCCCGAACAGGAAGCCGATCAGCACCGTCGCCCCGCATCCCCAGGTGAGCACTTTCTGCGGACTCGCCGCGTCGCTCCAGTAACCCGCGACGACGATGCCCAGGGCCATGAACAATATCGCGCCGAGCTGGATCAGCAAAAACTGCTCCTTCGGATAGCCGAGCGCCGTCGTGCCATGCGCGAGGGCGAAGCTGGTCGAGAGGTAGAAGATCGCGAAACAGGCGACGACCGCGAAGGTGCCCGCGAGGGTCGGCAGCAGATGATGCTTGAGCAACTCGCCGATCGGCACCCCGACGGGGCGATCCTGTTCGAGCGCTTCGGCGAAATCGGGGGTCTCGCCGATCTTCAGCCGCACCCACAGCCCCAGCCCAACGAGGATCGCCGACAGCAGGAAGGGAATGCGCCAGCCCCACGCCGCAAACTCGGCATCGCTCATCCCCAGCCCGAGCAGCAGGAACAGGCCGTTGGCGGCGATGAACCCGACCGGCGCGCCCAGTTGCGGCACCATGCCGAAACGCGCGCGCCATCCCGGCGGCGCATTTTCGACCGCGAGCAGCGCCGCGCCGCCCCACTCGCCGCCCAGCCCGAAGCCCTGGCCGAAGCGCAGGATGCACAGCAGCAATGGCGCGACCCAGCCGACCATCGCATAGGTGGGCAGAAAGGCGATCAGCAGGGTCGAGACGCCCATCAGCATCAGCGACGCCACCAGCGTCGACTTGCGCCCGATCCGGTCGCCATAATGGCCAAACACCACCGCGCCCACGGGCCGCGCGAAAAAGGCGAGGCCGAAGCTCATAAAGCTCAGCATCAGCTGCGCCGACGGCGATTCGGACGGAAAGAAGAGCGGCCCGAACACCAAAGCGGCGGCGGTGCCATAGATATAGAAATCATAAAATTCGACCGCGGTGCCGACAAGGCTCGCGGTCAGGATGCGCCGATGCTTAAGATAGGGTGCCAGATCCATGGGCGACCAATCCCTCCCCTTAGATGATGTTCGCCGCCTTGGACGCACTCCCCCGAGCGATGCAAGCCCGATGCTTCGCCCGGCTTGTTTCGTTTATCGGTCTTTCGCCGCCATCCGGTCGCGCAACCCTTGCAATTCCCGCCCCGAAACGGGTGGCAGCGACGCCGCCGCCTTGCCCTCGCGCAGCCGCTTGCGGTCCTTTTCCGACGGATCGACGCGGCGCACGCGCACGGCGGCATGGCCCTGCGCCTTGATCCCCAGTTCCTCGGCGGCGGCGCGCGACAGGTCGATGATCCGGCCCTGTGCGAAAGGGCCGCGATCATTGACCCGCACGATGATCCTCCGCCCGCTGTCGAGCGCGGTCACCTCGACATAGGTCGGCAGCGGCAGCGTGGTGTGCGCGGCGGTGATCCAGCCGGGCCGGAACTGCTCGCCATTGGCGGTACGGTTGCCCGATTCGTTCCCGTACCAGCTCGCATAGCCGACCGCGTCATAACCCGGTGCGGCGGCGGGCACATAGGTCGTGCCGCGCACCGTATAGGCCGGGCCGATCCGCACCGGCGTGTCGCCGACCGGACGGAAATTGCCGCCGGCGCAGGCGGTCAGCAGCAGGGCCGCCGATGCGGGGATCAGGATATGGGGGCGCATCGGGGCGACGGTAGAGGTGAAGGCGGGTCGGCGAAAGGGTGGCGTGGGTATTTGGGTGCTACCCTGCGCAGATACCCCCTCCCGCAGGCGGGAGGGGCAGTGAGGCTTGGCAGCTTGCTGCCTAGCCGCAGCGGGGTGGGTTTGCGCCCTGTCGGAAGCTCGCTGCGCTCGCGCCCACCCCCGGCCCCTCCCGCCTGCGGGAGGGGAGAGCAAACGTCTGCCCCCGATCGCCAGCCGACACCACGGCGACCAAACTGACCCCACGCCACTGGACAGCCCCCGCGCTGTTCCCTAATCGTTCGCGCGTGACCAACAGCCCTGCCTCGATGCCCGACCTGACCCGCCCCGACCCCTCGGACCCGCCCTATCTGCGCGGCCTCAACGGCCCGCAGCGCCAGGCGGTGCTCACCACCGAAGGGCCGGTGCTGATGCTCGCGGGCGCCGGTACCGGCAAGACTGCGGCGCTCACCGCGCGGCTCGCGCATATCATCGCGACGCGCCGCGCCTGGCCGTCCGAAATCCTCGCGGTCACCTTCACCAACAAGGCGGCGCGCGAGATGCGCGAGCGGATCGGGCGGATGATCGGCGACGCGGTCGAGGGCATGCCCTGGCTCGGCACCTTCCACAGCATCGCGGCGAAGATGCTGCGCCGCCACGCCGAGCTGGTGGGCCTCCAGAGCAATTTCACCATCCTCGACACCGACGACCAGCTGCGCGTGCTCAAGCAGCTGATCCAGGCCGAAGGGCTCGACGAAAAGCGCTGGCCGGCGCGTCAGCTCGCCGGGCTGATCGACAAGTGGAAGAACCGCGGCCTCGTCCCGTCCGACCTCGACGCCGCCGACAAGGAGGCCTGGGCCGACGGCAAGGGGCAGCATTTTTATGCGCTCTATCAGGCGCGGCTGAAGACGCTCAACGCCTGCGATTTCGGCGACCTGCTGCTGCACATGCTGGTGATATTGAAAACCCACCGCGACGTGCTCGAACAATATCAGGACCGCTTCAAATATATCCTCGTCGACGAATATCAGGACACCAATGCCAGCCAATATCTCTGGCTTAGGCTCCTTGCGCAATCGCGGAAAAATATCTGCGTCGTCGGCGACGACGACCAGTCGGTGTACAGCTGGCGCGGCGCCGAGGTCGCGAATATCCTGCGCTTCGACAAGGATTTTCCGGGCGCGACCGTGATCCGCCTCGAACAAAATTACCGCTCGACGCCGCAGATTCTCGCCGCCGCTTCGGCGCTGATCGCGCAGAACAGCGGCCGCCTCGGCAAGACCCTGTGGACCGAGCTTGAGCCCGGCGACAAGGTCCGCGTCGTCGGCGTCTGGGACGGCCCCGAGGAAGCGCGCCGCGTCGGCGAGGAGCTCGAAACGCTGCAGCACCGCCGCGTGTCGCTCGACCGCGCCGCGATCCTCGTCCGCGCGCAGTTCCAGACGCGCGAGTTCGAAGACCGCTTCATCGCGATCGGCATGCCGTACCGCATCGTCGGCGGCTTCCGTTTCTACGAGCGCGCCGAAATTCGCGACGCACTCGCCTATCTGCGCCTCGTCCAGTCGCCCGCCGACGACCTCGCCTTCGAACGCATCGTCAATGTCCCCAAGCGCGGGCTCGGCGACAAGGCGATCCAGCGCATTCACCAATTCGCGCGCGCCGAGCGCGCACCTTTGCTGCAGGCCGCGTCGCAGATCACCGAGACCGACGAACTCACGCCGCAGGCGCGCCGCCAACTCGCGAGTTTCGTCGCGCAGATGCGCGGCTGGCGGACCAAGGCGAACGAATTGTCGCACCCTGAGCTGACCCAGCTGATCCTCGACGAATCGGGCTATACCGCGATGCTCCAGGCCGACCGCAGCGTCGAAGCTGCGGGCCGCCTCGAAAACCTCTCCGAACTCGTCCGCGCGATGGAGGAATATGAGTCGCTCGAGGCGTTCCTCGAACATGTCAGCCTCGTCATGGACCGCGACAATGACGACACGACCGAAACCGTCACCATTATGACGATCCACGCCGCCAAGGGGCTGGAATTCGACCATGTCTTCCTCGCCGGCTGGGAAGATGGCGTTTTCCCATCGCAGCGTTCGATGGACGAGGGCGGCGTCGCCAGCCTCGAGGAGGAACGCCGCCTCGCCTATGTCGCGATCACCCGCGCCCGCGTGCGCGCCAGCATCTATCATGCCGCCAATCGCCGCATCTATGGCCAGTGGACGAGCAGCATCCCCAGCCGCTTCATCGCCGAAATCCCGCCCGAACATGTCGACAGCGAAAACAGCTTCGGCGGCGGGCAAAGCCTGTGGCGCGCCAATTGGTCGGCACAGGGCGACCCCTTTGCGCATGTCGCGGAGCGCCAGCCAGCGCGTACGATGACGCGCGGGCCGGCCTGGCAACGCGCCGTCGCGCAGTCGACGACGATCACCCGCGCCCCCGCCCCCAGCGAACGCGGCCCCGCCGCCTCGGTCGGCGCCAAGCCGCGCGCTGACCTCGCGATCGGCATGCGCGTGTTCCATGAGAAGTTCGGTTATGGCGAAATCATGGACATCGACGGCAACAAGCTCGAGGTCGAATTCGACCAGGCGGGCAGCAAAAGGGTGCTCGACAGTTTTGTGAAGGCGGCTTGAGGGAAGCGCCGTCTTGATGGCTGATTCAACACATTACCAAAGACCGTCGCCCCTTTCCGCCGCCAATCGCCCTATCGCAAACCCCATTGTCAACCAGATCAGTTATGATACTCCATCTCTCGCGACCAGCGAGTCGCTCTTTGGGAGAATCTGCATGAAAAATATGCTCTTAGCGGGCGCGATGGCGCTCGCCCTGGTCGGCTGCGGTGAAAAACCAGCCGAAGAATCCGCTTCCACCTCCTCACCTGCCGCCGAAACAACCGCCGATTCCGCGACGGAAGCCGCCGACGCCCCCGCCGCCCGCTCGACCGACGACGACACCCCCGGCGTCTCGATCTCCTCGGCCCCCGGGGTCGCCTTCGATTATAGCTATGCCTTCCGCCTCGACGACGGGATCATCTCCAAGGTCCAGCAGGAACATGCCGAGGCGTGCGAAATGCTCGGCGTCGCACGTTGCCGCATCGTCGATGTCCGCTACCAGCTCAACGACGAAAAGCGCGTCGAGGCGCAGACCCAGTTCAAGCTCGATCCCGGCATCGCGCGTCGCTTTGGCGCCGACGCGATCGCCAGCGTCGAAAAAGCCGAGGGCGTGCTCGCCGATGCGAGCGTCGCGGGCGAGGATGTCGGCAGCCAGATCGACGCCTCGCAGCAACGCAGCGCCGGCGCGGCGGCCGAGGTCGCGCGGCTCGAAGCGCGGCTGAAGGCCGGCGGGCTCGACAAGAATGAACGCGCCGAAATCCTTGGGCAGATTTCGACGCTCAAGGGCCAGCTCGGCGATGAACGCGCAACGCGCAAAAATGGCGAGGCGCGCATCGCGACGACGACGGTGGTGTTCAACTATGTCGGCACCGGCGGCCTGCCCGGCATCGGGCATAAAAACCCCTTCGCCGACGCGGGCGAGACGTTGATGGTCAGCGGCGGCACCGCGCTGTCCTTCGTGCTGACCTTCGGCGCCGCGGTCCTCCCCTGGGCGCTCGTCCTCGGCCTGCTGATCCTGATCTGGCGCAGCAATGCCGTCGTCGCGCTCCGCCGCCGCGTCGGCGGCGCCAAGCCCGCGCCCGATACGCCCGCCGGCTGACGCACCGCATGGGCGTCGCTTGCAAAGGTCCCCTGCCGCGCTATGGCGAAGGCCATGACGGGGCAGGCAACATGGCTGGACCAGGCACGCGACGCCCATCGCCGCGGCGATGACGCCGCCGAGGCGGCCGCGCTCACCGCCGCGATCCGCGCCGACCGCACGAATATCGCCGCCATTCTCGCGATGGCCGAACTCAAGCGCCGCCTCGCCGACGACCGCGCGGCGGGCAGCTTCTATCGCCTGGCGCTCGGCGTCACCGCACAGGCGCGCAGCGTCCCGTCGGCGCTCCATGCCGGCCTGCAACGCGCCGAAGCCTTCCTCGCCGCCACCGAACGGGCCTTCGCCGACCATCTGCTCGGGCAGTTGCGCGACGCCGGCATCGACGCGGCCGGCGCGACCCCGCGCGTCGCCGAGGCGCTGCGGATGCTGGCGGGCGACCAGCCGCTCTACCTCCAGCAACCGAGCATGTTCTATTTCCCCGGCCTTGCGCAGCGCGCCTTTTTCGAGCGCGCCGACTTCGACTGGGTTCCGGCGGTCGAGGCCGCGACCGCGGCGATCCGCGCCGAACTGGAAAGCCTGATCGCGGGCGCGACCGACCGCTTCGGTCCCTATGTCACCGCCAGCCCCGATCGCCCGCCGCCCAATAATCCGCTACTCGACAAGCCCGACTGGGGCGCCGCCTGGCTGTGGAAGGACGGCGCGGTCGCGGAGGGCATGGACATGCTCTGCCCGCAGGCCTTGGCCGCGCTCGCGCTCGCGCCGCAACCGGTGATCCCGGGCCGCGCCCCGCTCGCGCTTTTTTCGCGGCTCAAACCCGGCACGCATATCCAGCCGCACCACGGCATGCTCAACACGCGGCTGATCTGCCACCTGCCGCTGATCGTTCCCGACGGCTGCGCCCTGCGCGTCGGCGCCGAGACGCGTCCGTGGCGCGAGGGCGAGCTGACGATCTTCGACGACAGTTTCGAACATGAAGCGTGGAACCGCGGCGCCAGCGACCGCACGGTGATGCTGTTCGAAATCTGGCGCCCCGACATCGACGCCGACGAGCGCGCGCAATTGACGCGGATATTCTCCGCGATCGACAGCTATTCCGAACAATAGGGAAAGAGGAAAGACCGATGACCAATCCGGGCATGGACGCCGACATCTACGACGCCTTTATCGAGCAGCTCCAGCGCTATGTCCGCGAACGGCTGATCCCCGCCGAAGAGCAGCTCGAAGAACTCGGCCGCGTTCCCGACGACATCCTCGCCGAGATGCGCGACATGGGGCTGTTCGGCATCACCATGGCGCCCGAATATGGCGGCGCCGGCATGAACACCAGCCAATATGTCAATTTCATCAAGGAAATCGCCTACGCCTCGCCCGCCTATCGCTCGATCCTGTCGATCAACATCGGCATGGTCTGCAAGTCGATCACCGGGTTCGGCACCGATGCGCAGAAGGAGCATTGGCTGCCGAAGCTAGCGACCGGCACCATCGCCGCCTTTGGCCTGACCGAGCCCGACAGCGGGTCGGACAGCGCCGCAATGAAGACCCGCGCGGTGCGCGACGGCAATGGCTATGTACTGAACGGCACCAAGCGCTACATCACCAACGCGCCCTTCGCCGACGTCATCCTGGTGATGGCGCGCACCAATGCTGAGGCTTTGCCCAAGAATGCGCATGTCAGCGCCTTCCTCGTGCCGCGCGACGCGCCCGGCGTGTCGATCGGCAAGCCCGACGGCAAGATGGGCCAGGCGGGCTCGCAGATCGCCGACGTGATCCTCGAGGATGTCCATGTCGATGGCGATGCGCTGCTTGGCGGCGAGGAGGGCATCGGCTTCCGCGCCGCGATGCAGAGCCTCGACAACGGGCGCCTCTCGGTCGCCGCCGCCAGCGTCGGTTACGCCAAGCGCATGCTCGACGCGGGCCTCCAATATGCGATGGAGCGCAAGGCGTTCGGCGAACCGATCGCCAATTTCCAGCTGATCCAGGCGATGCTGGCGGACAGCAAGGCCGAAATCTACGCCGCCGAATGCATGCTGACCGACGCCTGCGCGCGCGCCGACCGCGGCGAAAAGATCATCGTCGAGGCCGCCGCGACCAAGATGTTCGCGAGCGAAATGTGCGGCCGCGTCGCCGACCGCGTCGTCCAGATCCACGGCGGCGCGGGCTATCTCAAGGAATATCTGGCCGAGCGCTTCTATCGCGACTGCCGCATTTACCGCATTTATGAAGGAACGACGCAGATCCAGCAGCTAGTCATCGCGAAGAACATGATTCGCGATTACGCGGGGTAAGCCGTTCGGATGGTGCGGGAAAAGGGTCGCTGGTGGAGCCGAGGGGAATCGAACCCCTGACCTCTGCAGTGCGATTGCAGCGCTCTCCCATCTGAGCTACGGCCCCGCGACGGCGGCGTCTTAACGGGACTGAATACGGCTGGCAACGGCTTTTCTGACGGTGCCGCCGCCGAAGCGGTCAAGCGGGGGAAATCTTATGGCCAAGGCATGGCATCTGACCAGTCGTCCGGCGGGTCTGCCGGTGATGGATAATTTCGCGCTGCGCGAAATCCCTGACGCGCCGCTCCAGCCCGACCAGCTCCGCGTGAAGAACCTCTGGCTATCGGTCGACCCCTATATGCGCGGCCGGATGAACGACGCGAAAAGCTATGCGGCGAGCTTCCAGATCGACCAGCCGATGACCGGCGGCGCGATCGGCGAGGTCATCGAGAGCCGCATGGATGGCTTCGCGGTCGGCGACCTGATCCTCCATATGGGCGGCTGGCGCGACGGCGGGGTGATCGGCCTCGACATGTCGCCGAACAAGCTGCCGGCGGCGGCGCTCGACGCGGGCATGACACCGCAGACCTTCCTGCACAATATGGGCCTGACCGGCGGGACGGCGTGGATCGGCCTGCTGCGCGTCGCGGCGGCGAAGCCCGGCGACACCGTGTTCGTATCGGCGGCGGCGGGCGCGGTCGGATCGGCGGTGGTCCAGATCGCCAAGGCGCGCGAGATGATTGTGATCGGCTCGGCGGGCGGCGCCGACAAATGCGCCTGGGTCAGCGACCTCGGCGCCGATGCGGTGATCGATTATAAGGCGGGCCCGGTGCTTCCCCAGCTCGCCAGGGCGCTCGAAACCCTCGGCAAGCCGGGGATCGACGTCTATTTCGACAATGTCGGCGGCGAGCATCTCGACGCGGCCTTTGCGACCGCCAACGACTTCGCGCGCTTTGCGATCTGCGGGATGATCGACGTCTATAACGACGGCCGCGCGCAGGAGATGAAATATATCATCCGCACCATCCCCGCGCGTATCCGCATGGAAGGCTTTATCTACACCGACCAGTTCTTCGACTGCATGGAGGAATTTTACGCCGACATGGGCGGGCTGATCGCCAGCGGCGCGGTGACGATGCGCGAGACGGTGCATGACGGGGTCGAGGCGACGCCGGATGCCTTCCTCGGGCTGTTCGCGGGAGCGAATATGGGGAAGATGCTGGTTCGGGTTTGACTTGGGGTAACCCCGCTTCGACCCAACGCCGACCCTTCAACCCGTTTGTGTCGAGCGAAGTCGAGACACGTGAAGGCACGCGCAACTTCTAGGTGTCTCGACTTCGCTCGACACAAACGGAAATAGAGGATTGCTCAAGGCAGCCAGCGGCCCCCGCCTTCGCGGGGGCGACGTGCAGATCAGCTACCGAAACCGAACTGCAGGAAGTCGGGCATCGGGCCGTTCCAGCCGTCGTCGGGGCCATCATCATCCTGATTGCGCGATTTCGCGGGTGCCGGCTTGCGGTCGTCGGCCTTCTTCGCGGGTCTCGCGGCCGGCTTTTCGGCGACCGGTTCGGCCGGGGCGGCTTCGGCGCGCTTCGGTTCGGCGGCGGGCTTGGCGCGACCACGGCCGCCCCGCGCGGGGCGTTCGGCGCGCGGCTCGCGCTCTTCGCGCGGCTCGGCCTTCGCCGGGGCGGCGTCGGCCTTGCCGGTGTCGAATACCGGTATTTTGTAGCCCGTCAGCTTCTGGATATTGTCGATCGCCTCGTCGTCCGACGGGGTGACCAGCGTGAACGCCCTGCCCTTCGCGCCCGCGCGGCCGGTGCGGCCGATGCGGTGGACATAGTCGTCGGGGTGCCAGGGCGCGTCGAAGTTGAAGACGTGGCTGACGCCCTTCACATCAAGCCCGCGCGCTGCGACGTCGGAGGCGACGAGAATGTTGATCGTGCCCGCCTTGAAGCGGTCGAGTTCGGCGATGCGGCTCGACTGGTCCATGTCGCCATGGATTTCGCCGGCGTTAAAGCCCGAGCGCTGGAGCGATTTCGCGAGTTCGCGCACCGTCGTCTTGCGGTTGCAGAAGATGATCGCGGTGCTGAGGTTCTCGGCATGGAGCAGGTCGCGCAGCGTGTCGCGCTTGCCGCGCTCGCTGGTCTTGACCAAAAACTGCTCGATATTCTCGTTGCGGCTCGCCGGGCGCGCGACCTCGATCGTCTTGGGGTTCGAGAGGAACTTGTCGGCCAGCTTCTTGATCGGCGGCGGCATCGTCGCCGAGAACAGCAGGGTCTGGCGATTCGCGGGCAGCTTGGTGCAGATATTCTCGATGTCGGGGATGAAGCCCATGTCGAGCATGCGGTCAGCCTCGTCGATCACGAGCAGGTTGCAGCCGGTGAGCAATATCTTGCCGCGCTCGAACAGGTCCATCAGGCGGCCCGGGGTCGCGATCAGCACGTCGACGCCCTTTTCCAGCGCCTTGACCTGATCGCCCATCTGCACGCCGCCGATCAGCAACGCCATCGTCAGCTTGTGATATTTGCCGTATTTTTCAAAATTTTCCGCGACTTGCGCCGCGAGTTCGCGCGTCGGCGCGAGGATCAGCGAGCGCGGCATCCGCGCCCGGGCGCGGCCATGCGCCAATATGTCGATCATCGGCAGCACGAAGGACGCGGTCTTGCCGGTCCCCGTCTGGGCGATGCCGATGATGTCGCGCATCATCAGGACCGACGGGATCACGCCCGCCTGAATCGGCGTCGGTTCGTCATAGCCCGATTCGGTGATCGCGCGCAGCGTTTCGTCGGAAAGGCCGAGGTCGGCAAATTTCATAGGGTCATCATGTCCGGAAAATTGAGGTCGCACGGCGTCCCACGCCAGCCCGCGCTGCGGCGGCCCTTGCGCAACTGGCGACAGAAAGTCAAGGAAAGCCGGTGAAATACACCGATTAATCGTCGTTCTAATCGTCGCCCTAATCCTCGTCGCGCACCGCGACCATCAGGCGGAACTTGTCGACCTCGCATTTGGCGCCCGTGCGCGCGTGAATTTCGTCACGATCCTCGCAAAGCTGGCCGTCCTTATTGCCCTTCATGTAGAAGCCCGCGTAGAAATCGAGCGCCCGGCAACCCCGGTTGAGCTGGGCGCGCAAACGCTGTTTCTGGCGGGTGATCAGGTCGATGCTGTCGCGCTGAACCGCTTGCATCCCGATGATGTTGCGCATCGCGACGCATTTCGGCGCCTTTTTCTCTTTCCAGACGATCGGGACTTCGCGCTTGCGCTGCGGCTCCCCCTGGCTGGCCGAAAAATTGGTCAGCGACGACCGCTGCGCCGGAACCCGGATGATGAGCTGCTGTTCGATGATGACCTGGAACCAGGGCGCATCGGCGCTCTCGGGAAGCGGCACCATCGCGGCGATCGGCTCGGGCGGCGCCAGCGGCGCCTCGGTATCGGCGGCCGGAGCGGCAGCCACCAGCAACAGGGCAAAAGTCGCCGTCACCGCGCGTCCGACGCCTTCGCTGCACCCTGGCAAAAACCGATATCCACCCGACGCTCCCGCACCATATGCTGGCTGGACGAGACGGTCCTGCTCGTCCATTGCCCCCCAATAGCAAGGATGATTGAACAGCAAATGAACTGTTGTCGACCCATTTTGGCAATCCCCATGTTCGCCGAAGCGCGCCGCCGGCGATGACCCGCCCCCCGTCACCCGACCTGCTGTCGCGGCTGGCCGCGCTGCTCGGGCCCAAGGGGTTTGCGACGTCCGACGAGGATCTCGCCCCCTGGCTGACCGACTGGCGCGGCAAATATCATGGCCGCGCCGCCGCGATGCTGTCGCCCGCCAGCACCGAAGAGGTCGCGGCGGTCGTCCGCCTTTGCGCCGAAAACGACGCCGCAATCGTCCCGCAGGGCGGCAACAGCGGCATGGTCGGCGGCGCCACGCCCGACGCCAGCGGCACGCAGTTGCTGCTCAGCACGCGCCGCCTGAACCGCATTCGCTCGATCGACGCCGCGGCCGGGTTCGCAGTTGCCGAAGCCGGCGTCATCCTCGAAACTTTCCACCATGCGGCGCTTGCCGAAGGCCTGCGCTTTCCGCTGACTTTGGGCGGCAAGGGATCGGCGACGATCGGCGGGCTGGTGTCGACCAACGCCGGCGGCACGCAGGTGCTGCGCCACGGCACGATGCGGGCGCTGGTCGCGGGGGTCGAGGCGGTGTTGCCCGACGGCAGCCTTTTCGACGGGCTGGCGCCGCTCAAGAAGGACAATCGCGGCTATGACCTGCGGCACCTGCTGTGCGGGGCGGAGGGCACGCTGGGGGTGGTCACCGCCGCGACCCTGCGCCTCGTGCCCGCCGCGCCGGATCGCACGACGGCCTGGATCGGTCTCGCCAGCCCCGACAAGGCGCTGCTGCTGCTGCGCCAGCTCGATGCGGCGATCGGCGCGCCGCTCGAGGGGTTCGAGATCGTCCCGCACGGCTGCCTCGACGCGGTGCTGTACCACATTCCGCAAACGCGCGCACCGCTGGACGCGCCGCACGCCTGGTATGCGCTGGTCGAACTGGCCGGCGGCAAGACCGACGACCTGTCGGCGCGGCTCGAAACCCAGCTCGCCATCGCGTTGCAGAACGGCGTGATCGACGATGTCGTGATCGCCAAGAACGACCGCGAAAGCGACGATTTCTGGCGGCTGCGCGACTCGATTTCGGAGGCTGAACGCGCCGAGGGTCCCGCGATCCAGCACGACGTCAGCGTGCCGGTCGATCGGATGCCGCGCTTCATCGCCGACAATCCGGCGCGGCTCACCGCCGCCTTTCCCGGCGCGCGCGCGCTGTCCTTCGGGCATCTGGGCGACGGCAATGTCCATCACCATGTCCAGCCCCCGGCGGACAGCGACGGCCGCGCCTGGATCGCCGCGCATGGCGAGGATGCCAGCCGCCTCGTCTATCGCCATGTCATCGAGCTAGGTGGTTCGATCTCGGCCGAACATGGCATCGGGCAGATGAAGCGCGACGTCTTTGCGCAGCTCGACAGCCCGGCCCGCCTCGCCGCGTTGCGCGGCGTCAAGGCGGGGCTCGATCCCGCCGGGCTGTTCAATCCGGGCAAGCTGATCGGCTGAGTCACGCCTTTTCCGGGGTGGCGGCGGGCATCGCCCCCTTGCGTCGCGGCGCGCGGGCCAATAAGGCGCGCAATCGCCTATTTTCGCCTGCACTCGCGGGTTTCAGTTCGGAGTTTCATCATGGCCACTGCGCCCGCCGCCAATCTGCCGCTTTTCTACAAGGATCTGGTTCCGCTCTCGAGCGTCGATCACGCCAATTTCCGCGCGCGTGCGCTCGATACCGCCGATTTCCTGATCAACCAGCACGCGGTGCCGCTGACCTCGGACGAATTTGTTTCGGCCTGCCGTTTCTACCCGATCGTTTTCTCGGCCGGCGACAATCCGGTGCCGCTGGCGCTGATGGGCCTCAACGAAGGCGTCAACACCTTCGTCGATGACAGCGGCAAGCTGATCAACCCCGTCTATGTCCCGGCCTATGTCCGCCGCTACCCCTTCCTGCTCGCCAAGCTGCGTCCCGACACCGACGAACTGTCGCTGTGCTTCGACCCGACCGCGGGCGCCGTGGGCGAATTTGATGAAGGCGACGCGCTGTTCGAGGGAACCGAACCGACCGAAGCCACCAAGGCGGTGCTCGAATTCTGCAAGAATTTCGAGGAAGCCGGCCAGCGCACCGGCGTGTTGATGGACGAGCTCAAAAAAGCCGACCTGCTGATGGACGGCGAAGTCAGCATCCAGCCCGAAGGCAGCGACAAGCCCTTCGTCTATCGCGGTTTCCAGATGGTCGACGAGAACAAGCTGCGCGAACTGCGCGGCGACGTGCTGCGCAAGATGATGCAGAACGGCATGCTCGGCATCATCTTTGCCCACCTCTTCTCGCTGCAGCTGATGCGCGAAGTCTTTGCCGAACAGGTAAAATCGGGCAAGGTGCCGCTGATTTCGGAAGCCCCGCTCGTTTGAGGATTTGAACCCGATGGCCACCATATCGACCGGCGCCCCGCGCTACACGAAGGTGGCCATCTGGCTTCATTGGGCGATCGGCCTCGCGGTCCTCGTCAACATCGGTCTCGCGATGCTGACCGAGGATCTGCCGCGCGAAACGCACCGCGCGGCGATGGCGACGCACAAGGCGCTCGGCATCGCCATCCTCGGCCTGACGCTGCTGCGCATCCTGTGGCGGCTCGGTCACAAGCCGCCGCCGCTGCCCGCCGCGACGCCCGCCTGGCAGCGCCCGCTGAGCAAGCTCGTCCATTTCCTCTTCTACGCGCTGCTGATCCTGCTGCCCTTGTCAGGCTGGGTGTGGATGTCGGCTGCCGACCGTCCGATCGATTTCTTCGGCCTGTTCACCATGCCGTCGATCGTCAGCCCGAGCAAAAGCCTCGCCGACACGCTCCACGAGCGGCACGAACTCTTGGGTCTGATGATACTCGGCCTCGCGGCGATCCATATCCTGGCGGCGCTGAAGCACCAGTTTTTCGACCGCACCGGGCTGATCGGCCGGATGAATCCCTTTTGACCGTCCGCCCGGCGGGGTCAGAAATCGATCGCCAGCCCCTTGAGTTCCCAGTCGCCATAGCGCACGGGATTGCGTCCGCCCGGCTGATCCGCCGCATCCGCTTCGCGGATCGGTTCGGGGGCCGGCACCGGGGCGTTGGTCCAGCCTTCGGGCGCTTTCACATGCGCGGGACGTTTGGCGGCGCGCGGGGTGCCGCCGATGGTTGCGGGTTCATCGGTCATCAGGACCGCAGTATAGGAATTTTCATGCCTGAGGCCAAGCATCATGGCTGACCGCCGTCCCCGCCGCCGTTCGCCGGGCGACGCCGAACCGCCGGGCACCGCGACCCGCCGCGCGGCGCTGCGCCTGATCGACGCGGTGCTGCGCCGCGGCGATCCGCTCGACATCGCGTCGCATGCCGCAACGCAGGGCCTGCCCCCCGCCGACCGCGCCTTTGCCGTCGCGATCGTCTCCGAAACCCTGCGCTGGATGACCGACCTCGACCTGCTGATCGATGGCGCGACCGCGCAGCCGCTGCCCGACGACGTCAAGTCGCGCGCGGTGCTGCGGCTGGCGCTGGCGCAACTGCTGGTGCTGAAAACCTCCCCGCACGCGGTGGTTTCGACCGCGCTGCCGCTGGTCGACGGCGGCCCGCGCCGCCTTGTCCACGCCATCCTGTCGCGCGCGCAGCAAGAGGAATGGCAGCTGCCCGAGCGCGCCAGCTTGCCGCCTGAAACCGCCGAGCGCTGGTCGGCGACCTGGGGCGACGCGATGGTCGAGGCGGCGGAGGCGTCGTGGAGCGCCGCGCCGCCGGTCGACCTGAGCTTCGCCGCCGCGCCCGACACCGCCGTCTGGGAAGACGCTGCGGCGCTCGCTACGCATCATCTCCGCCTGCCGCGCGGCAAGGCGATCGAAACGCTGCCGGGGTTCCGCGAGGGCGGCTGGTGGGTGCAGGATCTGGCCGCGAGCCTCCCTGCCCGGCTGCTCGGCGCCGGTGAGGGCCGTACCATTCTCGACCTGTGCGCGGCGCCGGGCGGCAAGACGATGCAGCTCGCCGCCGCCGGCTGGTCGGTCATCGCCGTCGATTCGAGCGCCAAGCGGCTGTCGCGGCTGGAGGAGAATCTCGACCGCACCGGGCTGGAGGCCGCCGTCATCCAGGGCGATATCCGGCAATGGCAGCCCGGCGAGGCGACCGACGCGGTGTTGCTCGACGCCCCCTGCACCGCGACCGGCATCTTCCGTCGCCACCCCGATGTGCTCCACCGCATCGAGCCGCGCCAGATCGCCGAGATGGCGGCGCTGCAAGCCGAACTGCTGACGCGGGCGGCCGCGTGGGTCAAACCGGGCGGCACGCTGGTCTATGCCACCTGTTCGCTCGAACCCGCCGAGGGCGAGGAGCAGATCGCCGCCTTCCTGTCCGGTCATCCCGGCTGGACGATCGATCCGCCACAGGCCGAGGAACTGCCGGCGGGCATCACGCCCGACGACCAGGGTTTCGTCCGCACCTTGCCCGGATTGCTGGCGGAGGCGGGCGGGCTCGACGGCTTCTTCATCGCCCGGTTGCGCGCGCCCTGACCGGCGCGCGCTAGGTCGACCGCCGCGACAGGCGATACAGCGCCAGCTCGCCATAATCCTTCGCCAGCCGCACCTTGCCGACATAGTCGCAGTCGAAATCGCGAGCATTGCCGAGCGCGAGCATCGCCGCCATCGGCTGGGTGCAATAGATTTGCCCGACCAGCGTCACCGGCTCGATCCGCGCGGTGCGCGTCACCTCGGTGCCATACCACAGCTCGTTGCCGACCACCGGGTCCTGCCCACGATAGATCGGCCCGAAATGGATGCCGGTGCGCATCCCGGCGTGGTGGCCATCGAGCCCCAGCCCCGCCGGCAGCACATCGAGCCGTTCCTGCATGTCGAGCGCGATCCGCGCCGCGATCGCGGGGTCGGAGATGATCGCATAGACGGCGTCGCCCCAGGTGTTGCGGAACAGCACCGCCTCGCCATAATCGTCGAGCACCCGCCCGATCCCGCCCATCACCTCGTTCGCGAAGATCGGCAACTCCGCCTCGCCAAGCTTTGAAAAACCGGCAAAATCGGCAAAGAGAATCGCATAAAGGCCGCGTCGCGTCCCCTCGGGCGGCTTGGGCGCCGGCGGAAAGTCGAGCGAGCGGTCGAGCCCGCCGACCGCGATCGTCACCGTCCGCCCGCCATGTCCGCGCCACAGCGCGATATCGGCGTTGGTGCCGGCGATCGCATCCGCGCTCCGCGCCGCGACGGCCGGATCGACGACCGCGAACTGGATCGCTTCGCTTTCCAGCTCGTGCGCGCGCAGCTTGGCGAGCCCCATCGCGGTGTGCGAGCCGAGGATGAATTGGCAATCGTCGCTGACATAGCGGGTGCTGCTCGCGAAATGGACCATCGCCGCCTCGTCGCGGCAGCGGATATAGCGGGCGATCCACTCCTCCCCGCCCGACCGCACCGATTGGGCGATAAAATCATCCTCGGCGAAGGGCAGGATGATCGTCAGGTCGATACCGCGCGCGATCGCCTCTTCGGCGAAGATGATGTCGGCGCCGCACGCCAGCGGACCGATCAGCGCCGACAGCGGCTGGGCGTCGAGCGCCGCCGCGATCGCCCGCTGCGCCCCCGCCTCGCCCTCGCCGCCGGCGCGGAACATCCGCCCGCAATAGACGCCGACCGGCGGCGGGCGCAGCAGGTCGACGATCGCGTTGGCGCTGTCGGCCGCGATCGCGCCGCTGCGCGCCAGCCGCTGGAACTGGCGGCAGGTCGAGGCGCGGTCGCCCGCGCGCGCGCTGCCCATGACATCGACCGCCTGCGCGTGGCGAACCGCCTCCTCGCCGCGCCCGAGCAGCAGCAGCGCCTCGATCAGCGTCACCGCGTCCCAATAATTCCCCGCCGCCCCCGCCGCCGCGATCGGTTCGGCCAGCGCGGCGGCGCGCTCGCGGTCGCCGAGCAGCGCAAAGAGGCTGGCGGCGTTGATCGCGGGGAAGGTCGCGCCCGACACCTCCCACGCATGATGATAGGCGGCGGCCGCCTTTTCGAGCCAGGGCCGCCGCTCATCAGCCGGATGATCGAAACCCCGGTCCTTCCAGATCCGCCCGGCGAGCGCGAGGCTGTCGGTGTCGCCCGACGCCGCGAGGTCGAGCGTCTCGTACAGATGCATCGCGCCGAGGCTGTCGCCCGAAGCCGCGAGCGCGCGCACCATCAGATAGCGCAGCCGCGGGCTGTCGACGCCCGCACGCCGCGCCGCCGCCGCACAGTCGAAAGCGCTCAGCGCGTCGCCCTGCCCCAGCCGGTGCGCGACCTCCTGCTCGCTCGCCGCGCAATCCGGCGCCGCGCCTTCGGTCATGGCGCGGCGGCTTCGGCCGATTTCAGCAGCGCGACATTGGCCTTTTCGGTCGGCGACAGCTGCACATTGTCGGCGGTCGGCTGATACCAGTCGAACTGGCTGAAATGCGCCCGCAGCCTGGCGTTCTTGAAACGGAAGCCGTGGCGCGCGAAAATCTCGTTGCGCGCGATCCGCAGTTCGAGCGCGCCATAGTTGGTGAGCTCGTCGGCCGACAACAGTCGCTCCGACGAATCGGGAATGACGACGCCGCTGCCGCCGACGCCGGTCGGCATCGGCCCGGCGGGAAGCGCCGACGATGCGCTCGGCGCCGAATCGGGGTTCGGCCCGTCGAGGACGCGGATCAGCTTGCGGAACATATAGCCGGTGGTGCCGTCGCCCTTGCGGACCCGCCACCAGGCGCCGCTCTGCTGATAGGTCAGGAATTTCTCACCCTCGAGCACCTTGCCCAGTATCTCCGACTGCGACGACGGCTTGGCGCGGATATTGGTGAAGCCTTCGGGATCGTTGATCACGGCGGCGAGGACAAAGGCCTCGACCGGCGCCGCGCCGCTGGTTCCGGCCGCAGCGCCGCCGGCCTCGGCCGCGCCGCCCGATCCGGGGCCCTCGCTCACGCTGGTCCGCATCGGCGTCGGCTGCAGCAGCCACCACAGCAATGCCGCCCCGACGATCGCGACCGCGCCCAATATCCACGGCAACGGCGAGGATCGGGGCGCTGCGGGCTCGGCGGCGGCGGCATAGGCGGCAGGCGCCGGGGCCGGTGCAGGCACTGGGGCCGGGGTAGACACAGGGGCTGCCACCGGCGGCGCTGCGGTCGGCGCACGCCCGCATAATTCCTCCAGGCTCATCAGCACCTTGCGCCAGCCGCTATGATCCGGTTCGCCGTTCCAGTCGCCAAGCTGGGCGAACTGGATCTGGTTGAACGGCAGCGGCGGCATGACGTCATCGATCGCCGTCTGCACCAGCTTTTTCTGGTTGCGCGCGACATCGGCCTCGGCCCGCACCCATTCGGACTGCGCCGACGCCTGCGACCAGACCACGATCGCGGCCTTCGCCATGCCGATTTTTTCGGTAATCACATCGCCGTACGAGCGATGCGGGGGCAGTTCGGCGTCCCACCACACCTCGTAACCCGCCGCCGCGACGGCCGCCGCGATATCGGCGACGCGCGCCTTGTTGTCGCGCGAGTAGGAAATGAAGACATCGACCATCGGACCGCCCCCCTGTTGGGGTCAGGCTAGTCGCGCGCGGATCGATTCGCCAGCCTTCGCTGCCCCGCCGGGCGGCGCAGCAGGGCGAAGGCCAGCCGCGCGGCGCGGTCGAAGCGCGCGCCGGCCAGGCAGCGCAGCACCGCCCGCCCGCCGCCGGTGACCGCAATCCCGTCGGCGACGCGCGCGCAATAATCGGCGAACTCGGCGTCGCCCATCGTGCCGACCCCATAGCGCAGCTCGGTCAATATCGCCGCCTCCAGCCGCGCGCCGACGCCCGGCTGGCCAAGCAGCGCATCGAGATCGGCGGTCGGCGGCAGGTTGTCGAGCCCGTCGAACGGGTCGCGCCGCCCGGCCATGCGCTCATCGTGGGCGAGCCGCGCATAGGCCGCCTGCCGCGTCTGCGGCGCATTGTTGAGCACGCTCATCTGCCCCGGCGAGCGGCGATAGTGGAACAGCACATCGGGCAGATTGTCGATATCCGCGATCTCAGTCAGGCGCAGGAACAGGTCATAATCCTCGCAGTGCCGGAACGCCTGCCGGTACAGGCCGGCCTCGCGCAGCGCGGCGGTGCGGAACATCGCGGTCGGGTTGGCGATCGGCTGGCGATGCGCGAGTTCGGCGCGGATCGTCGCGGCGCCGGTCGGCTGGCGATATTGCGCATCGAGGATATGCCCGTCGGCGGCGATCTCGATGAATTGCGTGCCCAGCGCCGCCAGCGACGGCTCCGCTTCCAGACGCGCCAACTGCCTTTCAAAGCGCAGCGGCAGCGCCACATCGTCGGCGTCCATCCGCGCGACGAACGGCGTATCGACCAGCGCCAACATGCGGTTGAGGCTGGCGACGATGCCGCTGTTTTCCTGCCGGATCAAATGGATGCGCGGATCGCCCGCCGCCTTTGCCGTCGCAATCTCGCCCGACCCGTCGGTCGATCCGTCGTCGACGATGTAAAAGATGAAATCGCCCATCGTCTGGGTCAGGATGGAATCGATCGCCATGCCGACGAAGGGCGCGGCATTGTGCATCGGCATGATCACGCTCAGGCGCGATGCGGGCATGATCAGGCTTTCCAGCAGCGACGGTCGCAGGCCTCTTAGCAGGCCTGCGACCGATAGCTACCGGCTTCGGTGGCGGTTTGGCGTCAGAAGACGGCCTTGGGCGTTTCTTCCTTCATCATCGCCGCGCGCACCATCGGGATCGGCGGGCCGCCATAGGACAGGAATTCGTCGTGGAAGGACTTCCACTTCGTCTTGTCGCCTTTTGTCCAGTCGTCGCGCAGCTTGCGGATCATCAGCTTGCCCATCGTGTAGTTGAGATAGGCCGGATCATAGGTGCCGCGCGCCGCCTGTTGCCGGGCATTGCCCTCGTCCTGATAGCATTGTTCCTTGAACAGCTTTTCGGACTCGGCGACGGTCATGCCCTTGGTGTGCAGGCCGATCGCCGACAGGTAGCGGCAGTCGCGCAGCAGGGCGTTCGACAACTGGCCGATATGCGTCTCGGGATCGCCGTTGTTCAGCCCGGCGTCCCACATCATTTCCTCGCTATAATGCGCCCAGCCCTCGGCAAAGGCATAGCCGACGAACAATTTGCCGAAGATGCTTTCGGCGCGGTTCGAGTGGAGGAAGTTCAGGAAGTGGCCCGGCCACACTTCGTGCACCGAGGTGAAGAGCAGGTCCTTCTTGCCGGGAACGAAGCCGTCGCGCGTCGCCTGATCCCAGCTCGGGTCGGGCGGCGAGATATAATAGACCGACGGCAGGCCTTTTTCATACGGTCCCGGAATGTCGATATAGGCGGCGTTCTGCCGGTTGTAGGGCGGCGATTCCTCGACCTGCGCCTGTTCGGTGCCGGGGATGGTGACGAGGTCCTTTTCGACGAGGAAGGCGCGCAGGATCGGCAGTTGGCGCCGCGCCTCGGCGACGGGGCCATCGGCCGGCTTGTCGGCGTTCATCTTGGCCATGCAGTCGGCGATCGTCATGCCGGCGGCATAGGTCGCGCACGCCGCCTTCAGCGCGTCCTGATTGCGCTTGAGGTCGGCCTGTCCGACGGCCTCAAGCTCGGCGAGCGGGGTGTCGACGCCCTCGTTGGTCAGGATCATCTTCGCGAATCTGTCGGCGCCGAGCGCATAGCCGTCGGGGGTTCCGGGCTTGGATTCAACATAGGCGGCGAGGTCCTTCATCGCCGCCGCCGCCTTTGCCGCGACATCGTCGAACTGCTTCTGCAGCGCCGGATCCTTGACCTCGGCAAAGGCCTTTTTGGCGTCGCCGGTATAATAATCGGCAAAACCGCCGAAGCCCGCCGAGCCATATTTCACGAAGGTCGCCGGCAGCGGCAGTTTGAGGTTCGCCTTGATCTGCGCGGCGGCCGTCGGGACTTTTTCGGCATATTGGATAAACGCCTTCATCCGCGTCTCGGCATCGGCATAGGGCCGCGCGATATAGACGTTGGGATCGAGCCCGCCGACATAGAAGGCGGGATTCTTCTGCGCAAAATCGGTGTCGCGCAGGAAGAAGAGCTGGCCCTGCGCGACATGGATCAGATAGTCGCGCTCGAACTTCTCGGCATCGGTCATCTCGATATCGAGCGCCTTGGCTTCGGCGATGGTCTTTTCCAGATAGGCGGCCTGCGCCTCGAGCCCACCTGGCGACCAGTCGGGCAATTGCCCGTCAAATTCATGCTTGCCCTGATAGACCGCGAAATTCGGGTTGAGCGGGAAATAGCCCTTGAGGAAATTGTCGCGGAACTCGGTCCAGGTCTTGGCGCTCGACGTCGATGCGGTGGCCGACTTGTTGTCCGAGGCATTGCAGGCGGTGAGCAAAAGCAGCGACGCAGCCATGGCCGCGCCGCCGAAGCGGGCGAATTTGCGAGTCATATCGTACATCTCCCCGATGGTGATGGCGGGGCTTCTGCCACCCGGACGGGTGGGTGACACGCATTTATCGACGAACGGCAGACCTATGCGGTCTGGACAGCGACGAAAAGCCGTCTAGGGCGGGACGCAATGGCGACGATCCTCCCCCCCGATGCCGATGAACCCGCGATGCCGGCCCCGGCCTCCCCCGCCCCGTCACCGCTGAGCTTTCCCGATTATCGCTATTATTGGCTCGCGCGCTTCACGGCGGTGATGGCGACGATCGCGATGGTCGTCGTGCTCGGCTATCAGCTCTATGACACCGCGCGCACCGACTATGGCATGTCGATCAAGGAGGCGTCGTTCCAGCTCGGGCTGCTCGGGCTGTTCCAGTTCGTCCCCCTCGCCGTCCTGACCCCCGTCGCGGGCTGGGTCGCCGATCGCTTCGAGCGGCGCAGCGTCGCCATCTTCTCGAACCTCATCGACCTCAGCATCGCCGCGATGCTCGGCTGGTTCACCTGGACCGGCGGGCTCACCCTGCCCCTGCTCTTCGGCCTCGCCGCGCTGCACGGCGTCGCGCGCGTCTTTTCGGGGCCGGCGATGAGCGCGATCGCCCCCAATATCGTGCCGCCCGCCGTGCTGCCGCGCGCCATCGCGATGAGCAGCATCGCCTGGCAGTCGGCCTCGGTCATCGGCCCCGCCGCCGGCGGGCTGATCTACGCCGCGCATCCGGCGTCGGTCTATGTGTTCGCGGCGATCCTGCTCGCCATCTCGGCCTTCACGATCAGCCGCGTCCGCCCCGTGCTGCCGCCGCCGACCGAGGTCCGCCGCCACCCGTTGCGCGAAATGCTCGACGGCCTGCAATTCACCTGGCGCGAGCGCTTCCTGCTCGGCACGATCACGCTCGACCTGTTCGCGGTGATCCTGTCGGGGGCGACCGCGATGCTGCCGGTCTATGCCCGCGATATCCTGATGACCGGATCCGAAGGCCTCGGCTTCCTGCGCGCCGCGCCCGCCGTGGGCGCCGCCGTCGTCGCGCTCGGCCTCGCCTGGCGCCCGATCGAGCGCAACGTCGGGGTCAAGATGCTGTGGGCGGTGGTCGTCTTCGGCGCCGCAACCATGGCCTTCGGCCTGTCGACGAACCTGTTCCTCTCGCTGGCGATGCTCGCGCTGCTCGGCGCCGCCGACATGTTCTCGGTCTTCGTGCGTGGCACGCTGATCCAGCTCAACACCCCCGACCATATGCGCGGCCGCGTCAGCGCGGTGTCGGGGCTCGCAATCTCGGCGTCGAACGAGCTGGGCGAGATGCGCGCGGGGTCGATGGCGGCCGCCTTCGGACCCGTTTTCGCCGTCGTCTTCGGCGGCGCGGCGGCGATCGGCGTCACCGCGCTGTGGGCCTGGATCTTCCCCGAGCTGCGCCGCGCGCACACCTTTGAACCGCAGTTCAAACAGGCCGGCTGACGCATTTCAGCGCCCGTCCGAAAGCGCGAAATCAACTCGTCGCAATCGGCCTTCCTTTCGCCACAAAGTGATTGTCAATTTATTTAGTTGAATTATCTCGGTTGCACCCGTCACCGCGGTTTCCTTCCTTCATCCGATGGAGATCCGAAAGATGCACACCACGCTGATACGTCACAAAATCCTGACGATTCCGGGCCTCGACAACAGCGGCCCGCGCCACTGGCAGAGCCTGTGGGAACATAAATTCGCCGACTGCGAGCGAATCGACCTCGGCGATTGGACCGCCCCGGACAAGGACCAATGGGTCGAGCGGATCGCCGACGCGATCGCCGCCGAGGACGAACCGGTGCTGATCGCCGCGCACAGCCTTGGCTGCCATGCCTTTGCGCACTGGTTCGCCCATGCCGGCGGCGTCGCCCGCGCCCGCGTCGCCGGGGCGCTGCTCGTCGCGCCGCCCGACCTCGGCGATCTGCGCCGCGACAGCCGCGTCGCCGGCTTCACCGACGCCCCCGCCTTCACCTCGCGCACCCCGATCACCGTCGTCGCCAGCGACAATGATCCCTATGCCAAGACGTCGCACGTCTGGCGGCTGTCGCGGCAATGGGACGCGCGCTTCGTCAACGCCGGACCCTTCGGGCATATCAACGCCGATTCGGGGGTCGCCGATTGGCCTTATGGACAGTATCTGCTCGCCTCGTTACAACCCGCGCCGGTGCCCGACCTGGCCGATGAAAAGCTCTGGGTCCGGGCGGGCGACTGGCCCAACCGGGTCCGCCGCGATCCGCGCTTCGACGTCAAGGAAAGTGCATACCGACCATGAAAGCCAATTCGATCCTCGATACCATCGGCAACACCCCGCATATCCGGGTCGCCAAGCTGTTCCCCGACGCCGAAGTCTGGGTGAAGTCGGAACGCAGCAACCCGGGCGGGTCGATCAAGGATCGAATCGGCCTCGCGATGATCGAGGCGGCCGAAGCCGACGGCAGCCTCAAGGCCGGCGGCACCATCGTCGAGCCGACGTCGGGCAACACCGGCATCGGCCTCGCGATGGCCGCCGCGGTCAAGGGTTACAAGCTCGTCCTCGTCATGCCCGAGAGCATGTCGCTCGAACGCCGCCGCCTGATGCTCGCCTATGGCGCGACCTTCGACCTGACGCCGCGCGAAAAGGGCATGAAGGGCGCGATCGAGCGCGCGATCGAACTGGTCGAGACCACCCCCGGCGCCTGGATGCCGCAACAGTTCGAAAATGAAGCCAATATCGACGTCCATGTCCGCACCACCGGCCCCGAAATCCTCGCCGATTTTGCCGACACCCCGATCGATGCGATCGTCACCGGGGTCGGCACCGGCGGCCACATCACCGGCGTCGCGCAGTTCCTGAAAGCCCATTGGCCGAACCTCAAAGTGTTCGCGGTCGAGCCGCTCGCCTCGCCGGTCATCTCGGGCGGCCAGCCCGCGCCGCACCCGATCCAGGGCATCGGCGCCGGCTTCATCCCGCGCAACCTGCACACCGACCTGCTCGACGGGGTGATCAAGGTCGATGCCGCCGACGCCAAGGACTATGCGCGTCGCTCGGCGACCGAGGAAGGCATGCTCGTCGGCATCTCGTCGGGCGCCACCCTCGCCGCGATCGCGCAGAAGCTCGCCGAACTTCCTGCGGGCAGCCGCGTGCTCGGCTTCAACTACGACACCGGCGAGCGCTACCTCTCGGTCCCCGATTTCCTCCCGGAAATCTGACCCTTCATCATGGCGTTGGGAGCGCCCAGGGAGACGACGCCATTGTGGCGCGACCGGTCGGCATGGCTGTTCGCGCTGCTGGCGGTCGGCGCGATCATTGCGGTGCTCTATGCGAGCAGCCTCAGCGGTCCGGCGAGCTATAGCGTCACGCTCCCGCCGCCGGCCCCGCCCGCGAACACGATCCCCGAAGTGCTGCCGATGGAACTGGCGCCGGTGACCGAGGACGACGCCCGCGCCGCCAATGCGAAGATCGCGCTGGTCACCAAGGGCTTCGTCGCGGCGCGGCCGTTCATCTATGGCGGCGACGCCGACAATCGCGGCCGCGCGCGCGACTGCCTCGCCGCCGCGATGCTCTATGAGGCGGGCGACGACAGCGGCGGCCAGCGCGCGGTCGGACAGGTCATCATCAACCGCGTCCGCCACCCGGCCTTCCCCAAATCGATCTGCAACGTCGTGTTCCAGGGGGCCGAACGCGTCACCGGCTGCCAGTTCACCTTCACCTGCGACGGCGCCCTCGCCCGCCGCTATTCGGACGCAGCGTGGACGCGGGCGCAAGTGAATGCGGAGATCATCCTGTCGGGCGGCGTCGACCCGCGCGTCGGACTGGCGACGCATTATCACACCGACTGGGTGCGTCCCTATTGGAGCGACAGCCTCGAGAAGATCGCGATCGTCGACACGCATCTGTTTTTCCGCTGGCCGGGCTATTGGGGCACTCCGGGGGCGTTCCGCGGCAATGTCGCGGGGGTCGAGGCGCCCGTCGCCAAGATGGCGGCGCTGTCGCCCTTGCATATGGCCGGTCTTCCCGCCGAACTCGCCGCCATCGATGTCGACCCTGCGGCGGGCGAAGCGCGCATCACCGGCGGCGCGATTCCGGGCCAGGTGACCTCGGGCGGGCGCGAGACGATCACCATAACGCTCGACCGCAAGGCGACCCCCGAAAGCTTCGTCACCCTCGCGCTGCGGCTCTGCGGCACCCGCGAATATTGTAAATTCATGGGCTGGACCAACCCGACGCTGAAGCCCGAGAGCGAAGCGATGAACGACATGCAGCGTTCCGCGATGACCTTCTCCTACCTCCGCGACGACAAGGCGGGGTTCGAAAAGGCGCTGTGGAACTGCACCGAATATAAGCGCGACGATGCGCGGCAGTGCATGAAAAGGTGATGGCGGCCTTGGGGTGGGAAGCTGCCGTTTGTTTGGTCGTCATCCCGGGCTTGACCCGGGGCCCGCCTTCCTTCTGTCGCCGCCGGATCAAAGACAAGGCAGCCCCCGGGTCAAGCCCGGGGTGACGGAGGTGGATTATGCGAGCGTCGCGTTTCGCCTAAAGCGACCGAATTGCCTCATGTGAAATGAATGCGCGCAGAGGCGCAGAGATCGCAGAGAGGAAATCCCTCTTCTCGGCGTCTCTGCGCTCTGCGCTCTGCGCAACTATTCTAATAGTTTACGGCCGGATCAGATATTTCTCGCCCGTCCGCTTGGCGTTATACGCATGCGCGGTGTCGAGGTTCAGCGCCTCGACCAGCGAAATCTCGTGGCTGTAATGGCTCTTGAAGGTCGTCGTCAGCTCGTCGACCACACGCTTCCGCAGCCGCAAATTGGTCTCCATGCCCGCCTTCTGCAGGAAGGGCGTGAGCAGGAAGCCCGACAGCGACCAGGTCAGCCCGAAGCTGCGATTGAGCACCGTCGGCCCGAGGTCGAGCGCGCCATAGATATAGACCTGCTTGAACGTGTCCGAGCCATAGCGGCTGTAGGTCGTCATCCGCTTCACCGCCGCGACTTCCATCGCCGACAAGATCTGTCCCGCCAGCTTGCCGCCGCCGATCGCATCGAAGCCGAGCGTTGCGCCGGTCTCGACCAGCGCGGCGGTCAGTTGCTCGACGAAATCATCGGCGCTGCTGTTGACGATATGCGTCGCGCCGATGCCCTTCAAAATGGCGACCTGCGCATCGCTGCGCACGATATTGACCAGCGGGATGCCATCCTTGGCGCAGATCTTGACCAGCATCTGGCCCAGGTTCGACGCCGCGGCGGTGTGAACGATCGCGCTATGCCCCTCGGCCTTCATCGTCTCGGTAAAGGCGAGCGAGGTCAGCGGATTGACGAAGCAGGATGCGCCGTCGGCGGGCTCGGTGCCGTCGGGCAGGACCATGCACATCATCGCGGGCAGGCAGCGATATTCGGCATAGATTTCGCCGCCGATCAGCGCGACCGTCTTGCCGAGCAGCGCCTGCGCCTCGGGCGCCGACCCCGCCTTGACGACGACGCCGCAGCCTTCGTTGCCGATTGCCAGCGCATCGCCGACCCGGCCCGTCATCGCGCGCATCCCGGCGGGCGGAATGTCGGCGGTGATCACCGGCAGCCCGTCGCGCTCCGACGCCCGCGCAGTCGACATGTCGGCGCCGCCGAACAGCAAGCCGAGGTCCGACGGATTGATCGGGGTCGCCAGGATCTTGACCAGCACCTCATGCGGCGCAGGCTCGGGCATCGGGCGGCGTTCGAACGACACCTCCAGCTCGCCCTCGGGCTTGACGAGGGTCAGCATGGTCAGGTTGGTGGCTGGCAGGTCGGTCATCGCGGCGCTCTCCAATGGCTTTTGGTTTTCGGATGCAACCGAAATAGGCGCGTGGGTGGCGGCTGGCAACAACCTCGGCTGAAGAAAGGGTTTCACGCAGAGGACGCCGAGATAGGAGAGACCGCAGAGGAGAAAGAAAAGGGGCGGCAAAGCGGCCAATCAACTCCCCATCCCTCCGGGTCTCCGCGCCTCCGCGTGAATCCATATCTCTGCGGTCTCTGCTACCTCCGCGTCCTCTGCGTGAAACCTTTAAAAGCCAGATATCCGGCATCGTCGCCCGAAAATGGAATTGGGGCTTATTCTGGCGAATATTCCGCCGCCAGCCGCAACGCGTCCGCAGCGAACTCCTTCCGGCAGATCAGCAGATCGGGCAGATAGGGGTTCGCGCAATTATAGACGAGCGGCGAACCATCGACGCGGCTGACGTGCAGCCCGGCCGCCATCGCGACCGCCGCAGGCGCGCAATTGTCCCATTCATATTGGCCGCCGGTGTGCAGATAGATGTCGGCCTCGCCGCGCACCACCGCCATCGCCTTGGCGCCCGCCGAGCCCATCGCCAACAGCTCGGCGCCGATCTTCTCCGCGACGAACACCGCCTCGGCGGCGGGCCGGGTGCGGCTGACGAGCATCTTCGGCGGCACATTGGCGGGTTCGAGCGGCTGCGGCGACCCCGACGTCAGGGTCAGCCCCAGTCCCGGAAGCGCCACCGCGCCCACCGTCGGCACGCCGTCGATCGCCAGCGCGACATGCACCGCCCAGTCGCTGCGGCCCTCGCTATATTCGCGGGTGCCGTCGAGCGGATCGACGATCCACGCGCGGCTGCTCTCGCACCGGATGACATTGTCCTTTTCCTCTTCGGACAGGATCGCGTCGTCGGGCCGCGCGGCGCGCAGTTCGTGCATCAGCATCGCATTGGCGCGCGCGTCGCCGGCCTTGCCGAGCGCCTTGTCGGCAAACTCGCCCGACGCCTGCAGGTCGCGCAGGATTTGCCCCGCCGCCGTGGCGAGCCGCTGCGCCAGTTGTTCGTCGCTTTCAGCCATGATCGGAAATGATGCTTTCATTCTGTTCGGGTCCGCCCTTGGCCGGCGTCCCCTTGTCCATGCCCCAGCTGATGCGGCTCCAGGCGCGTTCGTGCAAATAATAAAGCAGCATCTTGGTCAGCACCTCGGTGCCCGCGATCGCGCCCGCCGCTTTGACGTTGGCGGTGAAAAGATAGCTGAGGACGAAGGTGTCGATGCTGCCCAGGGTGCGCCAGCTGATCGCCTTGGCCAACGACCGGCTATGCGCCTCGCGGCCCCGGAACAGCAGCATCGCCTATCCCCCCAACAAATGATCGACGATCAGCTCGGCGGCCGCTTCGGGGGTCATCGTGGTGGTGTCGATGCGAATTTCGGCATTTTCGGGCGCCTCATAGGGGCTGTCGATGCCGGTGAAATTCTTGAGCTGGCCGCTGCGCGCCTTTTTGTAGAGCCCTTTGACGTCGCGGAGTTCGGCTTCGGCGAGCGGGGTGTCGATGAAGATTTCGACGAACTCGCCCTCGGGCAGCATCGCGCGCACCATGTCGCGTTCGGCCTTGAACGGGCTGATGAACGCGGTGATGACGATCAGTCCGGCGTCGGTCATCAGCCGCGCGACCTCGCCGACGCGGCGGATATTCTCGATGCGGTCGGCCTCGGTAAAGCCGAGGTCCTTGTTCAGCCCGTGCCGGACGTTGTCACCGTCGAGCAGGAAGGTGTGCCGGTTCATCCGGTGCAGCTTCTTCTCGACCAGATTGGCGATCGTCGACTTGCCCGATCCCGACAGGCCGGTGAACCACAGCACGGCGGGCTTCTGGTTCTTGAGCCCCGCATGCGCCTCGCGGCTGATGTCGAGCGCCTGCCAATGGACATTCTGCGCGCGGCGCAGGCTGAAGTGCAGCATGCCCGCCGCGACCGTCGCATTGGTCAGCTTGTCGATCAAGATGAAGCCGCCCAAAGTGCGGTTGTTGCTGTACGCCTCGAACACGAGCGGCTTGTCGGTGGTCAGCTCGACCACCCCGATGCCGTTGAGCTCGAGCGTCTTCGCCGCCAGATGCTCCATCGTGTTGACATTGACTTCATATTTGGGCGGCTGGACCGTCGCCGAGACGCTCTGCGTCGCCAGCTTCAGCCAATAGGAGCGCCCCGGAATCATCGCCTCGTCGGCCATCCAGACCAGCGTCGCCTCAAACTGGTCGGCCACTTCGGGCGGCGCCTCGGCCGCCGCGATCACATCGCCGCGCGAACAATCGACCTCGTCGGCGAAGCAGAGCGTCACCGACTGCCCCGCGACCGCCTCGTCAAGGTCCTGATCGAGCGTGACAATCCGGCTGATCGTGGTGGTCTTGCCGCTCGGCAGCACCCGCACCGCATCGCCCGGCTTCACCGATCCGCCCGCGATCAGCCCCGAAAAGCCCCTGAAATCAAGGTTCGGCCGGTTAACCCATTGAACCGACATCCGAAACGGCTTTTCGACCTCATGCTGCGCGGCAACTTCGACAGCTTCCAGATGCTCGACCAGCACCGGCCCCTTGTACCAGGGCGTATTCGCCGACCGCGTCGTGATATTGTCGCCCTTGAACCCCGAAATCGGGATCGCGGTGAACTGGGTGATGCCGATCTCGGTCGCGAACGCACGGTACGACAGCAGGATGCGCTCGAAGATCGCCTTGTCATACCCGACGAGGTCCATCTTGTTCACCGCGAGCACGATGTGCCGCACGCCGATGAGGTGCGCGAGATAGGAGTGCCGCCGCGTCTGCGTCAGCACCCCCTTGCGCGCGTCGATCAGGATGACCGCGAGGTCGGCAGTCGAGGCGCCGGTGACCATGTTGCGCGTGTATTGCTCATGCCCCGGGGTGTCGGCGACGATGAACTTGCGCTTCTCGGTCGTGAAAAAGCGGTAGGCGACGTCGATCGTGATCCCCTGTTCGCGCTCGGCGGCGAGACCGTCGACCAAAAGCGCGAAGTCGATCTCCTGCCCCTGTGTGCCGACGCGCTTGCTGTCGGCTTCGAGCGCGGCGAGCTGATCCTCGAAGATCATCTTCGAGTCATAGAGCAACCGCCCGATCAGCGTCGACTTGCCGTCGTCGACCGAGCCGCAGGTGATGAAGCGCAGCAGCGACTTTTGCTGATGCTGCGCGAGATAGGCGTCGATATCCTCGGCGATCAGGGCGTCGGTGACGTAAACAGGAGAGTCCGGGGTATTTGGCATCAGAAATACCCCTCCTGCTTCTTCTTCTCCATCGACGCATCGCCGCCATCCTTGTCGATCGCCCGGCCCTGCCGCTCGCTGGTGGTGGTCAGCAGCATCTCCTGGATCACCTCGCTCAGCGTCGTCGCCTCACTCTCGACCGCGCCGGTGAGCGGGTAGCAGCCGAGCGTACGGAAGCGGATCGAGCGATCGACGGGGACCTCGCCGTCGCGCAGCGGGAAACGCTCGTCGTCGACCATCAGCAACAGCCCGTCGCGCTCCACCGTCGGGCGCGGCGCGGCGAAATAGAGCGGCACGATCGGGATGTTCTCGCGCGCGATATATTGCCAGATGTCGAGTTCGGTCCAGTTCGAGATCGGGAAGACCCGGATGCTCTCGCCCTTCGCCTTGCGGGCATTATAGAGGTTCCATAGCTCGGGCCGCTGACGCTTCGGATCCCAGCCATGGCTGGCGGTGCGGAAAGAGAAGATGCGTTCCTTCGCGCGGCTCTTTTCCTCATCGCGCCGCGCCCCACCGAAGGCGACGTCGAAGCCATGGAGGTCGAGCGCCTGCTTCAGCCCTTCGGTCTTCCACATGTCGGTGTGCAGCGGTCCATGGTCGAACGGGTTGATCCCGCGCTCCTTCGCCTCCGGGTTCTGATAGACGATGAGGTCCATGCCTGACTCCGCCGCCATGCGGTCGCGCAGCGCATACATGTCGCGGAACTTCCAGGTCGTATCGACGTGCAGCAACGGAAAGGGCGGCGGCGACGGATAAAAGGCCTTGCGCGCCAGATGCAGCATCACCGCGCTGTCCTTGCCGACGCTGTACAGCATCACCGGCTTCGCCGCGTCGGCCATCACTTCGCGCATGATATGGAGGCTCTCGGCCTCGAGCCGGTCGAGATGCGTCAGATTGGTCGTCATGGTCATGCCCATTGCCGCTGCCCGGGTCGCCAAGCAAGCACTATGGGCTTTTCGGCATAATAGTCTGGCTTGTGCATCCCCTTCTGTTTGCGGCACCTTCCTGCTAGTCGCAACGACAAGCAGGATAGAGGACAATATGCGCGCCACCCCCGACTTCGACTTCGCGCTCGGCGAAAATGCCGAGATGATCCGTGAAACCACCGCCCGCTTCGCCGACGAACAGATCGCGCCGCTGGCGGCCAAGGCCGACGCCGAGGACTGGTTTCCGCGCGACGAGCTGTGGACCGCGATGGGGGAATTGGGCCTGCACGGCATCACGGTCGAGGAAGAGTTCGGCGGCCTTGGCCTCGGCTATCTCGAGCATGTCATCGCGGTCGAGGAGGTCAGCCGCGCATCCGGCGCGATCGGCCTGTCCTATGGCGCCCACTCGAACCTCTGCGTCAACCAGATCCGTCGCTGGGGCAATGCCGACCAAAAGGCGAAATATCTGCCCAAGCTGATCTCGGGCGAACATGTCGGCAGCCTTGCCATGTCCGAAGCCGGCGCGGGCAGCGACGTGGTGTCGATGAAGCTCAAGGCCGAGAAGGTTCAGGGCGGCTACGTCCTCAACGGCACCAAATTCTGGATCACCAACGCCACCTGCGCCGACACGCTGGTCGTCTATGCCAAGACCAGCCCCGAAGCGGGATCGCGCGGGATCACCGCCTTCCTGATCGAAAAGGACATGCCGGGGTTCAGCATCGGGCAGAAGATCGACAAGGTCGGCATGCGCGGCTCGCCGACCGCCGAACTGGTCTTCGACGATTGCGAAATTCCCGAAAGCCAGGTCATGGGGCCCGAGAACGGCGGTGTCGGCGTGCTGATGTCGGGGCTCGACTATGAACGTGTCGTGCTCGCCGGGCTCCAGCTCGGCATCATGCAGGCGTGCCTCGACACCGTCATTCCCTATGTTCGCGACCGCAAGCAGTTCGGCAAGCCGATCGGCTCGTTCCAGCTGATGCAGGCGAAGGTCGCCGACATGTATGTCATGCTCCAGTCGGCGCGCTCCTATGTCTATAACGTCGCCAAGGCGTGCGACGCCGGCCAGACCACGCGCTTCGACGCAGCGGGCTGCATCCTGCTCGCGAGCGAGAATGCCGTGAAGGTCGCGGGCGAAGCGATCCAGGCGCTGGGCGGCGCAGGCTATACCAAGGACTGGCCGGTCGAACGCTATTGGCGCGACGCCAAACTGCTCGACATCGGTGCCGGAACCAACGAGATTCGCCGGATGCTGATCGGCCGCGAACTGATAGGCGCCGGCTGAACCAAAAAGGGGGGCTGAATGGGGGACATTGGCGACGGAGCGATCCGCGCATGAACTGGTTGTGGCTTGCCGCGGCCGCGATGACGCTGTCCGCCCTCACCCACTCGATCCTCGGCGAGCGGCGGTTGATCCAGCCACTATTGCGCATCAAGCGCGGCATCCTGCTCGCCGATCTGCCGCGCAAGATATTCCGGTTCGCCTGGCACGCCATGGCGGTGCTCATGCTGCTGTCCGCGATCACCGTCGCCTGGCCGGGCACGCCGCACGGGCTGATTATCGTGATCGGCGTCGGCTGGCTGGGAACCGGACTGGTCAATGCGGCGTGTACCGGGGGACGGCACATCATCTGGCCCTTTTTGGCCGGATCGGGCGTGCTCGCCTTGATCGGAGCATGGAGCTGAACGACACGCTGCTGACCGTGATGCAATATTATGGCGCCGGCGCCGCGACGCTGGCGGCGCTCGTCGTATCCCTCAACCTCGGACGCCGCTGGACCGGCTGGGCCTTTGTGGTGTTCGTGACGAGCAGCATCGCGCTGATCGCATGGGGATTTCTGCAACCCGACAGCGAAGGCATCGGATGGCAGAATAGCGCGCTGCTGATCATCAATGCGATCGGGGTGTATCGTTACCTGATCCTGAAGGAAAAGCCGGGCGGGCAGCCAGCCCAAGAAGAGTAGCGCCAAAGATCCTCCCCACGCGAAGCGATGGGGAGGTGGCAGCGGCGTAGCCGCTGACGGAGGGGTAATGGCCCCGACGTCGAAACCCCTCCACCACCGCTTCGCGGCGGTCCCCCTCCCCAACGCTCCGCGATGGGGAGGATCTTTTGGGCCGCTCCAGACTGTCGAGGTATTTTACCCCCAAACCCGTACGCGCTTGTCGGGCGCCAGGTACAGCTTGTCACCTTCCTTCACATCGAACGCCTTGTACCAGGCGTCGAGGTTCCGCGCCGTCAGCGCGCGGTACATGCCGGGCGCATGGCCATCGGTCGCGACGCGGGCGCGCAGGGCCTCCTCGCGCATCTTGGTCGCCCAAGTCTGCGCATAGGCGATGAAGAAACGCTGGTCGCCGGTGAAACCGTCGATCACCGGCGCCTCCTGGCCCTTCAGCGAGGCGCGATACGCGTCATAGGCCGCCTGTAGCCCCGCGACATCGGCGATATTCTCGCCCAGCGTCAGCTTGCCGTTGATCGCGAGGTCGGGGAACGGCTTGTAGCTGTCGAACTGGGCGGCGAGCGCCGCGCCGGCCGCGTTGAATTTCGCCAGATCGGCGGGCGTCCACCAGTTGCGCAGCGCGCCGGTCGAATCAAACGCCGCGCCATTATTGTCGAAGCTGTGGCTGATTTCGTGGCCGATCACCGCACCGATCGCGCCATAATTATAAGCGGGATCAGCCTTGGGATTGAAGAAGGGCGGCTGGAGGATCGCGGCGGGGAAATTGAGCGCGTTCTGCACCGGCAGGTTCACCGCATTGACCGTCTGCGGCACCATCCACCATTCGCCCTTGTCCATCGGCTTGCCGATTTTCGCGAGTTGGTGCGCGGTCTCGGCCTTCTGTCCCGCGACCTCATTGGCATAGGCGTCGGCCCCGACGGCATAGCTGCCATAGTCGCGCCAGCTGTCGGGATAACCGACGCCGACGACGATCGTTTCGACCTTCTTGACCGCTTCCTTCTTGGTCTCGGGCGCCATCCAGTCGATGCCCTCGACCCGCGTCGCAAAGGCCGCCTTGATGTTGGTCACCATGTCGCCGACTTCGGCCTTCGCCGAGGCGGGGAAATATTTGTCGGCATAGGCCTTGCCGACCGCGTCGCCGAGATAGGTGTCGAGGGCGTCGAGCGCCCGCTTGTCGCGCGAACGCTGCTGCGGCGTGCCGGCCAGCGTCGTGCCGTAAAAGGCGAAATGCGCGTTATCGACGGCGGTCGGCAGCACATCGCTGTGGCTGTTGATCTGGTGGAAGACCAGCCAGTCCTTCCACGCATCGAGCGGTTCGGAGGCGACGAGCGCCGACAGGCCGGTAATCGCGCCGGCGTGATAGGCGCCGAATTTTTTGGCGCCATCGAGCCGGGCGGCGGCAAAATAGGCCGGCCAGTCGATGCCCGGCGCCTTTTTGGCGAAATCATCGCGCGTCCACACACCCGACGACTTGGCGAAATCCTCGCTATCCTCGCGCGTCACATGCGCCTTGGCGATCTTGAGCTCGAGGTCATAGATGCGCTTGGCCTTCGCCGCAGCGTCGGGCTGACCCGCCGCGGTCAGCAGCCGGGCGATATAGGCCTGATATTGGTCCCGGATCTTCGCCATCTTGGGATCGGCCGACAGATAATATTCGCGCTCGGGCAAACCCAGGCCGCCTTGCAGCACATAGGGAATGACATCGCCGGGCGTCGCGAGGCCTTGCGTCACGAAGAGGCCGAACAGGTTTTCGGTGTTGAAATTGGTCGCGTTGAGCGGATCGACGTCGGCGCGCGTCTGTTCGCCGAGGATCTTCGACAGTGCCGCCTTGTCGGCAATCGCGTTGAAGCGGGCGATGTCGGCCGCCATCGGCTTCATCCCCGCGGCGTCGATCGCCTTCACATCGGTATAGGCCTTGTAAAAGGCGGCGATGCGGCCGTCGTTGCTGTCCGCCGCGGCATTGCCCTTGACGATCGCATCGACGAGTTCGCGGTTGCGCTTCTCGGTTTCGAGCTGCGCGATATAGAAGGCCCCGATGTTCGACCGGTCCGCCGGAATCTCGGTCGTCTTGGCCCAATTGCCATTGGCATAAGCGAAGAAATCATCGCCCGGCTTGGCCGTCGTATCCATCGCCGCCTTGCTGATGCCGAGTTCGGTGCCGACGGTGTAGGCGGCGCTGCTTTCCGTCGTGCCGCTGGTGCAGGCGGCGGTGCCGCCGACGATGGCGGCGCTGGACAACAGGATGGCGAGAAGGCGATGTTTCATGGGGGACAACCTTGTCTGTTTCAAAATATGCCGAAGCGATACGCCTGTGTGCCGATGCTTTCAACGCCAACCAATTTCGGCGTGCGGCGCTTTCCAATCGACGAGTGACCCGCTAACCCAAAGCCAAGTTATGGGAGATGAACGGACGTGAGCGCACCGGTTCTGGGAACGATGGCCAATGCCGACGGCGAAGATTTCCGCGCCAATGCCGCGCATAATCGCGCGCTGAAGGACGAGCTTAGGGCACGCGTTGCCGAAGCCGGGCTGGGCGGCAATGAAAAGTCGCGCGAGCGCCACACCAGCCGCGGCAAACTGCTGCCGCGCGAGCGCGTCGAGCGGCTGCTCGATCCGGGCTCGCCCTTCCTCGAAATCGGCCAGCTCGCCGCCAACGACCTCTATGACGGCGAAGTCCCGGGCGCCGGCCTGATCTGCGGCATCGGCCGCGTATCGGGGCGCCAGTGCATGATCGTCTGCAACGACGCGACGGTGAAGGGCGGCACTTATTATCCGATGACGGTGAAGAAGCATCTCCGCGCGCAGGAGATTGCCGAGGCGAACCGCCTGCCGTGCATCTACCTCGTCGACAGCGGCGGCGCGAACCTGCCGCATCAGGACCAGGTCTTTCCCGATCGCGACCATTTCGGGCGCATCTTTTTCAACCAGGCGAATATGAGCGCCAAGCGCATTCCGCAGATCGCCTGTGTGATGGGCAGCTGCACCGCGGGCGGCGCCTATGTGCCCGCGATGTCGGACGAGACGGTGATCGTCCGCAACCAGGGCACGATCTTCCTCGCCGGCCCGCCGCTGGTGAAGGCAGCGACGGGCGAGGAAATCAGCGCCGAGGATCTGGGCGGCGGCGACCTGCATGCGAAGAAATCGGGCGTGGTCGACCATCTCGCCGAGAATGACGAACATGCGCTGACGATCGTGCGCGACATCGTCAGCCATTTGGGAGCCGACGCGGGCTTCGACGTCGCGATCAACGACCCGCGCCCGCCCAAATATGACAGCGAGGAGCTTTACGGCATCGTCCCGCAGGACGTGCGCGCGCCCTATGATGTGCACGAAGTGATCGCGCGCATCGTCGACGGCAGCGAGTTCCACGAGTTCAAGGCGAATTACGGCAGTACGCTCGTCTGCGGCTTCGCGCATATCTGGGGCATCCCGGTCGCGATCCTCGCCAACAACGGCGTGCTGTTCAGCGAGTCGGCGGTCAAGGGCGCGCATTTCATCGAACTGGCGCAGCAGCGCCGCATCCCCCTGCTCTTCCTCCAGAACATCTCGGGCTTCATGGTCGGCGGAAAGTATGAGGCCGAGGGCATTGCGAAGCATGGCGCAAAACTCGTCACTGCGGTGGCGACCGCGACGGTGCCGAAGATCACCGTGCTGATCGGCGGCAGCTTTGGCGCGGGCAATTATGGCATGTGCGGGCGGGCTTATTCGCCGCGCTTCCTGTTCACCTGGCCCAATGCGCGGATTTCGGTGATGGGCGGCGAACAGGCGGCGAGCGTGCTGGCGACGGTGCACCGCGACGCCGACAAATGGACGCCCGAGGAGGCCGAGGCCTTCAAGGCGCCGATCCGCCAGAAATATGAGGATGAGGGCAATCCCTATCACGCGACCGCGCGGCTTTGGGACGACGGGATCATCGATCCGGCGCAGACGCGGGCTGTGCTGGGGCTGGCCTTTGCTGCGACGCTGAATGCGCCGATCGAAGAGCGCGGGTTTGGCGTGTTCAGGATGTGAGGGGGATATGCGACTTTCCATTCTGGTTTTAGCGACAAGCCTTTCAACTTCGACGACGGCAGCCGATGCGCGTCAGTTCAAGATGTCCACTGATTTTGACTATGACGCTCATTATACGAAGCTTGCGGCAAATCCGCCTTACCTATCGAAAGAACGACTGCCTAAGGGATACAAGATTGGACGATGCCTGTTGGTCGTAGACGAGCAAACACGGATTTCGGGGGCTTGTGCATATTCCATTGAGAAGGGCGGCGATTTTCACATTGACGGCCCAAGGCAGGTCTATGGCGGCATTGACTATCCCACACCCGAGATCGGCCCGATGGAAATGTCCACCGACTATTGGGCCAATGTCTTCAAGGACGAAAACGGCAATTGGACCGGTTATGCCAATGAGGATGTCCGCTACACGAAGGGCGATGGAAGCGCTTGGTACGAACTGGTAAGAAACGGCGCTTGCTATTCAAACGAAACTAAACGCCAGCCATCTGACACCTACCAGCAACTGGTCAAGGTGTGTCTTTGGAAGAAGTGATAGGCTTAGAATGATCCAATCCCTCCTCATCGCCAATCGCGGCGGTCCTCCCCGGAACGGGGAGGGGGACCATGCGGAGCATGGTGGAGGGGTACGGGCAGGAATGCACGGCGGTGTGAACCGGGAAACGACAGTCCCTAATTTTTGGCGGGCACAAACTGGAGGCCAGAGGTTGCGCTTACTCGCCTGTACCCTTCCACCATCCTTCGGGTGGTCCCCCTCCCCGTTCCGGGGAGGATCGGCTTTGTGATCAATGGGCCGCAGGAGACGCTCAAGCGGGCGCGCAAGCTGCGCAGCGAAATGAGCTTGCCTGAGCTTATGCTCTGGCGCGTGCTTAGGGGGCGACCGAGCGGCTTTAAATTTCGGCGTCAGCATCCGGCGGGCGTCTACATATTGGACTTCTATTGCCCGGCGGTGCGCCTGGCCGTTGAGGTGGATGGCAAGGTTCACGAAGGCGAACGGGCAGCGCAGCATGACGCAGCCCGGGCGAACTTCCTGAAATCGTAGCATGTCGCGACATTGCGCGTGCCAGCGACGGCCATCATGACAAGTCTGGAGAGCGCGGTGACGCGAATAGTCGAAGTGTGCAAGGAACGGGCAATGAAGATCAGCGAACGGCAAGGCAAAGCGCCTGTGCCCCTCCACCATCCTGCGGATGGTCCCCCTCCCCGTGCCGGGGAGGATCGGCCGTGATCGCTTCCCTCCTCATCGCTAATCGCGGCGAGATCGCCTGCCGTATCATCCGCACCGCGCGCGAGATGGGCATTCGCACCGTTGCCGTCTATTCGGACGCCGACGCCAAGGCGCTGCATGTACGCGAGGCCGATGAGGCGGTGCATATCGGCCCGTCGCCGGCGCGTGAATCCTATCTGATTGGCGAGAAGATCATCGCCGCCGCCAAGTCGACCGGAGCCGAGGCCATCCATCCGGGCTATGGTTTCCTGTCCGAAAACGCCGAGTTCGCGCAAGCTGTCGCCGATGCGGGGCTCCTATGGGTCGGGCCCAAGCCTTCGTCGATCACGGCGATGGGCCTCAAGGATGCCGCCAAGAAGCTGATGGCGGAGGCCGGGGTGCCGGTGACGCCGGGCTATATGGGTGAAAATCAGGATCCGGCTTTCCTCGCCGAACAGGCGGCCGTGATCGGCTATCCCGTGCTGATCAAGGCGGTCGCGGGCGGCGGCGGCAAGGGGATGCGCAAGGTCGATGCTGCGGCGGACTTCGCCGACATGCTCGCCTCGTGCCAGCGCGAGGCGGCGGCGTCTTTCGGCAACGACCATGTGCTCATCGAAAAATATATCCTGACCCCGCGCCATATCGAGGTGCAGGTGTTCGGCGACACGCACGGAAACGTCGTCCACCTGTTCGAGCGCGACTGCTCGCTCCAGCGCCGCCACCAGAAGGTGATCGAAGAAGCCCCCGCCCCCGGCATGGACGAGGCGACGCGCGCCGAACTCTGCGCTGCGGCCGTGCGCGCGGCGCAGGCGGTAGATTATGTCGGCGCGGGGACGATCGAGTTCATCGCCGACGCCAGCGAGGGTCTGCGCGCCGACCGCATCTGGTTCATGGAAATGAACACGCGGCTGCAGGTCGAGCATCCGGTGACCGAGGAAATCACCGGGGTCGACCTGGTCGAATGGCAGCTTCGCGTCGCGTCGGGCGAGCCGCTCCCGCTGACGCAGGACGAGCTCGCGATCAACGGCTGGGCGATGGAGGCGCGGCTCTATGCCGAGGATCCCGCCAAGGGCTTCCTCCCCTCGATCGGCACACTCGAACTGTTCCAGCTTCCCGAACAACTCGGCCGCGTCGACACCGGCGTCTATGAGGGCGCCGAAGTGTCGCCCTTCTACGACCCGATGATCGCCAAGGTCATCGCCTGGGGCGAGGATCGCGAGGAAGCGCGCGAATTGCTGTCGGAGATGCTCGAGGACAGCGCGATCTGGCCGGTGAAGACCAATTCGGCTTTCCTGATCAACGCGCTCGACCACCCCGACTTCGTCGCGGGCAGCGTCGACACCGGGCTGATCGGCCGCGACGGTGACAGCATGACCGCCGAGCCCGAGCCGTCGGCGCAGGCGCTCACCAACGCCGCGATGGCGATGACGCCGCGTGTCCTGCAGGCGGGTTTCCGCCTCAACGCGCCCGATGTGCGCAGCGCGCCCTTCCTGCTCGACGGCAAGCGCGTCGAAGTCGCGCTCCATGGCCCCGGCGCCGAGCAGCCCGCGCCGGCGATGCTCGTTGCCGAGGCGGGTTCGGTGTGGCAGCTCACGCCCTGGCGCGCTGCCGGCGGCGCTGGCGGGGCCGCCGGAGATGGCGCGATCCTGTCGCCGATGCCCGGCAAGGTCATCGCAGTCGAGGTCGCAGCGGGCGACATGGTCAGCAAGGGCCAGAAGCTGCTCACACTCGAAGCGATGAAGATGGAGCATAGCCTGACCGCGCCCTTCGACGGGGTGGTGGCGGAACTAAATGCCACTGCGGGTGCGCAAGTACAGGTCGAGGCGCTGCTGGTGCGCATCGAGAAGGAAGAAGGCTGATGGCCGGCAAATATTTCGACGAATGGACGATCGGCGACACGCTGACCCACGAGATCCGCCGCACGGTGACCGAGACCGACAATCTGCTGTTCACGGTGATGACGCACAATCCGCAGCCGCTGCACCTCGACGTCGAGGCGGCGAAGGCGTCGGAGTTCGGGCAGATCCTCGTCAACGGCACCTTCACCTTCAGCCTGATGGTCGGGCTGTCGGTCGGCGACACGACGCTCGGCACGCTCGTCGCCAACCTCGGTTACGACAAGCTCGTCATGCCCAAGCCGGTGTTCATCGGCGACACACTTCACGCGACGAGCGAGGTCGTTGGTCTCAAGGAGTCCAAATCGCGGCCGAATGCGGGTATCGTGACCTTCCTGCACCGCGCGATCAACCAGCGCGACGAAATCGTCTGCCAGTGCGAACGCTCCGCGCTGATCAAGAAGAAAGCCGCCTGATGCGCCTCCGCTCCCTCCTCTTCGTCCCCGGCGACCGCCCCGAACGCTTTGCCAAGGCCGCCGCCTCGGGCGCCGACGCGATCATCCTCGACCTTGAGGATTCGGTATCGCTCGCCAATAAGGATGCGGCGCGCCACGCGATCGCCGACTATCTGGCGGGAACGCGCGAGGTCATCACAATGGTGCGCGTCAACCCGCTCGACGGACATCTGACCGCCGCCGACGTCGCCGCGATTGCCGCCGCGCGGCCCGACGCGATCATGCTGCCCAAGGCCGAGGGCGCGCCGAGCATCTTGCAGCTCGACACGATCCTGCGCAGCGAATCGGCCGACGATGCATCGCTGCCGGCGATCCTGCCGATCGCCACCGAAACCCCCGCGGCGATCTTCACCCTCGGCAGCTATCGCGAAGTCCGCGACCGGCTTGTCGGCCTGACCTGGGGCGCCGAGGATTTGCCCGCCGCGATCGGCGCGACGACCAGCCGCGAAGCCGATGGCAGCTATACGTCGCCCTATGAGGTCGCGCGCGCGATGACCCTGTTCGCCGCGCACGCCGCCGGCACCGCCGCGATCGACACCGTCTTTCCGACGATCAAGGACGAAGCCGGCCTCATCGCTTATGCCGCCCGCGCGCGCCGCGACGGCTTTACCGGGATGATGGCGATCCACCCGTCGCAGGTCGCGTCGATCAACGCCGCCTTCACCCCCGCCGCCGACGAGGTCGCGCGCGCGCAGGCGATCGTCGATGCCTTTGCCGCCAATCCCGACGTCGGGGTGCTGCAGGTCGACGGCAAGATGGTCGATGCCCCGCATTTGAAGCAGGCGCGGCATATATTGTCGCTGGCGGACTAAACACCGCCTCTTTCACGGTTAGTGTCGAGCGAAGTCGAAAGACCCTGAAGGCAGGCATTTCCCAAGCGTGTCTCGACTTGGCTCGACACCAACGGGAATTTAGGCCGGCTTTCTCCCGAACGGCCGATGCCGCGCCATCCACGCCCTGCCCCGATGCCAGTTTTTGCGCATTCCGCGCTCGGGGATCGCATCGAACATCGCGTCGGGGCTTTCAGGATCGAGCAATTCATGTTCGGCGATATAGGCGTCGAACGGTCCCGGCTTGATGAGGTCGAGCAGTTCGAGCGACCGCCCCTCGCCGCTGCACAGCGCCTCGATCGTTTCGATCAGCGACCCGCTCGCTTCGAAACCGCGCCCGACCAGCGTGGGCTCGACCCCCAGATGTTCGGCGATCAGCGATTCGCGCAGCCGGCAGATCGTGGGTTCGATCCCGGTATTGGCGGACAGCGCGGCATCGATCGTCACGTCGCATTCGCTGTCGAGCCCCATCGAGCGGTTGTTCATATTCGCCGAACCGACGCGGATCAGACGGTCATCGACGATCGCGGTCTTGGCATGGACATAGATCGGCTCGCCGCCCTTGGTATGCGGGACATAGATGCGGAGCCGGTCGCCATGCTTCGCCTTGGCGATCTCGCGGACGAGTTGCACGCGCGCGGCGTCCATCGCCATCTGCTCCAGCCAGCCATCGGCCTGTTTCGGCATCACCAGTACGAATTCGGGCGGGTCGTCCTCGTTCAGCCGTTCGGCGATCGCGGCGGCGATTTTGGCCGACGTGAAATATTGATTCTCGAAATAGATGAAGTGCTTCGCCGCCGCGATCATGTCGAGATAGAGTTGTTCGATCTCGCGGATTTCCTCGAAGCCATCATATTCCGCGCGCGTGCGCGAGATGGCGACGTCGACCCCGAAGAAATCGGGTTCGATCGCCTCGGGCCAGCTTTCGCCGTCGCCGCTGATCTCGCGCAGCGGTTTTTTGGTCGCGCGCTGCCAGCGTTCGTTGCCCAGCTCGGCGAGCGCATTGCCGACCGGGCCGGCGAGGATCATCGTCGAATCATGCCAGGGCATATAGGTTTTGCCATCGGGATCGGTTCGACGGGTGTCGCCGTCCTGATGATCGCGCGTGTCCCAGCGCCGCGCCGCGACATCGATGCCGCCGCAGACCGCCAGATGATCGTCGAACACGGCGACCTTCTGGTGATGGCTGCAACCGAAGGGATGGGCGCTGTCCAACCGGAAGCTGATCGCGCGCGTCCATTTCCAGCGCGCGATCATCGACACGATCGTCGGCGACAGGAACTGTTTTAGTCCGCCGAAATTCCAGCGCAGGATATCGATATCGCGGTCGGGGCGATGTTTCGCGAGCTGCAGCAGATAGTCGCCGAGCGGCTCGCCCTTTCCCGTCGCATCGGGGCATAGCGGTATCCGCGGATCGAAATCCCAGCCGATGAGCAGGATACGCTGCTTCGCGCCCGCCATCAGTTCCTGGAGCAGGGCGTAATAATCGGCCGCGTCGACGATCATCCGCGCCCTGTCGGCGCGTTCGATCCGCCAGCAGTTGCGGCCTTCGACGACAATCGGGGAAAGCGCGCCCTCGCTCATGCCCGCACAGACGCGCCGCAACCGCTTTGGTTGCGGGCGTCCGGCAGAAAGCGATCAGCCGGCGTGGAACTGCTCCGGGGTCAGCGCCATCATCGCGTCGCTGCCCGCCTCGATCTTGCGACGGAGCGCGCCCGCGTCGGGCATGAAGCGTTCGGCGAAATGGCGCGCAGTGACCAGCTTGGCCTCCATGAAGCCCTTGTCGCCGCGCCCCTCGGCCAGGGCCTTGTGCGCCGCCTCGGCCATCATCAGCCACATCGAACCCAGCGCGACGATGCCCATGATGTGCATATAATGATGCGCGCCGGCGCCGACATTGTTCGGGTTCGCCATGCCGTTCGCCATGAACCACATCGTCGCGGCCTTGAGTTCGCCATTGGCCTTTTCAAGGCGTTCCGCGAAATCGGCGAGTTCGGGAACATCTTTCGCGCGCGCGCATTCGCCGTCGACCACCGCGAACAGCGCCTGCACCGCGCGGCCGCCATTCTGCGCCAGCTTGCGCCCGACAAGGTCCATCGCCTGGACGCCGTTGGCGCCTTCGTAGATCATCGTGATGCGGGCATCGCGGACATATTGCGACATGCCGGTTTCTTCGATGTAGCCGTGGCCGCCGAACACCTGCTGCGCGTTGGTCGCGACATCATAGCCCTTGTCGGTGCCATAGCCCTTGATGACCGGGGTGAGCAGGCTGACGAGGTCGTCGGCCTGCTGGCGTTCCTCCTCGGTTTCGGCGACATGCGCGAGGTCGACCTGCAGCGCCCCCCACAGGCACAGCGCCCGCAGCCCCTCGACGGTCGCCTTGCCGTCCATCAACATGCGGCGGACGTCGGGATGGACGAACAGATGATCGGCCTTTTCCTGCGGGTCCTGCGGGCCGGTGAGCGCGCGGCCCTGGCGGCGGTCCTGCGCATATTGGACCGCGTTCTGGAACGCGATATCGGCCTGCCCCAGCCCCTGAATACCGACGCCAAGGCGCGCCGCGTTCATCATCACGAACATCGCGGCGAGGCCCTTATTCTCCTCGCCGACCATCCAGCCGGTCGCACCGTCGTAATTCATCACGCAGGTCGAATTGGCGTGGATGCCCATCTTGTGCTCGATCGACCCGCACAGCAGCGTGTTGTGCTCGCCCAGCGAGCCGTCGCTGTTCACCAGATATTTGGGCACGATGAACAGCGAGATGCCCTTGACGCTGTCGGGGGCGTCGGGGGTCTTCGCGAGGACCAGGTGGATGATATTGTCGGTCAGGTCATGCTCGCCCGACGAGATGAAGATCTTGGTGCCGCTGATTGCGTAGCTGCCGTCGCCATTGGGCACGGCGCGGGTGCGGATCAGCCCAAGGTCGGTGCCGCAATGCGGCTCGGTCAGGTTCATCGTCCCGCCCCATTCGCCCGAGATCATCTTGGGAACGTAGACCGCTTTCTGCTCGTCGCTGCCCTTGACGAGGATCGCGGCGACCGCCGCCTGCGTCAGGCCGGGGTACATGGCGAAGGCCTGATTGGCCGCCATGCGATATTCCTCGACCGGGAAACCGACGACATGCGGCAGGCCCTGCCCGCCAAATTCCTCGGGCTGGGTCAGCAGGGTCCAGCCGGCGTCGCAATAGGCCTTATAGGCTTCCTTGAAGCCCGCCGGGGTGGTCACGCTGCCGTCGGCGTGGCGCGTACAGCCTTCGAGGTCGCCCGACAGGTTGATCGGGAACAGCACCTCTTCGCAGAACTTGCCCGCTTCGGTCAGCACCGCCTCGACCATGTCGGGGCTGGCATTGGCGAAGCCCGGCAGGTTGGCATAACGTTCGATGCCAAGCACTTCGTTGATCAGGAACAGCGTGTCTTGGACAGGGGCGCGATAGACGGGCATGCAAAATCTCTCTGAAAAACAGGGTTGGTACCATGTCTTGCCCGGGGAGGCTGGATTGTCGAGGGTCAGTTCGCCTTTTGGCGCTCATCGACCTTTTTCACCATGTCGATGAAGCGTGACAATTCATCGACGGCGCTGTCGATATCGTCGCGCTGGCCACGGAGCAGCGCGATGCGCTCCTGGCATTTCTCGATCGTCACCTGGCGCTGGGTCTTGCGCCCGTCGCCGACGTCGTAAAGGTCGATCATCTCGCGAATGTCGGCGAGGCTGAAACCGGTGCGCTTGGCGCGCAAAATCCACGCGAGCCGCGCGCGGTCACGTTTCGAATAGATGCGCGACAATCCCTTGCGCGACGGACTGATCAGCCCCTCATCCTCGTAAAAGCGCAGCGCACGCGCGGTGACGCCGAACTCCGACGACAGGTCGGTGATGCTGAACTGTTCGCGGCCGAGGTGATCGGGCGTATCGATGTGGGCGTGGCCGTAATCGTCACTCATGCCGCTTAGGATTAGTTTCCGTTGACGTGAACGTCAAGGCTGGCCGTGCGTCGGGGAAGGCGTGGCGTTCAGATCCCGCACGGCCGGATCATATTGCCGCCTTTATCGCGCATCTGCAAGCGTTTCGCGTCGCCCTCGTTCCAGCTCGCACGCGGCAGACGCAATCCCGACAGCGAAGCGCGCGCGGGGCAAAGCCGGTCGCATTGCGCGGGCAGCTGGCCGGGCAGCCGCAGTTCGTCCTCTTCTTCGCGAACGAGCGCGCTGCACCCTTCCGCACCGGCGAAATCGAGCCGCCAGTTCTCGCCATCGCGGACGATATGCCCGCTCGCCTCGCACGACAGTCCGGGGCCGAAGGCGGCAGTGATGGCGAAGCGCCAGCGCCCTTCGCCCTCGGGTACGGCGCACATCGCGTCGCGGCCGAGATCGTGGCGTCGTTCGAACACCCCGGTCAGGTCGGCGGCCTCGGGCCGGACGATACCGCGCTCGCGCGCTGCAACTTCGAGTGGATTGCCGCTGTCCACGCCCTCGCCCGCGTCGGGTGCGGGCCGGCCGCAGGCCGCGAGCAGCAGCAACAGGCAGGCCGCGATCTTACGCATCGTCATCGAGGAAGGTCAGCCGTCCGTCCTTCTCGACCCGGCGATAGAAGCAGGATCGCCGCCCGGTATGGCAGGCCGGGCCCGCCGGCGTCACCCGCAACAGCAAGGCATCCTGATCGCAATCGACCCGCATCTCGACCAGCGTCAGCCCGTTCCCGGACGTTTCTCCCTTGCGCCACAACGCCTGCCTTGACCGCGACCAGAAATGCGCCTGCCCCGTCGCCTGCGTCAGTCGGATCGCCTCATCGTTCATATGCGCGACCATCAGCAACACCCCGCTGTCGGCATCGGTGACGATGGCGGTCACCAGGCCGGCGGCGTCGAAGCGCGGGTCGAAACGATCGGTGCTGTCGCGAATATCGGTCATGGAAGGCGCTTTAGAGCAGGACAAACGCCGCTGTCACGCATGAGTCAAAATTGGGGGGGCGACATTTGCGATTCCCCTCCCTATATGCGCCGCAGTCACTGCCCCGCACAGCTGGACAAAAATGCTCACCACACACCCGTTCGATGACGACAAGCTCCGTGAGGAGTGCGGCGTTTTTGGTATTCACGGCGCCGAGAGCGCCGCAGCCGTGGTCGCGCTCGGCCTCCACGCGCTCCAGCATCGCGGTCAGGAGGCGGCCGGCATCACCGCCTTTGACGGCCGGGATTTCCACACCCACCGCGCGATGGGCCATGTCGCGGGCAATTTCGACCGCGACGACATCATGCGCCAGCTCGCCGGCGCTTCGGCGGTCGGCCATGTCCGTTACTCGACGACGGGTGAGACCGCGCTGCGCAACGTCCAGCCGCTCTATGCCGACCTGTCGACCGGCGGCTTTGCGGTGGCGCATAACGGCAATATCTCCAACGCAACCGCGCTGAAGAAAATCCTGGTCCGCCGCGGCTCGATCTTCCAGTCGACCAGCGATACCGAGGTGATCATCCATCTCGTCGCGACGTCGAACTACCGCACCCTGCTCGACCGCTTCATCGACGCGCTGAAACAGGTCGAGGGCGCCTATTCGCTGATCTGCCTGACCGCCGAGGGCATGATCGGCTGCCGCGACCCGCTCGGCATTCGTCCGCTCGTCATCGGCAAGCTCGGCGATGCGCATATCCTGGCGTCGGAAACCGTCGCGCTCGACGTTGTCGGCGCCGATTTTGTCCGTTCGGTCGAACCGGGCGAACTGGTGATTATCCGCGACGGCGAACTGACCTCGCACCGGCCCTTCGCCGAACGGCCGGCACGTCCGTGCATCTTCGAATATGTCTATTTCTCGCGTCCCGATTCGATCGTCGACGGCACCAGCGTCTATTCGGTGCGCAAGGCGATCGGCGCCGAACTCGCCCGCGAAAATGGCGTCGAGGCCGATCTGGTCATTCCGGTTCCCGATTCGGGCACCCCGGCGGCGATCGGCTATGCACAGGAATCGGGTATCCCGTTCGAACTCGGGATCATCCGCTCGCACTATGTCGGGCGCACCTTCATCCAGCCGGGCGACAAGGTCCGTCACCTTGGCGTCAAGCTGAAGCACAATGCGAATAAGGCGCTGATCGCCGGCAAGCGCGTCGTGCTGATCGACGATTCGATCGTGCGCGGGACGACGAGCCTGAAGATCGTGCAGATGATGCGCGATGCCGGCGCCGCCGAGGTGCATATGCGCATCGCCAGCCCGCCGACCCAGCACAGCTGCTTCTATGGCGTCGACACCCCCGAACGCGCCAAGCTGCTCGCCGCGCAGATGACCGTCGGGCAGATGGCGAACTTCATCAACGCCGACAGCCTCGCCTTTCTGACCATCGACGGCCTCTACCGCGCGCTGGGCGAAGCCGAACGCAGCGACCGCGCGCCGCAATATTGCGACGCCTGCTTCACCGGCGACTATCCGACCACGCTCACCGATTTCGACGAGCATGGATTGGAAGACCAATTTTCCCTGCTCGCCGAACGAGTTGTCTGACACCATGCACAAACAGTCTGAAGAATTGGCGGGCCAGGTCGCGCTCGTCACCGGGGCAAGCCGCGGCATCGGCGAAGCGATCGCCGAAGCACTGGCAGCACGCGGCGCGCATGTCGTCATCACCGCGCGCACCGCGGGCGGGCTCGAAGAACTCGAAGATCGAATCCACGCGGCCGGCGGCAGCGCGACGATCGCGCCGCTCGACCTGACCGACGGCGACAGCATCGCCCGCCTCGCCAGCGCGATGGCCGAACGCTGGCAGAAGCTCGACATGCTGGTGCTCAACGCCGCGATGCTCGGCACGCTGACCCCGGTCGGCGCGATCGACGGCAAGGAATTCAACAAGCTGCTGACGCTCAACCTGATCGCGCAGCAGGCGCTGATCGCCAATTTCGACCCGCTGTTGCGCCGTGCTGCCAGCGGCCGCCTCGTCGCGCTGTCGAGCGGCGTTGCGCGCGAACCGCGCGCCTATTGGGGCGCCTATGCCGCGACCAAGGCGGCGCTGGAAACGCTGGTCACCAGCTATGGCGCCGAAATGCGCAATATCTCGACCGTGCGCACGGCGATCCTCGATCCCGGCGGCACGCGCACCCAGATGCGCGCGCGCGCCTATCCGGGCGAAGATCCGCAGAGCATCAAGGAGCCGGCAGCGGTCGGCGCCTTTGTCGCGCAGTTGATGGTCGACGGCTTCGACAGCACCGCTTTCCACGCCCTGCCCAAGGTGATGGCGGACGCTTAACGCGATATTTGCTTTCGCGGCCTAGAAGACCTGTTCGATCCGGGTTTTCATAAAGGTTTCGGGAATGACCAGCGGGCTTATTCGATCGGCGGTTGCCACCATCATCGGCATTGTCGTGGCGTTCGGCCTCATCCTCCTGTTCCAATATGCCAGCGCGAACCTGTTTCCCGCCGGATATGACGCGGCGGTCTATGATATTTCCGCAGAAGAGATCGAGGCCCCGATCGGCACGACCATCGCGCTGATCATCGGGTGGTTTGTCGGCACCTTCGCCGGCGGCTGGCTCGCCATGCGGGTATCGGCGGGCAATGGCGCCGGCTGGATCGTCGCAGGCGCGGTGATGGGCGCCGCCATCTACCGCGCCTCCTCACCCCTCGACGAATGGTGGATTTTTGCGCTCGCCGTCCTCGTGCCCGCCGCCGCCGCCTGGCTCGCGCAGCGCGCGACGGGCTTCGCGGCGTCGGCTACGGCTTGACCGCAGCTTCCTTGTCCACGGCGGCCTGCACCGTCTTGTAGAACGCTTCGCGCGCGGCGCCGACGCCTTCGGGGTCGGTCGCGGTCGGCCAGTTGCCGTTCGATGCGATCACCAGCTTGCGTTTGGGATCGATGAAGATCCCCTGCCCGAAAATGCCCTGCGCGGCATAGCTGCCGTCGTCGTTGGTCCACCATTGATAGCCATAGCCGCGGCCCGGAATATCGATGCCGGTCTGCTTGGTGGTCGCCGACGCGATCCAGTCATCGGGCAGCACCTTCTGCCCACCCGCGACGCCGCCGTTCAGCATGAACTGGCCGAAGCGCGCATAATCCTTGAGGCTCGCCGACATGCAGCAGCCGCTGATCTCGTGCCCCGTGGCGCCGAGCATCCACACCGCATCCTGTTCCATGCCGAAGGGTTTCCAGACCTTCTCGGACAGATAGGCGGACAGCGTCTTGCCGGTGGCGCTCGACACCAGCACCCCGATCAAATTGGTCTCGCCGGTCTTGTACACCCATTTCGACCCCGCGGGCGCTTCGCGCGGCAAGGTTTTCATATAGCTGACGGTGATGTCCTCGCCCGCGACCGGCTTCTGCAGGTTGAACAGCGCGACGTTCGACTTGGGATCGGTGTAGTCCTCGTTCCACTTGACCCCCGAGGTCATCGTGAGCAACTGCTTCACCGAGACATCGTCATAGGCGGAGCCCTTGAGCCCGGGGATATAGACGGTCACCTTGTCGTCGAGGCTCTTGATATAGCCATCCTTCACCGCCGCCCCGACGAGGGTCGAGGTGAAACTCTTGGCGACCGAAAAGCTCGTCCAACGCCCCGTGGCTTCATAGCCCAGCGCATATTTTTCGAGCCGGATCTTGCCGTCCTGGACGATGATCAACCCCGCGTTGCGCTGTTTCGCCATATAGGCGTCGACGTCGGTGCCGACGTCGAGCGGCTTGCCCTCTGGCAGCGGATAGACCTTGCCCCCCGCGGCGACGGTATTGACGACGACCTTGGGAACCGTCTCCATCGTCCGGAAAGCGGCGTCGCGTTGATCCTGGGTCCAGAACAGCACATTCAGATCCTTTGGCATATGGTCGGTTTTGATCGGTGCGGGGGATGAGCATCCCGCAGCCGCGCACAGCAATGTCGCCGCCAAAAGTCTTCGCATCTTCACCCTCCCACCCTTTGTTTTCAGGCCGTTTTAACGAGCGTGACCTGGGCGACGTCGATACCGCCGCCACGAAAGCCGCCCTCGCAATATTGCAGATAATAGCGCCACAGCCGGACGAAGCGCTCGTCGAAACCCGCCGGCAATTGCTGGTTCGCCACGGCGTCGTCGAACCGCTCGCGCCATATCCGCAAGGTCTCGGCATAGTCGCGCCCGAAGCGCCTGACGTCGCGCCAGGCCAGCCCGCGCTCTTCGGCCAGGGCGCGGAAACGGCTTTCGGAGATCAGGCAGCCGCCCGGAAAGACATAGGCCTGGATGAAGTCGCTGCTCGCGGCATAACGTTCGAACAGGCTGTCGTTGATCAGGATATACTGGATCGCCGCCTGTCCGCCCGGGCGGAGGAGGTCCGCGATGGCGTCGAGATAGGCCGGCCAATAGGCCTGCCCCACGGCCTCGACCATTTCGACGCTGGCGATCGCGTCATACGGTCCCTTCGCATCGCGATAATCGCACAATTCGATCGTGCTGCGCTCCGACAGGTCGACTGCGGCAAGCCTGGCGTCGGCGATTTCCGCCTGCGCCGGCGACAGGGTGATGCCGGTGTAGAGCACGTCGTGGCGTTCGACCGCGCGCTCCGCGAGCGCCCCCCAACCACAGCCGATTTCGAGCAACCGGCTGCCCGACCGCAGGTCGAGCCGATCGAGGATCGCGTCGAGTTTCGCGGTCTGCGCCTCCTCGAGCGACTGCGCCGTGTCGGTGAACAGCGCGCTGGAATAATTCATTCCAGCATCGAGCCACAAGCGATAGAAATCATTGCCCAAATCATAATGGGCGTGGATGTTGCGCCGCGCACCACGGCGGCTGTTGCGGTTGAGGACATGCGCCGCGCGATTGAGCCAACGCCACGGCCCGCGCGACCGCGCGGCATTGCCGAGCGTTTCGCCATTGCGCATGAACAGATCGAACAAAGGCACCGGGTCGGGCGACGACCATTCGCCCTTGTCCCAGGCGCGATACCAGCCCACCGATCCCGACAAAGCGAGGCGGACGAGCGCCGCCCAGCTGTGCAAATGGACGACCGCGACCGGTCCGCTGCCCCGCCCGCCCAGGATGCGCACGCTGCCGTCGGGCAGATGCCCTTCCAATGTGCCATGGTCGAGCCCGGCGTCGATCTTGTCGAGGCGTCCGTGAAAAAAGGCCGCCGGCGCGCGGGCCATCACCCAAGCGACCAATCCGCCCGAGCGAAAGGCGCGATCCGCCTGTAGCAGCCGTCGTCCCCGCCCCGTCCTGACATGCGTGTTCATAACGGCATCACTGCCAAAAAGCGGCGCACCTGACAATCAATTGTCGTGCGACTTCATGACGTCATAAGCGGTGAGCGCCCGCGCGCGGGCTTCGCGGTGGCCGATGATTTTCGGCGGATAGCCCGACGGGCGCTGACCATGTTCGTCAGGGTCGTGAATCGCGCGCTCATCGAGGCCGGCCAGTTCGGGCACCCATTCGCGAATATAGCCCACCGCGTCGAATTTCTCCGACTGGGTCAGCGGCGCCATGATGCGCGGGAACATGTTCGAATCGATCCCCGTTCCGGCGGTCCATTGCCAATTCACGCTGTTGTTGCCGTAATCGGCGTCGACCAGCGTGTCCCAGAACCATTGCTCGCCGCAGCGCCAGTCGATGAGCAGATGCTTGATCAGGAAACTCGCGGCGATCATCCGCACGCGGTTGTGCATCCAGCCGGTCGCCCAGAGCTGACGCATGCCGGCATCGACGATCGGGTAGCCGGTGCGGCCCTGCTGCCAGGCTTTGAGGTCTTCGTCGGCCGATTGGCCTGTGCGCCAGTGGAAGTTGGCGAAAGTGTCGCGGGCGTTGCGCGTACCGTAGTCGGGGAATTGGAGGATCACATTTTGGGCGTAGTCGCGCCATGCGACTTCCGAGAGAAAAACGTCCGTGTTTCCAGCGGCTTCTGAAATGCGATGCCAGATATAGGCGGGGGAGACTTCGCCGAAGTGGAGATGGGGGGATAGGCGCGAGCTGCCTTCTTCAGACGGTAAGTTGCGACGACGGTCGTAGTCGGCGGCTTCGTCGATGAAATAGGCGACGCGTTGGCGCGCCCCGTCCTCGCCGGGGGTCCATAACTGGCGAAATCCCGTGGCCCAATCGGGGTTGGCAGGCAGGAGGTTCCAGTCGGCGAGTTTGTCGGAGGCCGGCCACTTCGGCGGCGCGGCGATATCGCGCGGGCGGTTTGCCGGTGGCGGGGGCGGCATGCGTTCCTTGAGCGCGCGCCAGAAGGGGGTGTAGATTTTGTAGAGGGTGCCGGTTCCCGTGGTGACCGATCCGGGCGGGGCGAGATAATTGCCGTCGTGGCGGACGAGATCGAGTTGCTTGCCGACGGCGCGTTCGGCATTGCGCCACCAGGGTTCGTAATGGTGCAGGCAGTGGACCTGCCCCGCCCCCGTTTCCTCGGCGATTTGAGCGAGTTGATCGTCACTCTTGCCGCGACGCAGGATCAGCCGCGAGCCCTTTTCGCGCAGCGCCGCGTCGAGACTGGTCAGGCTGTGGTAAAGCCACCAGCGTGAGGCGGCGCCCATCTTGCGATGCTTCGGGGTTTCGTCGTCGAGGATATAGACCGGGATCACCGGCCCCGCAGATGCGGCGGCGAGCAGCGCCGCCTGGTCCGAGAGGCGGAGGTCGCGGCGGAACCAGACGATGGAGGGAGCGGTCAGGGCCTGGGTTCCGGCTTGGGATCGACGATGACTTCAAACTGCCCGCGGCTGAGCGGGTTCCCGAAACGCTGGTCGGACAGGATCAAGCGGCCCTTTGTGTCGAACTTCGCGACGGGCATGCGCGACCAGAAGAGGAAGGCCTGCGCGACGGGGCTGGTGGCGACCATCGGGGCGACGCGCGGGTCGTCCATGCCGATCGGTGATCCCGTGATATCGACATTGCCGCCCGAACCGAGGTCGAAACTGGCGCTGCCCTGGCGGTCGGCGGTGCGCCAGAAGACGTCGCGTTTCCAGAACATCAAGGGCGGCGGGCTGGCGACAACGAGCGCGTCGGGGTGGCCGCCGCCGCGCAGAACCGCCGCGATCTCGCGCTCAGCGGTGCCGGTGATCGCGCCGTTGAAGAGGATATAGGCGCACACCGTAGTGAAGCCGACCCAGGCGGGGCGCGTCCAGGCCGCGACCTGCGCGCGCTCGCGGCGGAGCGAAAGCCAGATCGACAAGCCGAGCGCGATCCATATCCACAGGTCGATGATGAAGATGCTGTCGCCATAGAACCAGCGGGGACTGAACGGTTCGAGCAGGCGGATGCCGTAATTGTTGAGCCAGTCGAGCGCGGGGTGGCTGAGACAGCCGATATAAGCGAGCGCGAGCAGCCAGCCCTTGTGGATCGGCAGGCGGTTTTCAGGGCGCTTGCCGCGTTTCGTCTGCCAGCGGTCGAACGCGATCATCGCGGCCCAGAGCAGGATCGGCAGCAGGATCAGCGCGATCGGGCCATGGGTGATGCCGCGCCGCATCGACAGCGAGAGCTGGCCGTAGACGGTGCAGGCGGCGTCGATATCGGGAATATTCGCCGCGATAATCAGCGTCGGCATCGCGAGCCCGGTTTTCTTCTTGAGCCCCATCTGGCCGAGCACGGCGCCGACTAGGCTGTGGGTCAGGTTGTCCATTTTACCTCAATTTTTGGTTGGACAATGACTCGCACAAAGCCGCGAAGCCACAAAGGGGTTTATTGGAGAAAATACCCTCAAATTCTCGTCATGCTGAACTTGTTTCAGCATCCACGGCCCGAATTCGAATTGGACGCAGCGCCGAAGGAAGCGGCAGGCCATGGATCCTGAAACAAGTTCAGGATGACGATGCTATAAGCGTCGCTTTTCCGTCGGCGCCTGCCAGTCCAGCGAGGCCGTCCGGGCCAGTTCTTCAACATCCGTCGTCAAACCGGCCCCTTTGTGGCTTCGTGCGAGTCCTTTACAACTCCGGCCCGCCCTCGGTTACCGTCCAGGTCTGGCCCTTTTTGAGCAGGCTCTGGAGGTCGGCGGTCTTGCCTTCCGCCGCCGCCTTGTTCTGGCGCCAGACGTCGGCTTCGAAGGTTGGGCGCGGGTCGTCGTAGAGGACGCCGAGGGCCATCGGAAACTCGCCGAAGCGCATTTCGACGAGCATGTGCGCGACGCTGCGGTTGGTGACGTCGTGGACGATCACGCCCGCCGACTGCCAGTCGCCATCGATCACGTCGACGACCTTGAGGTGCAATTCCTCATTATCGAGCGCGATGCCCTTGGTGCCCTTGGCGAACAGCATCGGTTCGCCGTTCTCGAGCCAGAGCTGGCGGTCCTCGGCACCCTTGGGGGCGGCGAAGTCCTCGAACACGTCCTTGTTATAGACGATGCAGTTCTGGAAAATCTCGATGAAGGCCGCGCCCTTGTGGGCGTGGGCCGCTTTGAGGACTTCGGGCAGCTTCTTCGACACGTCGAAGCCGCGCGCCACGAAACGCGCGCCGGCGCCGAGCGCGAAGGCGGCGGGCTGCGCGGGGCGGTCGACCGAGCCATAAGGCGTCGAGGGGCTGCTCGTTCCGACGCGGCTGGTCGGCGAATATTGACCCTTGGTGAGGCCATAGATCTCGTTGTTGAACAACATGATCTGGCAATCGAGATTGCGGCGGATCAGGTGCATCGTGTGGTTGCCGCCGATCGACAAGCCGTCGCCGTCGCCGGTGACGATCCAGATGTCGAGCCCCGGATTGGCGAGCTTCAGCCCCGTCGCGAAGGCCGGCGCGCGGCCGTGGATCGTGTGGAAGCCATAGGTTTCCATATAATAGGGGAAACGCGACGAGCAGCCGATGCCGCTGATGAACACGGTGTTCTCGGGCGTCGTGCCGATGTCGGGCATGGTGCGCTGCACCGCCTTCAGGATCGCATAGTCGCCGCAGCCGGGGCACCAGCGGACTTCCTGATCGGTTTCCCAATCCTTGAGCGTCGTCGTCCGCGCGATGGTGGTCATCTCGTTCATTAGAGGGCTCCCTCGATCGCCGCTTCGATTTCGGCGATGGTGAAGGGCTGGCCCGACACCTTGTTCACCGGCTTCGCATCGACCAGATATTGATCGCGCAGCACGGTCTTGAGCTGGCCGGTGTTCATTTCGGGCACGATCACCTTGTCATAGCTTTTGAGCAGTTCGCCGAGGTTGGCGGGCAGCGGCCAGATGTGGCGGATGTGGATATGGCTGACGTCCCTGCCCTCGGCGCGCTTGCGGCGGACCGCCTGGTGGATCGGGCCGAAGGTCGAGCCCCAGCCGACGACGGCGAGCTTGCCGCCCTCTGCGCCGAGCTCGACGACCTGATCCGGAACCTTGACGCCATCGACCTTGTCCTTGCGGATATCGGTCATCGCCTGGTGGTTCGACGCCTCATAATTGATGTGGCCGGTGTCGATTTCCTTCTCGATCCCGCCGATGCGGTGGAGCAGCCCGGGCGTGCCGGGCTTGACCCAGGGGCGCTTGAGCTTTTCGTCGCGGCCATAGGGCTTGAAGCCGCCTTCGGGCACTTCGGTGAGAAATTCGACCGGGAAGGCTTCATAGCTCGTCAGGTCGGGCACGGCCCAGGGCTCGGCGGCATTGGCGATATAGCCGTCGGTGAGCAGCATGACCGGGGTCATATATTGCACCGCGATTCGCACCGCTTCGATCGCGCATTCGAACGCGTCGCCGGGCGAGCGCGCGGCGACGACCGGCATCGGGGCGTCGCCGTTGCGGCCATAGACCGCCTGATAGAGGTCGGACTGCTCGGTCTTGGTCGGCAAGCCGGTCGAGGGACCGCCGCGCTGCGAATTGACGATGACGAGCGGCAGTTCGGTCATAATCGCGAGGCCCATCGCCTCACCCTTCAGCGCGATGCCGGGCCCCGACGACGAGGTCACGCCGAGCGAACCGCCGTAGCTGGCGCCGATCGCCGAGCAGATGGCGGCGATTTCGTCCTCGGCCTGGAAGGTCGTGACGTCATATTCCTTGAGCCGCGACAGATGATGCAGAATCGCCGAGGCGGGGGTGATCGGATAGCCGCCGAAGAACATCGGCAGCTTGGCGAGCTGCGCACCCGCGACGAGGCCGAGCGCGATGCCTTCGGCGCCGGTCAGCGTGCGGTAGAGGCCGGGCGCGACCGGCGCCGGATCGACATGATGCTGTTTGAGCGGGCCCGCGAGTTCGGCGGTCTCGCCATAGGCATGGCCGGCGTTGAGCGCGGCGACGTTGGCAGCGGCGAGGTTCGGGTCCTTGGCGAATTTGCCGCCCAGCCAATCGATCAGCGGCTGGCGGTCACGGTCGAACATCCAGAGCGCGAGCCCCAGCGTCCACATATTCTTGCAGCGCAGCGCTTCCTTGTTGCCGAGCCCGAACGGTTTGACCGCGTCCATCGTGAGCTGGCTGATGTTGAGTTTCAGGAGCTGCCATTTGGCGAGGCTGCCATCCTCCAGCGGGTTGGCGTCATATTTCGCCTTGGCGAGGTTGCGGTCGTTGAACTCGCCCTCGTCGGCGATGATCAGCCCGCCCTGCTTGAGCACCGGAACATTGGTCTTGAGCGCCGCCGGGTTCATCGCGACCAGCACGTCGGGCGCGTCGCCCGCCGTGTCGATCGCCGACGATCCGAAATTGATCTGGAACGCCGACACACCGAACAGCGTGCCCTGCGGCGCGCGGATTTCGGCGGGAAAGTCGGGGAAGGTGGCAAAGTCGTTGCCCGCAAGCGCCGAGGAAAGGGTGAATTGACCGCCGGTCAATTGCATCCCGTCGCCGCTGTCACCCGCAAATCGAACCACCACTGCATCGGAAAGGGGGGACTGCCGATCGTCGGCCCGGTCCTCTACCGCACTCGCCATTTTCTGTTTCTGCCTTTGAATCTTGCGAACCTGTGACATCGGCCTAGGCCTGTCGGCAACAAGCCGCAATTCAGAAAAAATTGTGCGGCGCAAAGCGAATGGCTGCGGTCGGTTTCGATTCGCGATTGAATTTGCACCGCCAATGCCGAATAGCGAGCGGTAGCGACCATGACGGGAGAGACAGCATGACCGACGGCCCCACCCCCTATACGCGCCCCGATGTGGCCGCCTTTCTGGCCTTCCTCAACGCGCAGGAAGGGCCGAAAATGGAAGAGATGCCGGCGGACGGCGCGCGCGAGATGTTCCGGGTGATGACCCAGATGGCCGACAGCCCGCGCGGCGAGATCGCCAAGGTCGAGGACCGGACGATCCCCGGCCCGGCGGGCGACATTCCGATCCGACTCTATGACAATCGCCCCGACCGCGCGGTCGGTCCGGTGCTGGTCTTCTATCATGGCGGCGGCTGGGTGATCGGCGACCTCGACACCCACGACGGTTATTGCGCCGAGGCGGCGCGGCTGCTCGATTTGCCGGTGATCGCGGTCGACTATCGCCTCGCCCCCGAACACCCCTTCCCCGCCGCGCCCGAGGATTGCGAGGCGGCGACACGCTGGGTCGCCGACAATGTGCCGTGCACCGGACTGGTGCTGGCGGGCGAGAGCGCGGGCGGCAATTTGACCATCGCGACCGCGCTGACCTTGCGCGACAAGCCGGCGTCGAAGACGGTGCTGGCGATCCATCCCATCTATCCCGCAGTGACGACGCACAACGACTGGCAGAGCTATCGCGATTTCGGCGAAGGCTATCTGCTGACCGAAGGCAGCATGACCTGGTTCGGCAATCAATATGCCGCCGACCCCGCCGACTATCGCGCATCGCCGCTCGATTTCCCGGCCGAGGGCCTGCCGCCGACGCTGTTGGTAACCGCCGGACTCGATCCGCTGCGCGACCAGGGCCGCGCCTATGCCGCCAAGCTGGTCGAGGCGGGGGTGACGACGATCTATCGCGAGGGCGCCGGCACGATCCATGGCTATATCAACCTGTCGCAGGGCATCCCGAGCGCCAAGCAGGATATCAAGGGCGCGCTGACCATGCTCAAGGCGATGATCGCCGAAGCGACCGCGAGCGCATGACCGACCACAGCAGCCTTCCCTATCGCCCCTGCGCCGGGGTGATGCTCGCCAACCGCGACGGCCGGATCTTTGTCGGCCAGCGACTCGATACGTCGAGCGAGGCCTGGCAGATGCCGCAGGGCGGAATCGACCCCGGCGAAGATGCCGAAATGGCGGCGATCCGCGAACTCGGCGAAGAAACCGGGGTGCATGGCGGGCTGGTCGAGATCATCGCGCGCAGCCGCGAGGAATATTTCTATGACCTGCCCGATCATCTGATCGGCAAGATGTGGGGCGGCAAATATCGCGGCCAGCGCCAGCACTGGTTCCTGATGCGCTTCATGGGCGAGGACAGCGACATCAATATCGCGACGAAGCACCAGGAGTTTCGCGCCTGGCGATGGTCCGAGCTGAACGAGATCGAGAAATTGATCGTTCCGTTCAAGCGCGCGCTTTATCGCGGGCTGGTCGAGGAGTTCGGGCCGCTGGTCTGATCGCGAAGCGCCAGCGCGGTGCGGAAGACATCGGCGAACATGGCGGGGGTGAGCCGCCCGGTGTTCGTGTTGTAGCGCGAGCAATGATAGCTGTCGACGAGGTGACGGCCGTCGGGGAGCCTATGCACCGCGCCATGGGCGAAGCGATAGGCGGCGAGGCGCCCGCCCGCAGCGCGCACCGCCGCGTCATGCGCGATCTTGCCGAGCGCGATGATCACCCGGACCTTGGGGAGCGCGGCCATCTGCGTTTCGAAAAAGGGGCGGCAGGCGGCGATTTCCTGTGGGTTCGGCTTGTTCTGCGGCGGCAGGCATTTGACGCTGTTGACGATGATCGCGCCGTCGAGGGTCAGGCCATCGTCGATGCGCGCGTCATAACGCCCCTCGCTCAGCCCGAATGCGGCGAGCGTCGCAAACAGCAGGTCGCCGGCATAGTCGCCGGTGAAGGGACGCCCGGTGCGGTTGGCGCCATGCTTGCCGGGCGCGAGTCCCGCGAAGGCGAGCCAGGCCTCGGGATCGCCGAACGCATAGACCGGCGCGTTCCACCAATCGGGATATTCGGCGCGGCATTCGGCCCGCAACGCGACAAGGCGCGGACAGTTGGGGCAGTCGCGCGGCGGTTCGGTGCCGGGCAAAGGGCTTACAATCTCCACCCCGTTGCGATAGGCGCAGCGTCATGTCCGATGCAACGCTTCGCTCCGGGATTCCTTTGGCGCTCTATGCGATCGGCCTGGGGTCGAACCGGCGCCATGCCCGCTTCGGCGATCCGCGTCAGGTGCTGATGGCGGCGCTGGGCGCGCTCGAAAACGCGGACATCGAGCCGGTCGACGCCAGCCCGATCATCGCCAGCGAGCCGCTCGGTCCGTCGCGGCGGCGCTACGCCAACGCCGTGGCGCTCGTCGCGTCACCGCTGAGCCCGCCCGCGATGCTCGAACGGCTGCAGGATATCGAAGCGGCCTTCGGTCGCCGCACCGGGCAGCGCTGGAGCGCCCGCACGCTCGATCTCGACATCTTGCTGTGGTCCGGCGGCACCTGGGCCGATCGCGATCTGACCATCCCGCACCCGGCGATGGCGAGCCGCGCCTTCGTCCTCGGCCCGCTGCGCGCAATCGCACCCGACTGGCAGCATCCGCTGCTCGGTCGCAGTGTCCGCCAGCTCGCGGCGAAACTGGTGCGGGCAAAGCCGGTTGACCCGAACGCATCGGCGCACTAGGGCGACGGCTCACTTCGCGGACGACCTTTTCAGGGCACCGCGATGGGCCCTTAGCTCAGTCGGTAGAGCAACTGACTTTTAATCAGTAGGTCGCTGGTTCGAACCCAGCAGGGCTCACCATTCATGGCATTGATTTTATTTGCTTTAATAGAAATTTCGCGGTCTGGCGCTTCGCCAAGTACCGAATAGGCACCGTACCGATTGGCCCTTGCCTTTATGTGCAATTGGCATGCTCTCGGCGAGATAGGTGAGATAGCCTATTGCCACTATGCAGCCCCGCAAGGCCAGTCTAAGAGGCCAACCTAAGATATTTCGACTAAGGTTTGGGGGTGAGCGGAATGTTGACACCATGCCAGTGTAGAATGGCGCGAGCTGCAGTGGGCCTGTCACGACCGGCGTTCGCTGATCGAGCGAATATTTCTATTGCTACCCTTTCCGACTTCGAACTCGGCAAACGGGTCCCTTATGACCGGACGCTGAGAGATATCAGAGGCGCATTTGAAGTTCTCGGAGTGACGTTCCTTGTCTCCGATGCATTGGGACATGGGGTACGTTATCGCGTGACGTGACCCCCTGATTTTCCTCCAACAGTGATTAGAGTCCGGCCTTGAAGGAAGGACGGACAGATGAAGCGTTTGAGGTTTTCGGAAGAGCAGATCATCGGGGTGTTGAAGGAAGCGGAGGCGGG
>NZ_JBOHHU010000012.1:0-63791 GCF_050725615.1 Sphingopyxis sp.
CCCCAAAGCCGTGCCGCTGCCGCGCCCGCTCGTCGGCAGCAGCGAACCGCATTTCTCCTTCGCCGGACTCAAGAGCGCGGTGTCGCGCGCCGCCGCGTCGGGCCAGCACAGCGTCCCCGACCTCGCCGCCTCCTTCCAGCAGGCGGTCGTCGACTGCCTGGTCGATCGCAGCCGCATCGCGCTCGCCGCCTGCCCCGAGGCCACGGCGTTCGTCGTCGCGGGCGGGGTCGCCGCCAATGGCGCGATTCGCACCGCCCTGACCGACCTTGCGGCGCAGCACCACAAGCCCTTCGTCGCCCCGCCTTTGTGGCTGTGCACCGACAATGGCGCGATGATCGCCTGGGCCGGCGCCGAGCGCTTCGCCGCCGGGCTCACCGATCCGCTCGACGTCGCGGCGCGCCCGCGCTGGCCGCTCGATGCCGACGCCGAAGCGGTGCGCGGCGCAGGAGTAAAAGCATGACGTCACGCTTCGGCATCGTCGGCGGCGGCGCCTGGGGCACCGCGCTGGCGCAATTGCTCGCCGCCGATGGCGCCCCGGTCCGGCTGTGGGCGCGCGAAGCCGACGTCGTGACGGCGATCAACGCCGAACATCGCAACCCGCTGTTCCTGCCCGGCGCCGCGCTGTCGCCCTCGCTCACCGCCAGCGGCGCGCTCGCCGACCTCGCCGCGTGCGACGCGCTGCTGATCGTCGTTCCCGTGCCCTTCCTGCGCGCGGTTCTCGCCGACCTGCCGCCCAGTGATGCGCCGCTGATCCTGTGCAGCAAGGGCATGGAGGCGGGCAGCTTCGCCTTCCCGATCGATATCGCGCGCGACGTCGCGCCGGGCCGCCCGGTCGCCGTCCTGTCGGGCCCGACCTTCGCGCACGAGGTCGCCGCCGGGCTGCCGACCGCGATCACCCTTGCCGCTGCGGATACCGCAGTCGCCGACCGCCTCGCGCAGGCGCTCGCGCGTCCGCATTTCCGGCCCTATGTCTCGGCCGATGTCATCGGGGCCGAGATCGGCGGCGCGGTGAAGAATATCCTCGCGATCGCCTGCGGCATCGTCGACGGCGCCGGGCTCGGGCTCAATGCGCGCGCCGCGCTGATCAGCCGCGGCTTCGCCGAAATGACGCGCTTCGGGCTGGCGCGCGGCGCCGATGCCGAAACGCTCGCCGGACTCGCCGGGCTCGGCGACCTCGTGCTGACCTGCACCTCGAGCAATTCGCGCAACTTCTCGCTCGGCCAGGGGCTCGGGCGCGGCGAGGATGCCGCCGCCTTGATGGCCGACCGCCGCAGCGTCGCCGAAGGAGCGTTCAGCGCCCCGGTCGTCGCCGCCGCCGCGCGCGCCGACGGCATCGACATGCCGATCACCGACGCGGTCGCGCGGCTCGTCGCGGGCGAAATTCGCGCCGGCGAAGCCATTCAGGCGCTGCTCAGCCGTCCGCTGCGACGCGAGGGGCGATGATCCGACACCGTGATTTGCCACTCCCCCCCGGCCGCGCTACTAAGCGGCAGGGCGAGGAGCAAGGGGGGCCGCAGGTTTGACCCAGACGGACAGCGCGGCCGCGCCCGCCCTCGATTCGGCGTCGCCCACCCCTTCGTCGGACCCGCCGCCGCGCGATGCCGACACCGCCGCGCTCGCCAAGGGCGGCCGCACCAACTTCTTCGGCTTCATCCTCCGCCTCGTCGCGCGCCTGCCCTTTCTCTATGTCGCCGGCCGCTGGTACGGCGCCGAGGCGGTCGGGCGCTTCGCCTTTGCCGTGCTGGTCATCGAACTGGTCGCCCAGCTCGCCACGCTGGGCCTCAAGCGCGGCCTCGCCGAGCAATTGAGCGCCCCCGATGCCGACCATCGCATGGTCGTGTGGGACGGCATGTTTGTCGCCTTCCTCGCCTCGGCGGCGGGATCGGCGCTCCTCCTCCTCTTTCCGCAGCTCATGTTCCCCGCCGGCGGCATCGACAGCACCGACCGCTGGATGGCGTGCCTGGTCTTTGCGATCGCGGGGACCGAGGTCGCGCTCGCCGCCTGCGCCTATAAATTCGACATCGGCGCGACGGTGCGCGCGCGCGCGGTGGTCGAACCCTGGGTGATCAGCCTCGGCGCGGCGGGCTTCTGGTATGTGTCGGTGCGCGACGGGCTGATGCTGTCCTATGCCGCCGCGATGATCGGCGCTTTCCTGACCGCGCTGATCCCGATGCTCCGCCATTATGGGTCCCCGCGCGGCTGGCAGCCGCATCCGGTGCATCTGATGACGGTCGCGCGCCGCAATGCCCCGCTCGCCGCCGCCGATGCGATCGAATGGGGCACCCGCCGCCTCGACCTCTTCATCCTCGGTCAGTTCACCTCGCCGACGATCTACGGCATCTATTATATGGCGCAGCAGGTTGCCTCGCTGCCGCAGAAACTCAAGACCAGTTTCGAACCCATCCTCGGCCCCGTCATCACCCGCAATCTCGCCGAAAACCGGCTGGCCGCCGTGGCCGCGCAAGTGAGCCAGGTCGGTTTCTGGATCATCGCGGCGCAGGCCGGGGTCGCGCTCGCGCTCGGCATCCCGGGCGAAGCGGTGATGGGCCTCGTCGGTCCCGCCTTCGTCAGCGGGACCGCCGCGCTCGCCTTCCTGCTCGCCGCCGAGGTGGTCGCCGCGACCGCCGTGGTCAGCGAAGCGGCGCTCGTCTATGTCGCGCGCCACCGCAACCTGCTGATCAGCCTCGCGACGCTCGCGCTGCAGGCGGTGCTCAGCGTGGTCCTGATCAAGGTCGCCGAAGCGATGGGCCTGCCGCCGATCACTTATGCCGCTGCCGTCGCGCTCGCGCTCATGCTCGCCCTCGGTTTCGCCTCGGTGACCAAAGCCTGGCTGCTCGGGCGCATCCTGGGGACGCCGGTCAACAGCCTGCGCTGGGCGCTCGTCTGGGCGACCGCCGGCGCCGCCGTCCTCGGTTGGGGCGCGACGCAATTGCCCGAATGGGCCGAGCTGCTGGTCGGCGTGCCGGTCATCCTCGGCATTTATGGCTGGCTGATCTGGACGCGCGGCTTCGGCCCCGCCGACCGCGCCCTGTTCAAGAAACATCCCGAACCGGCGACCGCCGAAGCCGCCGCCGGTTGAGGGTCAATCGACCGCTTTCTGCGCCGCGTCGCCGACATCCTGCGCGGCATCGCCGACCTTTTGCGCCGCTTCGGTAATCGCGCCGGTTTCGGCCTTTTCATTGCCGAGGAACTGGAACGCGACAAAGCCCGCGACCGCGACGGCGATGAGCAGGATCAGCATCATGCCCATCCCGCCGCCGCTGCGGCGCGGTTCGCGGTCGACGATCGTCGTGGTGTGCGTCGTGCCGTCGGGCTCGCGCGTGGTATGGATTTCATCGCTCATAAAACCTCCTATGCCTGATGGCGCATAGGACGTTCCGAACCGCGATAAGTTCCTAGCCGAGCCGCGCGGCGACCTTGGCCTTGAGGTCGGTCTGCGCGCGCGGGCCGACCTGCGCGATGATTTCGCGCGCGCACACCGCACCCATCGTCAGGCAGTCGGCCATGCTGCGTCCTTCGGCGAGACCCGACAGGAAACCCGCGGCGAACAGGTCGCCCGCGCCCGTCGTATCGACGACCGTGTCGATCGGTTCGGCGGCGACTTCGGTGCGTTCCCCGTTGGTCATCGCCACCGCGCCATGTTCGCCGCGCGTCGCGACGAGCAGCGGGACTTCGGCGGCGACCTTGGCGAGCGCGGCCTCGAAATCGCCCTCCTGCGCCAGTTCGAGCAGCTCCGCTTCATTGGCGAACAGGATGTCGATCTCGCGCGCCGCGGTCATGCGGCGGAAATCCTCGCCATGTCCCGCGACAACGAAGGTGTCAGAGAGGGTGAAGGCGACGCGGCGGCCCGCCGCCTTGGCGAGCCCGATCGCCTCGGCCATCGCGGCGCGCGAGGCGTCGGCGTTCCACAAATAGCCTTCGAGATAGAGGATCTCGGCGTCGCCGATCAGGCCGGCGTCGAGCGCGTCATGCCCCAGATTCTGCGACGCGCCGAGGAAGGTGTTCATCGTCCGCTGCCCGTCGGGGGTGACGAGGATCAGGCACCGCGCGGTCGGCCCGCCGCCATCCTGCGCGGGCGTGTCAAAGGCGACGCCGAGCGAGGTCAGGTCGTGGGTGAACACCTGCCCCAGCTGGTCCTTCGCGACCTGGCCGATAAAACCGCATTGGCGCCCGAGCGCCGCCATGCCGGCCAGCGTGTTCGCCGCGCTGCCGCCCGACATTTCGACCGCCGGGCCCATCGCCGCATAGAGCCGCTCGGCCTCGTCGGCGTCGATCAGCCGCATCGATCCCTTGACCAGCTTTTCGGCGTCGATCAGCTCGTCGGACGCGCGGGCAAGGACGTCGACGATCGCATTGCCGATGGCAACGACGTCGAAACGGGCGGTGGAGGCCATGAAAATTCCTGTCGATGATGGGAAAAGATTGGGCGCGGCTTTAGGGATCGCGGCCCGGCAAGGCAAGCGCGACGCTTGACGCGTCGCCGGCGCCCGCGCATCCCGTGCCCCATGGCCCGCGCGATCCACGCCCTGATGCTCGCCCTGCAGGACCTGCCGCGCCGCCCGGTGCTCGTCGTCCTCGCGCAGAGCCTCGCGCTCACCTTGCTGATCTTCGCCGCCGCCGGCGCCGCGATCTTCTTCGGGGCGCGCTGGGCGCTCTATCGCTGGCAATGGCTCGGCGAGGTTGAGATCGACATGGCGGGCATATTGCTCATCCTCGGCCTGCTCGGCGCGAGCTGGCTGTTGTTTCGCGGCGTCGCGATCGCGGTGATCGGCCTGTTCGGCGACGCCATCGTCGCCGATGTCGAGGGGCGCCGCTATCCCGAGGCCGCCGCGCGGGCGGTGCCGGTGAGCTTCGCCAAGAGCCTGCGCCTCGGCCTCGTCTCGATCACCCGGCTGATCGTCGTCAACCTGATCGCGCTGCCCGTCTATATCCCCTTGCTGTTCACCGCGATCGGCGCGCCGCTCCTCGCCTTTGCGATCAACGCCGCGCTGCTCGGCCGCGACCTCGAGGCGATGGCGCTCGCGCGCCATCCCGACCGGCCGCGCCTCGCGCGCGGCGCGCGCTGGGGGCTCGGCGCGCTGTCCGCCGCAGCTTTCCTGGTACCCGTCGTCAATCTGTTGGCCCCCGTCCTGGGCGCCGCTATGGCCGTCCACCTCATTCACCTGCGAAACAGGGACGCCCCATGATCCGACTCCTTGCCGCCGCCGCCACCCTCGCCGCGCTCGGCGGCTGCGCCGCGGCGGTCCCGCCCCGCAGCGCCCCGCCGCCGGTGACCGCAGCGCCTGCCCCCACCATCGTCAGGCCGGTGCAGTCGAACAGCCTGATCGGCCAAAGCCCCGACGCGGCGCAGCGCCTGTTCGGCAAACCGCGCCTCGACGTGACCGAAGGCGCCGCGCGCAAGCTGCAGTTCGAGGGGACGGCGTGCGTCATCGACATTTATTTCTACGCCCCGCGCGCCGGCGCCTCACCGGTTGCGACGCATGTCGATGCCCGCACCCCCGATGGCCGCAACGCCGAATTGGGCAGCTGTGTGGAGACGCTGCGCCGCTAGCGTGACGTCAGGACGCCAATTCGGCGAGCGCCCAGGCCGCCGCCTCGGCAACCACGTCGGATTCGTCGTTTTTCAGCCGTTCGAGCGCCGGCCGGAACCGCGCATCGCCGCTGTTGCCCGCCGCGATCGCGGCGTTGCGGACCATGCGATGGCGTCCGATGCGCTTGATCGGCGATCCCGCGAAGACCTGGCGAAATGCGGCGTCGTCCAGCGCCAGCAGATCGCCGAGCGCCGGCGCGGCGAGCTCGGCGCGCGGCAGGAAGGCGCGGTGGCGCGCGGCGGTATCGGCGAATTTGTTCCACGGACACACCGCAAGGCAATCGTCGCAGCCATAGATGCGGTTGCCCATCGCGCGGCGCAGTTCGAGCGGGATCGGCCCGGCATATTCGATCGTGAGGTAGGAGATGCAGCGCCGGGCATCGAGCCGGTAGGGCGCCGGAAAGGCCTGCGTCGGGCAGGCGTCCTGGCACGCCGTACAGCTGCCGCACCTATCGCGCCCCGGGATCGCCGGCGTCAGGTCGAGCGTCGTATAGATCGCGCCGAGGAACAGCCAGCTGCCATGGTCGCGGCTGACGAGGTTGGTATGCTTGCCCTGCCACCCCAGCCCGGCCGCCGCCGACAGCGGCTTTTCCATCACCGGCGCGGTGTCGACGAACACCTTAACCTCGGCGTCCGCCGCTTCGGCGACGAGCCAACGCGCGACATGCTTCAGCGCCTTCTTCACGACGTCATGGTAATCGGCCCCCTGCGCATAGACCGAAATCCGCCCCCGGTCGGGATGCGCCGCCAGCGCCAGCGGATCGACCTCGGGCGCGTAACTCATCCCCAGCGCGATCACCGATTTGACCTCGGGCCACAGCCCCTGCGGCGATCCGCGCTGCGCGGCGCGGCTTTCCATCCAGATCATCTCGCCATGGCTGCCATCGGCGAGCCACTGGTTCAGCCGCGCGGCGGTGAGCGGCGCCGCATCGGCGCGCGCGATACCGAACGCGACGAACCCATGTTCGCGCGCGACGGCTTCCAGTCGCTGTTCGAGCGCAGGCAAGGCTTCGGCAACCATTGCCGCCCTATACGCGACCGCCCTTCGCATGTCATAGGGGCGACGACGACATTTCGCAGGACCAGCATTTGACCGAACTCAGCGTCGAGGCGCATGGCCTCACCAAATATTTCGAGGCTTTCAAGGCGGTCGACGACGTCAGCCTCGAAGTCCCGGCGGGCAGCATCTACGGCGTGCTCGGCCCCAATGGCGCGGGCAAGACCACCAGCCTGCGCATGATGCTCGGCATCATCGATCCCGACGCGGGGCAAAGCCGCTTGCTCGGTGGCCACAAGCCGCAGTCGGTGCGTCACCGCATCGGCTACCTCCCCGAAGAGCGCGGCCTCTATCCCGGCATGAAGGCGCGCGAGGCGATCGCCTTCATGGGCGCGCTGCGCGGGCTCGACTGGTCGGAGGGGCGCCGCCGCGCCGCCACCTTCATGGCCGAACTCGGGCTCGAGCGGGTGATCGACGAAAAGATCCGCAAGATGTCGAAGGGCATGGCCCAGATGGTCCAGCTGATCGGCTCGATCGTCCACGCCCCCGACCTGATCGTCCTCGACGAGCCTTTCTCCGGCCTCGACCCGGTCAATCAGGAGCGGCTCGAAATGCTGGTGCGGCGCGAACGCGACCGGGGCGCGACGATCCTCTTCTCGACCCATGTCATGGCGCATGCCGAGCGATTGTGCGACCGGCTCGCGATCATCGCGCGCTCGCAGCGACGTTTCGAGGGGAGCGTCGACGACGCGCGCGCGCTGCTGCCGATGCAGGTGCGCTACACCCCGCGCACCGAGGCCGCCCCCGACGCCGTCGCCGCGCTGCTCCCCGCCGGCGCCGAGCGGCGCGGCGAGGCCTGGCATTTCGCGATTCTGGACGAGGACGTCGAACCCCTGCTGTCGCGCATCACGGCGAGCCATTTTGGCGTTACGGGTTTGTCGATCAGCCGCCCGGCGCTCCACGACGCCTTTGTCCATATCGTCCGTCAGGTCGATGCCGATTTCCACGCCGACGCCGCCGAAGCCGCCGCCGAGGAGGCGAGCGCATGAACGCCTTCCTCAAGAATATGGTCGTCGTCGCGCGCCGCGACTTCCTGGCGATCGTCGCCACCCCGACCTTCCTGCTCTTCCTGCTCGCACCGCTGTTCATGGTCGGCATGGGTCTCGTTGGCGGCATGGGTGCGTCGCAGCTCGCCGACAGCGCGCGCGGCGCCGGCCGCATCGTCGTCGTGACCGACGCCGCCGACATCGAGGATTTCCGCGCCGCCGACGCGCGGCTCCGCGCCGCGATGCCGCGCGAACCGGCGGTATTGGACCTGCGTGTCGCCAGCCCCGCGACCGCCGATCCCGTCGCCATCGCGCGCGAAAAGGGCAGCGACACCTATGCGGTGCTCAGCGGAGCCTTGGCCTCCCCGCGCATCGTCGAACGCGAACCGGACAGCAGTTCGGGCCGCTACCTTGTGCTGCTCGCCGGCGAGGTGCTCCGCGCCCGCGCCGCCGGTCCCTTGCCTCCGGTCACCGCCACCTTCGAAAATCTGTCGAACGGCGGCACCAGCATCGCGGTCCAGCAATCGCTCGGCTTCAGCGCGGTGTTCGTCATCTTCCTGCTCACCCTGCTCCTCGCGGGCCAGACGGTGAGTTCGCTCGCCGAGGAAAAGGGCAACAAGGTCATCGAAATCCTCGCCGCCGCGGTGCCGCTCGAAAGCGTCTTCCTCGGCAAATTGCTCGGTTTCCTGGGCGTCGCGGTGCTGTTCATCGCCTTCTGGATGGCGATGGCGGTCGTCGGCGGGCTGGTCGCGGCGACCCAGATGGACCCCGCGACGATCGCCGCCGCAGGCGGCGCGAACAAGGCGATGGCGGCCATCGCGGCCTCCCCCGCCGTCGGCTGGCCCTTTTTCCTCGCCATCGGTTTCGCCTATTTCATCATGTCCTTCCTGCTGCTCGGCGCGGTGTTCCTCGGGGTCGGCGCGCAGGCGGCGACGGTGCGCGAAATCCAGATGCTCAGCCTGCCGATCACCATCTTCCAGGTCGGCATGTTCAGCCTCTGCGCCGCCTCGGCGAGCGCGCCGGGGAGTACCCTCGCGACCTTCGCGCAAATCTTCCCCTTCTCCTCGCCGCTCGCGATGGCCGCGCGCGCCGCGACCGACGATGCGATCGCCATCCATCTGCTCGCGCTCGGCTGGCAGGCGATCTGGGTCGCACTCGTCATCTTCCTCTCGGTCCGCCTCTTCCGCGCCGGCGTGCTCAGCGGCCGCAGCGACTGGCGCTTCTGGCGGCGAAAAAAGGGCGCGTAGCCGTTTTCGATTCGAATGTTCGGGCTATGCCGCGATGGCGTGAAAAGGTTTCGCGCAAAGACGCAAAGACACGAAGAAGCTGTCCTGCGGCCGCAAGGCCGCTTTTTCCATCATCGCTGCGCGATGGCACGGCGCGGCTGAAAAGGCCGCTTCGCGGCGGGCGCGACATCTTCGTGTCTTTGCGTCTTTGCGCGAAACAAAAAACCGAACGTCGAGCGACGGGCCTTCCGTCAACGCCGACACCCCCGTCGTTGACAAAGCTGTAAATAGTGGCATTCTGCAACTGAATCGGCCGCGCCAGACGGCCCTCCAGAGGAGCAGCCCATGGCCACCCAAGTGCGTATCGCCCCCGAAATCGCCAATCCGCTCGACGTCAGCCGCGCCGAATTGTGGAGCGAGGATCGCTGGCAGGACCCGATGCGCCAGCTGCGCGCCGAATCGCCGATCTATCGCTGCGAGGATTCGAAATTCGGCCCCTATTGGTCGGTGACCACCTACAAGCCGATCCAACATATCGAAGCGCTCCCCAAGATCTTCTCCTCGTCGTGGGAATATGGCGGCATCACCGTCGCCGGCGACGGCGTCGAGCATCTGAAGCCGGGTGAAATCCCGATGCCGATGTTCATCGCGATGGATCCGCCGCAGCACACCGCGCAGCGCCGTACCGTCGCCCCCGCCTTCGGCCCCAGCGAGATCGAGCGCATGCGCGCCGACACCCAGGCGCGCACCGCGGCGCTGCTCGACACGCTGCCGATCGGCGAAACCTTCGACTGGGTCGAGCGGCTGTCGATCGAGCTGACCACCGACATGCTGGCGATCCTGTTCGATTTCCCGTGGGAAGAACGCCACAAGCTCACCGCCTGGTCCGACGCGCTCGGCGACATCGAAAGCTTCGACACCGACGAAAAACGCCATGCACGCACCGCGATCGCGTTCGAGATGGGCGCGTCCTTCAAACAATTGTGGGACCGCAAGGCGCAGAACCCCGGCACCCACGACCTCATCTCGATCATGCTCCAATCCGACGCGATGAAGCATATGAGCGAGCATGAGTTCATGGGGAACCTCATCCTGCTGATCGTCGGCGGCAATGACACGACGCGCAACTCGATGTCGGCCTATGCCTATGGCCTGCACAGTTTCCCCGAAGAACGCGCGAAGCTCGAGCGCGATCACAACCCCGAACTCGCGGTCAACGCGATGCACGAAATCCTGCGCTGGCAGACCCCGCTCGCGCATATGCGCCGCACCGCGACCGAAGACACCGAATTGTTCGGCCACGAGATCAAGGCGCGCGACAAGCTCGCGCTCTGGTACGCCTCGGCGAACCGCGACGAGAGCGTGTTTCCCAACGGCGACCGGATCATCGTCGACCGCGAGAATGCGCGCCGTCACCTCGCCTTCGGCTATGGCATCCATCGCTGCGTCGGGGCGCGGGTCGCCGAACTGCAGCTGACGACGCTGATTTCGGAAATGCAGAAGCGCCGCCTGCGCGTCAATGTGCTCGCCGAGCCCGAGCGCGTCCACGCCAGCTTCGTCCACGGCTATCGCCATATGCCGGTGCAGCTCGAAAAATATTGACGCACGGGTGAAACCGGCCGCTCCTGCCCAACGTATCTAGCGGAGAGGAGCCCGACCATGATCGAACGGCGTTATCTTATCGGCGGCATCGCGCTCGGCGGCGCGCTCATCGGTGCGCCGATGCTGTTCGCCAAGGCCTCGCCGCGCCCCAAGGGCCAACCCGGCTGGCAGTTGAGCGAGGCGCAATGGAAGAAACGGCTGACGCCCTTCCAGTACAAGATCTTGCGCGAGGCGGGCACCGAACGCCCCTTCACCAACGCGCTCAACAACGAACATCGCACCGGCATTTTCAGCTGCGCGGGCTGCGCGCTGCCGCTTTATTCGAGCAAAACCAAATATGACAGCAAGACCGGCTGGCCGAGTTTCTGGGACCCGCTGAAGGGCGCGATCGCGACGACGACCGATTATGAAATCGGCGTGGCGCGCACCGAAGTGCATTGCCGTCGCTGCGGCGGCCACCTCGGCCATGTCTTCAACGATGGCCCGAAACCGACCGGCAAGCGTTATTGCATGAACGGCGCCGCGCTTATTTTCCGGCCAGCCTGACGCGATAAAGCGCCGCCACCGATCCATCGGGAAGCGGCACCGGTTCGAGCCAGGCCGGCGGCGCATGACGCGCGAGTCGATCGGCGAGGCCGCCCGGGAAGCTCTGGGCGATATTCTGCATCTCATGCTGTCCGGAACAGACGAAGAGATAGTCGGCGCGCGAGGCCGCGACGATCGTCGCCGCATCGTCAGGCGCCGCGGCGAAAGCCGAGATCACCCGGTTGATCGCCGCATGGTTGCGATGATGCGCGGTCGCGACGACGCTGTGCGACGTCCGGACCAGGATCGTCGGCCCGATATCGACCCCCGACATCACCAGCCCCGGCGTCTGACGCGCCAGAACCGCCAGATCGGCGGGGGTCGGGCACGGCGCCAAAGTCGCGGGATCGGTCGGTTCGGCGGGCGCTATGGCCGCTACCGCGCTCATCGCCACCTGTCCCAGCACGACCGGCAGCACCAGCAAGACCGCCAGCGAAGCGGCGATGCGCGCCGGCGCGGTGGCGCGCGACTGGCCATGCCGCCAGAGCGCCACCCCGGTCGCCGCCAGCGCGGGCAGCGCATAGATATGGGTCACCGCGACCGTCCGGACGACGAGCAGCGACAGCAGCACGCTCGCCCCCAGCACCAGCAGCATGACCTCCCACCGCGCCTTGGCCGGTCCGGGCGCCGCGCGGCGCCAGATCGCAAAGGTCAGCGCCAGCCCGGCGAGCGACGGCGCGACCAGCAGGGCGATTTTCGGCGCCCCCTGCCGCCAGACCGGCCGCCCTTCGAGGACATTGAGATACCAGAAATCGCGTACCAAAGGTTCGAGGGTGCCGAACGGGCCGGCAAGGCACGCCGGGCTGATCCAGGCAAAGACCAGCGCCCCGACGCCGCCCGCGACCGCCAGCAGCGCGAGCCGCGCGCGCCAGTCGCGTTGCACCACGCCCAGCCGCGCGCCGGCCAGCAACAAGGCTGCCGCCACGGCGGCGGCGCTCAGATAGGGCCGCGACCAGGCGTCGCACCAGTCGCCGGCGACACCGTCCCAGCCGCGCGTCGCGAGCAACAGCAGCGGCGCACCGAGCGCGAGGCTGGCGACAAAGGCGAAAAGACGCGGTCCTGCCGCCGCGTCGCGGAGCCAGGCGAGCGCAAAAATTCCGCCGAAAATCAACAGATAGGGTACGGCTTCGAGCGATATCGCGAGATGCAGGATCATCACCGCGGCCGCCAGCATCCCGTGCCGCCGGTCGGGGGCGCCGAGCGCGATGGCGAGCATCGCGACCGACAGGATCGTCTGCCAATTATGATGGTCGATGCGCAGCGGCACGAAATAATGGAGGAAGGTCACCGTCGTCGCCGCGATCAGCAGCCCCGCCGCGACGACCGCGCGGTCGTCCGACAGCCGGCGCAGCACCAGCGCCAGGCACAGGAACAAGGGCAACAGCAACAGCGGCGGATAGAGCGCGATCGCCCATTGCTCGGCCGCCGCTTTCCCCAGCACCGGCTGCAGCAGCAGGATCAGCCCCGCGATCTGCGCGTCGATCAGCCGCGACCAGTGCATCAGGCCCCCGGCGGGCGGATTGATCCGGTGCTGGCTCGCATCGAACCAGCCCTGCCCGCCGAGCAGGTCGCGCACCTGGACGAAACGCAGCGCATCGTCGGCGTCGCGAAACGCCATCGTCTGGATCGCCGGTCCGAAAAGCACCAGCATGACCGCCATGACGCCAAGCGCAAAACCGCCCGCGATCCACAGATCGCGAGCCAAAGCGCGCGGCGTGTCGGGCGGTGCGCCGGTCATCGCGGTTCAGCGCCCCGCAAAAACGATGGCCTTGCGCAGCACATAGGTGGTCTGGAAACTGATCGCGATCGCCGCCAGCTTGGCAAGCCGCGGGTCGAGCCCGAACGCGTCGCCGGCCCACACGATGCCGACGGTAATGCCCAGCCCGGCGAGCGCCGAGCCCAGAAACAGCGCCTTTTGCCGCGCGCGCTCGATTCCCCGGGTCTGCGCCCCCGCGACAAAAACCAGCCGCGTCGAGATCAGCCAATGCACGGCGATCCCGGCGCTATAGCTGATCGCCGACGCCGCAGCAGCGTGCCAGCCGCCGGCGAGCAACAGCAGGAACAAGCCCATGTCGGCCGCCAGCGCGAAAGCGCTCGCGCCGATATAGCGCAAATAGGTGATCCGGTGCAGCCGCGCGAGCAGCCGCTGCCCAAGACCGGCGATGCCGGCTTCGCCCGGCATCAGGCGGCTTTGCTCACGCGGGCGGGCACGTCGCGCACCGACGCCAGCGCCGCCTGTTCGCCCTCGGTGCCGCTCTCGTGATATTCGGCGTCCTCGTTGACGCCCCAGATGTCGTACACCCGTTCGCCCGCGACGATGTTGCGCACCGTCAGCATCGCGGTCATCATCGCATGATCCTGGTTGTTGTAACGGTGCATGCCGTTGCGCCCGACCATGTGCAGCGTCGGATAACGCGCCTCGAGTTCGGACCGCATCGTCTCGACATGCGCCGCATAATCATCGTCATAGACCGGATAGGCCTTTTCCTGCCGCACCACCGCGCCGCCGACGACGTCTTTCGGATCGCACAGCCCGAGGATCGCCATTTCCTTCGTCGCCAGCGCGACCAGATCGGCATCGCTCGACGCCCACAGCCCGTCGCCCTCGAAACAGAAATATTCGAGCCCGACGCAGGCAAGCTCGGGATCGGGCACCATTTCGGGCGACCAGCTGCGGAAATTCTGCACCCGGCCGACCTGCACCTTGCTGTCGTGGATATAGATCCAGTTGTCGGGGAACAGATCCTCCGACCGAATCTTGAGCGCGACGGTCAGAAAGTCGCGATATTTCAAAGATGGCGCCGCCGAAAGCGCGCATTGCGGCAACGGATGGATTCGCGCCGCGAGCTCGCGCATCGGCGCCGAGCTGATCACATGGCCGGCATCGATCACGACGTCGCCGTCGGGCCCGGTCGCGGTCAGCCGCCAGCGTCCCGACACCTGATCCTGCGTCACCTGCTTGAAGCTGTGCCCCATCAGCACATGATTGCCGCCCGCGACCACCTTGTCGCGCGCCGCGTCCCACATCATGCCCGGGCCGAGCCGCGGATAGCGAAAGGTTTCGAGCAGGGTCTTGGTCGCCATGCCGTCATTCGGCGCCTTGTTGAGCCCCAGGCTGCGCTTCAGCCCGTCGAGCACCGCCGCGCCGAGGCTCAGCCCCTTGATGCGCTGCGCCGCCCAGTCGGCCGACATTTCGTCGCACGGCATCCCCCACACCTTCTCGGTATAGGTCTTGAAAAAGATCGAATAGAGCTTCCGCCCGAACTGGTTGATCGTCCAGTCCTCGAAGCTGCGCACCGCCTTGTTCGGGAAGATCTTCGCCTGCGCATAGCTCGCCATGCACAAAGTCGATCGCACGATGCCCAAATTCCACAAAGCCTCGAACGCACGCAGCGGATAGGAATAGAATTTGCCCTCATAATAGATGCGGCTCATCCGCGGGCGCTGGATGAAATCGTCGGGCAGGATTTCGTTCCACAGGTCGACGACCTCCTGGCTTTTCGAAAAGAAACGGTGCCCGCCGATGTCGAAACGAAAGCCCTCATGCTCGACCGTGCGGCTGATCCCGCCGACATAGACCGGGTCCTTCTCGATCACGGTGACCGAAAAGCCTTCCCTGGTCAGCAGATAGGCGGCGGTCAGCCCGGCCGGCCCCGCCCCGATGATCGCGACATCGGCACTGGTCGGACGGCTCTTCGGCGCGGATGCGTCGGACATAGATTGATTCCCCACAGGCAAAGTCTTGCGCATTTCCGCTGTGGGCGATCATGGCTAAAAATTGGTTAACATGCGCAAATCGGCGCGAGCGGACCCAAGGCAAGGCGCGAACCCGACGCCGATTTACTCGCGCTCGCCGCCGCGTTAAGCAGCCTGATGGTCGGACGCCGTTTCCTGCCGTGGGTCATCGCGCCGCTTCTGGCGGCCGCGGCGCCGTCGGCGGCGCAATTCGTTCCGCGTGACGCCATGATCCCGGCCGAGCGCGCCGCACAATCCGTGCCCGCCGACCGCGCCGCCCCGACCACTGCGGATATCGACCAGATCGCCGCGCTCGAAAATCAGGTGCGGATCGACCAGCCGTGCAACACGACCTGGCAGCCCGAGCTCGAAGCTCCGCGGCGCGCGCTGCTGGCGCTCTACGAAGGCCGCTATGGCCCCGACCATCCGGCGACCGCGCGCCCGCTGCTGTCGTTGCTCTGCCATTTCGCCTATAATGACAAGGCCTCGAGCGAACCCGACGCCATCGTCGCGCGGCTGATCGCGATCGGACGCGCGCGCGACCAGCCGCTGGCGCTCTATGCCGGGCTCTCGGCGCGCGCGCAGCGGCTGCGCGAGCAGGGAAAGGCCGAGGCCGCCGTCGCCGATGCCCGGGAGGCGCTCGCGCTCGCGCGCCAACATCTCGGCGCACGCCCGGCGATCGTCGCATCGGCGGCGGCAAGCCTCGCCGCCATGCTCGAAGGCGCGGGCCGCCCCGTCGATGCCGAACCCCTACTTCACCAGGCTGCCGCCCTGCGCCAGGCGCTCCCCGGCGGCGACCGCTTCGAGCTCGCCGCCGCCTATGAGGCGCTGGGCAACAACCTCGGCGCCCAGATGCGCATCGACGACGCGCGGCTCTGGTACGCGCGCGAACTCGACATCTTCGAGGCCGCGCTCGCCGACGCCGACGTCGGCACGCTGACCAACATCATCCTCTATTCGCAGCGCGTCTTCACCGCCGACCCCGCGCGCGTCGACGCGCTCTATCGCGCCGTGCTGGCGCGCGAGGAGGCGCTGCCGGGCAGCAGCGATGCGCGCAACTGGATGACGTTATGGAATCTCGCCAAATCCTCGTCGCTGCGCCTCGACCTGCCCAATGCCGCCTTTCGAGACGACCTGTCGGAGGCGATCGCCTACCAGCGCCGCGTCATCGCTGCGGTCGGCCCCGGCCCGGACGGCTGGCACGAACGCGATCTCGCGCGCCTGCTCGCCCAGAACGCCGCCACCGCGCCCGAAGCCGAAACCATCTATCGGCGCCATCTCGCCGCCGATCCCGGCAATATCCAGTTGGTCGAGATGCTCGGCGATACGCTGTGGATGCTCGGCCGCTACGACGAGGCGCTGCCGCTGCGCCAGCGCAGCATCGCCGACACGCGTGCGCGCCTCGGCGCCAGCCATCGCGAAACGCTGCGCCAGACCTATAATCTGGGGGTGACGCTGTGGGGCGTGCGGCGCCCGGCCGAAGCGCGGCCCTATTATGAGGATGTGCTCGCTGGCTATCGCGCCGAGCTGTCGGCGCTGCCCGAGACCGCCAATGCCGCCTACCGGCTCAATCTGGCGAACTTCATCAGCGGCCGCGCCATCGACCTCCTCCGCCTCCACTGGACCACGCGCGCCGCCGACGGCGCGAGCGGCGAGGCCGCCAGCCGCACCCGGGGCTTCGCGGTCGCCCAGCTCGCCCATCCCTCGGCATCGGGCGCGGCGATCAGCGAAACCGCCGCGCGCGCCCTCGCCGAACGCGCCGGCAAGACCGCCCCCTTCCTGCGCTGGACCGCCGCCCGCGACCGCGTCGTGTCGCTCGACAAAGCGATCGAGCAGGCGGCGCAGCGCGGCGCCGCCGGCGATGCCGATCGTGTCGGGCTGCTCGCCGACCGCGCCACCGCCGGGGAGGCGCTCGCCGCCGCCGCCGCCGCGCTGCGCGACCAGCTTCCCGATGTTTTCGCCACGCTGCGGCCCGAACCGGTATCGCTGGCCGAGGTCGCGGGCGGCGGCGGCAAGGCGGCCCTGCTGCGCAAGGACGAAGCGCTGGTCCTGCTCTATCCCGGAATGCCCGACGCGCGCGGCGAAATGAGCCGGGGTATCGCCTTTGCGGTGACCCGCGAGGGATCGGCGTGGGCCGAAATCCCGATCGACGGCGCCGACCTGACCCGGATGGTCGGCACGCTCGACGGGCAATTGGCCGATTCGAAACATTCGGGGCTGACGATCCTCGAGGCCGGCGAAAATCCCGATACCTATTTGCGCTATGATCGCACGATGGCCCACCGCGTCTATCAGGCGCTGTTCGGCGACCCGGCGATCGCCGCGCTGGTGCAGGGCAAGGAGCGATGGATCATCATTCCCGAAGGCCCGTTGCTCGCGCTCAATTTCGCGGCGCTGGTCACACGCCCGCCGCCAGGCGGCGCGGCGGGCGACATCGATCCGGCGACGCTGCGCGCGACGACATGGCTCGGCCTCGAACGCATCGTCGCGGTGGCGCCGTCGGTCGATGCGGTGCGCACCGCGCGCCGCACCGCAAACGCCGCCCGGGCCTCGGGCAAATTCTATGGCATGGGCGATCCGGCTTTTCGCGGCGTCGCCGACCCGGCGCCCAAACCGCTGCCCGGCCGCCTGCGCGGCGCGCCGGTTGCAGCATCCACGACCGCGAATATCGTCACGATGCCGCGCCAGCGACTCTATCGCGACGGGGTGGCCGACCCGGCCATGCTCGCCAAACTGCCCCGACTCGAATATAGCGCCGCCGAGGTCCGGCGCATGGCCGAACTCCTCGACGCGCCGACCGACCGCCAATGGCTCCAGCTCGACGCCACACAGGCTCGGCTCGACCAGAACAGTGTCGACGGGACGCTCGGCGACAGCGCGATCGTCCTGTTCGCCACCCACGCGCTGCTCGGCGGCAGTTTCGACGGCACGCTCGCCGAGCCGGCGCTGGCGCTCACCCCGGCGACCCCTATCGCAGGCGCGACACTCGATGCGAAGAACGACGGCCTGCTGACCGCATCGGAGGTCGCGCAATTGCGGTTCCGCGCGGCGCTGGTGATCCTCTCGGCGTGCGACACGGCGGCCGGCGCCGACGGCGGCGATGGCTTCAGCGGCCTGACGCGCGCCTTTCTGCTCGCCGGCGCGCGCGCGGTGCTCGCCACCTATTCGCCCGTCATCGACGAGGTCGGCGAACGGATGACGACGACCGCGATCGCCCGGCTCGGCGACCAGCGCGGCGACATTGCGGCGGCGCTGCGCGATGCGATGCGCACCGTGGCCGCCGACCCGTCCGAAGACGCGCGCGGCGAATCGCTCGCCCATCCGGCGGCATGGGCGGTCTATGTCGCCATCGACCCGTCCTGAAACCGACCAACCACGCCGCGTCTAGGGCACGCCGCTTCCGCCGGTCGGGGGCGGACCCCGCGCGCTATTGCCCTCGCCCGTCGCCGTCTCTCCCGACACCGCGAGGTCGCGCCGCAGCGGCTTGAGCGCCAGCGTGCCGAGCCGGATACGCGGGCTTCCCTTGCCCGGCGACGCACCGATCGCAAAGGCGCCATCGATGCGCAGCGCCTGCGCCGATGCCTTGGCGATGCGCACCGTGTAGCGCCCGTAAGCGACGCTTTCGAAAAGGAAATATCCATCGAACTCGGTCAACGTCGTCGCGCGCACGCGCCCCTCGGCATCGACAAGTTCGAGGGTCAGTCCCTCGATCGGATTGCCGCCATCGCGGGTCGCGGTGCCTTCGATTTCGCCAGCGGCGGTCATCGGCAGCATCACTTTGGTCGCGACACCCGGACGCGGGGTGACGACGACGCCGGGCAGCGCCGGCTGGACATAGGGGTCGGGCAGGCTGCCGGCGTCGATTCCGATCATCACCGGGCGGAAGGGTTCGAGCCCGTCGATCATCGCCGCGCCCCGCTTGTCGGTCGCGGCGTCGATGAAAGCATGGCCGGCCGTCAGCGGCACCCCGGGCAACGCCGCCTCGCCCGGCTGGCGCACGCCGTCGCCATTCTCGTCCATCCACACCTCGGCCATCACCTGGCCGCGGCTTGCGAGCTTTTCGCTCGACACCCGCCAGCCCCTACCCTGCGGCTTCGGCCCGAAGCTGAAGGCGAGCGACAACGACGCGGCGACCGAGCCGTCGCTCGCCACTTCACCGAAGCCGGTCAACTGCAACTTGTTGAAACGGCGCGTATAACCTAAGCCGGCCCGCGCCCGGTCGAGCCCCTTGTCATAGCCGAGCTCGGCGCGCCATTCGCCGTCGCCTCCCCCAGACTGACCAGCGCCCGCCCATTCGGCGATCACCGTCGCGCGCGAATCGGCAGCGGCGCCCGACAGCGCAAAGCGCGCCTCACCACGGAGACGCACGCGCCCGATGCGGGCGTTAGCCAACAGGGTTGCACTCAGATTGTCGGGCGGATCGGGACCGATCGGCACCTTGGTGCGCGCCCAGTCGAGCTGGCCGGTGAAAGTCAGCGCACGAAAACTCGCCGAGGCGCGCGCCGACGCCTCGAGACTCTGTACCCCCGAGGTCCGATCGACCTGGCGCAGATCGAGATGCAGCGGCAACACCGTGCGCCCGAGCTTGACCGACTGATCGACCGAAACCTGATAAAGGCCGTTGATATTGTTGATAAAACGGTCCGACACGAAACCGCCGAAGCCGCGCAGCGCGTCGGCGCGCACATAGGTTTCGCCGAACGCCGCCAGCCAGCTCGCGCGCAGCGCGCCGCTGTTGTCATCGGCATAGGCCCCCGACACTTCGAGCAACGTCGGGCCGATCGAACGCCGCAGCGCGACTTCGCCATAGTTGCGCCGGACATTCTCGATCATCAGGCTGTGCGCATAACCCGCGATCGAGGTGCGCGTGTCGAGCCCGCGCTCGAGCCCGATCGTCCCGCGCCAGCCGCGGCGAAAGGTCTGGCGCCGGTCGCCGAACGAAATCAGATCGGCATTCTCCTGCGCGAAGCCCGCCCAATAATAGGTCTGCTGCGGCGGGATCGAATCGATCCCGACCTGCAACTGCTTGATCTCGCGCCGGATCTGGCCCTGCGGCCCATAGAGCACGATCTCGAAGCGGTTCGAGCCATATTGCAGCGGCACGTCGAGAAATTCGTAGCGGCCGTCGCCATTGGGGCTCGTGAAGGCGAGCAATTGCCCGTTGCGATAGAGTTCGGCATCCCAGCCGGCGGGCAGGTCGCCACGAAAATCGGTCTTGTCGAACGCGTCGGGGCGCTCGATCGGCCGGTTGGTGAGCACCGCGCCGCGCCCCGGCGCCGATCCCGCAACGATCCCGGTGGAAAGCAGGCTGACATCGCCCGCCGCATAATGCGTCGCCCGCAACGGCCCGAGCAATTTGCCCTGCGGATCGGTGCGATAGAGCCGCATCCGCAAACTGTCGGGCACCCCCTCATTATCCGACGACAATCGCGCATCGAAGCTCTGCCCGAGGACCTCGCCAGCCGCGAAAACCTCATAGCGCGCCTGGACATAGGATCCGCCGCGCTTGTCGTTGACGAAGCCCGCCGAGGCGACGACATCGACCGAGGGTGTCGCCCACGCCTGATAGGGCCGGGTCGCCTGCGGCAGGCTCGCGAGGTCGAAACTTTGTTGCGGACCCAGCCCCGCCCCGCGCGCGCGGCGTTCGGCGGCGAGCTGGAAGGGCAATTTCTCCTTCGAATCGATGCGCAGCACCGCGTTCGACAGGTCGGGGACCAGAGGCAGCTCGAACCAGGTCGCCAGGCTCTTCACATCGACGCACCAGCCCGCCGCCGTATCGCGGATCGCCGCCGCACCGATGCTGTAGCTGCGGCTGCCGAGCCTTACCTCGCCCGCGTCGCGGTCGATCGTCAGGCTGCGGCGCTCGTCGAACACCCATCCGGTTGCGCGGCGCAACTTCTTGTCGACGCGGATCGGCAGGTCGAGCGCGAGTACCATGTCGGCAAGGTCGACACACACCCCGCCCGGGGTCTGATAGCCGCGAACCCCGTCGCCGAGCCGATACTGCCCCGACCGCAGGTCGAACAGCCAGCTGTCGTCCTCATTGGGTTTCCAGCCATCGGAAACGTCCGCTTTTTCAGCGGCATGAGCGCCGGCGGGGACGAGCCCCACCAGCGCCAGCCCGGCCATGAGGACCGGGAAAATATGGTTCAGGGCGGCGCGAAACATCGCTGCGCCCGCCGGCGATCTCAGCCCGCCTTCATTTCACCACCCGATCGACCGCGTCGATCGTGCCGCCGCCGACCTCGCGATCCTCGCTATAGCGAATGCGCACCGGGCCCCTGAGTTTGGCCGCCAGCTCGGTCGGCACGCGCAACTGCACCTGGCGCTGGCCGACCTCGGGATAGACCGCAATGCCGCGCGCGAGCAGCAAAGGCTCGGCGACCCCCGGCCGCGTGACTTCGACGTCGCCATATACCGACCGATTGCCGGTGCGCGCCAGGTCGAAGGCGAAGGCGGGGCCGTCGACGGTGTCGACCACGCGCGCCTCGCCGATGCTCGCCTCGGCGCCGAGGTCGCCGACGCGCACGATCACCGGGATCGTGATGCCGTAAATCGGGGTCAGCGCGATCGACACGCCGCTGCTGGCGGGCTTCGCCGGATCGGCCGGCGCTGCGGCGTCGGGCACCGCGCGGAACAGCATATGCGCGCGATATTCGCCCGGCGGCGTGCCCTCGGGCACGCGCACCCCGACGCGGATCACCTGCGGCTGGTTCGGCGGCAGGGTGACGCGGCGGGGCGAGAAGCTGATCATCTCGAGCGCCGCTTTCTCGGCGGCATTGGCGTCGGCCTCGGCGATCTCGTCGAGCCCGCCGAGCGCGGTCATCCGCTTGATCTCGAGGCTGATGCGATAGGTCGCGGGTTCGGCGCCGATATTGTTCAGCACCACCTCGGTGCCGCGCGAGCCGTCGAGGACGACGCGCGTCGGCGCCACCAGCAGGTCGCCCGCCGCCTGGACGGGCGCAGCCGCCGCGCCGAGCACAACAGCCGAAAACAGGCCGAAGCCCTTCAAAAATCGCAACATGAAATGGTCCCCACCATTTAGGAAACCGGTCGGCCCACACCGCCCGGCAGTCCCCTCCCTGTTGCGCCAACATGGTTGATATTTCGCTAACCATGGCGTTTCGCACGGGCTGCCGCGCAGCGCGGCGCCGGAAAAAATCAGCAAAAAGGGCCGCCGGAGGCTGGTACCCCGACGACCCTTTTGCGGCCGGCGGACGCGAACGCCCGCCGTACCCCCCCACCGATAGACTGTTACTGGTAGTTGGCGGTGACGTTGAACGTCCCCGAATAGTCGCCCGCCGTCTGGTTGGCGCCGACGCTCAGCGTGCCGCCGACCTGGAAGCTGCCGCCCGTCGCGCTCAGCGTGACGTTGCTCGCCGAATAGGTAAGCGACGACGTCATCGTACCGCCGAGCGACCCGTTGAGCGTCACCGACGAATCGCCACCGACGAGCACCACCGCACCCGAGGTGCCAGCGATGTTGAAGTTCGCGGCAGTCGTAGTGCCGGTGCAGGTCAGCCCCGTGCCGCAGGTCGCGGCGCCGGCGGTCGAAACGACGACGGTCGAAGCGGTCGCGCCGCTGATGACCGTGGCGTACTGCAGGTCGCTGGTGTTGGTGAGCGTGATCTGGCGGAGGATCTTCGCCTTCGCCGTACCGGTGGCCGATGCCGCCTGTGCCGCCGAAGCGTTCATGGCGAGAGCGGCAATAGCGGCACCCATAAGGGCGCGCTTCAGTGCAATGTTGCGCATAAGTTTTTGGTCCCTTGGTCAATCGGAAGCGATTGGAAATCCCACCCCATCGCTGTCGCCCTTCTACCGACGACCGGTTCAGGCTTTGCCCAACAACCATGGTAAACGAGGCATTAGGAATTGGCCCGCATTTCTCATGGAAATCGAGATAAAACATCATCTTAGGACCAGAATGCGGACAGGCTGAGGACCGCTCCAACCTCTTTAACGGCCCGATGCGGCACAGATTAAGCGGCGGCGGAAGAAAGATTCGCGCCGACCACGGGGCCCCGAATCAGATCGATTCGCCGCTCAGCCGCTGGCAGATCATGTCGAGCTGGTCGAGCGAGGCGAATTTCAGCGTCAGCGCGCCCTTGCCGCCGCCGGCATAGTGAATCGCGACACCGATCCCCAGCAGTTCGGACAAATGCCGCTCGACCGCGACGATATCGGGGTCGCGGTTGCCGTCGATGCTCTTATATTCGAGCGGCGCCTTGCGCCCGCCGCCCTTTTCGGCGCGGACCAGCGCCTCGACCGCACGCACCGACAGCCCGTCCTTGACGATCTTGCGCGCGATCGCCTCGGCGCCCTCGGCCCCGATCAGCGCGCGCGCATGCCCCATCGCAAGACTGCCGCCGCCGACAAGATCCTGCACCGCCTGCGGCAGGTCGAGCAGGCGCATCAGATTCGCGACATGACTGCGCGACTTGCCGACCAGCCTGGCCAGCGCCTCCTGGCCATGGCCGAAATCGTCGATCAGCTTGCGGTACGCGCTCGCCTCTTCGATCGCGCTCAAATCCTGGCGCTGGATATTCTCGACCAGCGCGATTTCATAGGTCGCCGCATCGTCGAGTTCGCGCACCAGCGCCGGGATATGGTGCAGCCCCGCGCGCTGCGCCGCACGCCAGCGCCGTTCGCCCGCGACGAGCTGGAAACCCTGCCCGTCGGGGGCATGGCGCACGATGATCGGCTGGAGCAGCCCGCGCGCGCCGATCGAATCGGCGAGTTCGGCGATCGCATGTTCGTCGAAATGGCGGCGCGGCTGGCCGGGCAGCGGGCGGATCGCCCCGACCGAGACATGCTGCACCGAATCGCCGCTCGCGGGCGCCGGCGACGCCCCGCCCGGCGACGCGAGCACAGGCGCCTCGACCGCGGCATCGCCGAACAGCGCGTTCAGTCCGCGCCCCAGCCCGGACGGTCTTTTCTTCGCCGGAATCGCACCAGGTGCGCCGGTTTCATCTTGTTTATCAGCCATTTATGCCGCCTTGCGCACATTGGGAAGCCGGTCGATCAACTCGCGCGCCAGCGCGATATAGGCTGCCGACCCGGCGCAGCGATGGTCATAGATCAGCGCCGGCAGCCCGTGGCTCGGCGCCTCGGACAGCCGCACGTTGCGCGGGATCACCGTCTCGAACACCACCGGGCCGAGCACCTCGCGGACATCGTCCGAGACCTGATCGGTCAGCCGGTTGCGGCGATCGAACATGGTGAGCGCGACCCCCAGGATCGACAGATTCTGGTTGAACTTGCCGCGCACGCGCTCGACCGTGGTGAGCAGCTGGCTCAGCCCTTCGAGCGCGAAAAATTCGCATTGCAACGGCACGATCAGCGATTCGGCGGCGATCAGCGCGTTGAGCGTCAACATGCCCAGCGATGGCGGGCAATCGATCAGGCAGATATCCCACTGCCCCGCCTGCGCGTCGGTCATCGCCTGCTGCAGCTTGTGCAGCCGGTCCTTATATTCGATCAGCTCGATCTCGGCGCCCGACAGGTCGACCGTCGCGGTGACGATGTCGAGCCGCGGCACCGCCGTCGGGATCGCGCATTCGGCGAGCGTCGCTTCGCCGCGCAACAGGTCATAGCTCGACAGCGTGCGCTGCGCCTGCCCGATACCCAGCCCGGTCGAGGCATTGCCCTGCGGATCGAGGTCGATGATCAGCGTGCGCCAGCCGGTCGCCGCGAGCGCGGTCGCCAGGTTGATCGCGGTCGTCGTCTTGCCGACCCCGCCCTTCTGGTTCGCCACCGCGATACGGATCATGCTTTTCCTCGCTTTTTGGGCGTGATCGCCCCCCGGCCCACCAAAATCTGGCTTGTCGCGTCGGTGCGGCTCTGTTCCACGTGAAACATTCTCTGCCATGTCGGCGGCAGCAACGCCAGTTCCTTAACCGCGTTTCGCCCTTTTGGCAGCAGCCAGCGCGTCGATTCGGTGGAAAAACGCGCGGATAAGTCGATCAGCCGGTCGAGCGGCGCAAAGGCGCGCGCACTGATCGTCCCCGCCGGCCGCGTCGCCACCCTCTCGAGCGGCGCCTCGGCGACCTCGACATGCCCCAACCCGAGTTCGCCGGCCACATCGCGCAAGAACTCGCAGCGGCGCTTCCGCGATTCGACGAGCAGCATCGGCCGCCCGGACAGGATCGCCACCACCAGCCCCGGTAACCCCGGCCCGCTCCCCAGATCGACCCAAAGCCCGTCGCCGTCGGTATCGAGCGCCAGCAATTGCGCGCTATCGGCGATATGCCGCACCCAAAGCGTCGGGATCGTCGAAACCGCAATCAGATTCTGCCGCTCATTCTCGGCCACCAGCATCGCCGCAAACCGCTCAAGCCGCGCCCATTGCTCAACCGTCGGCGCAAACGCCTGTGTCAGCCAGTCGCGCGCTGCTTCTTCATCATTCAATATGGGGGTGTCCGCCACGTCGCTCTTTCACCTACCCCGCGAAGCGGGCTCTGTCCTTCTTTGCGCCTTTGCGCCTTTGCGTGAGATTTTGAAAGCCTCACACAAAGGCGCAAAGGCACAAAGAAGAAGGTCGACCATAAAGGCAGGAATTTCTCACACAAAGACACCAAGAAGGCGGCGATTTCCGCGCCGGTCGTGTCAAACCGAAAGCCCACCCTCTCGTCACCCCGGACTTGATCCGGGGTCCCGCTCGACGAAGTCGGAGTAAACGTTTCGTACAGGCCACCATGACGCCCCAACAGGTACTTCGGATGTCTGAGCGTTTCCCGTTGTGGACATCGAAGGATGCTGCATAATGCGTAGCTCGCCATCCCCGTTGGATATCGAGCAAGAAACAGCGAACCGTGGAAAGGAATGTTGCCATACCGATGATAAGGCGACAGCACTTTGAAACCAGAATGACAGAGATTTTCGGCAAGCTGTGCGAAAATTTTGTGGCGGTATCGAACCAAGAATCTGCGATCTACAGTCTGTTTTACATGACGATCTCCGGCGTCTCGCACAGATTTTTTTTGGATGCAGGAGCGCTGTTCTGGTCGTCCGGTATGGAACCCGACGAAGATGACGATCTACTGGAAGGCGATGTCTATGTCGATTTCGCTAAGCAATACGATCTCGCAGGATCACGCATTGAGAGTATTGATTTCGCCAATGATCTCCTGAGGATGAGGTTTGCAAATGGCGTGCGGTTGAATTTCGCATGCGGCGTGGATGAATGTGGAGGCCGATTGATCGACTCCCCGTAAGCTTCTGACCAAAGCGGCTGGACCGTATTGCCAAGCTTCAAGCCGCGCGCCGTTTGCTATGCACCAGGATCGCGGTCAGCGCCGCCGGGGTGACCCCGTCGATCCGCCCCGCCTGCCCCAAAGTCTCGGGCTGCGCCCGGGTCAGCCGTTCCACCATCTCGCGCGATAGCCCGCCGATCGCGGCATAATTCATCGCCGGGTCGAGCAAGATCGCCTCATTCGCCGCGAGCGAGCGCAACTCAGCCTCCTGCCGCGCGATGTACGGCGCATAATGCGCGTCCTCAGCCAACTCAGCGAGCAGCCTTTCGTCGACCGCGGCAAGTTCGGGCGCGAGCAGCGCCAGCTTCGCTATCGTCACCTCGGGAAAGCGCAGCAGGTCGATCCGCCGCCGCGCCGCGCCGTCGCCCGGCAGCGCCAGCCCGATCGCCGCATAGTCCGTCGTCGTCACAAGCGCGTCGAGCAACGCCGCCGCGCGCGCCCGCTCGGCCATCCGCGCGTCGAACAACGCCGCCGTCGCCGGCCGCACCAACCCGAGCGCGATGCCCTTGGGCGTCAGCCGCGTCGCGGCATTGTCGGCGCGCAGCCGCAGCCGATATTCGGCGCGCGCGGTGAGCATCCGATAGGGCTCGGTCACCCCCTGCAGCACCAGGTCATCGACCATCACCCCGATATAGGACTCGCTCCGTTCGAGGATCAGCGGCTCACGCCCCTGCACCGTCAGCGCCGCATTCGCCCCCGCCACCAGCCCCTGCGCCGCTGCCTCCTCATAGCCGGTGGTACCGTTGATCTGCCCGGCACAATAAAGCCCGCCGATCGCGCGCACCTGCAAGGTCCGGTCGAGCGCGCGCGGGTCGATATGGTCATATTCGACCGCATAGCCGGGCACGACCATCTCGACGGTCTCGAGTCCCTCCATCGTGCGCAGCATGGCAAGCTGCACATCGGCGGGAAGCGAGGTCGAAATGCCGTTCGGATAGACGAGCACCGAATCGAGCCCCTCGGGCTCCAAAAACACCTGATGTCCGTCGCGGTCGGCGAAGCGGTGGATCTTGTCCTCGATCGACGGGCAATAACGCGGCCCCGCCGCCCCGATCGCCCCGGTGAACAAGGGCGAGCGGTCGAGATTCGCCGCGATGATCGCGTGCGATTCGGCATTGGTGCGCGTGATCGCGCAGAATATCTGCGGCACCGTCCGCGCATTGTTCCACGTGGAACAGGTCCAGCTTGCACCCTCGACGCTGTCCGATGGCTGCTCGGCGAGCCGCGCCCAGTCGATCGTCCGCCCGTCGAGTCGCGGCGGCGTCCCGGTCTTGAGCCGCGCCATCGGCAGGTCGGCCCCGCGCAACTGCTCGGCGAGCCGGTGCGCCCCCGCCTCGCCGATCCGTCCGCCCTCCATCCGCTCCTCGCCGCGGAACAGCCGCCCGCCGAGGAAGGTGCCCGTCGCGAGCACCACCGCCCCCGCCGTCAGCTTGCTCCCGTCGCCGAGTTCGAGCCCCGCGACCGACGCGCCATCCTCGGACAGGATCAGCGCCGCCGCCTCGCCCTCGACAACAGTGATGCCCTCTTCGGCGGCGAGCAGATCCTGGATCGCCTGCCGGTATAATTTCCGGTCCGCCTGGATTCGCGGCCCCTGCACCGCCGCGCCTTTTGACGCGTTGAGCATCCGGTAATGGATCGCCGCGCTATCGGCCGCACGCGCCATCCATCCGTCGAGCGCATCGACCTCGCGCATCAGATGCCCCTTGCCGAGCCCCCCGATCGCCGGGTTGCACGACATCGTCCCGATCAGCGCCGGATCAAAACTGACGAGCGCGACCGACGCACCGAGCCGCGCCGCAGCGGCGGCGGCCTCGGTCCCGGCATGTCCGCCGCCGACGACGATGACATCAAAAGTTGCGCTGCTGTGCATGATTGTCGCGGCGCATAGCCGATTACCGCCGCCAAATCCATCGCGCGTAGCGCCTCAAAAAATCTCACACAAAGGCACAAAGGCACGACGAAGCTCCCCACTCCTTCTTTGCGCCTTTGCGTGAGATAATGCGATCATGCCCGGCCCGGTGAGTTCAGGCGCAGGGGTGGTGGCAAAACATAATCCCGCACAAAGCCACGAAGCCACAAAGAGGGTTCATGACCGTGGTCATCTTTGTGGCTTGGTGGCTTTGTGCGAATAAATTTGGAGGCTACGCTGCCCGAGCGTGTTCCACGTGGAACATCATTTGCCGATGCAAAAACGCCCGAACAACGTATCGAGCATTTCCTCGACCCCCGCCCTTCCGGTGATCCGGTCGAGCGCGCCGCCCGCGAGCCGCAGCCGTTCGGCGAGCAAAATCAGGTCGCCTGCCTCGCGCGACCCCGCCTCGATTACCAGCCACTCCTTCGCCTCCGCGAGCGCGTCGCGCTGGCGCCGGCGCAGCGCCGCCTCGCCCTCGCGCGGCAACAAAGTGCGCGCCATCTCGACGATCATGCGGTGGAGCCTGTCCATGCCCTCGCCCGTCTCCGCCGACAGCATCAGGTCGCAGCGCGCCGCATCGGCTTCGGCGGCGGCATCGCCCTTCCAGCGGTCGGCCTGCGCCGCCACCAGGATCGCACGCGGATGATCGGGCGCCTCTTTCGGCGGCCCCAGCCACAGCAGGATATCCGCCGCCTCGACCGCCGCCTTTGCGCGGTCGATCCCGATCATCTCGATCGCATCGGCACTTTCGGCGCGCAATCCTGCCGTGTCCGAAAAGCGCATCGCGATCCCGTCGAGCGCCAGCGCGGTCTCGATCACATCGCGCGTCGTCCCCGCGACCGGCGACACGATCGCCAGCTCGCGCTTGGCTAATGCATTGATAAGGGTCGATTTCCCGGCGTTAGGCGGCCCGGCGATGACCACCGACAGCCCCTCGGCAATCACCTCCGCCCCCGGCCGCGCCAGCCATCCGCCCATCTCGCCCGCCAGCGCCGCCATCCCCTCACGCAGACGCTGCGCGACACTTTCGCCAACTTCGACATCATCCTCATCGGCAAAATTCAGCTCGGCCTCCGCCCCCGCCATCAGCATCAGCAACCGCGCCTGCCAGGCCTCGACCGCGCGCGACACATGCCCGCTCGCCATGCCGAGCGCCTGCACGCGCTGGCTCTCGGTTTCGGCCGCGAGCAGGTCGGCGAGTCCCTCGGCCTCGGCCAGGTCGATGCGTCCATTCTCGAAAGCCCGCCGCGTGAACTCCCCGGCTTCGGCCCGCCGAAGTCCCGGAAGCGCCGCCAGCGCCGCCTCGACCGCCGCGACCACCGCCCGTCCGCCGTGCAGATGCAGCTCGGCGAGGTCTTCGCCGGTCGCCGTCGCCGGGCCCGGAAACCATAGCACCAACGCCCGATCGAGCGCCGTCCCGTCGGCGGCTTTCAGCGCGGCCAGCACGGCGCGTCGGGCTTCGGGCAACCGACCGGTCAGGCTCCGCAGCGCCGCCCCCGCCTGCCTCCCGCTCACACGCACGACGGCGATCGCCGCCGGCGGCATCCCGCTCGACAGCGCAAAGATCGTGTCGCTGCTTTTGTCTTGGTTCAGCTCTTGCGCCCCCGCGCCGGCTTGTCGTCGCCGTCGTTCGCCTTGGCCGCGCCGCTCATCAGCCCGCCGCCGAACTGGCTCATCAACGACTGGATCAGTCCCAGCCCGCCCTCGCCCATCGGCACCCAACTCTTGACCATCGCCTGCACCATGTCGGGCGTAATTCCTTTCGCCATCAGCTCCTTGACGCGGCTGAGGTAAATTTCATGCAGCGGCTCCAGATCGGGCAACCCGACCAACCGCCGCGCTTCTTCGGGGGTGCAATCGATCTCGATATTGAATTTCATCGCCTGTCTCCGCCCCGCCAAAAACCGTTACAAAAAACCCTTGAGCGCGCTTGAGCCGCGCCGCTGCGCCAGCTAGCTTCGCGCTTTAACCGCCAATAAGCAAGAGTCAGGAGAGACCCTCATGTCCGCGACCAACACGACCATCCCGGCGCTCGACGGCGAGGGCGATATTCCCGCCTATGTCGCCCGGCCCGACGCCGACAGCTCGCACGCGATCATCGTCATTCCGGAAATTTTCGGGGTGAATGCGGGCATCCGCAAGAAATGCGACGACTGGGCCGCCGAAGGCTATCTGGCGATCGCCCCCGACATCTTCTGGCGCTTCGCCCCCGGGGTCGAGCTCAACCCCGATATCGAGGCGGAGCTGCAGGAAGCCTTCGGCTATTTCGGCCAATATGACGCTGATAACGGGGTCAAGGATATCGAGGCCGCGATCCGCTGGCTCCACGCCCAGGGCGCGACCAAGGTCGGCTGCGTCGGCTTCTGTCTCGGCGGGCGGCTCGCCTATATGGCGGCGGCGCGCACCGACGTGAACGCCTCGGTCGGCTATTATGGCGTGATGATCGACCAGATGCTGCACGAAAGCCATGCGATCGCGCATCCCCTGATGCTCCATATCCCGACCGAGGACCATCTCGTCGACCATGACGCGCAGAAACGCATCCACGAAGGGCTCGACCCGCATCCCAAGGTGACGATCCACGATTATCAGGGCCTCGACCATGGCTTCGCCGCGACGATGGGCAATCGCCGCAACGAAGCCGGCGCGCAGCTCGCCGACGGCCGCACCAAGGCCTTTTTCGCCGAGCATCTGGCATGAGCGCGCCCAAGACGGCATTGGCCGGCGTCGCCGCCTGGCATGCCTATATGGAAGGCGGCGGCGATCCACAGGCCTTGCGCGCGATGCTCGCCGAGAATGCGGTGTTCCATTCGCCGGTCGTCCACACGCCGCAGGAGGGACGCGACAAGGTCTTCGCATATCTCCATGCCGCCAGCCACGCGCTCGGCAGCGATGATTTCCGCTATCTGCGCGAGATCGTCGACGGCGATCAGGCGATGCTCGAATTCGCCACCACGCTCGACGATATCCAGATCAACGGCGTCGACATCATTCGCTGGAACGAGGACGGAAAGATCATCGATTTCAAGGTGATGGTGCGGCCCTTGAAGGCGATCAACAAGGTGTGGGAGAAAATGGCCGCGATGCTCGCCGCGCAGGCGGGCTGACGTCATGGTGCGGGTTCCGCGCTGGATCGCGATCCCCATCCTGCTCGCGCTGATCGCAGCCGCCGCGTGGTGGGGTCCGGCGCGCTGGACGCTGATCCTCTGGGCCCCGCTGCTCGGAATCGCGCTCTACGACGCGGTCCAGCGCCGCCATTCGCTGCGCCGGAATTATCCGCTGATCGCGCGGATGCGCTGGCTGTTCGAGGCGCTGCGTCCCTTCCTCTACGCCTATATCGTCGAAAGCCCGCTCGACGGACGGCCCTTTGCGCGAACCGAACGTGACCTGGTCTATGCGCGCGCCAAGGGCGACCTCGACGCGCACCCCTTCGGCACCGAGCTCGACGTCTATTCGGACGAATATGAATGGATGAGCCACAGCATGGCGCCGACGGTCCATGGCGATCGCGGCGCGCGCGTCCATGTCGGCACCGCGCAATGTTCGAAACCCTATCAAGGCGCGCTGCTCAACATCTCCGCGATGAGTTTCGGTTCGCTCAGCGCCAATGCGATCGAGGCGCTGAACCTGGGCGCCAAAATGGGCGACTTTTACCATGACACCGGCGAGGGCGGGTTCAGCCCGTATCACCGCAAGCATGGCGGCGACATCGTGTGGGAACTGGGCAGCGGCTATTTCGGCTGCCGCGACGACACCGGCCGCTTCGATCCCGCACGCTTCGCCGATGTCGCACAGGCCGAACAGGTCCGGATGATCGAGATCAAGCTGAGTCAGGGCGCCAAGCCCGGCCATGGCGGCGTCCTCCCCGGGCCGAAGGTCAGCGCCGAGATCGCGGCAACGCGCGGCGTGCCCGAGGGCCAGGACTGTATCTCGCCCGCCGCGCATTCCGCCTTTTCGACTCCGGTCGAGATGCTCGGCTGGGCGGCGAAATTGCGTGAATTGTCCGGCGGAAAACCGGTCGGGATCAAATTATGTGTCGGCCAGCCGCACGAAATCTATGCCGTCATGAAGGCGATGATCGAAACCGGCATCCGGCTGGACTATATCGTGATCGACGGCGCCGAGGGCGGCACCGGCGCAGCGCCGGTCGAATTTTCCAACCGCGTCGGCATGCCGCTGCGCGAGGGGCTGATCTTTGTGCGCAACGCGCTGGTCGGCTGCGGGCTCAAGGAAGAGGTGCGGCTCGCCGCTTCGGGAAAGGTCCATTCGGGCGCCGGGCTCGCGATTAATGCCGCGCTCGGCGCCGACTGGTCGAACGCTGCGCGCGCCTTCATGTTCTCGCTCGGCTGCGTCCAGTCGCTGCAATGCCACACCGACCGCTGCCCGACCGGCGTCGCAACGCAGGATCCCGGACGCCAGCGCGGACTGGTGGTCGAAGACAAAGCCGAACGCGTGCGCCGGTTCCAGGCCGCCACAGTCAACGCGCTCTGGGACATCACCTGCGCGATGGGGCTCGAAACCCCCTGGCAGATCAGGCCGCACCATCTGCACGAACGGCTCAATTCGGCGCGGTCGGACTCGATCGACCGCATCTATAAATTCTACGAGCGCGGCGTGCTGCTCGACGACCCGGCTTCGGTCGCGAGCGCACGCTATTGGGCGATGGCGCGCGCCGACAGCTTTCGCGCGGCGCTTTAGATCAGGCTGAGTCCGGCGAGCTCCCGATAGAGTTCGGGCGGCAGATCGCCGATCCCGTCCCCTTCATCAGCACCCTTGGGCGCGTCGGCTTCAGCCAGATAGCGCCATCCCTGATGCGCCCGCTTGGGCTGCGGATGGATGCGTTCCAGATCCGCGATGCAGACGATATCGATCCGCCCGTCCTCGCGCGCGTCGAAGCGCAAGATTTCGACCCGCCCGACGAGCATATGCTTGACGATGAAGTGCAATTTTCCGCCGATCAGCTCGTCGGCACGCTTTGGCTTGAACCGCGTCGTGAAACGCACCTCGCCGCCCTCGCCGCGCGACGCGATCCGCGACGCGAGCGAGGGATAGTCGGGGCAGCCGACAGCCACGCGAGTCATATGAAGCTGGGACACGATTGTCACATGGGTAGCGGACAACAAAAAAGCCAGCCCCTAGCGGAGCCGGCTCTTTCGTAACCAGCCGAAAAGGATCAGCCGAACAGCGTGCCGATCCCGACGCTCGGATCGATCCAGCCTTCGTAGATCATCTTGACCGCGACATAGAGGATCACGGCGAGGCCGATATAGGCGATCCAGCGATAGCGCTCGATATATTTGGCGATGATGTTCGCCGCGACACCCATCAGCGCGACCGCGACGATCAGGCCGACGATCATAATGCCGGGATGCTCGCGCGCCGCACCGGCGACCGCAAGCACATTGTCGAGGCTCATGCTGACATCGGCGATCGCGACCGCCCAGGCGGCGGCGGCAAAGCTCTTGGCGGGCTTCAGACCCGAATGCTCGTCGCCTTCGACTTCGGGCGACCCGGCCGAATGCGCGCCTTCGCGCAGTTCGCGCCACATTTTCCACGCCACCCAGATCAGCAGCAGGCCGCCGACGAAGATCAGGCCGACGATGCCCATCAGCTGCTGGACGACGAGCGCGAAGGCGACGCGCAGGACCAGCGCCGCGAGCACGCCGATGACGATCACCTTGCGCCGCTGGTCGGCGGGAAGCCCGGCGGCGAGCGCGCCGACGACGATCGCATTGTCACCCGCCAGCACGATGTCGATCATCAGCACCTGCAGGAACGCCGACATCGCGGCGGGCGAACCGATGTTGCTGAAGTCGTTGACGATATGCTGCCAGATTTCGGCCGGCGAACCGAAACTCGGCGCCGCCGCGGCGGCCTGGGTCAAAATATCGAATATCACAGCATATCCCCGAAATAGCTGACCTCTGGCATAGGGTCATAAAAGCGATGCAACAACGCCCGCCACTGTTGATAGCGGTCGGACTGGCGGAAACCGTCGCGATGATCCTCGACCGACCGCCATTCCACCAGGAGCAGATAAGGCTGTCCGATGCTCGTCGGCCGGCGAATCTGGAGCGAGATAAACCCGGGCGATGCCGCAATCAGCGGCCGCGCTTCGGCGACGGCCGCCTCGAACGCCGCTTCGCTGCCCGCACGCACGGGAAGCAAGGCATGTTCGAGGACGGCCATCGACCGGGCTTACTGGTTCATGCTGTCGAAGAAATCCTCGTTGGTCTTGGAATCCTTGATCTTGTCGAGCAGGAATTCCATCGCGTCGATCGTCCCCATCTGCATGAGGATGCGGCGCAGCACCCACATTTTCGACAGCTTGTCCTTTTCGACGAGCAGCTCTTCCTTGCGGGTGCCCGATTTGCCGACGTCGAGCGACGGGAAGATGCGCTTGTCGGCGACCTTGCGGTCGAGCACGATTTCCGAGTTACCCGTGCCCTTGAATTCTTCGAAGATCACCTCGTCCATGCGGCTGCCGGTATCGATCAGCGCGGTGGCGATGATCGACAGCGAACCGCCTTCCTCGATGTTGCGCGCGGCGCCGAAGAAGCGCTTCGGGCGCTGCAGCGCATTGGCGTCGACACCGCCGGTCAGCACCTTGCCCGACGACGGAACGACGGTGTTGTAGGCGCGGCCGAGGCGGGTGATCGAGTCGAGCAGGATGACGACATCCTTCTTGTGCTCGACAAGGCGCTTGGCCTTTTCGATCACCATTTCGGCGACCTGGACGTGGCGCGTCGCGGGTTCGTCGAAGGTCGAGGAGACGACTTCGCCATTCACGCTGCGCTGCATGTCGGTGACTTCCTCGGGGCGCTCGTCGACCAGCAGGACGATGAGATAGACCTCGGGATGATTGTCGGTGATCGCCTTGGCGATATTCTGCAACAGCACGGTCTTACCCGTGCGCGGCGGCGCGACGATCAGTGCGCGCTGGCCCTTGCCCTGCGGGCTGACGAGGTCGATCACGCGCGCCGACTTGTCCTTGACGGTCGGATCGACGGTGTCGAGCGACAGCTTCTGGTTCGGATAGAGCGGCGTGAGGTTGTCGAAATTGACGCGGTGACGCACGACATCGGGGTCGTCGAAATTGACGCTGATCAGCTTGGTCAGCGCGAAATAGCGTTCGCCGTCGCGCGGGGCGCGGATCTCGCCCTCGACGGTGTCGCCGGTGCGCAGGCCATATTTGCGGACCTGGTTCGGCGAGACATAGATATCGTCGGGACCGGCGAGATAATTGGCTTCGGACGAACGCAGGAAACCGAACGAATCCGGGAGAACCTCGATCGTGCCCGATCCGATGATTTCCTCGCCCTCTTCGGCGAGTTCTTTCAGGATCGAGAACATCAGGTCCTGCTTGCGCAGCGTCGATGCGCCCTCGACGCCCAGTTCTTCGGCCATTTCGACGAGCTGGGCGGGCGCTTTGGTTTTGAGTTCTTTGAGATGCATGGGATGGATTCCGGGTATGAATATAAGAAGATAGGGAGACTTGTTTCGTCGCACCGGCTGGTGCCTATCCGGTCGTGGGACAACCGTTATTGATAGCTCGGCGCATGGAAGCGCCGCCCGCAGGAAACGGGGTTGATCGGCCCCTATAACCGGCGTTTGTCCAAGTCAATCGGCACCGCGCCGCGCCGATCGGTTAAAAGGGCCGGACGACCGCCAGAATGACGATCACCGCCGCTGCGACACCCGGTACCTCGTTGAGCATGCGAAGCTGCTTTTCGGTCAGCGGACGCTCTCCCTTGGCGAGCTTTTTGAAATAGCCGATCATCCAGCCATGATAGCCCGAGAGCGCGATCACGATCAGGAATTTGGCGAGGAACCAGCCCTGGTGCCAATAGTCGCCGTTGAACGCGAGCATGAGCCCGAGAACCCAGACGATCATGATGGCGGGGTTGAGGATGATCCGGCGCAGCCGGTCTTCGCGCTCGATCCATTTGGCGTCTTCGTCGGACCCCACTGCGCATTGGTGATGATAGACGAAGAAGCGCGGCATCATAAACAGGCCGGCCATGAAGAAGATCACGAAAATGACATGCGCCGCCTTGACCCACAAGGTCGCCGACCCAAGGAAACCCGCCAGTTCCATGCCTATCCCCGCACGCGCTTGATCAGATGCTCGACATGGGCGATCGGCGTGTCGGGCACGATGCCATGGCCGAGATTGAAGATATGGGGACGCGACGGGAAAGCTGCAAGGATGCGGTCGATCGCCGTGTCGAGCGCCTCGCCGCCGGCGACAAGCGCCAGCGGATCGAGATTGCCCTGCACCGGCAGATGCGGCGGCAGGACGGCATCGGCCCACACCGGATCGACCGTCTCGTCGAGCCCGATCGCATCGGCGCCGACTTCGTTCGCATAGGTCGCCAGCTTGCCGCCGGCTCCCTTGGGAAAGCCGATAACCGGGGTATCGGGATGCAGCGCCTTCAACCGGCGGACGATCTCGGCATTGGGCGCGATTACCCAGCGTTCGAATTGCGCGGGGCTCAGGCTGCCCGCCCAGCTGTCGAACAATTGCACCGCCTCGACCCCGTTTTCGATCTGGCCGGAGAGATAGGTGGTGCTGAGGTCGACGATCGCATCGATGATCGCCTGGAACGCCGCCGGATCGCCGAACGCCATGCGCCGTGCCGCCGCCTGGTCCTTGGACCCCGCCCCCGCGATCATATAGGTCGCGACCGTCCAGGGACTTCCTGCAAAGCCCAGAAAGGTCGTCTCGGGCGGCAAGGCGCCCGAGACGCGCGCGACGGTGGCATAAACGGGATCGAGCCGCTGCGGGGCGCCCTCGAGTGACGCCAGCGCGCTGTCGACCAGCGGCGGCGCGAGCCGCGGGCCCTCACCGGCCTCGAACCACAGATCCTGCCCCAGCGCGTGCGGGATGACGAGGATGTCCGAAAACAGGATCGAACCGTCGAAACCGAAACGGCGGATCGGTTGCAGCGTCACCTCGGCAGCGGCCTCGGGATCATAGCAGAGCTCGAGGAAACCGCCCTTGGTCTCGCGAAGCGCGCGATATTCGGGAAGATAACGTCCGGCCTGGCGCATGAGCCACAGCGCGGGCCGCTCCTGCCGGGCCCCGCGCAGCGTTGCGAGCAAGCGCTTGTGTGACGTCATGGCGCGGACCTCTTTCTCTTCCAATATAATATATAAGAATATGGTGGTGGTTTGTTGGCGGGCGAAGAACGCGGCTTTAGGCAGCGCCGCCGTCTTTGCCAACAGCTTGACTCCCTCGCCGGCCATCTTTGCGGCGGAGTCGGCGGGCGCTGTCCCCGTTCTTCACAGCCTGTGGATAAAATGCTTTCGCTGTGGACAAGCCATGGAGCGGAATCGGCAGCGCCGGGGATGAATCCACTGTACCGATTTGCTCCCCGTCGCTGTCCGCAAACTTATCCACAGGCGGTTTTTCGTCATCCCGCGCCTGATCCGGCATTGCCTTTTTCTGCGGCTTTGCGCCAAGTGCGGCGATGGGCCGACTTCACCTTCACCTCATATCCGATTCCACGGGCGAAACGCTCGAAAATATCGCCAAGGCGGCGATCGCGCAGTTCGACGATGTCGAAGTGGTGCGCCATTTCTGGCCGATGGTGCGCTCGGAATCGCATCTCGACCGGATCATGGCCGAGGTCGAGGCGAGCCCCGGCATGATCCTCTTCACCCTCGTCAACGGCGACCTGCGCGTCAGCCTCGAACGGCGCGCACGGGCACGCGACCTGCCGCTCGTCGCGGCGCTCGACGCGGTCACCGACGCCTTGTCGACGATGCTCGGACAAGAAGCCAAGGCGCGCCCCGGCCGCCAGCACCAGCTCGACGCCGCCTATTTCGCGCGGGTCGAGGCCATTCAATTTACCGTCGCGCATGACGATGGCATCGGCTGGGAAAATTGGGAACAGGCCGACATCGTGCTCGCGGGGGTGTCGCGCACCTCGAAGACCCCGACGAGCATCTATCTCGCCAATCGCGGCTTCAAGACCGCGAACATCCCGATCGTCCCCGAATCGCCGCCGCCCGATGCGCTCTACAATCTCAGGAAACCGCTGGTGGTCGGCCTCACCACCGGGCTCGACCGGCTGGTGCAGGTCCGCCGCAACCGGCTGCTCTCGCTCAACCAGGCGCCCGAAACCGCCTATGTCGACGATGACAAGGTCAAGGCCGAACTGGCCTATGCGCGGCGCATGTTCGCCGACAATGGCTGGCCGGTGATCGACGTGACACGCCGCTCGATCGAGGAAACCGCCGCGGCGGTGATCAAGCTGGTCGAGGACCGCTCGGCGGGCGCCGCATGACCTTGCTTCTTGCCTCGCAAAGCAGCGGCCGCGCCGCGATGCTGCGCGCCGCCGGGCTGACGTTCGAGACGACAGCCGCGCATGTCGACGAGGAAGCGCTGACCGCATCGCTCCACGCCGCCGGGCAAAGCGCGCGCAACATCGCCGACGCGCTGGCCGAGGCGAAAGCGATCAAGATTTCGTCGCGGCTCGCCGGGGTGACCGTGCTCGGCGCCGATTCGACGCTGGCGCTCGACGACGGGGCGATGCTGACCAAGCCCGAAAGCCCCAAAGAGGCCGCGCGCCATCTCCGCCGCATGGCGGGCACCCGCCACCGTCTGTTCAGCGCCGTCGTCGCCGCGCGCGACGGCGCGCCGATATGGCGCGCGATCGGCGAAGCGAAACTGTGGATGCGGCCCTTGTCGGACGCCTTCATCGCCGACTATGTCGCGCAAAATTGGGACAGCATCCGCTGGACCGTCGGCTGCTACGAGATTGAGGGGGCGGGGGTGCAATTGTTCGAACGCGTCGAGGGCGATCCCTGGACCATCATCGGCATGCCCATGCTTCCGCTGCTGTCGTGGCTGCGCGCCACCGGGCTGGCGCCGGCATGAGCACGCCCTATGCCGAAGTGATCGGCGACCCGATCAAGCACAGCAAATCGCCGCTCATCCATGGGTTCTGGCTCGCTGCACTCGGCCTCGCTGGCGATTATCGGCGCGCGCATGTGAAGCCCGATGATCTCGCCGCCTTCATCGCCGAGCGTCGCGGCGATCCCGACTGGCGCGGCTGTAACGTCACCATCCCGCACAAGCTGGCGGTGATGGATTTCGTCGACGATCCCGGCGACGTGCGCGGCACGATCGGCGCGATGAATACGATCGTGCGGCAGCGCGACGGGGCGCTGATCGGCACCAATACCGATGCGGCGGGCTTCTTTGCCCCGCTCGCCGAACTCGATCTCGAAGGGGCCCCCGTCGTCGTCGTCGGGGCCGGCGGCGCCGCGCGCGCGGTGCTGTTTGCCCTGGCGCGGGCGCGGGTCGGCCGGGTCACTATCCTCAACCGCAGCCCGCTCAAGGCCATGGGCCTGCTCGCCACCTTCGGCCTCAAGGGCGATGTGGTCGCGCTCGATGCGCCGCTGCCGCCCGCCGCCCTGCTGGTCAACGCGAGCAGCCTCGGCATGACCGGGCAGCCGCCGCTCGATCTCGACCTGTCGCCGCTCGCCGACGATGCGATCGTCTACGACCTCGTCTATGCGCCGCTGCGCACCGGGCTGCTCGCCGCCGCCGAGTCGCGCGGACTCGATACCGTCGACGGCCTCGACATGCTGATCGGCCAGGCCGCGCTCGCCTTCGAACTCTTCTTCGGCAAGCCGCCGCCCGAGGGGCGCGACGAGGAATTGCGCGCGTTGCTCACCGCATGAGTCACTATAAACGCCCGGCCTCGCGGCTCCGCCGCCCCTTCCTCCTCGGCCTCACCGGATCGATCGGCATGGGCAAGTCGACGGCGGCGAAAATGTTCGTCGCCGAGGGGATTCCGGTGTTCGACGCCGATGCCGAGGTTCACCGACTCCAGGGCCCCGGCGGCGCGCTCGTCGCCGCGATCGAGGCGCGCTTTCCCGGCACGACCGGACCGAAGGGGGTCGACCGGCAAAAGCTGGGCGCGCAAGTGCTTGGCAATACGCACGAACTCGCCGCGCTCGAAGCGATCGTCCACCCGGCGGTCGGCCGGGCGCAGAAACGCTTCCTCGCCCGCCACCGCGCGCGAGACGTCGTCGTGCTCGATATTCCCTTGCTGTTCGAGAAAGGCGGCTGGCGCCGCGTCGGCGCGATCGCGGTCGTTTCGGCCCCTGCCTGGATGCAGCGCAAGCGGGTGATGCGGCGACCGGGCATGACGCTCGCCCGGCTGCGCGCGATTCGCCGCCTGCAGGTTCCCGACCGGGTCAAGCGCGCGCGCGCCGATTTCATCATCGAAACGGGTCGCCCGAAAAGCGCGACGCATCGCCAGATTCGCGCCATCGCCTCTTGTTTCCGCGCCCGATAGGGTCCAGATTATGGCTTCGATGCGAGAGATTATTTTCGATACGGAAACCACGGGGCTCGACCCCAGAACCGGGGACAGGCTGGTCGAAATCGGGTGTATCGAACTGGTCGATCGCCGCGAAACCGGCCACAGTTTCCACGCCTATTTCAATCCCGAACGCGACATGCCCGCTGCGGCTGAAGCGGTGCATGGGCTGTCGATCGGATTCCTCTCCGACAAGCCCTTGTTCGCCGAGCGCATCGACGAGCTGCTCGAATTTCTCGGCGACGCGCCGCTGGTCGCGCACAACGCCGTCTTCGACTTCGGTTTCGTCAACGCCGAACTCGCGCGCGCCGGGCGTCCTGCGCTCGACATGGCGCGCATGTGCTGCACCGTGCAGATGGCGCGCAAGCTGCACCCCGGGGCGAAACACAGCCTCGACGCTTTGTGTACGCGCTACGGCATCGACCGCAGCCACCGCGTCAAACATGGCGCGCTGCTCGACGCCGAATTGCTCGCGCATCTCTATATTGAAATGACCGGCGGACGGCAGATCGGCCTCGGGCTTGCCGCGACCCCGGCCGGACAATCCGCGCAGCCCGCAGCCCCTGCCGCTCCGCATTCCCCCGACCGACCATGGCGCGAACCGCGCCCGCATATGGCATCGCCCGCCGAACTGGCGCGGCATGCCGATTTTGTCACAGGGCTGAACCAGCCGCTGTGGCTCGATACGGTGTGATGACGGTCGCCTGACCCGATCGCACCGGCCAAGAAGGAGAAGAAAAATGGAAATCCGCGTCTCTGGCCACCAGATCGAAACCGGCGAAGCGCTGCAGTCGCATGTGTCGGACCGGATGAACGCGATTGCCGACAAATATTTCTCCCGCGCGATCGGCGCGCACGCGACCTTCGGCAAGGGGCCGCACGACAGTTTCCAATGCGACATCGTCGCGCATGTGATGCAGGGCCTCGTGCTCAAGGGCCATGGCCAGGCGCAGGACGCGCATGTCGCCTTCGAGGGCGCCGCCGAACGCATCGAGAAGCAGCTGCGCCGCTATATGCGCCGGCTGAAGGATCGCAACGGATCGGGTGCGCCGTCGCCGACGGTCGACGAGATCCAGGACAATGCCAGCTACATCGTTTTCGACAGCGGCAGCGAGGAAGAGGATGCGGGCGACGCGCCGGCGATCATCGCCGAAACCCGCGTCGATATTCCGAGCAGCAGCGTGTCCGACGCGGTAATGATGCTCGACCTCCGGAACACCAACGCGCTGCTCTTTGTGAACAGCAAGACCGGCGCGCACAACATGGTCTATCGCCGGACCGACGGCACCATCGGATGGGTAGAGCCGCAATAGGACTGGATTTTCTCCGCCATCCGGCCTAAGGGCCGCGCCCAACGATACTCCCGCGATGCCCGGGGCCGTGATGGCGGGGGGCACCAGACCGATCCGCGAACGATTGCCATCAGGGCGAGCGCGTCTGCGGGGTCGGGTTGTTTGAGATTTGACCAGAGCGATGAACCTATCTTCCCTCCTCTATCCGGCGACCGTGCGCGCGCATGTTCAGCTCGATTCCAAAAAAGCCTTGTTTCCGTTCGTCGGCGACCTTGCGGCGCGGTCGCTCGGGCTCGATTCGGGCGAGGTCAGCGAGGCCCTGCTCGAACGCGAGCGTCTCGGCTCGACCGGCTTCGGGCGCGGCATCGCGCTGCCCCATGCGAAGATGGCCGATTTGACCGGGGTACGCGGGCTGTTCCTGCAACTGTCGCGCCCGATCGATTTCCAGGCCGTCGATGGCCTGCCGGTCGACCTGCTCTTCGTGCTGCTGTCGCCGCTCGACGCCGGCGCCGACCATCTGAAGGCGCTCGCCGGCGTCTCGCGCATGCTCCGCAACGAGGCGATCGCCGACCGGCTGCGCGGCGCCAAGAGCGACGAAGCGCTCTATGCGCTGCTCGCCGACAGCGAAACGCGTGACGCGGCCTGACGCCGCGCCGCCGTTTTCGCCATGACCCGGCTCACCAGCCGTTTCCTCATCGACCTGCTGATGCGCCGGACCGAAGCCGCCGGCGGCTTTGGCGCGATCCTCGCCTCGGGCGACGCGCAATCGGGCGTGATTCTCATCCAGTGCCGCGAGCGCGGGGCCGCCGGTGCGCTGCTCGAACGGCGTTTTTCGATGGCGGGCGGCTATGTCTGGGAGGATGTGGGCGCTGCGGCCGGTGACGACGAAGCGACGCGCACCGCCTATCTCGAACGGCGGAAAAAGGCCGATCCCGACCTGTGGATCGTCGAACTGGACATCGCAAATGCGCCACGACTCGTCGCCGAGTGGGCAGAGCTTGCTTGACATTGTTGCGCTGCACAATAAGTGGCACCGACAGATTAACGCGTAGGTCGTTCTGCGGGTGGCGTCGGCTCTGAGTCGAAACATCCGGTAAACGGTTCGGACACGCAGTCGGATGACGGCCGCAGGCGGGTACAGAAATACGTCCCCCGCCTGTTTTATTTGGCCCGTCAGCCGCCCTTTTGACGGATTTTATGAGTCGCATTTTGAACGTCGCTAGCGTGGTTGCCGTCGGTATGACAGTCGCCACCATGCTGGTCATGGCGGAACCCGGTTTCGCCAATGATCTGGTCGCCCAGGCCAGTCTGCCCGCAGCAACTTCGTCGAGCACCGTGCCCGAATTGCTCCAGAAGGCAGATATTTCGACCGAAACGATGGTCGAAACTCCCCAGATTACCGAGGATCAGCCCGCCGTCGAGCCCATCGCTCCGGTGACCGCCGAATCGCTCGCGGCGCTCGTCGCCGCGACGTCGCGTCCGGCGACGATCGATCCCGAACTGCGCTGCCTCGCCGGTGCGGTCTATTTCGAATCGCGCGGCGAATCGCTCGTCGGCCAGCTCGCGGTCGCGCACGTCGTGATCAACCGCGCCCAGTCGGGCCGCTTCCCGGCCAGCCTGTGCGGCGTCGTCCACCAGCCGAGCCAGTTCAGCTTCGTGCGCGGCGGCAAGATGCCGGCGATTCGCGAATCGACGACCCTGTGGTCGAATGCGGTCGCGATTGCACAGATCGCCCGCGACGGCAGCTGGAAGAATCAAGCGCCCGGCGCCCTCTTCTTCCACGCCCGCCACGTCTCGCCCGGCTGGCGCAAGACGCGCATCGCGCAGATCGACAATCACATCTTCTATCGCTGATGGTGACATGGGGTGCGCCCGCGCACCCCGTTCATTGCCAAGCCAGATTCGCTGGCGCATGATGGGCTTATGAAGCTTCATCACATAGTCGTCCTGCTCGGTGCAGCGACGCTGACGCTCGGCGGTTGCGCCACCGCCGTGCCGCCGGTCGAGGTCACGCGGTTTCACAATGCCGTCCCCGGCTGGGCGCCCGGCACGCGCTATGCCATTGCGACCGCGCCGCTCGATGCGTCGGGTGCGGGAGGCCCGGGCGCGGGCATGCCGTCGATCGAATGGAATAGCTACCGCACGGCGGTCGACCAGCAGTTGCAGCGCCAGGGACTCGTCGCGGCGGGATCGGGCGAACGCGCCCCGCTCCTCGTCCGCATCGCCTTCGAGCGCAGCGAACGCACCAGCGGCGGCGGCAATTCGCCAGTGTCGGTCGGCGTTGGCGGCGGCACCGGCGGGTATCGCTCGGGGGTCGGTCTGGGGCTGGGCATCGGCTTCAACCTCGGCGGCGGGCCGCGCCGCGTCCAGGATCTGCAATTGTCGGTGCGCATCGACGATGCCGCCACGGGCAACGCGCTTTGGGAGGGCCGCGCGATCGCCGCCGTGCCGTCCAAAGCCCCGGCGGCGCAGCCGTCGCTCGCGGCGGCAAAATTGGCCGACGCCCTATTCAAGGACTTCCCCGGCGAATCGGGACGCACTATCAGCGTGCCATGACCATCAGCATCGACGCCGCATTCGACAGCGGCAATATCGTCGTGGAGTCGCTCGCCGGCACCACCGCCAGGCTCTCGATCCGCAAGGATCGCGAATCCGATTTCTTCCAATGGTTCCACTTCCGCGTCGGCTGCGCCGTCGGCGACGCGCTGGAACTCAGCATCACCGGACTCGCTAATTCGGCCTATCCCGATGGCTGGCCCGATTATGCGGTGTGCGCCAGCACCGACCGCGAACATTGGTTCCGGCTCGACACGCGCTACGACGCTGATGCCGACGGCGGCTCGCTGATCGTCCAGCACACCGCCGAAAGCCCGATCCTGTGGGTCGCCTATTTCGCGCCCTATTCGATGGAGCGGCACCACGACCTGATCGCCTGGGCCGCCGAGTGTGATGGCGTGACCTATCGCCGCCTCGGTCACAGCCTTGAAGGCCAGCCGATCGACTGCCTCGAAATGGGCAGCGGCGACACGCAGGTGTGGCTCTATGCGCGCCAGCATCCGGGCGAGAGCATGGCCGAATGGTGGATGGAGGGCGCGCTCGAAAAGCTCACCGATCTCGCCGACCCGCACGCCCGCTCGCTGCTCGCCAAATGCCGCTTTCATATCGTGCCGAACATGAATCCCGACGGCTCGCGCCGTGGGCATTTGCGCACCAACTATGCGGGCGTGAACCTCAACCGCGAATGGCACGAACCGACACCCGAGCGCAGCCCGGAGGTCCTCTGCGTCCGCAATGCGATGGACGAAACCGGCGTCGACTGGGCGATGGACGTCCATGGCGACGAGGCGATTCCGGCGGTGTTCTTCGCGGGCTTCGAGGGCATTCCGTCGCTCAAGGCGGAGCAGCAGCAGAAATACAAGGATTTCCAGGCCGCACTCGCCGCCGCGACCCCCGATTTCCAGGTCGATCTCGGCTATGTCGAATCGGCGCCGGGCAAGGCGAACCTCAGCATGTCGACGACGCAACTCGCCGAACGCTATGGCGCGGTGTCGATGACGCTCGAAATGCCGTTCAAGGACAATCGCGACCTGCCCGACCCGGTGCAGGGCTGGTCGCCTGAGCGGTCGAAGCTGCTCGCGCACGCGTGCCTCTCGACGCTGGACCAGATCCTCTGATGTTCGATGGCGGCGGCTGGCATATCGTCGAGGACGATCTGTCGGGCGCCGCCATCCGGGCGCTGCTCGAACAGCATTTTGCTGGCATGCTCGCCAATTCGCCGGCGGGCAGTTGCCATTTCCTCGATTTCGACGGGCTGCGCGCGGGCGATGTGACCTTCTGGTCGATCCACCGCGACGGCGACCTCGCGGGTTGCGGCGCGCTCAAGATGCTCGATGCCGGCCATGGCGAGATCAAGTCGATGCGCACCCATGATGCGTTCCTGCGGCAAGGCGTCGCGGCGCGCATGCTCGACCATATCCTCGCCGAAGCACAAGCGCGCGGCGCCGAAAGGCTCAGCCTCGAAACCGGATCGAGCCCCGCCTTCGAACCCGCGCTCGCGCTCTACCGGCGCTACGGGTTCGAGGATTGCGAGCCCTTCGCCGATTACAAGCCCGACCCCTTCAGCTGTTTTATGACGCGAGCCCTTTGAAAGGGTTTCGCGCAAAGACACAAAGACACGAAGAAGGTACTCCGGGCCGATAGGCCCCTGTTCTTTTTGAGCGATGCGTTTGGCGCACCGTCCGCGAAAAAGGCTGCTTCGCGGCAGGCACGACCTCTTCGTGTCTTTGCGTCTTTGCGCGAAACGAATGACACGGACGTGTGCGCCACGGCGTAACCGGGCAGGAAAAATGCCCAAAAACGAAAACGGGGTCCGGAAGGGACTCCGGACCCCGCATATTTCAGGCCGAAGCCTCCGCGGTTACGCGGCCTTTTTATCGCCGTCGAACAAGGTCGGCTGCGCGCCGCCGATCGCGATCTTGTGAGGCTTCATCGCCTCGGGCACTTCGCGTACCAGGTCGATGCTCAGCAGCCCGTCGGCCAGGTCGGCGGCGCTGACGCGTACGAAATCGGCGAGCTGGAAGCGGCGCTCAAAGGCGCGCGTCGCGATGCCGCTATACAGCAGCTGGCGGCCTTCGCCTTCGGTGGCGGGCGCCTTGCGGCCGCTGACGACCAGCATATTCTGCTGCGCGGTGATGTCGATTTCGTCGCTCTTGAAACCCGCGACCGCGACGGTGATGCGGAAATGGTCGTCGGCGACCTTTTCGATGTCGAAGGGCGGATAGTTTTCGGCGCCCGAACCGCCCGTTTCGAGGAAATCGAACAGGCGGTCGAAACCGACCGTCGAACGGCGATAGGGGGTCCAGTCGAAGCTGTTGCGCATGGGTCTTTCTTCCTTGTCAAAAGCGAAGCAAAGGGACCGCGGCATGGGCCGCGATCGCCACCCGGCCCCTTGATGGCGACCGGATGATGCGAATCTGGGGGCGGCCGGACCCATTTCAAGAGGGGTGTTGGCCTTCGCGGAAAAGCCGCGCTAAGGCGGCGGCGAATCGTCTCTCGAAGGATCGTCCATGCCCAAGCTCATCCTCCTCCGTCACGGCCAGTCGCAGTGGAATCTCGAAAACCGCTTCACCGGCTGGTGGGACGTCGACGTCACCGAAAAGGGTGCGGCCGAGGCGAAAGCTGCGGGCGAGCTGATGAAGGAAAAGGGCATTGCGCCCGACACCGCCTTCACCTCGGTCCAGTCGCGCGCGATCAAGACGCTCAACCTCGCGCTCGAGGCGATGGGGCGTTTGTGGCTGCCGGTAACCAAGGACTGGCGCCTCAACGAGCGCCATTATGGCGGCCTCACCGGGCTCGACAAGGCCGAGACCGCGGCCAAGCATGGCGACGAGCAGGTCAAGATCTGGCGCCGCAGCTTCGATATCCCGCCGCCGCCGCTCGACGCCGGCTCGCCCTACGACCTCGCGAGCGACCCGCGCTATGCGGGCATCGCCATCCCCTCGACCGAGAGCTTGAAGGACACGATCGCGCGCGTGCTGCCCTATTATCAGGCTGAAATCGAACCCCAGCTTGCGGCGGGCAAGACGGTGCTGATCTCCGCCCACGGCAACAGCCTGCGCGCGCTGGTCAAGCATTTGTCGGGCATTTCGGACGCGGACATCACCGGGCTCGAGATCCCGACCGGCCAGCCGATCGTCTATGAGCTGAACGACGACCTGACTGCGCGCGAGCGCTATTATCTGAACGAGCGCTAGGAAGTTCCTCCCCGCTTGCGGGGAGGATTATAAGGTTCCCGTCACCGTCAGCTGGAAATATTGCCCGAACTTGCGCCGGCGGCTTTCGCTGAACGCAATCGGCCCGTCGCGCCGGTCGACATAGGCCGTGCGGTCAAAGCCGTCCTTCATCCCCGCGAGGTTGCGGTACGACAGCTTGACCGTGAAACCCGCGACATTCTTGTGCTCGACAAAGGCGGTGACGAACGGCCCCACCGTATATTCCTTCTCGATCGCATCGAGCCGCAGCCCGGGGCTGAAGCGTTCGTCGAAATAGCCGCCGCCCCATGCGATATTGCTGCCCGGAATGTCGTGGCGCAGGCTGAGGTCGGCGACATATTCCTGCCCGAAACTCTGGTCGCGCCACTGGTTCGTCAACGGGTCGCGCACCCGGTTGCGGCGCCAGGTCACATCGGCGTTGATCCGCGCCCCCTTCCACCCCAGCGGGTCGAGCAGCAATGTGCCCTTGGTGGTGACGCGATAGAGATGCGCGCCGGGCAGATTGCCGCGCCCTTCGGTGGTCGGCGACAGCGGGATCTGATCGACCAGGTCCTGCGCATAGCCATAAGCGAAGGCGATCGACGCATTGCCCCATCGGCTCAGGTCCTGGACGAATTCCAGCTCGCTGCGATTGACGATCGGCGGCACCAACTGGCCGTTGCCGCCATTGCCCTGCCCGTTCGCGACATCGACCGAGCTGGCGAAATCGAAGAAATTGAGCTGGTCGACCCGGCGCTGGACGAACCAGTTGATCGTGGTCTTGGGCCCTACCTTCCAGGCCAGCGCGAACTTGCCCTTCGGCCGGACGAAGCTGCGTGTCAGTCCGCCCGGCCCCGACGAGGTCAGTTCGCTATATTCGGCGGCAAGGTTGAGCTGTGCGGTCAGGTTCGGCGCCAGCGCGCGTCCCCAGGTGAGCGAGGCTTCGCTGCGCTTTTCCTCGACCTTGGTCCGCTCGCCGCCAAAGGCGACCGGCAGAAAGCTGCCATCGGACTGCAACCGCGCAAATTCGGCATCGACGTCGAGGGTGTTGTAAGCGCCCTCGAGCGCGACCTGCCAGTCGGTGCCGCCGCCGGTGCGCCAGCTATATTCGCCGCGCAGGATCGATTCGCCTTCGTCGGCGGTCTGGCTGAACCGCTCGCCCGACCGGCCGCCGATCGCGCGATCGACGATGAACGTATCGACGACCGGGCTATGCTCGAAGCGATAAAGGCCGATCAGCTTGAGCCGGCCCTTGCCCAGCCCCATTTCATAATCGCCGCCGATATCGAAATTATGCTCGTCTTCGGTAAAGCGGAAATCTTCCGATACGCGCCCGAAGCCCGGCTGCACCGATGTTCCGCGCACCGATTCGCGCAGATTCTGCAACTGGCCGCCAAGGTTGAAATTCCATTTGTTGCCGTTCGCCGTGGTCCGCGCGAGCGCCGCCGACAGGCGCGGCCGGTCGCCGTCATAGGCGCCGAACTCGTCGCGCACGAACAACAGGTCGCCCTGGTCGTCGAACCGCCGTTCGGGGCCCCAATGGCCGTTCCGGTTCGCCTCGTTCTTCAGGCTCAGCGTGACCTGGGTGCCGCCGAGCTTGCCGGTCGTCGAAATCTCGCCGTTCAGCCAATTATCCTCGATCCGCGGACGCCATTCGGGCTGCCAGCGGATCGTCGTCTTGAAGCCGCCGTCCGAACCCGCGCCCGCGACGAGGACGACATTGGCGACCTGTCCGGTCAGCCCGGGGACGTTCAGGCTCGCGCCGTCGACGATGTCGATATAGGCGACTTGCGTCGCGGTGATCCGCGACAGCGCGGTGCGCGCATCGGTCGTCTTGCTCGCGATGCGCTCGCCGTTGATCAGGACATTCTCGGTCGCCTGCCCCAGCCCGCGATTGCCGCCATTGGTACCGGTGACGATCAGGAAGCCGGGGACCTTCTCGACCATGTCGAGCGCGGTGCGCGGTGCGAAGCGGGCGAAGTCGGCGGGGTTGTAACGCTGTGCGCCATTGGCGACCGGGGTCGCGGCCGCCGCCGGCGCGTCGCCGGTCGGTTCGGCCGGGTCCTGCGCAAAGGCGATACCCGGATCGAAACAGCCAACCGCCAATGCCAGCGACGATGCCCTTGCGGCCATCCGCATCATAGTCTCCCCTCCCGTATTGCCGTACTAAAACAGCGGTTTGGCTGCAACAGTGGCGGCGCGGGAAGTCAAAAGCTTATCCACCAACGACGGCTGGGGATCGACCGGTGCGAAGGCGATCAGTCGCGCAGCAGCTCGTTGATCCCGGTCTTGGCGCGGGTTTGCGCGTCGACGCGCTTGACGATGACGGCGCAATAGAGCGACGGGCCGGGCGATCCGTCGGGCAGCGGCTTGCCGGGCAGCGCGCCGGGCACGACGACCGCATAGGCCGGGACTTCGCCGATGAAGATTTCGCCCGTCGCGCGGTCGACGATCTTGGTCGAGGCGCCGAGATAGACCCCCATCGACAGCACCGCGCCCTCGCGCACGATCACGCCCTCGGCGACCTCGGCGCGCGCGCCGATGAAGGCGCCGTCCTCGATGATCACCGGGCCGGCCTGCAGTGGTTCGAGCACGCCGCCGATTCCGGCGCCGCCCGACAGATGGACATTGGCGCCGATCTGGGCGCAGCTGCCGACGGTCGCCCAGGCGTCGACCATCGACCCCTCACCGACGCGCGCGCCGATGTTGACGAAGCTCGGCAGCAGCACCGCGCCCTTGGCGATATGCGCGCCGTGGCGGACGATCGAGCCGGGGACGGCGCGGAAGCCCGCGTCGCGAAAACGATTCTCGCCCCAGCCGGCGAATTTCGACGGCACCTTGTCCCACCAGCGCGCGCCGCCGGGCCCGCCCTCGATCAATTCCATGTCGTTGAGCCGGAACGACAGCAACACCGCCTTCTTCAGCCACTGGTTGACCTGCCACATGCCATCGGTCTGGCGCTCGGCGACACGGAAGCTGCCGTCGTCGAGCCCGGCGAGCGCGGTCTCGACCGCCTCGCGCAGGGCGCCCTGGGTCGCGAAGCCCAGCGCGTCGCGGTCGTCCCACGCGGCCTCGATGATGGTTTGCAGGTCGGTCGTCATGAAATCCCCCAGGGTGTCGGCTCCCAAAATTCCGGGAGCGTGTCGAGCCAGTCCGAAATGTCGTTCACATGGAAATCGACCTGGTCCGGCAGATGGTCGCGATGGCCGCTTTCGCTGCCATTGTCCAGCCACACGGTCCGCATCCCCAGCGCCTTGGCCGGGGTCAGGTTGCGCGCCATATCCTCGACGAACAGGCTGCGGTTCGGGTCCACGCCAAGGTGCGAGACCATCATCGCATAAGCGGCGGGATCGGGCTTGGGCGTGTAGCCGGTGACGCGAATGTCGCAGATGCCGTCGAACAGGTCCGCGATCCCGCGCGCCGCCAGCACCCGCGCCGCATAATCGGCATCGGCGTTGGTGAAGATCAGGCGGCGGCCCGGCAGGCGTTCCAGCCCGGCCCGGAGCCGCGCATCGGGGGCGATGCGGTCGAGCGCGATGGCATGGACGTCGACCAGGAAATGCTCGGGATCGACTCCATGGTGGCGCATCAGCCCCGCCATCGTCGTGCCATGGTCGTGGAAATATTGCTTCTGCACCCGCCGCGCCTCGACCGCGTCGACGCCCAGCAGCCGCATGATGAAGGCGCCCATGCGTTCGTCGATCAGGTCGAACAAAGCGCAAGACGGCGGATAGAGCGTGTTGTCGAGATCGAAGATCCACGTATCGATATCGGCGAGGCGCTGGGGCATGCGGCGGCGCTTAGCGATCCGGGTCGCTGCGGGCAAGCCGCCCTCCCCCTCTCCTGCGTCACCCCGGGCTTGACCCGGGGTCCCGCTTGGCCTTCAAAACAGCGGGACCCCGGATCAAGTCCGGGGTGACGACATGATGACACAACAGGGGACGCCAAATGAAGCCGACGACCTTCCTCCCGCTCCTGCTGCTCGGCACCGCGCTCGCCGCGCCCGCTGCGGCGCAAACGACGCGCACGATCATCCACGCCGGTCACCTGATCGCCGAACCGGGCCAGCCGATCCGCGGCGCGTCGACGATCATCGTCGAGAATGGCAAGATCGTCGCGATCGCCGACGGCCACCAGCCCGCCGACGCGGGCGCGACGCTCATCGACCTCCGCGACAAATATGTCCTGCCCGGGCTGATCGACAGCCATGTCCATCTGACCAGCGACGCCGGCGGTCTCGCCGGGCAGCTCGAGGAAGTGACCCTCAGCCCGGCGGCGCAGGCCTTCAATGCCGAGGTCAACGGCATGAAGACGCTGCGCGCCGGTTTCACCACGGTCCGCAACCTCGGCGACGGCGACGGCGCGACGCTGGCGCTGCGCGACGCGATCGCCGCGGGCAAGGTGCAGGGACCGCGCATCGTCGACGCCGGCAATGCGATCTCGGGCAGCGCGGGGCATATGGACGGCTCGCTCGGTTATCGCGACGAGCTCAAGCCCTTCTTCGCGGGCGCCGCCAACACCTGCAACGGCGCCGACGATTGTCGCCGCGCGGTGCGCTATCAGGTCGGGCGCGGCGCCGATGTGATCAAATTCGCCTCGACCGGCGGGGTCAACAGCCGCATCGGCGCCGGCCTCGGCAAACAGATGTTCGATGACGAGGCGCAGGCGATCGTCGACACCGCGCATATGTTCGGCAAAAAGGTCGCGGTCCATGCGCACGGCGCCGACGGCATCCGCCTCGCGCTCGTCGCCGGGGCCGATTCGATCGAGCATGGCACGATCCTCGACGAACCGACGATCGCGCTGTGGGCGAAATCGAAAACCTATTATGTCCCAACCCTGGCGACGGTGAACGGCTATAAGGAACGCCTCGCCGCCAACCCCGACGCCTATGCCCCCGATGTGCTGGCGAAGATCCGGTGGCGCATTTCGATCACCGGCAAAAGCCTCGAGCAGCTTGTCCCGCGCGGTGTCCGCATCGCCTTCGGCACCGATGCCGGCGTGTCGAAGCACGGCCGCAACGGCGACGAGTTCGAACTGATGGTCCAGCATGGCATGTCGCCGGTCGAGGCGCTCAAGGCCGCGACGGTCAACGCCGCCGACCTGCTCGGCCTCTCCGACCAGATCGGCACCATCGCGCCCGGCAAGAGCGCCGACATCATCGCGGTCGCCAGCGACCCGATCGCCGATGTGCGGGTGCTGAAGAGCGTCGATTTCGTGATGGCGCGGGGGGAAGTGGTCGACTGACCCCCCCCTTCGTCATTGCGAGGAGCCGAAGGCGACGCGGCAATCCAGAGCGTATGTAGACCCGCTCTGGATTGCTTCGCTTCGCTCGCAATGACGAGCTTCAACTTTTGAACGCCCCGCGCAGCTCCAGCCACTGCTCCAGTTTCCCTGCATAGCCGCCCGTATTCGCCGCACTGCTCGACGGCAGATCGACCAACGTGACCCCCTCCAGCACCGGCAACTGCCGCCGCCCGATTGCCGCAGCCTTGCCGCCGTTAAACGCGATCATCTGGAGGTTGGGCAATGTCGCGACCAGTGCCGCCAGATCCTGCGTCTCCACCTCGCGAATTGCGCTGTCGCTGCTCGACCGCCGCTCGGCGGTGCGGATCACGTCCCACAGGCCGACGCGTGTTTCACGCAGCGCCGCCAGCCGTGCGTCATAATCCATCGTCGCCAGCGGCCGGTCGATCACCTCCCCCACCAGCCGCCAGAACTGGTTCGTCGGATGCGCATAATAGCGCCGTTCCGCCAGCGACCGCGCCCCGGGCAGGCTGCCGAGGATCAGCAGGCGGGTGTCGGGCGCGACATGCGGGGCGAAGCTGGCGTGGCGGACGGGCGGCATCGCCATCCGATAGCCCGCCCCGCCCGGCGCAACAATCTTGCTCGCCCCTTGACCCTCAGGGGAATCGCCGCTAGGGGCCGCGTCGATCGAAAGCGGCGCTTAACCGCCACTTCCGGTTACAACAGCGCTTGAACATTGCTGGCGCGGATGGAGCCTCCGGAAGATCCTTGTGATCCGCCGGGGTCTTTTGCTGTTACAAGGTCGCCCGTTTTTCGCGGTTTTCTGCGGGGCCGGACCGATGCTTCATCCACCGCGGTACAGTAACCGTTCGCTTTGATGGGCGAACATTTTAAGGTGAAGCATTCATGCCCACGATCAACCAGCTGGTCCGCAAGGGCCGGAATCCCCAGAAGGTGAAGTCCAAGGTCCCGGCGATGGACGCAAACCCGCAGAAGCGCGGCGTTTGCACCCGAGTCTATACGACCACCCCGAAAAAGCCGAACTCGGCGCTCCGTAAGGTTGCGAAGGTCCGCCTGACCAACCAGCGCGAAGTCATCACCTACATCCCCGGCGAAGGCCACAACCTCCAGGAACACAGCGTCGTGCTGATCCGCGGCGGTCGTGTCCGCGATCTTCCCGGTGTGCGTTACCACGTCCTGCGCGGCGTGCTCGATACGCAGGGCGTGAAGGACCGCAAGCAGAGCCGTTCGAAATACGGTGCGAAGCGTCCGAAGTAAGGACCGCTTTTCGGCTTTTGATCATCCCGTAGCGCGCTGCGCCGGGATGCTGTTGTACAAAGGAATTACCTATGGCTCGTCGTCGTCGTCCTGAACGCCGCGAAATCCTGCCCGATCCCCGTTTCGGTGATATCGTGCTGTCGAAATTCATGAACAGCGTCATGCTGGACGGGAAGAAGTCCACCGCCGAAAGCATCGTTTACGGTGCGCTCGAGTCGGTCGAAGCCCGCGCCAAGAAGGAACCCATCGGCGTGTTCCACGAAGCGCTGGCGAACATCCGCCCGAACATCGAAGTCCGCAGCCGCCGCGTCGGCGGTGCGACCTATCAGGTTCCGGTCGAAGTCCGTCCGGACCGTGCGCAGGCGCTCGCTATCCGCTGGCTGATCACCGCCGCGCGCAACCGCAGCGAAACCACGATGGCCGCACGCCTGTCGGGCGAGCTGCTCGACGCGTCGAACAACCGCGGCAACGCGGTCAAGAAGCGCGAAGACACGCACCGCATGGCCGAAGCCAACCGCGCCTTCTCGCACTACCGCTGGTAATTTGCCCGACGCCCTCGGCGTTACGGGGGCGTCTCGCAATCGCAACAAAACTTCCTATATCGGGGGCGGCTCCAAAGGCCTCCCCCAAAAACCAAGGAAAAGACCATGGCACGCAGCCATTCGCTCGAACATTATCGCAACTTTGGGATCATGGCGCACATCGACGCCGGCAAGACCACGACGACCGAGCGTATCCTTTACTACACCGGCAAGTCCTACAAGATCGGCGAAGTCCATGACGGCGCCGCGACCATGGACTGGATGGAGCAGGAACAGGAACGCGGCATCACGATCACGTCGGCGGCCACGACCTGCCTCTGGAAAGCCGACGAAGGTCAGGGCCCCGAGCATCGCCTGAACATCATCGACACCCCCGGACACGTCGACTTCACGATCGAAGTCGAGCGTTCGCTGCGCGTCCTCGACGGTGCGATCACCGCGTTCGACGGCGTTGCCGGCGTTGAGCCGCAGTCGGAAACCGTGTGGCGCCAGGCCGACAAGTACCGCGTGCCGCGCATGTGCTTCATCAACAAGCTCGACCGCACCGGCGCCGATTTCTATTATTGCGTCCAGACGATCATCGATCGCCTCGGCGCGGTTCCGGCCGTCCTCTATCTGCCGATCGGTTCGGAAGGCGGCTTCAAGGGCCTCGTCGACCTCGTCAACGAGCGCGCGATCATCTGGAAGGACGAAAGCCTCGGCGCCGAATTCTTCTATGAGGAAATCCCCGCCGACCTCGCCGACAAGGCCGCCGAATATCGCGAAAAGCTCGTCGAGCTCGCCGTCGAACAGGACGACGCCGCGATGGAAGCCTATCTCGAAGGCAATGTCCCCGACGTCGCCCAGCTCAAGGCGCTGATCCGCAAGGGCACGCTGGCGCAGGCGTTCGTTCCGGTCCTCTGCGGCTCGGCGTTCAAGAACAAGGGCGTCCAGACCTTGCTCGACGCGGTCGTCGACTATCTGCCGTCGCCGCTCGACATTCCCGACGTCCAGGGCATCAACCCCGACAACGACCAGCCCGACTCGCGCGCGACGTCGGACTCGGCGCCGCTGTCGCTGCTCGCCTTCAAGATCATGAACGACCCGTTCGTCGGCTCGCTCACCTTCGCCCGCATCTATTCGGGGACCCTGAACAAGGGCACCTACCTGAACTCGGTGAAGGACAAGAAGGAAAAGGTCGGTCGTATGCTGCTGATGCATGCGAACAGCCGCGAAGACATCGACGAAGCCTATGCGGGCGACATCGTCGCGCTCGCCGGCCTCAAGGAAACCACCACCGGGGACACGCTCTGCGCCACCAGCGCGCCGATCATCCTCGAGCGGATGGAATTTCCCGAGCCGGTCATCGAGCTGTCGGTGGAACCGAAGACCAAGGCCGACCAGGAACGCATGGGCATCGCGCTCAACCGCCTGGCCGCCGAGGATCCCTCGTTCCGCGTGTCGACCGACCATGAATCGGGCCAGACGATCATCAAGGGCATGGGCGAGCTTCACCTCGACATTCTCGTCGATCGCATGAAGCGCGAGTTCAAGGTCGAAGCGAATGTCGGCGCGCCGCAGGTGGCGTACCGCGAATCGCTCGCGAAGGCCGTCGACGTCGACTATACCCACAAGAAGCAGTCGGGCGGCTCGGGCCAGTTCGGCCGCGTCAAGGTCAGCGTCGCTCCCGGCGAACGCGGCGCGGGCATCACCTTCATCGACGAGATCAAGGGCGGCAACATTCCGCGCGAATATATCCCGTCGGTCGAAAAGGGCATGCGCGAGTCGGCTGAAAACGGCCACATGATCGGCTTCCCGATCATCGACTTCGAAATCAAGCTGACCGACGGCGCCTATCACGACGTCGACTCGTCGGCGCTGGCGTTCGAAATCGCAGGCCGTGCGGCGATGCGCGAAGTGGCGGCAAAGGCCGGCATCAAGCTGCTCGAACCGGTGATGAAGGTCGAGGTCGTGACCCCTGAGGAGTTCATGGGCGACGTCATCGGCGATCTCAACAGCCGTCGCGGGCAGATCCAGGGCACCGACAGCCGGGGCATCGCCCAGGTCGTCGAGGCGATCGTTCCGCTGGCGAACATGTTCGGCTACGTCAACCAGCTGCGCAGCTTCAGCCAGGGGCGCGCCAGCTACTCGATGCAATTCTCGCATTATGAGGAAGTGCCGACCAACGTCGCCGAAGAAGTGAAGGCCAAGATGGCCTGATGGGTCAAAGCCGCGCGGGCTTGCACCGCGCGGCAAGACCCTCTAAGGGCGGCGCCTGATTCAGCAGGCGCGTCCAGGACTGATCAACGCAAACATTGAACAAGAAGGTTATACCATCATGGCCAAGGCTAAATTTGAGCGGACGAAGCCGCACTGCAACATCGGCACCATCGGTCACGTCGACCATGGCAAGACCTCGCTGACCGCAGCGATCACCAAGGTGCTCGCCGAAAACGTCGCCGGCAACGCCGCCGTCGACTTCGCGAACATCGACAAGGCTCCCGAAGAGCGCGAGCGCGGCATCACCATTTCGACCGCCCACGTCGAATATGAAACCGATGGCCGCCACTATGCGCACGTCGACTGCCCGGGTCACGCTGACTATGTGAAGAACATGATCACCGGTGCCGCCCAGATGGACGGCGCGATCCTCGTCGTGTCGGCCGCTGACGGCCCGATGCCGCAGACCAAGGAGCACATCCTGCTCGCCAAGCAGGTCGGCGTTCCCACCATGGTCGTCTTCCTCAACAAGGTCGACCAGCTGGACGATCCCGAGCTGCTCGAACTCGTCGAGCTGGAAATCCGCGAAGAACTGTCGAAGCGCGACTTCGACGGCGACAATATTCCGATCATCCCGGGTTCGGCTCTCGCCGCCCTCGAAGGTCGCGACGACGCCATCGGCAAGGACGCGATCCTGAAGCTGATGGCGGCCGTCGACGCGTGGATCCCGCAGCCGGAACGTCCGCTCGACAAGCCCTTCCTGATGCCGATCGAAGACGTGTTCTCGATCTCGGGTCGCGGTACCGTCGTCACCGGCCGTATCGAAACCGGCGTCGTCAAGGTTGGTGAAGAAGTCGAGATCGTCGGCATCAAGGACACCAAGAAGACCGTCGTGACCGGCGTCGAAATGTTCCGCAAGCTGCTCGACCAGGGCCAGGCTGGCGACAACGTCGGCGCGCTGATCCGCGGCGTCGGCCGTGAAGAAGTCGAGCGTGGCCAGGTTCTCTGCAAGCCCGGCACGATCAAGCCGCACACCGAGTTCACCTCGGAAGTCTACGTCCTGTCGAAGGACGAAGGCGGTCGTCACACGCCGTTCTTTGCGAACTATCGTCCGCAGTTCTACTTCCGCACCACGGACGTCACCGGTGAGGTCATCCTCCCCGAGGGCACCGAGATGGTCATGCCCGGCGACAACGTCCAGCTGTCGGTCAAGCTGATCGCCCCGATCGCCATGGACCCGGGTCTGCGCTTCGCCATTCGCGAAGGTGGCCGTACGGTTGGCGCAGGGGTTGTCGCGACCATCACAAAGTAATATAGGGCCGCGAGCCGCGCGATTCGGAAGCGATTCGCGCGGCTCGTAGCACTAGGAATTTAGATGGCCGATCCGGCTTCCCTGCGGGAGCCGGAGCAGGCCATTTCGGCTCTTTCGCATCGTCAGACGGGATTCGACTGGAACAGTCATGGAAACGCAGAATATTCGCATTCGCCTGAAGGCCTTTGATCACCGCGTGCTCGATCAGGCCACCACCGACATCGCCGACACGGCGCGTCGTACCGGAGCGCTTATTCGCGGCCCGATCCCGCTGCCGACGCGCATTGAAAAATTCACCGTGAACCGCGGTCCGCATGTCGACAAGAAGTCGCGCGAGCAGTTCGAGGTGCGTACCCACAAGCGGCTGCTCGACATCGTGCAGCCCACCCCGCAGACGGTCGATGCGCTGATGAAGCTCGACCTCGCTGCGGGCGTGAACGTCGAGATCAAGCTGGCCTGAGCCAGCGAAGCCCCGGTGAAAACCGGGGTCTCTATCGGCGGCCTCCTCGGAAGCCGCATTGTCCGGAGCGATCCGGACCGACGATAGGGTGGATACCGCCGGACCGCTTCCCTGGAAGCAAAATGGTCCGGGCTGCGTCCCCCGTCTCGCCGCAGGTCCTTCGGGATGGCGGCACCTCAGCCCGGACGGGGCGATGCATCGAAATTATGGGCTGGGAGGGTTCCATCGGGGCAATGCCTCAGTGGGTCCCGCAAGCCGTGCGGAATGGTCCGCCCGGCCTCTGTTGAGGAGTATTGATCATGCGGACTGGCGTGATCGCGAAGAAAATGGGGATGACCCGCCTGTTTCAGGACGACGGCCGCCACGTGCCCGTCACCGTCCTGAGCCTCGAAGGCTGCCAGGTCATCTCCGTGCGCGAACAAGAACGTGACGGCTATGTCGCCGTCCAGCTCGGTGCCGGCTCGGCGAAGGCGAAGAACGTCGCCAAGCCCCAGCGCGGCGCTTTCGGCAAGGCCGAAGTCGAACCCAAGGCGAAGGTCGTCGAATTCCGCGTCGCTGACGACGCGACGCTCGACGTCGGCGCCGAACTGTCGGCCGACCATTTCGTCGCCGGCCAGATCGTCGACATCCAGGGCGTCACGCAGGGCAAGGGTTTTGCCGGTGCGATGAAGCGCTGGGGTTTCGGAGGCATGCGCGCCACGCACGGCGTGTCGATCAGCCACCGTGCCCATGGTTCGACGGGTAACCGCCAGGATCCGGGCCGCGTCTTCAAGAACAAGAAGATGGCCGGCCACATGGGCGCGCGCAACCGCACCCAGCAGAATCTCGAAATCGTCCGCACCGACGTCGAGCGCGGCCTTCTCTTCGTCAAGGGCTCGGTCCCTGGCTCGAAGGGCGGCTGGCTGATGGTCCGCGATGCGGTCAAGCTGCCGCGCCACCCCGAGGCCCCCTATCCGGCGGGCATCAGGAGCGCGGCCAACAGCAACCAGGAAGCCCCGGCAGACGCGCCGGTCGAAACGCCGGTCGAAGAGACCGTCGTGACCGACACCGCGACCACCGACGGCGCGCAGGAGTCCTGAACATGAAGGTCAAGGTTCAGACCATCGACGGCAAGGCCGGCAGCGACATCGACCTCAACGACGACGTCTTCGGCGTCGATCCGCGCGCCGACATCCTGCACCGCGTCGTTTCGTGGCAGCTCGAAAAGCGCCGTGGTCCGGCTCGCGCCGCCCGCGAACGCAGCGACGTCGCCCGCACCGGCAAGAAATTCGGTCGCCAGAAGGGCGGCGGTACCGCACGTCACGGCGATCGCAAGGCGCCGATCTTCATCGGCGGTGGCAAGGCGCATGGTCCCCGGGCCCGCACCTTCGGTCACTCGCTGAACAAGAAGATCCGCGCGCTCGGCCTGAAGATGGCGCTCAGCGACAAGGCGAAGGGCGGCAAGATCGTCGTCCTCGACACGCTCGAGCTCAAGGATGCCAAGACCAAGGCGCTCGCCGGCAAGCTCGGCAAGCTCGAACTCGGCAACCGCGCGCTCTTCATCGACGGCGATGCGGTCCATGAAAGCTTCGCCATGGCGTCGGCCAACCTGATCGGTATCGACTCGATGCCGGCGGCGGGTGCCAACGTCTATGACATCATCCGTGCCGACACGCTGGTCCTGACCCGCGCGGCGGTCGAAAAGCTGGAGGCCCGTTTCCATGGCTAAGGCAAAAACTGTCGACGCGCGTCACTATGACGTGATCCTCGCTCCGGTGATCACCGAAAAGTCGACCCTGCTCAGCGAGAATAACGCGGTGGTGTTCAAGGTTGCGAACGACGCGACCAAGCCCGCCATCAAGGCCGCCGTCGAGGCGCTGTTCGATGTCAAGGTGATCGGCGTGAACACGCTCATCACCAAGGGCAAGACCAAGCGCTGGAAGGGCAAGCCCTACACCCGCAGCGACGTGAAGAAGGCGATCGTTCGCCTGGCCGAAGGCCAGTCGATCGACGTCACCACCGGCGTCTGATTGTAGGAAGAGGCAGGAACAATGGCACTTAAATCCTATAATCCGACCAGCCCCGCGCAACGCGGCCTGATCCTCGTCGACAAATCGTCGCTGTGGAAGGGCAAGCCCGTCAAGGCTTTGACCGAAGGCAAGCGCAAGACCGGCGGCCGCAACAACAAGGGTCATGTGACCTCGCGCGGCATCGCCGGCGGCCACAAGCAGAAGTACCGCTTCATCGACTTCAAGCGTCGCAAGTGGGACATGCCGGCCACCGTCGAGCGTCTGGAATATGACCCCAACCGCACGGCCTTCATCGCGCTGGTGAAGTATGAAGACGGCGAGCAGACCTACATCCTGGCGCCGCAGCGCCTGGCGGTCGGCGATGTCGTCGTCGCGGGCAAGAAGACCGACGTGAAGCCGGGCAATGCGATGGAATTGTCGCAGATGCCGGTCGGCACGATCGTCCACAACATCGAGATGAAGCCGGGCAAGGGTGGCCAGATCGCCCGTTCGGCCGGCACCTATGCACAGGTCGTCGGTCGTGACCGCGGTCTCGTCATCGTGCGTCTCGGTTCGGGCGAACAGCGTTACATCCGCGGCGAGTGCATGGGCACGGTCGGCGCGGTGTCGAACCCCGACAACCAGAACACCAATCTGGGCAAGGCCGGCCGTGGCCGCTGGCTCGGCAAGCGTCCGCTGACCCGCGGCGTGGCCAAGAACCCGGTCGACCATCCGCACGGCGGTGGTGAAGGCCGGACCTCGGGCGGCCGTCATCCGGTGACCCCGTGGGGCAAGCCGACCAAGGGTGCCCGCACCCGTTCGAACAAGTCGACCGACAAGATGATCATCCGGTCGCGTCACGCGAAGAAGAAGAGGTAAGCCATGGCTCGCTCGGTCTGGAAGGGTCCTTTCGTGGACCTCCATCTGCTCAAGAAAGCCGAAACGGCCCAGGACGGCGGCAGCTCTGCCCCGATCAAGACCTGGTCGCGTCGGTCCACCATCCTGCCGCAGTTCGTGGGGCTGACCTTCAACGTCTACAACGGCCGCAAGTTCGTGCCGGTGTCGGTGAACGAAGACATGGTCGGCATGAAGCTGGGTGAATTTGCGCCGACGCGCTTCTTCCCCGGCCACGCGGCCGACAAGAAGGGCAAACGCTAATGGGCAAGGCAAAATCCCCCCGCCGCGTTGCGGATAACGAAGCGCTGTCGGTCGGCACGCAGATTCGCGGTTCGGCGCAGAAGCTGAATCTCGTCGCTGCGCTGATCCGCGGTCGCAAGGTCGAAGACGCGATGAACGTCCTCGCTTTCTCGAAGAAGGCGATGGCGGTCGACGTGCGCAAGGTTCTCGCCAGCGCCGTCGCCAACGCGGAAAACAACCACAACCTCGACGTCGATGCGCTGGTCATCCAGGAAGCCAGCGTCGGCAAGTCGATCTCGATGAAGCGCTGGCACGCTCGCGGCCGCGGCAAGTCGACCCGGATCGTCAAGCCGTTCAGCCGCATCCGCATTGTCGTGCGCGAACAGGAAGAAGAGGCGTAAGATGGGCCAGAAGAGCAATCCGATCGGCCTGCGCCTGCAGGTCAACCGCACCTGGGACAGCCGCTGGTTCGCCGAAGGGCAGGACTATGGCCGTATGCTCGTTGAGGATCTGAAGATCCGCAACTTCATCTTCAAGACGCTGCCGCAGGCCGCGATCTCGAAGGTGGTGATCGAGCGTCCGGCGAAGCTGTGCCGCGTGTCGATCTATGCCGCCCGCCCGGGCGTCATCATCGGCAAGAAGGGCGCCGACATCGAAAAGCTGCGCAAGCAGCTCGGCGAACTGACCGGCAGCGACGTGTCGCTGAACATCGTCGAAATCCGCAAGCCCGAAGTCGACGCCAAGCTCGTCGGCCAGGGCATTGCCGACCAGCTCGAGCGCCGCGTGGCCTTCCGCCGTGCGATGAAGCGCGCGGTGCAGTCGGCGATGCGTCTCGGCGCCGAGGGCATCCGCATCAACTGCGCCGGCCGTCTGGGCGGCGCGGAAATCGCGCGCACCGAATGGTATCGCGAAGGCCGCGTGCCGCTGCATACCCTCCGGGCCAACGTCGACTATGCCGAAGCGACCGCGCACACCGCCTATGGCGTGTGCGGGATCAAGGTGTGGATCTTCAAGGGCGAAATCCTGGGTCACGACCCGATGGCGACCGACCGGTTGATGCTCGACGCGCAGACGTCGGGCGTGCGCCCGGCGCGCGATGATCGCCGCTAAGGACTGCTGACATGCTGCAACCGAAAAAAACCAAGTTCCGCAAGGCTTTCAAGGGCCGCATCCATGGCAATGCCAAGGGTGGCACCAGCCTGAACTTCGGCTCCTACGGGCTGAAGGCGATGGAACCCGAGCGCATCACCGCGCGCCAGATCGAAGCGGCTCGCCGTGCGATCAGCCGTGCGATCAAGCGCCAGGGCCGTTTGTGGATCCGCATCTTCCCCGACGTCCCCGTGTCGTCGAAGCCGGCCGAAGTCCGTATGGGCAAGGGCAAGGGTTCGCCGGAATTCTGGGCCGCGCGCGTGAAGCCGGGTCGCATCCTGTTCGAACTCGACGGCGTTCCCGGCCCGGTGGCCGCGCTGGCGTTCGAACGCGCCGCGATGAAGCTGCCGATCAAGACCAAGGTCGTTGCCCGCCTCGGCGACACGACTCACCTGGAGGGTTAAGGACATGGCCAAGACCGAAGATTTCAAGGCCAAGACCGACGATCAGCTCGCCGAACAGCTCGGCGAACTGAAGCGCGAGGCCTTCAACCTGCGTTTCCAGGCGGCCACCGGCCAGCTGGAAAAAGCATCGCGCGTCAAGGAAGTGCGGCGCTCGATCGCCCGCATCAAGACGCAGCAGACCGAGCGCACGCGCTCGGCTGCGAAGTAAGGAGACTATCGATGCCGAAGCGCATTCTGACCGGCACCGTGGTGTCCGACAAGGGCGACAAGACCGTCGTGGTGAAAGTGGAGCGCAAGGTGAAGCACCCGCTCTACGGCAAGATCATCCGTCGTTCGAAGAAGTATCACGCCCATGATGAGGACAACGCCATCAAGGCCGGCGAAACCGTCCGCATCGAGGAAACGAAGCCGATTTCGAAGCTGAAGACGTGGAAGGTGCTCGACAAGGTCGACACCCACAGCAAGCCCAAGAGCGCTGCCGCTCCGGCTGCCGACGCCTAAGCTGGTTTTCACGGAACCGCCGGGGTTGCCCGGTAGGCCAAACAAGAAGGAAATGCATCGATGATCCAGATGCAGTCACAATTGGAAGTCGCCGACAACAGCGGCGCCAAGCGCGTCCAGTGCATCAAGGTGCTGGGCGGGTCGAAGCGTCGCGTCGCCGGCGTCGGCGATGTTATCGTCGTGTCGATCAAGGAAGCCCAGCCGCGCGGCAAGGTGAAGAAGGGTGACGTGCATCGCGCCGTCATCGTT
>NZ_JBOHHU010000013.1:0-62903 GCF_050725615.1 Sphingopyxis sp.
GCGTTGAACGCGCCGTCGGCGCAGACGGCGCCAAACCCCTGCGGGTTGCCTGGCAGCACGCCTTGCAGCCGCAGGATCGCGTAAGTGAAGAGCAACAGCACGACGTTGAACAGCAGCATGTGCAGCGCATATCGCCGCCAGCCCTGCTCCTCCTTGGGGTTGATTCCTGCGAGGCGATAAAAGCCGCGCTCGACGGGGTCGAGGATGCGGTGCAGCGGCGTGCGGCGTCCCTCGTAAAGCGCGAACAGCCACAAGCCCATCGGCTTGGCGAGGAGCGCGGTGACGGTGGCGAAGAGCAGGATCAAGGCCCAGCCGGAGACGGTCATAGTCAGGTTCCGATCAGAAACGCTCGGGCCGCAGCAGGGCGGCGAGCAGATAGACGAGCAGCGCGGCGGCGGTGACGCTGGCGAGGATCAGCGACGTCGACACAGGCCTAGGCTCCGTCACAGAGGCGGGCGTAACCGAGCGTCGCCACGAACAGCAGGGCGATAAGGCCGAGCCACAGAAAATCGGACATGGTTGTTTCTCCGGTGGGATCGTCGCCGTTGGCCGATGCCGCAGGTTCCGACGGGATGTGGGCGCCGCTACGCCCCTTCGCCGTAAAGTTTCGCGGGCGATTTTCGTGATCGGCATAAAGTTTCCATAAAGATCGGCGCCGCCCGGTTGGCGCGGCGCCGCGTGCTGCGCTAAGCCCCGGGAATGCCGTCGCCGACGCCCGCTCCCGACAAGAGACCCTCGCCCGAGGCCCTGTTGCGCCAGGCGCGGCGCGAAGAGCGCGGTCAGCTCAAGATATTCCTCGGCGCGGCGCCGGGGGTTGGCAAAACCTATGCGATGTTGACCGAGGGCGCCGCGCTGCGGCGTGCGGGGCAGGACGTCGTGGTCGGGGTCGTCGAAACCCATAGCCGCGCGGAAACCGAAGCCCTGCTGGATGGCATGGAAGTGGTGCCGCGGCGCGAGGAGCTGTATCGCGGCCATCGCCTGTCCGAAATGGACCTCGACGCGCTGATCCGCCGCGCCCCGACGCTGGCGCTGGTCGACGAATATGCGCACACCAACATCGAGGGAAGTCGGCACCCCAAGCGCTGGCAGGATGTCGAGGAGCTGCTCGATGCCGGGATCGACGTCTATACGACGCTCAACGTCCAGCACGTCGAAAGCCTGAACGACGTCGTCGCGAGCTTCACCCGCGTCCGGGTGCGCGAGACGGTGCCCGACAGCGTCTTCGAGCGCGCCGAGATCAAGCTCGTCGACCTGCCGCCCGACGAGCTGATCGACCGGCTGAAGGACGGCAAAGTCTATGTGCCGCAGGAAGCGAGCCGGGCGCTCGGCCATTTCTTTTCGAAGCCCAATCTGTCGGCCTTGCGCGAAATGGCGCTGCGCCGCGCCGCGCTGAGCGTCGACCGGCAGATGCTGAACGACCTCGACGCGGGCGGGGTCGCCGGCACCTATGCGGCGGGTGAGCGCATCCTCGTCGCGATCAGCGAACAGCCCGGCGCCGACGCGCTGGTGCGCACCGCCAAACGCCTCGCCGACGGGCTCAACGCGCCATGGACCGCCGTCCATATCGAAACGCCGCGCAGCCAGGGCTTCGACGAGGCGGCGCAGCGCCGCATCGCCTCGGCGCTCGCGCTCGCCGCGACGCTTGGCGCCACCATCGCGTCGATCCCGGCGGAAAATGTGATCGCGGGCCTCGCCGGTCAGGTCGAAGCGCAGCGCGCGACGCAACTGATCATCGGCCGCTCGCAGCGCAGCTGGTGGTTCGAACTGCGGCACGGATCGGTCGTGGAAAGCCTGATCCGCGCGTCGAAAGACCTGGCGATCCACGTCATCCCGTCGCCGGATACGATCGAGATGCAAGGCCGGTGGCGCGGCCTGACGCGCGGCTGGGGGCGGCCGCAGTCCTATGGCGCGGCGGCCTTGCTGATCGCCGCGACGACCTTGCTGGCAAAGCTCGGCGAACCGCTGATCGGGCGCGGAGCGATCGACCTGATCTATCTCGTTCCGGTCATTTTCGCGGCGACGCTATACGGCCTCCGTCCCGGACTGTTCGCGAGCGTCGCGGCGGCATTGGCGTTTAATTTCTTCTTCCTCGATCCGGTTCACACCTTCACCGTCGCCGATCCGCAAAGCGTGCTCACGATGCTGATCCTGACCGGGGTCGCGGTGGTGACCAGCAACCTGGCCGGGCGGTTGCGGACACGCGCGCAGATCGGGGTGCGGAGCGCGCAGGAAAATGCCGCGATGGCGTCCTTCGCGCAAACCCTCGCGCGCGCCTCCGACCGTGAGACCACAGCCATCGCGACCTGCGAGGAGGTGTCGCGGTTGCTCGATGTCCGGGCGGTCGTGATGACGCATCGCGATGGCCTGCTGCAACCGCTCGCGGCCCGTCCGGGCGAAGCGCGGATATCGCCGGTCGATCAGGCGGCGGCCGAATGGGCATGGACCAGCGGCGAACCCGCCGGGCGCGGCACCAACACCTTGCTTGCCTCCGACTGGCAATTCCATCCACTCAAGACCGGGCTCGGGGTTCTGGCGATCCTCGGCATTGCGCGCGACGACGACCGGGACCCGGTTTCGGCCGGCAGGGCGGCGCTGCTCGCCACATTGGTGGGGCAGGCGGCGTTGGCCTTCGAGCGGCTGCACCTCGAGGATGAGATGCGCGGCCTGTCGGTGCTCGAAGAACGCGACCGGCTGCGCGCCGCCTTGCTGTCGTCGATCGGTCACGATCTGCGCACCCCGCTCACCGGCGTCACCGCCGCGATCGAGGCGATCGGCGCCGAATATCCGGGCGCGAAAACGCTGCCGATGGCCAAGGCCGAACTGTCGCGGCTTCGCCGCTTCCTCGATAATCTGGTCGAACTTGTCCGCATCGACGCCGGCGGGCTGCAGCTCAAGATGGACACGGTCGATCTCACCGACGCGGTCGCGGGCGTCGTCCATGATCTCAAGGATATCCTCCGCGGACATCATATCGATTTTCAGGTGCCCGCCGCGCTGCCGCTGGTGCGGTCCGACGAGCGATTGCTGCACCATATCCTGCTCAACCTGCTCGCCAATGCGGTCCAGCACGGCGGCAATGCCGGACCGATCGCGATCATCGGGCGGCGCACCTCCGATGGGCTGCTGCTGACCATTCGCGACCGGGGGCCGGGCCTGGCGCCGGGGACCGAGACGGCGATTTTCGAAACCTTCGCGCAAGGCGCCGGCAGCGATCGGCACGGCGGCAGCGGCTTGGGCCTCGCCATCGCAAAAGGATTCGCCGACGCGCTGGGCATTGCGGTGTCGGCGGCCAATCATGCCGACGGAGGCGCGGCCTTCACCCTGGCGTTTCCCGATCAGCTGATCGTGCCGGCGCCCATCCCATAGGCGAGAACGACGACCTTTCCCTCCTCGATCCCGGCGGTCAGTCGAACAGCTTTTTTGTTTTCAATCGATATTTGACCGGTTTTTTGGTCCTCTCTACGATCCCTTCGTCGACCAGCCGGGCCAACCATGATTTTGTCTGAGCCGGCAAGAGATGAAGTTCAGCCGCGACTTCCGCTTCGGTCATCGATTTGTCGAGCAGGGTCTCGATTGCCGCGCGCGCCGTTTGAAAAATCGAGTCTGCCGGGCTGGTCGAGGCTGATTGTACTCCACCAAGAGCGTCGCTCGCTATGCCAACCGGCTCGGGCCTGACCACCTCCGGACGTTTGGCGTCGGGAAAGCTGGTGGCCGTATCCGGAACCGATACTTCAAAAAGACTGGGTTCGCTTCTCGCGAAATTCTCGTCGGGCGCACTTAAAAGGGCGTCGAGAGCGTCTGCATCGGCCGGGTTTGGCCAATCGAGCGCGCCCTTCGTCTTGAGCGCGGCGAGCCCGGCCTGAGGTTCGCCGACGGACCGCACGTAAATCGGCACACAGCGGAATTTGTCGAGCTGTTCGACCGCACCCGTCCAGGTGCCTCCCTTGCCCAGATCGGTGCTGACCACGAGCGCGGCGTTCGATAGCGCATAGATCGTCTTGTTGCGCTGCATGGCATTGCCGACGTGAAAGCCGGCGCCGGGGTCGAAGGGAGAGACCAGTGTCAGTTGGCCGTCGACGATCCTGTTGCGATGATCCCGGTTCATGGCTTGGCGTTCGAGGCTGTCGGCAAGCACGCCGATGACGCGGCCGCCTGCGTTCAAGGCGCCCCTCATCGCATATTGATCGATGCCCTTCGCGCCGCCCGAGATCACGGGACGATCGGCGCGCGCCGACAATTCACCGATGTCGAGCGTGTAGGACAGCAGCGCCTCGTCCGCGGCGCGGGACCCGACGACCGCCAATCCGCCGCGATTCAGCGCGGCCACGTCACCGCACCCATAGAGGATCGCCGGGGCGTCGTTGCGCAGGCGGCCCTTCAACAGCCCGGGATATTCGGGGTCGGCCCGGCTGATCACCCAGATGGCCCGGGCCTGCCATCGTTCGATGGCCTGGCTCAGTTGAAATCCGCGCCCGACAAGGGTCTTCAGCCGATCGGGCGAAACGGCGGCGGCGCAGGCTTGGGCGATCTCGGCGAAGGAACCCGTCAGAAGGTCGGATGGCTCCCGCCCGATGTCGCGAAGCTGTTTTGCCAGTCGCCTATATTCCGCGGGGGTGAGCAGGTCCGAGCTTTTTGGACTTTGTCCTGCCATCAGCGGCGACGTCAGGAGCAAAATGGCTTTGGTGTTCGAGGAGAGCATCGGCGTCATTCATTCTGCCCTGTGAGGGAGAGGGCAACGGGCCAAACCTCGCCACTTCCATGAGTTTGCAATAGCCACGCGGAAACGGTGAGGGTCCAGCGCAAATCCACCATATCATCAACGAGGAGTACCGGTCCATCGGGGATCGGGTCGTCGGTGACCGAAAGCGCGCCGTCGACATTTCGCGCCTGCTGGGCGCTGTTCGCCATCGCCTTTTGTTCCGGTCGCTCATCGGTTTTCGCAAGAACCCTATGGAAGGGCAATCCGAGCGAGGCGGCCAGCCGCTGCGCAAAATCGGGCACCAGATCGGGATGCCGCAACGAAGGGACGCAGGTCACCCAGCGCGGGGCGGGGTCCGGCCTCCACGCTTCGATCATGTCCTGACAAGCGGCAACAAGCTCGTCACTGAAGCGGCCATCCTGATATTTGCCTTGCCGGACCAGATGGCCCCAGCCGGCATCGCCCCACACGCAGAGCGCGCGGCCTTGCTGGGCCTGGTGCCGGGCATCGATTTTCCCGCTTTGGCCGTACATCGGCAAGCCACCCGCCGGCCATCGTTTTCGCGGTTCGAAGGGGAGGCTCGTTCGTCGCAAAAACGCGATGGCCGCCGTGACGAGCATCGGATCCACATCGGCGGACAGCGGCGGCAAATTGGGATTCATGTCGCCCTCTGGATCGCCATCCAACGCCCTGATGAGGAACGCCATATGCTCGCCAAACGGCAGATCGACATAGGTCTGCATTTCTTCGGCTTCCGATCGCCGCAGCGTCGTGAGCCGGTCCGCGCGCTCCCAGAATGCCGCGCCAAGGGTCGCGGCGGTCAGTTGCCATTTGGTGCCTTGCTTCGCGACCGGCGCGGGGCTTTCCAGCGACAGCAGGGCGATCGTCTTCTCGACGCGCGCTTTGCCCAAATTGACCGCGCTGAGAAGTTGGGGGATCGAGAGGCCGTCGGGCGCGTCATGCAAGGCCTCCAGAACCATCTCGACCTCGTGCCGGGTCGGGAACGCGCTCCGGATGAACCAGTCGGTCACCTCGGTTTCTTCGCGGCCGCTGAGCAAGATACCATAGGCCGACGCGAGCGCGCGACCCGCGCGCCCCACTTGCTGATAATAAGCGACGACGGATCCGGGGGTCTGATAATGGATGACGAAGGCCAGATCGGGTTTGTCATATCCCATTCCCAGCGCGGTGGTCGCAACCAGCACTTTGACCTCATTGGCGAGGAGCGCTTGTTCCAGGGCCTCGCGATTCTTGCCGGTCTCGCCCGTATAGGCTTCGACATTATATCCGCGTGAGCGGAGCCATTGGGTCACCTGGTTCGCGTCGCGAACGGTCAGCGTGTAGATGATCCCGCTTCCCGGCAGCGTCTCCAGATGATGCGCGAGCCAGGCTAGCCTTTCGGCCTGACTCGGCATGCGAAAGCTTTGCAGCGTCAATGATGGCCGGTTCAGATCGCCGCGGGAAATGCCAAGATCGGGACCGAGGACCTCGACCAGGTCGTCCATGACGCGATTGTTTGCGGTGGCTGTCGTCGCGAGCACCCGAAGGTTTGCGGGCGCGTTTCGAACGATGCGTTCGAGCAATCGATAATGGGGTCGAAAATCATGCCCCCAATCGGAAATACAATGGGCCTCGTCGACCACGATCAGGTCGATGCGGTCCGCAATCGGGGCGATAACCTGCTCCATGAAGCGGTCATTGGCCAGCCGCTCGGGAGAGATGAGAAGCACATCGACTTCATCCCGGCGGATGTCGGCCTGGACAGTCGCCCATTCCTCGACATTGCTCGAGTTGATGGTCACCGCTTTGACGCCCATCCGTTCGGCGGCTGCGATCTGGTTCCGCATCAGCGAAAGCAGTGGCGAGATGAGAAGCGCCGGACCCGAACCGGCTTCTCTCATCAGCTTCGCCGCGATAAAATAGACAAAGCTCTTCCCCCAGCCGGTCTTCTGAACCACCAGCAGCCGGCCCTGTCCCTCGACGACATGGCGAATGGCGTCTTCCTGGCCGTCCCGAAAGCTGGCATCGTCCTTTCCGGAACCCAGCTGCAACAGGTCAAGCGCGCGTTGGCGATGATATTCCACGATTGCCCTTCAACGCTGGCGGCCGCCGCAATCCTATTTCCGGTCGGATGATGACATAAAGTCGAGGGAATGCTGCGGGGTCAACCGTCCAAGCTCTCCACGGCGAGGCTCCAGCCCGCGCCGCAGGTCTATTTGCTCCCCGCGAAGCTCGGCGTGAGCCGTGGTCCGTTGTTTATCGAGCACCGTCCGGGCTCGCGGGTCGAGCCCCCTACCGTTGCTTTCGGTCTTCCGCCGATCGAACGACGTGGGTCGGCGGACGCTGCTCGCAACTTATCCCATATATCCGGCCGGAATGCTCCCGCCGGTCCCTTGGATGAGTTGGTCGGCAACCGGCCCGTTCGTGACAGGCCGCTTTCACCCGTTGTTGGTCATAATTGGGCTGTAACCATTTGCCTAAGCACTCTAATCAGGGAAGCATGTCGAGGGTCCCGAATGAGGGCTTGATGTAAGGGTGCGAGCGAGGAGGCAGGGTGAGCGGTTCGATTTTTGATCGCGTCCGACGGAGTTTGGGTCTGGTCGGCGCTGGGGATTCGGGCGGGGCGGGCAAACTTCCCGCAGCAAAGATCGCAGCTTGTTTCAAACATCTCGCGAAAGCCGACCGGCAGCTGCCCGCGAATATTGTCCGCTATATATCGGAGGGATCGAATCCCTCGATACTTCTGTCCCTGCAAAACCGCACCAGTCAGCAGGCGTGGACTCAGCGAGTGCGAACCTGGCCGCGGAGCGACGAAGCGGGGTTGTTCACCCATCTCGCGAATTGGCGCATCGACCAGATGCAGCGTTTTGGGGAGGTCCTTGCCGCACTCGAGCCGCTCCAGCACGACTGGGGCATGTTCGGGACAAAAAAGTCGCCCGACTGGCTTCGGCATTCGGTCACGATCTGGCTCGGGCAGGGGCGCAAGGATCAGCCGATCGGAACGCTGGTCGATCTTGCCGAGGCGACCGGCAACGGATTGGCGCCTGTGCTCGATATCATCTTTTGCCGCGATGCCGCTCATTATGGTTCAAACAACAGCGTCGACCGATTTGGCGGCGTCGCCGAATGGCTCGACCGATCACGCGATGCCGTGGTCGCGATGGTTCCGGAACTGGCTGCGGACGTCCGCGCCGAGCTGGCATCTGCGCTGGGTCGCTTCGGCCTGCAACATCGGTTCCTCGACCTGCTCGTCGATCTGGCGGTCGGCTCCTCCAAGAAGGCGCGGGCCAATGCCAGGCAATCGCTGACAGCGGTCGATCCGGATCGGTTGATCGGAGCGCTCGATGCGCGCTTTGCCAAAGCCCCGCCGGGACAGCGCGCGGATCTGGTGGAAGTCGCCGCCGGGTGCCTCGGTGAGCGGGCGGGCGATCTGTTGTCGCGCTGGCGCGAAGGGGAGACGGCTCCCAAGGTGATCGCGACGCTTGACCGGCTCGGCACGGCAGTCGCGGCGACTGCCAGCGGATTGCAGAGCGGCGGCGTGGTCGATGCGAGGCCGGACGGCGTCGAGGGTTATGTCGATGTTCGCGGCGCCTGGGTCGAGGCTGGCCCGGTCCCGGCCGAGCCTGCACCGGCGCCGGTTCCCCCGGAGCTTTTGCGGACCCTTGAGCCTGCCATCGCCGAATTCAATCGGATGCTCGCGAAGGCCAAGGCCGAGGCATCGCGCGAGCGATGGCACTGGAGCCGCCAGTTCGCGACCAAGAGTTCACGCGACCTCAAGGACCTTGCCGAGCTTGCCGCCGGCACCAAGCCCATGGCCCCGGCGTCGTTCAACACGGTCGTCAACTGGCTTCGCTGGCACCAGTTCAAGCACCCCGCAGTCGACGCCTTCTTTCTCGATCCACGCTTGTCGCTCCATCATCTCGCGCGCCTCGCGGTCGCAATGTCCAACTGTCATATCCACGGCCTGTTCAACGACTGGAGCGGACCGATCGGCGCTGCGGTCCAGTATCGGCTGAACGCCGGCGCCGACTTCCGGACATTTTTTGACCTGTGGCTCGCGGCGGGGGGCAAGGACTTCGTCGCCGACCATCTGACCCAGCAATGGCATGTGCCGCTGCCGGAGCCCGATACCGCGCTTTGGCCCGTCCTGTGCGGGCGGTTCGATCAACTCGATCAGGCGCTGGCGATGGTCCCGCAGAGCGGGGCAGAGCAAAAGCGCGTGCTGCCGGGGCTCGAATTGCTCGGGCATTTTTTGACCCTCCCCGAACGCTATCGGAGCCGGTTGATGCTGCTGGCGGGCGACAGCTCCTCGCGCCTTCGGGAAAAGGCGCGGGCCTTGTTGCAGGATACGCCCGGCATCGATGGCGCCATTGCGATACAGCTGCAGGACGGCCGTCAGGAGGTTCGCGCGCTCGCCGCCGGCTGGCTCGCGGCGCGCAGCGCGAAGGGCGAGGTCCCGCAGCTTCGCGCGGCGCTCGTGAAGGACAAGAGCGATCTGGCGCGCGCTGCCATGATTACGGCGCTCGAACGACTGGGCGAGGATGTGTCGCCCTATTTCGATCCTGCCACACTGGTCAAGGAAGCGAAGGCAGGTCTCGCAAAGGCGCCGCCCAAGGGCCTCGAATGGTTTCCGTTCGATATGCTGCCTGCGCTGCGGTGGGCCGACGGCAGTGCTGTCGATCCGGTCCTGCCGCGCTGGTGGACGGTCCTAGCGGCGAAATTCAAGCAGCCGGGCGGCAATGCGCTCGTGAACCTCTGGCTCGACCGGCTCGCGCCGGGGGACGCGCACAGGCTCGGCTGGATGGTGCTGACCGGCTGGATCGATCAGGACATCCGCCGACCGACCGACGAGGAGGCCAATGCCTTTGCGATGCAGCATGTCGACGCGACGCTGCGCCAGAATATTGCGAACGCGAAACGATGGCCGCAAAGCGCCGATTATTTCCCAACCGACCGGAATCTTGTTTTCGCGCGGCTGAAGCAGATGAAGGCCGGAGAATATCTGGGGAGCGCCGTCGACAGCAAGGGCGTTTTGGCGATCGCGGCGCGGGTCAACGGGGCCGATGCGGCGCAGCGTATCCGGATCTTTCTCAAGGATCATGGCGCACGAACCTCTCAGGCGAAGGCGCTGCTCGAAACATTAGCGGCGATCGGCAGCGGCGCGGCGCTGCAACTCGTCCTGTCGGCGGCCAACCGTTCGAAACAGCGCACCGTTCAGGCACATGCGGCAGCGCTGGTGGACGATGTCGCCGAGCGCAACGGATGGAGCGCGGCGCAACTCGCCGACCGGACGATCCCGACCGGCGGTTTCGATATCGACGGCACGCAGGACCTCGATCTGGGCGAAGGCCGGACCTATCGGTTGCGGTTCGATGCCGACGACGGGGTAATCATCCGCAATGCCGAGGAGCGCGAGGTAAAGACGCTGCCGGGGCCGCGCATCGACGAAGAAAAACCGCTGATCGATGCGGCGAAGAAGCAGCTGTCCAATGCGCGGAAGGAGGTGAAGCAAGTGCTCGCCGCGCAAACCGACCGGCTTCAGGAAGCGATGTTCCTGCAACGCGAATGGGACATCGCCGAATGGGGCAGCTTCGTCGCCGGCCACCCGATCGTCGGCCGGCTCGCCGCCCGGCTTGTGTGGCAAGGCGCTGGCGAGGACGGGCGGGCGCTGGCGACATTCCGGCCGCTGGGCGACGGTAGTTACACCGACGCGTCCGATGGCGATATCGCCACCGATGGCTTCGCGCGGATACGGCTTGCTCACTCGTCGCTGTTGTCGGCGGGTGAGATTGGGGCATGGCGCACCCATCTCGCCGACTATGCGGTCGCATCGCCTTTCGATCAATTCGGCCGCGACCTGCCCGAACTGGCGGAGGCGCAAAAGCGCGAACGGTCGATCAGCGATCGCGAAGGCTGGATGATCGAAACGTTCAAGCTTCGGGGTACCGCGACCAGGCTTGGCTATCAGCGCGGTCCGGCACAGGATGGCGGCTGGTTCATAACCTATGAAAAAACCTATCGCGACGCCGGCCTCGTGGCCGAGATCGAATTTTCGGGTAGTCCGCTGCCCGAAGAAAACCGCCCCGCCGCGCTCCAGGGGCTGACTTTCCGTAAATTGCGCGACCGCGGGGGCGGCGGGAATCAGGTCATGCTCGGGGACGTTCCGCCGGTCTTGCTTGCGGAAAGCTGGCGCGATCTTCACGATCTGGCGGAAAAAGGGACCGGTTTCGATCCGGACTGGCAAAAAAAGGCTTATTGATGACTAACGAGGCACCGTCGATCCGGCCACCGGCCGAACAGCGTTATGCGGCGGAACTCGCCGCGCTGGCGGCGCAGGACAAATTTCCGCGGCCCGCCGGCTGGCATCTGTCGCCGCGTGCGGTGCGCAGCTTCCTGCTCGGCGATACGAAACTGGGCATATCGCGCAAATTCTATGGCGACGACCCGCTGGTCGATCGGGCGATCGTCAGCCTGATGAGCCAGCAGGGCCTGATGCTCGTGGGTGAGCCGGGCACCGCCAAATCCTTGTTGTCCGAATTGCTGGCGGCGGCGATCAGCGGGACGTCGGCGCTGGTGGTGCAGGGATCGGCAGGCACGACCGAGGATCATATCCGTTACGGCTGGAACTATGCGCTGCTTCTCGCCGAAGGGCCGAGCGAACGCGCGCTCGTGCCGTCGCCGGTGCTGAACGCCATGCGATCGGGGCGCATCGTCCGGTTCGAGGAAATTACCCGCTGCCCGCCCGAGGTGCAGGACGCGCTGATTTCGATCCTGTCCGAAAAGGCGTTAGCTTTGCCCGAACTCGGCGCCGATGCCGTTGCGAGCGCCGCGCCGGGTTTTAACGTGATCGCCACGGCGAACCTTCGCGATCGCGGGGTGCACGAGATGTCGAGCGCGCTCAAGCGACGCTTCAACTTCGAAACCGTCCACCCCATCGCCGATGTCGAGTTCGAGCGCGAACTGGTGTTGAAACAACTCGCCGAGCGACTGGGGCCGGCCGGCGTGGCGGTGACCGGCGAGCGCGACGTGGCCGACGTCCTCGTTCGCGCCTTTCAGGACTTGCGGACCGGGCGAACGGCGGAAGGCGTCAGCCTCAACCGGCCTGACGCCGTAATGTCGACCGCCGAAGCGGTGAACGTCCTGCACGCCGCCGCGCTGGAGGCCGTCTATCTTGATAACGGGAAACTCTCCGCCGCGCATGTCGCGCGGCAGTTGCAGGGCGTGGTGCTCAAGGATTCGCCCGACGATGGCAAGCGTTTGCGCGCCTATGTCGACCATATCGTCAAGGAGCGCGCCGGTCGCTCGGGGGTATGGAAGGACTTCTACCAGGCGGCGCGGACGCTGAAGCTGGGCTGAGCCGGTGAAGGATCCGGTCCTTTTCGATCGCGATCGCGAGCTGTGGGTGGCGCCGATTCGGCACCACAGCCCGGCGTGCGCCGCGCATCTGGAGCGGTTGATCGAGGAGGTGCAACCCGCCGCCATCCTCGTGGAAGGACCCTGTGATTTCGATCCCCTCATCGACCTCGTCTGCGACTCCCGGACCCGCGCTCCCGTCGCGATCGTGTCGCTCCGCGAGGCGGGCGAGGGGCAGGCGACCCGGCGGGTCGCAAGCTACTTTCCCTTTTGCGCGCACAGCCCCGAACTGATCGCGCTGCAGGCGGCGCGGGCTCGCGGTATCCCGGCGCGTTTCATCGACTTGCCGTCCACGGCGCGCGAAATGGACCTGGAGGAAGAGGCGCCGCGTGAAGGGCGGTCGCTGCTCGGCAGCGAGCGGCTGTTCGGGGTTGGCGACTATGTCACCGCGCTGGCCCGCGAACTGGGCGCACGCGACGGCAATGAAGTGTGGGACCAGCTGTTCGAAACGCGCCTCGCCGAGGAAGACTGGCGTCGATATTTCACCGATGTCGCGCGCTATTGCGCGTGCATTCGCGCCGCGACCAGCGACGAGGACATAGCGGGCGACGGAACGCTTGCCCGCGAAGCGCAAATGCGCGCGATCGTCGATGAGGTTCGCGCGGCGACCGATGGCCCCATCGTGGCGGTGGTCGGCGGGTTCCACGCCGAGGTGTTGCGGGGGAAGGGCGAAGCCAAGCCGCTCGCCGCAAAGGCCGGCGCGGGGCGATCCTATCTGATCCGCTACGGGATGCGCCAGCTCGATGCCCTGCGCGGTTATGGCGCGGGGCTGCCGTTGCCCGGCTTTTACGACCGGCTGTGGCAAATGCGCTCGTCGGGCGGCGCGGGGCTCGGCATGGAATTGATAACCGGCTTCGCCGACCATCTCCGCAGCGGCCGGGGCGAAGCGCCGTCCTTTCCCGTCATCGCTAATGCGATCGAACAGGCCGAGCGGCTGGCGGCGCTGCGCGGGCGCCCCTTTCCGATGCGCGACGATGTGATCGATGCGATCCGGTCGAGCTTCATCAAGGAGGAAATTCCCGTCGGCCAGACGCCGCTGCTGGTCGAACTCCATGCCTGGCTGACGGGAAGTGCGATCGGCGAAGTGCCGCCGTCGGCGGGTTCGCCGCCGCTGGTCGAGGCCGTTCGGGGTCAGGCGAAAGCGCTTGGCTTCTCGATCGCCGACGGGGAATGGCGTAGCCGCGAGCTCGATATTTATCGCAAGCCGCGTCATCGCGCCGCCAGTCGCTTCTGCCACGCCATGACGCTGATCGGCACGTCGTTCGCCCAGCGCACGGGCGGACCCGATTTCCGCAACGATGTGTCGCTCGACCGGCTGCACGAAATCTGGGCCGTGTGCTGGTCGCCGCTCGTCGAGGCGCGCCTGATCGAACTGTCCGAAGCGGCGGATACGCTGGGTGAGGCGATAGCGTTCGCCCTTGCGCACCGGATTGCCGAGCTTGCCGAGCAGGGGAAGGGGCGCAGTGCGCTCGCCGCGATCGACCTGTTCGCGGCCGCGTGCCGCGCGGGACTTGGGCCCGAGGCGGCCGCGATCCTTGCGCTGATCGAGGAGCAGGTGATCGAGGATCCCGAGGCGGGATCGGTCGTCGCGGCGCTGACCGACCTGCTGCTGCTGCGCCGGGGACGCGAGGTCTTGGGGATCATCGAGACCGGGCCGCTCGATCACCTGCTCGGCGCGGCATGGCGGCGGCTGCTGGTCCTGCTTCCCGAACTGGCCGATATCGGCGCCGACCAGACCGACGTCGCGGTTCGCACGCTGTCGAGCCTGCGCGGGGCGATCGAACTGGCGCGCTCCGCCGAGGCGCCGATCGACCTCGCCTTGTTCGACGAGGCGCTCGACCGGCTGTCCGCCCGCCCGCTTCCGCCGACGCTCGCCGGGGCGGTCATGGCCTTCTCGCTGCTCGACGGGCGTATCGCGGCGTCCGATCTCGAGGCCCGGTTGAAGGGCGAACTCGCCAGTGCATACGTCGATCCGGCGGAACGGCTCGCCTTTCTGGGCGGGGTGATCGCGATCGCGCGCGAGCTGATCTGGGCCATTCCGGCGATCATCGATGCGATCGATGCGATTGTCGGCGGCGTCGACGAGGAGGAGTTCATCGCGCTGCTGCCATATCTCCGGCTGGCGCTGATGCCGCTCGATCCACGCGAGGTCGATCGCCTTGCCGAGGAGGTGGCGGATCGGCACGGTATCGGCGCAAGCGCACTGACGGTGACGGTGGGGATTTCGGAAAGCGAGATGACCGAAAACCTGCGGCTCGATCGCGATCTGGCCGATCTGCTCGCGCGGGACTGCATGGCATGAGCGAGAAAATGTCGACCCGCCGCTGGCGCCTCGTTCTTGGCCGCTATGCCGAACGCTCGCTACCCGGCGCGGAACTGTCGCCGACCGAGCAGCGCACCGATCGCGCGCTCGACTATCTCTATGCGCGCGAGATGGAACGGCGCGGTTTGCGCCGCGACAAGCGCGGCCGCGGCGGCTCGCTCGATCCCAGCCAGTTGACCGCGCTCGGCTGGCTCGGCGAACTGCGCGACCTCTTCCCCAAGTCGGTGTGCGAGACCGTCCAGGCGCATGCCATCGATAATCTGGGGATGGGCGAATTGCTGTCCGACCCCAAGGTGCTCGATGCGCTGGAACCCAACAAGGACCTGCTGAAATCGCTCATCGCCTTCAAGGGGAGCGCCGATCCGGCGGTTCGCGACAAGATTCGCGAAGTCACCCGCAAGGTGGTCGAGGATATCGTCCGCAAACTGCGTCCGCAGGTCGAAGCCGCGCTGGCGGGGCGGCCCAACCGCTTTCGCCGCAGCCAGTTGAAATCGATGCAGAATTTCGACTGGCGCGCGACGATCCGCGACAATCTCAAAAACTGGGATGGCGAGCGGAAGCGGATCATCGCCGACCGCCTGCGCTTTCACGGTCGCAGCCGCCGCCGCCTGCCCTGGACGATCATCCTGTGCGTCGACCAGTCGGGTTCGATGCTGTCGTCGACCATCTACGCCGCCGTTATGGCGTCGATCCTCACCGCCTTGCCATCGGTGGAGGTGCGGCTGATCGTGTTCGACACGTCGATCGTCGACCTGTCGAGCGAGGCGCATGACGCGGTCGAAGTGTTGATGTCGGTCCAGTTGGGCGGCGGCACCGATATCGCCTCGGCGATGGAATATTGCGAAGGGTTGGTGACTCAGCCGTCGCGGACCATTTTTGTCCTGATCAGCGATTTCGAAGAGGGCGGTTCGGTCGCCCGGATGCTCGCCGCGACGCGCCGCATGGCCTCGGCGCGCGTGACCCTGCTGGGGCTCGGCGCGCTCAGCGACGATGCCGCGCCGGTCTATGACCGCCGGATGGCCGAGCGCCTGTCGGGCAACGGGATGACGATCGCGGCGCTGACGCCCGACCGCTTCGCCGAGTGGATCGGTGGCGTGATCGCATGATCGATCCGGCGCTCCGCGATGCGCTCGTCGGTTTCGACGATGCGGCGCTGGCGACGCTCGCCAATCCCGGCCTCGTGCGCCGGGCGCACCGTGATGTCGAGGACGGCAAGGTTCGGCTCCTGTCCGGTTCGGCGGGCAAGGCGATCGTCGAAGCCGACGGGCAGCGGGTCGAACTCGATGCGCGCGGTCCGGGGGCGGCGGATTGCGCCTGCCGCTCGGTGGCGATCTGCCGCCACCGCATCGCGGCGGCGATCTTCATCCTCTCGCACGAGGTCGGCGAGACCGAAGATACCGAAGAAAGCGTCGCCGACGACGCGCCAGTCGCGGATGGCGCGGACTTCGTCGCCACGATCGATATCGCCCGGCTGCAGAAATGGGCCGGCAAGGCCGGGTGGCGCGCCGCTGTCGAGGTGGCCGGAACCGTGGCGGCGGTCGAACCGTCGCCGAACGGCATCGCGGTCAGCTTTCCGGACATCGACGGGCCGGTCCGGATCCTGCGCGGGCAGGGCTTCGATGGCATCGTGTCCAAGGCCTCGAAGTCGCGTCTCAAGGCCTATCATGCCGCTGCGGTCCTGGCCGCGCTTCGCCATTTCGGCCAGGCCTTGCCCGACCTTGGCGACGAAGTCGAACAGGTGGCGGCCGCGGTCGAAATCGATCCGGCTTTCCTCGCCCGCGTGAGGGTCGGCCTTGGCGAAGTGGCGGCGCTCGGCATGAACCTCGCTCCCTTGCCGCTGGAAGAAGTCCTGTTCGAACTGTCGGTGTCGTTGCGAGCAGACAGCTTGCCACGGCTCGCCGCGCTGCTCCGCGCCGTGGCGGCCCAAATGCGCCTTCGCCGGGCTCGCGCGCTCGATTTCGACCCTGACCGCATGCTCGAACTGGCGGCAACCGCCTTTGCCTTGGTCCGGGCGCTGGCCGGATCGGACCCCGAACGGCGGATCGCGCTGGCCGGCAAGGTGCGGCGCGATTTCGCTCCGTCGGAGCCGCTGCAGCTGGTCGGTTGCGGCGGCGAGCGGTGGACAACGGTGTCGGGCGCGCGGGGCGTCACCGCCTGGTTCATCGAACCGGCAACGGGGCGCTGGCTGTCGACCAGCCTTGCGCGCGGCGCGGGGCAGGATCCCAGCTTTGCACCGACCGAGGCATGGCGTCACCAGCCGCTATGGCAATCCGAACCGCTCGCGGTGCTGGCGCATGCCCGGATCGCGCTTGAAGGATCGCGCCGGTCGGCCGACAACCGTTTATCGGCGCCCGCCAGTGCGCGGGCGACGATCATCGGTCGCGACATGCGCGCGGATCCCGACTGGCCCGGCGTGCTGCGCAACTGGGACCGGCTCGGCCGCAGCTGGATCGACCAGGTCGGATCGGGACTTGATGGAAGCGAGACGCCGACCGCCTGCCTGATCGCGCCGACCCGCATCGCGCCGCCCTATTTCGACGATCTCGCCCAGTCGCTCGTGTGGCCAGTGCAGGACGTCGAGGGTCAGTGGCTTGCCCTGACGATCGACCACGACGAGTCCGTTCCGACGGCGATCGAGGCTCTTGAGGCGACGGTGCGGAGCGGTTGGCAGGGGCTGGTCCTGGTGCGGATGGAACGCGCAGGCGACCGGCTTGCTCTGCGCCCGGTCACCCTGTTCGGCGACGGCGCCCCAGTCGATCTGTCCTTATGGTCACGCCCCTGGCGTCCGGGAGGCGAGCGGTCCGTCGTTCGCGACTGGCTCGCGCGCCTGCGGCCGGGGGCAGGCCGCCGCTTCGCTGCGGTGCCGCGCAGCGGGACGGCTGCGGCGCTGGCGCAGGCCTGGCGGCATTTGCTCGACCGTGCCGAAGTCGGACCTTCGCTCGCGAGCTCGCTCGACGGCGATCGTGCTGGTCTCGTCGAGCGTCTCGAAGCCTATGGGCTGCCCCAACTCGCCGCGCGGCTCCGGCATGGCGGCGCGGGCGAGGACCTGCTTGCTGCGGCTTACGCCCTGCTGCTTGCGCGGCAACAGCGCTGTACGGTGCCTTTGCTGCAATAGCTTACCAGGGGCAAATCTTCTCCCATTCGGGGTCGAAGGCGCCCTTTGCGGCGACCGCATGATAGTCTGCCCAGCATTCGGCCAGCATCACCGGAGGCACGTCCTGCAGGCGAAAGACGCCGCGCTGGCCCAGCTTCCCAAATCGCAGCTCCTTCAGCGCGACCGGGTTGTTTTCGTCGACGGCGTGCGACCCGCTATGAAAGATCGTCGCGGTAATGCCGTGGCTCGGGAATTTTTTCTCATATTCATGGCACCCGCCGCCGTCGCGCATCACCCGCTCATAGCCGCGCTTTTCGGCCACGCTACGGAAGGTCAGGCTGTCGGCCTTCCACCCCTGACGATCGACGATGACCTCGGCGTCGCGCTGCTCGGCGGAGAGCGGGGCGCGGAGCGTATCGAACTGGGCAAGGAAAGGGGAAACCTCATAGTCCTTGAGGTGCGCCGTCCACGCACGGCAGGTGTCTGCATCGACCAGCGCGCCGTGCGCGAGGCGGAGTCTGGCGAACTGGTCGATATCGACCGCCGCGTCGGCGGCATCGCTGAAATCGCCTTCCTGGGTCGGGCGGAACAGCCCGAGCGGCTGGCCATCCGCGTCGAGACCCTGCCAGACGAGCCGCTCGATCAGGCGGCGCATCACCGGATGCTCATGGAACGCCAGGCGCCAGTCGGCCACCGGCCAGTCGCGTTCGACGCACATTGCCTCGAACAGCCGGGTGGCCTGAAGCTCGACGACCTGCGCCAATTCCTTTTTGGCGGTGGAAAGGGCCTTTTTCGATTCTTTGCTATTGTCGTCGTCGCCGGCGGGAAGGCTTTTGAGCGCCTTGCCTTCGGGATTGAACAGGTGGATCGTGAGTTGTGCGTCGAGCCGCGCGCTATAGGGCTTCGCGTCGTCGCCGCATGGCAGTTCGAGCACGCCGTCGTCGTCGAAACCCGCAATCGGCACTGTGCGATCGGCCAGCTCGTCAAAGCTCCAGCCGCGATCTTCGGCATAGCGCTGCGCGATCTCGGTGGCGCGCGCCTGCGTGCTCTTCTGCTTGAGGCGGGCCGAGGCCGCGATGACGACCTGCAGCGCGGCGGGCTGTGCCGTACCCGCCAGCGCTTCGAGAAGCGCCATCGCCTGGTTCGATCGGCGTCCATGCTTTTTCAGGAACCAGCGCACGCGGTTCGCGGCGAACACCGGGTCGGCCCGGCACGCGAGGGCGAGCATGCCCTTGGTGTCCGAACCCGAATTGAGCGGTTCGCCCGTCCTTTCCCGGACGATGTGCGCGATGATCTCCTCGCGCAATCCGGGGGGCTTGGTGGAACGATACATCCACGAAAAATGCTGCTGATAATTCGCCATGGCATAGGCGGTCGCTTCTTCGAGCGTGAATGCGTGGGTGTCATAAGTGATCCACGCATCGAGGACCCAATTCGAAAAGGCGCGGGCGTCGCTTTCGAGCAGCTGGTCGAGGTAAATTCCGAACTGGCCGCTGGCGCCGGGGTCTTTGAGGCGGATCGCCAGGGCCAGCCAATGCTGGACGACCGCCGGGGGAACGGTCGAACCGTCGCGGAAATGCGGTACGGGAAGACCGTGCGCCAAAATCCATTCGGGAAGAGCTGGCGGCGTTTTGGCTGCCGCGGCTTCGGCTTCGGCGATCAGGATCGCGGGACCGATGATGTCCGAAAGGTCCGCTCCCAAGCGCTGGAGGCTTTCGATCAAGGCGGCGCGAACCGGATCCGATTTTTCCTTTTTGAGCCGCTTGCGCAACGCGCTCTCGCTCGCCGTTGAGCGAATATCGGCCAGCCAGGTCGCCGCGTTGCTCCGCACCTGCTGGCGCTTGTCGTCGAGCAGCGCGTCGAGGCGGAGGGCAAGGTCGCGCGCATCGCGCAAAAGCGCCATCGCACGGCGTCGCAGCGGACGTTTTTCCGATACCGCTATGTCGAGCAGCTTCGCGAAATAGCGCTGCGGTGTCTGGGGCAACATCTCCAGCGCCTCCATGCCACGGGCGAGCGGCAGGGGCCTGTCGGTCGGCTTCAGGCCGAAGATTTCGTCGAAGACGTCGATGTTGGATGCGATCCATGGCCACACCGATTCGGCGTCGAGCCCCTTCAACGGCGCCAGGGCGCCCGGTTCATATTGGCCATAGGTCTGGCGGCCGAGAAGCGTGCGCAGATGGTCCGCCGAGGCAAGGTCGCGAAGGTCGAGCCGGCCTTCCGCAAGCCAGCGTTGCAATATATCGGGACCGAAGCGCTGATCCTCGCGATAAACAAAACCGGACCCGATCAACCCGCTGACGTCATCGAAACCGCTGGCCTTGAGGACGGGCAGCGCGGCAGCAATCGGCAAACGGTCGAGTACGCCGCGCAGCCATGTCTGCCCTTCGGCATGAAAGCGGACCGCGTTCCGCAGCGGATAGGCCTTCTCCACGATCCCCGCAGGCAATTGCCGTCCCTCGGTCAGCGCGGCGAAGGCGGCCTCGACCACCTCGCTGGAATAGCGTTCGGGCGGCGGTGTGGAATCCCGCCGCGACGAACCATATTTCTCGATATAGGCCGCATGGGCTTCGATCCGCCGCTGCTCGATCAATTCGACCAGGTCGACGAACGCGACGCAGGCCTCGTCGGTTGGCGGGACTGGCGTATCGGCGCCGAGCTCCTTTCGCGCGGGCAGGGTGACGGTGCTGCCGTCGATCGCGGTATAGGTCGACAGGCCGTCGCCACTGTCGGTGGGCGCATCTTCGACAGCATCCGCTTCGAGGGTCGCCTCGATGGCCGCTTTCACCTTGGCGGCCTTTTCCACCTTGCCGCGCTCGGCCAGAAGGGCGATAATCCCGGGGCTGCCGCTGCGGCCCGCCGCCTGCACGAGGCCCAGGCGCGTATCGATGTCCGCGGTGGGCAATTCGCGTCCGAGCAGGGCAAGCAATTGCGCCGGTTCGAGCCGGGCCAGCGAGGAGGTTGCGATCTCGCGATCATTTTTGTCGAAGGGCTTGGTCAGCATGGCGACGAGCAGCGCCTCGATCTCGGGCGCCGCCGTCGCGCCGATGCGCTCGGCCAGCTTTAGCGAACTTGCGCGGAAATTGGCACTGTTGCGACGGATCGCCTCTGCCAGCGCCGCAGGATAAGTCCGCACATATTCGGCGAATTTGGCGCTCGCGGGCCAGCTTCCCTCGGTCATCGCCCAGACCTCGTCGCGGCGCAGCACCAGCGCGAAGAGGTCGGCCATCTTGCCGCCGGCCGCCTTGATGTGCGCAAGCAGGGTTTCGGTCGTTGTGATCGATGCCCACTGCACCTTATGGTCGATCTGGGTGCGGTTAACCCCGCCAAGGACCATTTGCGTGAAGGCCGGGAGTATCATGTCTTCCACGCTCGGCGATTGATTATAGGGTCGGCTTACGCGGCCGGTGGCGACGCGGATTTGCATCAGTCTCGGGATTTCCGGACCGGGGTCGATGTCTCCGGTGACCAGCGCGAGATCGGTTGCGCCCTCCACGGCGTTGCAGGCGATGCTGTCGCTGAAATAAGGCGAAGCATAGCGATTGATCGCTTTGCAATGCGCCTCAATCTTGGCGACGACATCGCTTGACTCGCCGCTCGCGACGAAGCGGCTGGCCTCCCGATCGAGACCGGGATGCAGGAGATGGAGTCGCTGCAACTCCGCCGCTATCGTGCTATGTAGTCGCGAAGGCGCTTGCGATAAATTCGATGCCGTGAGGTCCTCGGCCTTCCGGCCAAACAGCTTTCGCAACATGCGCTTCCGGTCCTGCCTTTTTGTCGATTTCGATAAACCGTAATTAGTTGGCAGGTATGAAAGAACTCACAAGATATTCTACCGACAAGGCAATGGTGCGCGTCCACCTTTGACGATCGATGTCGAGAAGCGGATCGTCGCCAAACCGCCGGCGGCGGGCTTCCGAAGAGGCCGCGCCGCCATATCGGCGTCAGAATCGGAAGGTTCCGCTGACCCCATAGGTACGCGGTTCGTTCGCGAGGACGCGGTTCGCCGTGCTCCCCGGAAACGCGCCGTTGTTGAGCCCGAGCGCGCCGCCGAGCGGCTGATAGACCGAGAGTGGGCGGTAATGGGTGTTGGTGAGGTTGCTGCCGAAGATCGCCAGCGACCAGCGGTCGTCGGGGCCGCTCAGCGTCAGCCGCGCGCCGAGCAGCGCATAGCCGTCGGCGATCGATTGCGGATTGGCATCGTTGACGGTGCCGACATATTGGTCGGACACGAAGGAGACATTGGCGTTCGCGGCCCAGGTCAGCCCGCCCGACCCGATATTCCCGTTCCAGTCGACCGCGACATTGCCCGACCATGGCGGCGAGAAACTGTTGGGCTTGCCGGTCAGGTCCTGCGTGCCGCCGATGCCCGGCAGGCCCGAAGCACCTCTGAAATCGGTGAATTTCGAGTCGAGATAGGCGAGCGAGCCCGACAGCGAAAAGCGGTCGCTGGGTGCCAGCCGCAGGTCGAGCTCGAAGCCCTGCTGGCGAAGGTTGCCCGCATTGCGGACGACGAAGCTGACCCCGTCAAAGGCGCGATCCTGAAAGCCCGCGATGTCCATGCGGAAGAAGGTGATGTTCGCGGTCAGCGCGCGGTCGAGCCAGCTCGTCTTGGCGCCGAACTCGTAATTCTTGACCGTCTCGCGATCGAAGATGCGCCGCGTCGAGACCAGATTGCCTTGCGGGTCGAAGGTCGACAGCGATGGCACCCCGCCGCCCGAATTATAGCCGCCCGATTTGTAACCGGTCGAATGGGTGGCAAAGATCATCACATCGTCGGCCGGCTTGTAATTGAGGCTGACGCGATAGGTGAAACGGCTTTCGGAGAGGCCGGGATAGTCCAGCACTTCGGGCGCGCGGATCGTCTGGGTGAAGGGGCTCGAGAGCTGCGAATAGCTGCCGCGCTTGCGGTCGTTGGTCCAGCGCCCGCCGAGCGTCAGCGTCAGCGCGTCGGCGATATAGATATTGCCTTGGGCATAGGCGGCGACGCTGCGGACCTTCTGGAATACGTCCTGATCGGTAGCGGCGATGCCGCCGGTGCTGGCGTAATAGGCAGCGCAGGCGGTGCGCCCCGGTCCGGCGGGAACGAGGACATTGCAATATTGCGTGTCCATGTTGAGCTGCTCGCCGAGCGCGAATTTCTCCTCGAAATAATAGACACCGGCGACCATATCGAAATGACCGTCCAGCCATTCGCGCTCGGGCGAGATGAATTGCAGTTCGTGGTTCCAGCTCCCCGAATCGAACAGGCTGCGCCGCGTCGCGAGCGGAACGGGCAGGAAGATGATGTCGCCGTCGAGCTGGTCGTTCGTCCATTTGCGATAGCTGTTGACAAGGCGCAGCGTCGATCCGCCACCGATCTCGAGCGAGGCGGTGCTCGACACCCCCCAATTCTTGTCGAGCAGCCCCGAGGCGACCGACTGGTTCATCACCCGGTCGTTCAGGTTTGTGTCGGGGCCGCCGCTGAACGCGGCGCGGAGGAAGGCGAGGCGCGCCGGGGCGACCGAGGCGGGATCGAAGTCGAAATTGACGACGCCGTCGCCGTCGAGCCGTACATAATCGCCGCGCACGATCCATTCGAGGTTGCCGAACTCGGCCTTGACCGTGCCGCGCACCGCGACATCGTCGGACCCGCCATAAGTCTTGCCATCGTAGCGATTCTTCCACGGCCCGTCATACCATTGGCCCATCGCCGCGACGCGCGCCGAGACATTTTCGCCCAAGGGAATGTTGACATGGCCTGACAGTTTGTAGCGATCGAACGAACCGGCTTCGGCCGAGACCGCGCCCGAAAATTCGTCCTCGGGCAGCGCGCTGCGGATCGACAGCGCGCCGACGCTGGCGTTGCGGCCGAACAGGGTGCCCTGCGGCCCGCGCAGCACCTCGACCCCGTCGATGTCGAGGAAGGCGCCGAGGATCGAGCCCGAGCGCGGGACATAGACGCCGTCGACGAACACCGCGACGCTCGGTTCGATCAGCGTGTTGGCGAGACTGCCGACGCCGCGGATGCCGATACGCGTCGAGCCGGTGTTCGACGAGCGCACCGTCTGGAAATTGGTCGCGACCCGGCCGAGGTCCATCACGGTCAGGACGTTGGCGCTTTCCATCGTCTCGCCGCTAACGGCGGCGATCGAGATCGGCACGTCCTGGATATTCTCGGCGCGCTTCTGCGCGGTGACGACGATCGCGTCGCCCATGTCGCTCGCGGCGTCGGCGGGGGGTGCTTCCTGTGCGGTGGCTGGCGTGGCCGTGAGGACGGCGGCGAAGGCGGCAAGGCTCGTGCAGGCAATCGTTTTCATATTTCCCTCCCAGGATGATCTATTGGCGATCTTTGATCGAAAACTATCGGCGCTCGGGCGGCGATATTTCACATTTCACGACAGGAATTTTGCAATGCGCGTCACAGTGGCGCGATGGCGAGCCAGCCGAGCACCATCGCGGCGAGGAGCACGGTCTCGCCGATCATCAGCGCGACGGGCTTCCAGCCGACCTGCACCAGATCGCCGAGCCGGGTCTTCATCCCGATCGCGGCGATCGCGGTGACGAGGCACCAGCTCGACAGCAGTTTCCCGGCGTCGGTTACCGCCGCCGGCAGCGCGACGAGGCTGTTCAGCGCGACCAGTGCGACGAAGGCGACGACGAACCAGGGCAGCAGCGGCGGCCGCTCGGTTCCGGCGGCGCCCGCCTCGCGCCGGCTGATCTGCCCCGCGACGAGAATGACCGGTAGCAGCATCGCAACGCGCAGCAGCTTGACGATCGTCGCGGTGTCGCCGGCATCGGGCGAGATCGCATAGCCCGCGCCGACGACCTGCGCGACGTCGTGGATCGTCGCGCCGATGAAGATACCGGCGGCATGATCGCTGAGCCCCAGCGCGCGCGTGATCAGCGGATAGAGGACCATCGCGGTCGTCGACAGCGCCGATACGCCGATGACGGTGAACAGCGTCGCTTGTTCCTTGCGGTCGTTCGGGGGCAGCGCCGCCGACAGCGCCATGGCCGCCGAGGCGCCGCAGATCGCGGTCGCGCCGCCCGACAGGAAACCGAACAGCGGGTTGAACCCCATCGCCCGCGCCGCGAGGGTCGAAATCAGGATTGTCGCGCCGACAAGCGCCACAACCATCACCACCGGCCCCCAGCCGAGCGCCGATACCTGGTCCCAGCCGATGCGAAAGCCGAGCAGGGCGACGCCGATCCGCATCAGCCCCTTGGCGGCGAAGTCGATTCCTGGCCGGCCACGCGGTGCTTCGGTCACGAAGTTGAGCGCCATGCCGAGCAGCAGGGCATAGAGCATGACCGGTGCGTCATAATGTTCGGACAGGAAGGTTGCGGTCGCCGCGACGACGAGCGCGATGGCAAGGCCCGGCGCCGGTGCGGCGACGCGCGTGACAAGCGATGGCATGAGACTGTTTCCTAGGGTTGGCGGGCGACCGTATCGAGGTCAGCGAGATAGCTGCGCCGCGCGGCGAGAAAGAGCAGCGCGGCGATGACGGCGGCAACGGGCAGGAAACGCAGCGCGTCGAGCAGACCGACGGTGTCGGCGATGCGCCCGGTCAGGATCGGCCCCGGCGCGAGCCCGAGCAGGTTGTGCGCGAGCGTCAGCGTTGCAAAGGCCGAACCGTGGAGCGCGGCGGGGGTCAGATTGGCGACCATCGCCCCGGCGGGGCCTGTCGTCCCGGCGACGAGGAACATCGCAATGCCGAGCAGGACAAGCTGCGGCAATCCCGGCGGCAGCATCAGCGCGAAGGTGAGCGCGATCGAGCTGCCGAACCCATAGCCCGAGGCGAGCAATATCTTGCGGTCGGGTCGGCCCTGCGCCGCGCGGTCGCTCGCCATGCCGCACAGCACCATGCCGCAGCCGCAGATCAGCAGGAACAGCGCCGCCATGCGTCCGGCGGCATCGACGGGCATCGCATAATAGCGGTTGAAATAGCTTGGCAGCCAAGCCGGGAGCGCGCCTGCGGCAAAGAGCTGCACCCCGCTTGCGCAATAGGCGAGCCGCACGCTGCGATTGGCGAACAGCGCGCGCAGCGCCGCGCGCGGCTCGGCTCCCGACCCACGGGCGGTGAGTGCGCCCGCCCCGGCGATCTCGGCGATCCGCTTCTCGCGAACCACCAGCGGATAGAGGATCGCCAACGCAAGGCCGCCGAGCCCGATCACCGTAAAAGCCGTGCGCCAGCCGTGGCTTGCGGCGATCTCGCCGCCGATCGCGACGCCGAGGACCTGGCCGAACAGCCCGCCCGCCATGAACGCAGCCGACAGCGTCGCGCGCAGCCGCTGCGGAAAGACGCTGATCACGACCGCGATACCGACGCTGCCATAGGCGGCTTCGCCGACGCCGACCATCACGCGGCCGACGAGCATCTGCGAATAGCTGGTGGCGACGGCGCAAAAGAGCGTCGCAAAGCTCCACAGCGCCGCCATCAACGCGAGGCTGCGCACGCGGCCCCAGCGGTCGGCGGCGAGCGACAGTGGGAAGGTCAGCAGCCCGACCATCAGCGCGACGACCCCCGACAACAGCCCGAGCTCGGCATCGCTTAGGGCCCATTCGGCCTTGAGCAGCGGGAAGACCGCATTGAGCACCTGCCGCGCCATATAGTCGGAGATCAGGAGCCCGAAGCTCAGCGCGAAGACGATCCAGCCATAGAGCGTCGTATCGCGCGGGCCGCTCATCGCGACGCCGGGACTCGCCGCAGGTGCCATTACCGCCATTGCCGCCTCCCTTGCGTCGTTCGAGGATGGGCGGGCGGTGGCATCTCAGTCCGCCCCGCCGTCGGCTATCGTCAGCCCGCGCGCCTTCATTTCCTCGGCCAGCATCGGCGCGCCGAGCGCGACCGAATGCAGCCCGAGCACCGCGACCGCTTCGAGCACCGCCATCACTTCCTCGGGCGTCGCGCCCTTGTCGAGTGCGGCGGCGATGTGGCGGCGCGTGCCCGGCGCGTACATATGCGTGCACGAGGCATCGACCGCGATCGCCAGAAATTCGTAAATCTTGGGGTCGAGAACGCCGCGCCGCAGCGGCAGCGTGCCGGCGGCCAGGAAGGTTTCGAGCCATTCGGGGTCGAGCGCCGCCATCTCGTCCCACGCGGCGTTCCACTGGCCGCCCGCGCGCATCGCGTCGCTGACCGGGGTCGCGCTCACAGCACCGCGCTCCGGGCATGATCGTCGAGCCGGTCGAGCAGCCCGAACAGCGCGGGCCAGGGGCCATAGCCTGCCGCCGGGTTGAGATGCCCGACCTCGCCCGCATCGTGCAGCGCCGCGCCCCACGCATCGGCAAATCCGACGACGCGATCGAACGCCGCGAGCGGATCGTTGCGGCTCGCGACGACGAGCGCCGGGAAGGGGAGGGGCTTGCGCGGGATCGGGAACCAGCCGCCATCCTTCAGCGCCGGGGGTTCGGGATAGCCCGCGGGGAGCGGGCTTTCGATGTCGGCAGGGGCGACGAGCAGCGCTGCGCGGATCGGCCGTGTCGGCGCCAGCGCCCAATGCACCGTCGTCAGGCACCCGGCGCTGTGCGCGACGATCACCACCTCGCCGGTGATGGCGCGAAGCGCGGCGTCGAGCGCCGCGACTTGTCCGGCGCGGCTGAGCCTGTCGGCGGCGAGCGGCGCGACCGTCACCGCGCCGGGGATCGCCCGTGCGGCATGGGTCTGCCAATGATCCTCGACATGATCCCGAAGCCCGGGAACGAAGAGGATCGTCGTCTCGCCGCCGAAGGTCATCGCCGCGCTCCCGCCTCAGGCCGCGTAGCGCAGCGGCAGCGCGCGCTGGCCGGGCTGGCGGTTGGGCGCCATGCCGAGCTTGGCGAGCGTTTCCTCGACCGAATTATACTGCACGCCGATCTTGTAGATTTCGCGCGCTTCTTTGCCGGTCGCGACCTCGCGGCCAAGCTCCTTGGCGATACGGACGATCTGCTCGACACCCTGGACCGACGTCATCTTGTTGCCATGCTGGTCATAGAGCGTGTCCTCGATGCCGCAGCGGACATGCTGGCCGAGGCACATTGCCATGACGTTGACCGGCAGGACGTGGCGCATCAGCGATTCGAGCGTCACCGTCGATCCGTCGGGGGCACGGCGGATGAACTCCATGAAATTATTGGGGTTCGGCCCGTCGAAGCCGCCGCCGATGCCGACCCAGGTCAGGTTGAGCGGACCCTTGTACAGCCCGCGGCGCACGAGCCGCTCGACCGTTTCCATGTCGGGCATGCAGGTGAGCTGGAAATGCGGCTGGATGCCCGCTGCGGTCAGCCGGCGCAGATGCTCCTCGACCCACTGCGGCCCCGCGGGCACCACCATCTCGCGATAGGCCTGATACAGCGCGGGATTGGCGAGCGAGGTCTGGCCATATTCCTCGTCGGTCATCAGGTCCATGATGTTCATCTGGGTCGTGTTGACCGCGATCGTCACCTGATCGGGCGCGGGTTTGAGGTCGGCGAGCATGTGACGGACCTCGTCCGACAGCCATTTCGCCTCGGCGCCGTCTTCGTCGCTTTCGGGAGCAAAGGAGATCGAGCCGCCGACCTGGATGATCATGTCGGGCACACGCTCGCGCACCCCGGCGATCAGCTCGTTGAATTTCGACAGGCGCTTGCACCCCGAGCCATCCTCTTCGCGGACATGGAGGTGGAGCACGGTGGCGCCAGCGTTGTAGCAGTCGACCGCCTTCTGGATATGCTCTTCCATGGTGAGCGGAATATCCTCGGGGAAATCGTCGGGATGCCATTCGGGCCCATAGGGCGCGACGGTGATGACCAATTTGTCCTGCGTTTCGGGAAGCAGGCTGTCGTCGAGAAACTGCATATTCTCTCTCCTTGAACGAAATCAGTAGGGGCGGTCGCCGACTATCCCTGCGCGCTCCATGCGGCGGATCGTGGGCGGGTAATCCATGACGGCATAATGCTGGGTCGAGCGGTTATCCCAGATCGCGACGCTGTTCGGCTGCCAGCGCCAGCGCACCTGATATTCGGGGATCACGGCACGCCCGATCAGATAGGCGAGGAGCTGGCTCGCCCCCGGGGCATAATCCTGGCCGTAACGGACATTCTCGGCCGTATGGAAATTGGTGAAATGGGTCGTGAACCCATTGACGAACAGGATTTTCTCGCCCGTTTCGGGATGGGTGCGGACGACCGGATGCTCGGCATCGGGGAAGCGCGCCTTTAGTGCGTGGCGCTGCTCCTCGGTCATGCGCGCGCCAAAGCTCGCTTCGATCGAATGGCGCGCCTTCAGCGGTGCGATCACATCCTTCACATGGTCGGGCAGGTCGGCATAGGCTTTCGCCATGTTCGCCCACATCGTATCGCCGCCGACCGGCGGGCAGGTGATGCAACGCAGGACCGCGCCAAGCGGCGGCGCCTCGCGCCAGGTCGCGTCGCAATGCCAGCTATTCTCATAATAGTCGGGCGGCGACGTCTCGTCCTTGTAGATCTGGACGAGACCCGGATGCTCGGGGTCGCTTCCCACGACCGGGTGATCCTCGAGCGCCCCGAAGCGGCTCGCGAAGGCGACATGATCGGCGCGCGCGATGTCCTGATCGCGCAGGAACAAGACCTTATGCTCGAGCAGCGCGGCGCGGATTTCGCCGAACAGATCGTCGCTGCGCGCCGCTTGGGCAAGGTCGATGCCGTGGACTTCGGCGCCGATGTGGCAAGTGAGCTTCTCGATCTTCATCGTCTCTCTCCCTCAGAGCACGAAGATGGATGATCCTATCGTCTGGCCGGCTTCGAGTTCGCGGTGCGCGGCGACGCAATCGTTCAGGGCGTAGCGCTGGCCGATCTCGACCTTGATGCGGCCCGCAGCCAGATGGCCGAACCACAGGTCCGACAATTCGGCGCGCTCGGCAGGGTCGGCATAATAGTCGGCGAAGCCCGGGCGGGTGAAATAGACCGATCCCTGCATCAGGAGCTGGAAGGCCTCGACCGGCGGGAAGGGCCCCGACGCGGTGCCGCAGGCGACGAACACGCCGCGCCGCTTCAGCGATTTCAGCGAGCCTTCGAAGGTGTCCTTGCCGACGCTGTCGAACACCGTCGTCACGCCTTCGCCGTCGGTCAATTCCTTGACCCGCGCCGCGACATCCTCGCGGCGATAGAAGATGATCTCGTCGCAACCGAGCGACAGCGCCTTTTCGGCCTTCGCCTCGTTCGACACGGTGCCGATGACGCGCAGGCCCATTAGTTTGGCAAGCTGTACCGCAAGCAGCCCGACCCCGCCGGCCGCCGCGTGGAGCAGGATGGTATCGCCCGCCTTCATGCGCGGATTGGTCTTGGCGAGCCAGTAGGTCGCCGACAGGCCGCGCATCGTCGACGCGGCGGCGTCCTCGAACGAAATCGAATCGGGCAGCTTGAACAGCGGCGCGGCAGGCATGACGCGCGCCTCGCTATAGGCGCCGAGCGGGCTGCCGTTATAGGCGACCCGGTCGCCGGGCGCGAAACCGGTGACGCCTGCGCCGACCGCCTCAATCGTCCCGGCACCCTCGACGCCGATTCCGGCGGGAAGCTGTGCCGGATAATAGCCCGAGCGGAAATAGGTGTCGGCGAAATTGCAGCCGACGGCGGCGTGGCGGATGCGGACCTCGCCCGGACCGGGGTCGCCGACAGCAGCTTCTTCGACCCGAAGCACTTCGGGGCCGCCCGTTTCGTGAAAGCAAACTATCTTTGCCATCATCCTCTCTCCTCTTTCGTCTGGCCTAGGCGTCGAGGCGCTTGCATTTTTCACATTTCACGACATAATTTTTGCAATCGACGTCAAGGGCGCGGGCATGGGAGAGAAGGGATGGCGGAACTCGTTCGTGCGGCGGCGCTAACCGGCTATTTCCCGGTGATGCGCGCGCTCGGCGCCGATCCCCGGCCGTTGCTGCGCGAAACCGGCCTGTCGAGAGAATTGCTGGAGAACCCGCATCAGCTGATTTCCGCTTATGCGGTCATCCGCCTGCTCGAACGCAGTGCCGAGGAAACGGGGTGCATCACGCTGGGCCTGCGGATGGCCGAGGAGCGATCAACAGCGAATTTGGGCGTGACCAGCCTCGTCATCGCGCACCAGCCGACGCTGGGCGACGTGCTGCAGGCGCTCCGCGAGTATCGCAACCGGATCAATTCGACGCTTGTTCTGCATCTGGAAGATATCGATGGTGAAGTCGTGCTGCGCGAGGATTTCGCGCTTACTGCGCCGATGACCGCGCGCCAGTCGATCGATCTCGCGCTGGGGGTGACCGCCCGGCTATGTGCCAGTGTTGTCGGCGACGGGTGGGCGCCGCTGTCGATCTGCTTCTCGCATGAGGCGCCGCCCGTTTCGGACATGGCGATCTTTGGCCGCCTCTTCAAATGTCGGCCGCAGTTCGATTGCGAGTTCAACGGGCTCGTGATGTCCCCGGACGATCTGGATCGCCCGAATCTGCGCGCGGACATGGATATGGCGCTCCAAGCGCGCGATCTCATTGAAAGCGTCATGGCGCCCGCGATGCGGACCACGGCGCAGGACGTCGAGCAGGCGATCATGTTCTTTCTTCCGACGGGGCGGGCGACGATCCAGCATTGCGCGGCGTCGATGGGGCTAACTGTCCGCACGCTGCAGCGCATGCTCGACGCCGATGGCACGCGGTTCAGCGACCTCCTTGGTCGTGCTCGAATGCAGCTGTCGGCACAATATCTTGCCAATCCCCGGACGCGGGTCACCGATGTCGCGGAGATGCTCGGCTATGCCTCGATCGGCGCTTTCACGCGCTGGCACGCCCAGACCTTTGGCCTGTCACCCCGTCAATGGCGTGCGCAACATATCGGGAAGCGCATTGGCTGAACGAATTCTCGCGCCTTTCAAATTTGACCCGAGTCAATGACGGGGGCCGCCGACTTCGCCAATCTCTCGCCATTGCAGGAGCTCGACTATGCGAAATATTTTGATTCAGGCCGACCACGGTACCGGGATGGCGACGCGGACACAGACTGCTCTGTCGATCGGCCGGCGTTTCCGATCGCATCTCAGCTTTCTGATCAGTTCGCCCTTTCAACAGTTTATCGCGTCGGATCCCTTTGGCGGCATGTATCTCGCCAGGGAGCAGATGGCGCGGGCCCAATTGGCCGATGCCGATCTGGAACAGCGATTGAGCGCCGAACTTGCGCGCGAAGATGTTCCCTGGGATGTCGGAATCGCCGATGGCGATGCCTTGTCGACGATGGCGCTGGCTGCGACGCTGTCCGACCTTGCCGTCGTATCGCTGGGCGCTCGCGATCGTCGCGGGTTTTGCGGGCCGACAATCGCCGCGGACCTGGCGCTGACCGTGCCGGTTCCGGTCCTGGCGATGCCGGCCGACGGGCAGCCGATTGACCTCGACGCGCCGATGATGGTGGCGTGGAACGGCAGTCCGCAGGCCGCGAATGCCCTGCGCGCCGGGGTGTCGCTGATGGGCGATGCGCGGCAGGTCATCCTCGTCACCGTGGGGGATGAGGCGGGGCATGTCGCGGCCGAGGATGCGCTGCGCTATATGTCGCGGCACGAAGTGCATGGCGAACTGCGGCGCGAGGCGAAGGGCGTCGATACCGCCGAAGAGGTGCTCGCGCGCGTCGCGGCCGAGATCGGACCCGGCTTGATCGTCATGGGCGCCTTTGGCCGACCGCGCCTGCGCGAAACATTGTTCGGCGGGGTGACCCGTTACCTGCTCGAAGCCGCGCCGGCGCCTTTGCTGCTCGCGCACTAGGGTTTTGATCCGCTACGCTTTTCAAACCGGACGCCTTCCTGTAGGGCGGACGGGTGACCGATTGTGCGACCTGCGTTGTCCGAAACCGCGCGATCTGCGCGAGCCTGAACCCTGCGGAGCTTGCCGCGCTGGGCAAGATGGCGCGTCGGCAGAAGGTGCGGCAGGGACAGACCCTGCTGTGGGAGGGCGATGGCGCGCCCGTCGTCGCCAATGTCCTCGAAGGCGTGCTCAAACTGGTGGTATCGACCGCCGACGGGCGCGAGCAGATCGTCGGTGTGGTCTTTCCGTCCGATTTCATCGGCCGCCCGTTCGGCAAGGAAAGTCCGTACAGCGTCACCGCGATGACCGACGCCGAACTGTGCATCTTCAACCGCAATAATTTCGACGAATTTGCGAGCACGCATCCCGACCTGCAACAGAAACTGCTGCGCCGCACGCTCGACGAACTCGACCGCGCGCGACACTGGATGATGTTGCTCGGGCGCAAGTCGGCCTCCGAAAAGGTCGCCTCCTTCCTGCTCGAAATGTCCGAGCGATTGTCGGGGCAGGGGTGCCAGTCGGGCGCGCGCGACGGATTCGACCTGCCCTTCGGGCGCCAGCAGATCGCCGACATATTGGGCCTGACGATCGAAACAACGAGCCGTCAGCTCACCAAAATGCGCGCCGAGGGTCTGCTCGACCTTCCATCGCGCCGCGAGATCGTGATCAACGACCGCGCGGCGATGGAGCATATGGCCGGCTGACGCCGGCGCCGGGCGGAGAGTCGTCAGAAGCGGAAGGCGACCCCGGCGCTGATCACCCACGGGTCGAGCCTGTGGCGCGTTTTCAGCACCTCTACGGTCCCCGCATACCAGGTCGCGGTCGGGCGCAGGAAATAGCGCTTGGCATCGAGGCTGAGGCCGAAGCCCTTATCGTTCAGCGGAATGTCGATGCCCGCCTGCAGCGCGGCGCCGAGCGTGTCGCCCATCTTCTGCCGCGTCGCGCCGAGCGCCTGCGTCGTCGCGCCGGGCTTTTCGTCGATGAAGATGAAATAGCTCGGACCGGCGCCTACATAGGGCCGCACACCGCCATCCTTGCCGAAATGATATTTGATCGTCAGCGTCGCGGGCACGATCTTCGCGTCCGACACCAGCGTCGCGCCGTCGAGGGCGCTGCGGCCGTTCACGTCATGCTGCGTCACCCCGGCGATGGTTTCGAGCGAGATATTGTCGGCGACGAAATATTCGATCGCGACCGTCGGGGTGACATTGTCGTCGGCCTTGCTTTGCGCGCCGGCGGGCAGGCCGATCAGGTCGGTCTTCACATCGGTGATCTTGCCGTCGGGCGCCACATAGGTCGCTAGGACCTTGAACTGGACGTCGCCGACCTTGGCGGCGACCTGTCCGGGAAGCGCGAGCGCGGCGGCGAGGGCGATGAGGGGGAGAGCTTTGCTGGTCATCGGATGTACCTCCTGTTTGGGTGGCCCATCCCTGTGCGCGGGGCGGAAACGGCGCATTGATCGCGCGCAAGAATTTCCTTGATCCCGATCAATGTTTTTGCGCGCGCCAGCGCCCAAAGGCGGTCCCGAACCGCGCGGCCCGTCGCCGCGCATTGCGGGGACATGCGATATGGACGGTCTGGTAACAAAAGCGGGCGGCTGGATGGCGCTTGCCCTGCTGGCGCTGGTGATGGCGGCACTGGCGGCCGACGCGCCCTTTGCCGTGCATATGGTGATCGTCGCGGTCGCCTGCCTCATCATGCTGTGGGTGACCGTCACGCAGGCGGACTATAGCGGACTCGCGCGCGGGATATTGAAGATGCCCGCCGACCAGGGGGTCTATGACGACGACCCGGTCCGCTGGGGTGTCATCGCGACGCTGTTCTGGGGCGTCGCGGGCATGGCCGCCGGCCTCTATATCGCGCTCCAGCTCGCCTTTCCCGCGCTCAATCTCAATCTCGAATATACGACTTTCGGGCGGCTGCGGCCGCTGCACACCTCGGCAGTGGTCTTCGCCTTCGGCGGCAATGCGCTGATCGCGACCAGCTTTTACGTCGTCCAGCGCACCTGCCGCGCGCGGCTGGCGTTTCCCACGCTCGCGCGCTTCGTCTTCTGGGGATACCAGCTGTTCATCGTGCTGGCCGCGACCGGCTATCTGATGGGCATGACGCAGAGCAAGGAATATGCCGAACCCGAATGGCATGTCGACCTCTGGCTGACCATCGTCTGGGTCGCCTATCTGGCGGTGTTCGTCGGCACGCTGATCAAGCGCCGCGAGCCGCATATCTATGTCGCCAACTGGTTTTATCTGAGCTTCATCATCACGATCGCGATGCTGCATATCGTGAACAATCTGTCGATTCCGGTCACCATCTTCGGCTCCAAAAGCTATTCGGCCTTCGCCGGGGTGCAGGATGCGCTGACGCAATGGTGGTACGGCCACAATGCGGTCGCCTTCTTCCTGACCGTGCCCTTCCTCGCGATGATGTATTATTTCGTGCCCAAGCAGGCCGAGCGGCCGGTCTACAGCTATCGCCTGTCGATCCTCCATTTCTGGTCGCTGATCTTCCTCTATATCTGGGCGGGTCCGCATCACCTCCACTACACCGCGCTGCCCGACTGGGCGCAGACGCTGGGCATGGTGTTCTCGGTCATATTGTGGATGCCGAGCTGGGGCGGGATGATCAACGGCCTGATGACGCTGAACGGCGCATGGGACAAGATCCGCACCGATCCGATCATCCGCATGATGGTGATGGCGATGGCCTTTTACGGCATGGCCACGTTCGAGGGCCCGATGCTGTCGATCAAGGCGGTGAACAGCCTGTCGCACTATACCGACTGGACGATCGGCCATGTTCATGCCGGCGCGCTCGGCTGGAACGGCATGATCATCTTTGCCGCAGTCTATTATCTGACGCCGCGCCTGTGGGGCAAGAAGCGCCTGTACAGTCTCCGCATGGTCAACTGGCACTTCTGGCTCGCGACGGTCGGGATCGTATTTTACGCCGCCGCGATGTGGGTCGCGGGCATCATGCAGGGCCTGATGTGGCGCGAATATGGGGCCGATGGCTATCTGGTCTACAGCTTCGTCGAAACCGTCGCCGCGATGCATCCGATGTACATCATCCGCGCGGCGGGCGGGGCGCTCTATCTCGCTGGCTTCCTGGTGATGATCTACAATGTCTGGGCGACGATCGCGGGCCGCGTCCGTGAGGAACGGTCGATGACCGAAACCCCGCATAATGCCGCAGCGGACCGCCCGCTCGCGCCCGTCCCCGCCGAATAAGGAGCCAGACAATGGCCAGTGAAAAAGCCGAAAAGCGCTTCAGCCACCGGCGCATCGAGCGCAACGTCAGCCTGCTGGGTTTCCTTGCCCTGATCGCGGTCGTGATCGGCGGTATCGTCGAGATCGCGCCGCTGTTCTGGATCGACAATACGGTCGAGAAGGTCGAGGGGATGCGGCCCTACACCCCGCTCGAACTCGCCGGTCGCAACGTCTATATCCGCGAGGGCTGCTACACCTGCCACAGCCAGATGATCCGTCCGTTCCGTGACGAGGTCGAACGCTACGGCCATTACAGCCTCGCCGCCGAAAGCATGTACGATCATCCGTTCCAATGGGGGTCGAAGCGCACCGGGCCCGACCTGGCGCGCGTCGGCGGCCGCTATTCGGACGAATGGCACAAGGCGCATCTGATCGATCCGCGCAGCGTCGTGCCCGAGTCGATCATGCCGCCCTATGCCTTCCTCGCCGAAAAGGACCTGCAGGCCGGCGACATGCGCAACGACCTGACGGCGCTCTATCGTGTCGGCGTGCCCTATACGAAGGCCGATATAGAAAAGGCGAACGAGGATATGGCGGCGCAGGTCGACCCCGCCGCCGGGATTGATCTGCAGAAACGCTATCCCAAGGCGCAGGTTCGCGATTTCGACGGCGATCCCGACCGGCTGACCGAAATGGATGCGCTGATCGCCTATCTGCAGATGCTCGGCACGCTCGTCGATGTCGACAAGGCGGCTCCCCAGGAACGCGCGGGCGAAGCGGAGGCGGGGCGATGAGCTACGACGACCTTCGCCATTTCGCCGACAGCTGGGGGCTGCTGGCCATGACCCTGCTGTTCCTCACCTTCATCGCCTGGCCTTTCCGCCCGGGCGCCCGCGCCCGCAACGAAGAAGCCGCGAACATGATCTTCGAGGATGACGAACATGGCTGAGCAGAAACGCATCGACGAAGCCACCGGAACCAGCACTGTCGGCCATGAATGGGATGGCATTGAGGAACTCGACACGCCGATGCCGCGCTGGTGGCTGTGGACCTTGTACGCCACCATCGTCTGGGGGCTCGGCTATGTCATCCTCTACCCGGCCTGGCCGATGCTCAACAGCGCGACCGAGGGTGTTCTCGGCTGGTCGAGTCGCGGCGACCTGGCGAAGGAAATGGACGCCGATGCAAAGCGCCGCGCCCCGATCGTCGATGCGATCGCGGCGACGCCGCTGACCGACCTGCCGGCCAGGCCCGACTTGATGCAGGCGGCGGTGCAGGGCGGTGGCGCGGCCTTTCGCGTCCATTGCGTCCAGTGCCACGGCGCCGGGGGAGCGGGGGTGAAGAAACTCTATCCCAGCCTGACCGACGACGACTGGCTATGGGGCGGCGACCTCGCCACGATCGAATATACGGTCACCCACGGCATCCGGAATCCCGATCACAAGGAAACGCGAACCAGCCAGATGCCCGCCTTCGGCCGCGACGGCATCCTCGATGCGGCGCAGATCGGCGACGTCGTCAGCTATGTGCGGACGATCAGCCGGCAGGAAAAGTCGAGCATGTCGTCGACGCGCGGCGCGGCGCTGTTCGCCGACAATTGCGCGGTCTGCCACGGGGCGGGCGGCGAGGGCGGGCGCCAATTCGGCGCGCCGAAGCTGACCGACGCGATCTGGCTCTATGGCGGTGACCGCGACAGCCTGACCGCGACGGTGACCCAGCCGCGCAACGGCGTCATGCCGCGCTGGAACAACCGGCTCGATCCGGTGACGATCAAGATGCTCTCGACCTATGTCTATTCGCTGGGCGGCGGCGAAAAGGGGCCCGCTCCGGCGGCCGAAGGAGCCGTCGAGGGACAGGGAGCCGATGGTCAGCCCTGACGACCTCTCCGGCCAGCCCGCGCCGCTCTATGAAGCGCGGAAGGGCGTTTACCCGAAAGCGGTGAACGGTCCCTTCCGCCGCTTCAAATGGGCGATCATGGCGGTGACGCTGGCGATCTATTACGGGACGCCGTGGATCCGCTGGGACCGCGGACCCTATGCGCCCGACCAGGCGGTGCTCGTCGATCTCGCCAACCGGCGCTTCTATATGTTCCAGATCGAAATCTGGCCGCATGAATTTTATTATGTCGCGGGCCTGCTGATCATGGCGGGAATCGGGCTGTTCCTCGTCACCAGCGCCGTCGGGCGCGCCTGGTGTGGCTATGCCTGTCCGCAGACGGTGTGGACCGACCTGTTCCAGCATGTCGACCGGTTGGTCGACGGCGACCGCAACGCGCAGATCCGCCTCGCCAACGGGCCGTGGACGGCCGAGAAGCTGGCCCGGCGGGCGCTGAAATATGCGATCTATCTGACCATCGCCTTTTGGACCGGCGGTGCATGGATCATGTATTTCGCCGATGCGCCGACGCTGACGGTGGATTTCTGGACCGGACAGGCGGCGCCGATCGCCTATGGCACGGTCGCCGTGCTGACCGCGACGACCGTCATCCTCGGCGGCTTCCTGCGCGAACAGGTGTGCATCTATATGTGTCCCTGGCCGCGCATCCAGACCGCGATGATGGATGAAAAATCGCTGCTGGTCACATATAAGGACTGGCGCGGCGAACCGCGCGGCAGCGTCAAGAAGGCGATGGCCCATCCTGGAGCGTTCGGCGACTGCATCGACTGCAATCAGTGCGTCGCGGTGTGTCCGACCGGCATCGACATTCGCGAAGGACCGCAGATCGGCTGCATCACCTGTGCGCTGTGCATCGATGCGTGCGACGGGGTGATGGCCCAGGTCGGCCGGCCGCGCGGGCTGATCGACTATTGCACGCTCGACGATGCGACGACCGAAAAAGCGGGCGGGACCGGCCAGCCCGTGCTCAAGACGCTGACGCGTCCGCGCACGCTGATCTATCTCGGCGTCTGGACCGCGATCGGCGCGGCGATGCTCTTTTCGCTGGGGCAGCGGACCCGGCTCGACCTCGCCGTCCAGCACGAGCGCAGCCCGCTCTATGTCCAGCTCTCCGACGGGCATATCCGCAACAATTATACGCTGAAACTGCGCAACATGGAGGCGCGGCCGCGCCGCGTGGCCGTAACCGTCAGCGGGCTTGCGGGCGCCGCCCTCTGGACCGCAGCGGGGTCACGGGAAAGCGCCGCGCAGCGGATCGAGGTGACGCTGCCCGCCGACGGCGTCACCAGCATCAAATTGTTCATCGCGGCGCCCGGAGCCGGTCCGGCGCGCCAGGATTTCACGATCTCGACGCGCGGACTCGATGGCGACCCGCGCGGCGATAGCGACATCATTCAGTTCGATCGCCCGGAGACAGCACAATGACCGACACACGCAAGCCCCGGGTCTTCGCGGGGCGGCACATGGCCATGATCCTCGTCGCCTTTTTCGGCGTGGTGATGGCGGTCAACTTCACCATGGCGCACTTCGCCCTGTCGACCTTCGGCGGCAAGGTGGTCGAGAACAGCTATGTCGCCAGCCAGCATTATAATGAATGGCTGCAACGGGCTGCAGCGCAGGACCGGTTGGGTTGGCAAACGACCGTCACGCTCGATGCCGACCGCCACGTCCTGCTCGATGTTCGTAAGCATGGCGCGCCGCTGGACGGCCTGTTGGCGTCGGCGACGATTAGCCATCCGGTTGGACGCACCCCGCCCGCCGCGTTCGGTTTCGCGCCGGCGGCGGGAACTGTCCTGCGCTCGACCCGTCCGCTGGCGCCGGGACGCTGGCGGCTCGACCTCATCGTCCGGCACGGTGCCGACGAAGCGCGTTACCGGAAGGATCTGCAATGACCGCCGCCGCCCTCGTCGAACGCGACTTCGCGGTCCCCGACATCCGCTGCGCCGGCTGCATCGCCAAGCTCGAGCAGGGGCTGGTGCGCGACCGTCGCATCGCCGCCGCCCGCGTCAATTTTACCGAAAAGCGCGTCCATCTGTCCTATACTCCCGACGCCGACATGCCCGACCTGATCGGGGCGTTCTCGAACCTCGGGTTCGAGGCGCATCCGATCGGAAGCGGCGCCGATGAAGTGGACCCCGAAGCCGAGACGAGCCGCGAATTGCTGCGGGCGGTCGCGGTGTCGGGCTTCGCGATGATGAACATCATGCTGCTGTCGGTGTCGGTCTGGTCGGGCGCGGCGGGGGCGACGCGCGACCTGTTCCACTGGCTGTCGGCGGCGATTGCGCTGCCGACCGTCGCCTATGCCGGGCGCCCCTTTTTCCGTTCGGCCTGGCGGGCGCTGCGCCACGGGCGCACCAACATGGACGTGCCGATCAGCATCGGGGTGCTGCTCGTCTGCGCGATCAGCCTGTATGAAACCGCGACCAGCGGGCCGCACGCCTATTTCGACGGCGCGGCGATGCTGCTCTTCTTCCTGCTCTGCGGCCGCTGGCTCGACAGCGTCATGCGCGACCGCGCCCGCGGCGGCGTTACCGCTTTGCTGCGCAACATGGGGACCGGCGCGACGGTGCTGGACGCCGACGGCCGCAGCCGCTGGGTCGACGCGACCGCGCTCGAGCCGGAGATGTTGATGCTCGTCGCGGCGGGCGAAAGGCTTGCGGCCGACGGCGTGGTGATCGGTGGCGCGAGCCGCCTCGACCTGTCGCTGTTGACCGGCGAAAGCGCGCCGCAGGGCGTCCATGCCGACGACCTCGTCCATGCCGGGACGCTCAATCTCGACGCCCCGATCCATGTGCGCGTGACCGCTGCGGGGGCGGACACCGCCATCGCCGACATCGCGCGGCTGATGGGCGAGGCGGCGCAGGGCAAGTCTCGCTATGTCCGCATCGCCGACCGCGCCGCGCGGCTCTATGCGCCGGCGGTGCATTGCCTCGCGCTGATGGCCTTCGCCGGCTGGATGGTCGCGGGCGCGGGCTGGCACCACAGCCTGCTGATTGCCGCCGCGGTGCTGATCATTACCTGCCCCTGTGCCCTCGGGCTTGCGGTTCCGGCGGCCCAGATCGTCGCGGCGGGCGAATTGATGCGCGCGGGTGTGCTGATCAAGGACGGATCGGCGCTCGAACGGCTGGCGGAGGTCGATCGCGCGCTCATCGACAAGACCGGCACGCTGACGCTCGGCCGACCCGAGGCGATCGGGCTGGACGGGCTGGATGCCGATGCGAAGGCGTTGATCTTCGCGCTGGCGCAGGCGAGCCGCCATCCGCTCAGCGAAGCGCTGACGCGCGGGCTGCGAGAGACCGATGTTCGGCCCGCCGCCGTGACCGCATTGCGCGAGACCCCCGGCTTCGGCGTCGAGGCGCGCCGGGGCGGGCAGGTGGTGACGCTCGGGCGTCCGCAGTCGGCGGACCTCGGCGATGCGCTCGCCACCGAACTCGCGATCGACGGCCGCGTGGTCGCGACGATCGGCTTCGCCGACCGTCTCCGCCCCGATGCCGCCGAAACCATCTCCGCGCTTGCTCGCGAAGGCGTCGACGCGATGATCCTGTCGGGCGACCGGGCCGAGGCGGTTGCACCGGTGGCGCGCGCGCTCGGCCTGACGGCGCAGACGGGGATGAGCCCGCAGGACAAGCTCGCCGCGATCGACCGGCAGGCGGGGCAGGGGCGCCGGGTGCTGATGATCGGCGACGGGCTCAACGACGGGCCGGCGCTCGCGGCGGGTCATGCGTCGATGGCGCCGGGATCGGCGAGCGATGCCGGCAAGAATGCGGCCGATTGCATTTTCCTGGGCGACCGGATGATGCCGGTGGCGCACGCGCTGCGCATGGCACGGCGTACGCAGGCGATCGTGCGGCAGAATTTCCTGCTCGCGATCGGCTATAACGCCATTGCGGTGCCGCTCGCCTTTCTCGGCTTCGTTACCCCGCTCGTCGCCGCGCTCGCGATGTCGGGATCGTCGCTGATCGTCGTCGGCAATGCGCTGCGGCTAAAAAGGGCGATCCGGTGAACGGCCTCGTCTTCCTCATCCCGATCGCCCTCGGGCTCGGGATGCTCGGGCTCGCCGGCTTTTTCTGGTCGCTGCGCAAGGGGCAGTTCGACGATCTCGACGGCGCCGCGCTGCGCATCTTCGTCGAGGATGAAGAGGGGAAAGAGCCATGATCGCGCGCCGGTTCATGCTGGCGCTCGGCGCTATGGCGCTGATCCAGCCGCCGGTCGCGGTCGAGGCGCGCATATTGACGATCCCCGCCTGCGGCGGCCAAACGCATCGCATGATGCTGCCGGGCGACCCGCTCGACCCCGACCAGCGGCGCGACTGCGCCAAGGCCTGTCATGCCGTCACCGACCGCCGGGTCAAGCCGGCGGTCGGCAAGAAATCATGCTGCTGATGCGCGCGCCGTTGATCCCGGTCAATGATGCGGCCGCGCGGCCGGCATAGGACGCCCATCATGTGGTCCTATCATCCCGATCTGCTCGCCAAGCCGGTGCCGCGCTACACCAGCTATCCCACCGCGATGGAATTTACCGATGCCGTCGGTGCGGAGGATTATGCGCGCGCGCTCGACGGGGTCGAGGCAGCGACGCCGATCTCGCTGTATGTCCATATCCCCTTCTGCGAGCAGATCTGCTGGTATTGCGGTTGCAACACCGGGGCTGCGGGCCGCAAGCAGCGGCTGGCCGACTATCTGACGGCCTTGCGGGCGGAGATCGCGCTCGTTGCGAAGCGGCTCGGCGGGCGCGGGCGGGTGCAACGCATCGCGTTTGGCGGCGGCAGCCCGAATGCGATCGCGCCGGTCGAACTGGTGCGTCTGCTCGATCGCATCCTGACGGTTTTCGACGCGCATCGGCCGGAGGTTTCGATCGAGCTCGACCCGCGCGGCTTTTCCGCAGAATGGGCGCTGGTCCTCGCGGCGGCGCATGTCACGCGCGTCAGCCTCGGCGTCCAGACCTTCGCGCCGCATGTCCAGGCGGCGATCGGGCGCGTCCAGCCGCTTGCGGATATCGAGCGGGTCGTCGCGGCGCTGCGTCTGCGCGACATCGACGCGATCAACTTCGACCTGATGCACGGGCTGCCGGGGCAGACGCTCGCCGATCTCGATGCGACGCTCGACGAAACGATCCGCCTCGCGCCGAACCGCGTGGCGCTGTTCGGTTATGCCCATCTGCCCGACATGATCCCGCGCCAGCGGCGGATCGATGCCACCGACCTGCCCGACCAGCGGCTCCGCTTTGACCAGGCAGAGCTGGGATATCGGCGCCTGACCGACGCGGGTTATGTTCCGGTGGGGTTCGACCATTTTGCGCGGCCGGATGATCCGCTCGCGACCGCAGCGCGCGAACGGCGCGTGAACCGAAATTTTCAGGGATTTACGGACGATGGCGCGTCCGTTCTGCTCGGTTTCGGCGCCAGCGCGATCAGCAAGTTCCCCGATCTCATCGTCCAGAACGAAAAACGGGCGGGGCCTTATCGGGACGTTGTGGAGGAAGGACGGCTGCCCGCCGTACGCGGGGTCGGAATTTGCCACGAACAGCGGGCCAGGGCTGGCGATATTCGGAACCTGCTCTGTAACGGGCGCACCCGTCTCAACCCTGAACGGCGCACACCGGTGCGAAACGCGCTGCAGGACTATGAACGTCGCGGCTTGATCGAATGGCAAGGTGATGACCTTGTCATTCGCGATAATGGCCTGCCCTATTCGAGGCACGTCGCCGCACAATTTGATAGCCTGAGAGGGCGCATCGACAAGTTGGCATGACGACACGGCTCAAACGCCAGGATATTGGAGGCCGAAGCACGTCAGTGTCTTGAACGCCTTTCGATCTGCCGGGTCGGCGGGTGTTTACGGTCGGCTTGCGAACGCAAACAAAGACCACGCTCGTGCTTCGCGGCGCTCCCGTAAGTGGTTGTTCTTTACTGGAGGAAATGGTGGGCGCACTTAGAGCTCAAACCTAGGACCCGCTGATTAAGAGACCGTTCTGTCGTGGTATATTTAGAATTATTTTCAGATACTTGGATCCATCCGCGCATGATCAGCTGTTCAATGGGCCACAACGAACGATAATAGACGACAAGGCTTAACATCACCAAATCGCTTACAATCCGCTCGCGTCTTAACTGGCTGCTTTGCGCCTCACGTCGGCTGTTCCAACTGCCGCTGATCGGCGTCCGCAGCGCAAAGCGGAGCGATGAGTTTTATCTGAAGCGGAAATCCGACCGGCCTGAACTATGCGCCGGTGGGGATAGTGGTGTGCTGTCATTCAGCGCGCGACGCGGCGCCATTTTCTGGCCTAGAACAAGATCCCCATTGTGCCACGATAACTGGTCCGGCTCTTCTCGCTGACAGCGCATATTCTGACGGGAACGGGTGCGGGTATCCGGATGCTCAGACGAGCAAAAAGCTCTCCGGGCGCTGTCAACTGGGGCTGAGAGGATTTTGTTAAAGGATGCAAGAAGAGTCGGAACGGCCGCAAGGACGGTGAGCCTGTCCTTGGCAGGCCTTGATCCGGGCCAAGAGGCGGCCCTGAGGGCACTGTTGGCATGGAAATTTCACCTCAAGCAATTTGGGCGGATGTTGACGCTCTGACGCCCGCTTCGGTTTCTCCCGGTGCGAGTTCGATGATCGCGAACGGCTTTCCGAGGGCAGGGCGCGCGAATACCGCGCGATCGGTGACGATCATGTCGACGACATTCTGCCCGGTAAGCGGAAGCGTGCATTGCGGCACGAACTTGGGGCGGCCATCCTTCGAGCAATGATCCATGACGGCGATGATCCGCCGCACGCCCGCGACCAGATCCATCGCGCCACCGATTCCTTTCAGCATCTTGCCGGGAACCGTCCAGTTCGCGATGTCGCCGTCTTCGCTCACCTCCATCGCGCCAAGGATCGCGACATCGATATGGCCGCCGCGGATCATCGCGAAGCTCGCCGCGCTGTCGAAATAGGCGCTGTGGGGCAGTTCGCTGACGGTCTGCTTTCCGGCGTTGACCAGATCGGCGTCAACCGCGTCCTCAAAGGGAAAGGGGCCGATGCCGAGCATGCCGTTTTCGGACTGCAGCGTTACCTGAATCCCGTCCGGAATATGATTGGCGACCAGCGTCGGGATACCGATGCCGAGATTGACATAATAGCCGTCGCGCAGCTCGTGCGCGGCGCGCGCCGCCATTTCATCGCGGGTCCAGGGCATTAACCGATCCTTATCGCAGGTAGAGCCCGCCATTGACGTCGAACGTCGCGCCCACGGCCGAAACGGCTTGCGGCGAGGCGAGAAGCGAGACGAGGCGGGCGATATAATCGGGGTCGCCGAGCGTGCCGGCGGGAATGCTGTCGATCACTGCGGCAAGCCGTTCGGGCGGCAGAAGGTCGCGAACCGAATCGAGATCGAGCGGCCCCGGTGAGACGGCGTTGACCGTCACGCCATCGGCCGCGAGGTCGCGCGCGAAAACCTTGGTCAGCGTTATGATGCCGCCCTTGGCTGCGGCATAGTGCGCGCCGGTTGCAGCGCCGCCATTCTGCCCCGCGAGCGAGGCGATGTTGACGATCCGGCCATAGCGCTGCGCGCGCATATGGCGGCCGGCGACCTGGCACCCGAGAAAGCAACCCTTCAGCGCGACCGCTGTCACCGCGTCGAACTCCTCGGCCGAAATATCGAAGAGCGGGGTCGTGCGTGTCAACGCGGCATTGTTGACCAGCACTCCGATGCCGCCCCAGCGTTCGGTCGCCGCGGCAAAGGCGGCGTCAAACTGCGCCGTGTCGCGCACGTCGATCGCCAGCGCCGCGACATCGCCCATGATCGCCTGCGCGGCGCGTGCGACGGCTTCCCCGTCGACATCGGTCAGCAAGACGCGAAAGCCGTCGGCCGCCAGTCGGCGCGCGATGACCTGGCCGAGCCCTCCCGCCGCACCGGTGATGATCGCGACATTGTGCCAGGCGGGAGGCGTCACAGCAGGAAGCTCATGCCGGCAAGCGCGTCGGTCGAGTTGATCAGGCGCACGATCTTCTCGGCGAGGCGGATGCCGCCATCCTCGATACGCAGCCGGTAGGTGACGTTCGCGGCATAGGTGCGATAGGCGCCGCGCCGATAGTCGACCAGATGCTGCGCGCAGCGAATGCGGATTTCGGGCGCCGGTTCGTCGTCGAGCATCCGGAAGCGCGACAGGCTGCGGATCGTGTTCGAGGCATCGCGCGCCGACATCGATTCGCCGCTCGTCAGGCGCGAGACACGCATCCGGCGCATCGCCGCATCGTCATAGGCATAATTCAGCCGGTCGGCGAAATCATCGGCGTCCGGGTCGATCGGAATGGCATAAAGGCCGTCCTTCGCCCACAGCGCGAGCCAGGCGGCATAATCGCGGTGGTCGAGGCAATCGGCCTCGAGCGAAATGAACCGCACCGCATCGTCGAAGGTGATGGTTTCGATCGTCCGGGTCATGCCGTCATCATCCTTTTCCACATCTGATAAGCGGCGCGCATGCCGGTTTCGGCGGTCACATCGCCTGCATTGGCGGCGGTCTTGTCCTCGCCGCGATTGACCATGATCCACGCGGGGTCGGCCGACCCTGCCGAACCTCGCTGTACGCGCTCCCAGGCTTCGGCGTCGTCGGGCGTGCCGAAGCCCATCGGACCCTGGAAATGCTCGTGGAGCCGCAGCCGCGCGCGATTGGCGATGTCGGGGCCGCCGTCCATGCCGATCGCGATGTGCCGAATCTCCGTCTCGTCGACCGCGAGCGGACGCAGGACACGGAAGAAAGCCATCGAACAGGCGAGGTTGGGAAAGAGGTTGAGGTTGAAGCCCGACCCGCCGATCGCGCGCACGATCCGCCGGACCTGCTCTTCGGGATAATCCTTGCGCAACTCTTCGGCGATGTCGGCGAAGCGATCGGGAATGTCGGTGTCGAGATTGTCGTCGAGGTCGACGAGCTCGGGGATCATCACCATCACGCTGTGGCCGTTGCCGAGATCCTCGACATAGCCGCCGGCGTCCATGAAGGAGAAGAGATCCTCGGTCGCGTCGTCGAGCGAGGTCAGAAAGCTCTTGTGGACGACCGGGAAATGATAGGCGTCGGTCGTATTCTCGAGCTGGATCTTCCAGTTGCCGGGAAAGGTGAAGCGATGCTCGCCCATTGTCTTGACCGGGAAGCCGCCGCCCTGTTTCATAAACAGGTCGATCCACGGCTTTGCGCGGCCGAGGAAGGTGTCGAGCGCTTCGATGCCCTGATCGAACGTCGCGAAGACCAGCCCGGCATAGGTTTCGACGCGAAGCTGGATCAGGCCATATTCGGCCTTGTCGAAGTCCTTGTAGCCCTTGGGCAGCGGTACGCCGCGCAGGTTGCCGTCCTGCGAGTAGGTCCACGCATGGTAGGGGCAGACAAAGCCTGCCGCGTTGCCGTGTCGCGCCTCGCAAACCGTTGCGCCGCGATGGCGACAGCGGTTGACCATCACGCGGATATCGCCCTTGCGGTCGCGGTTCACGATAACCGGCTGCCGCCCGACATGGGTGGTCAGAAAGTCGCCCGCCTTCGGAATATCGCTTTCATGTGCGACCCACACCCAGGTGCGGTTGAAGATGCGATCCATCTCCTCCTCGAAGATCGCGGGATCGCGATAGAGTGAGCTGTGGACGCGGTCGGGAAGGACGAGCGCGTCGAAATCTCTGCTGGTCATTGGTCGGCTCCGATGTTGGCCGTGCCGGGCACGGGAATGTCCGCTGCGTCGTTCCAGTGATCGACGCGGCGGGAAAACAGGTTTCGCGTGCGGAACGCGGCGATCCGCCAGCGCCCTTCTTCGTGAGCGAAATCGAGCGCGAGTGCGGCGCTGCGAAGGTCGGCGCGATCGTCGGCATAGGTCGAGGTCTGGAGCATCATCCACTGGCCGCTCGCCCGGTCGCCGGTCACCACGATGGCCTCGGCCGAGAAGAAATGCGCTGTCATCGCGAAATGCGGCTGGGGCAGGCAATAGCCGCGGATCATCGCGACGATCGCGTCGCGGCCGTCATAGCCGCCGAAGGCCTGCTGATAGCGGCCCTTGCCTTCCCAGCGCGCGTCGCGGGTGAACAGTTCGCCCAGCTCATCGAAGGGCGTGTCGGGGCCAAGGTCGTCGCAAATCTGGAAGTAGCGCGCGACGATCCGGCGGATGGCGCTTTCCGCCTCCAGCCGGTCGAGCCGCGCGAGGACTACGGCGTCGGTCATTCGGGCATCACCAGCTCGCGACCGAGGCGCGCCTCGACGCGCATATATTTCCACAATCGATGCTCGCCGACCTCGATCGTGCGGAACAGGCCGCAGATCGCCACCGCCGTGTCGCGGTCGGGCACGTCGGCCAGGATGTAGAAGGTCCAGGGCCAGCCGGTCGGCGAGGTGCCGACCATCGTCTCATCATCATCAAAGGTGCCGAGCACGTCGACGCCGGGCATCTCGCGGATTTGCCGCAGCAGGCCGCCGGTGGCCTTGAGGACGGTGGGGATGTCCTTGCCCGGCAGGTCGAAAAAGCCCTGGAGCACGGCGCCGCAGAACAGGGCGCGGATCTTTTTGGGTTGGTCGGTCATGTTATTTCCTCGCGATCGTTCGGAGTGGTGGCGTTCAGGGATAACCGGGGGGCGGCGTCCTTCCGAGCAGCACCGCGCCGCCCGATTGCCATGTTCCGTCGTTCATAAAGGCGTGCTGCGCGACGACGAGTGCGTCGAGCAGCAGGCGCGATAGCGGATGGCTGTTGAAGATGCCGGTCGTTCCCGCCATTTCAAAAGCACGGCGCGCGACGTCGGCGCCAGTCTTGGCGATATGCGTCGATGCGATCCGCAGCGCCGCGAGATCGGTGAGAGAGACCTCATCGTCGCGCGACACGCGATCCCACATCGCCTCGGTTTCTTCGTAGAACCAGGCCCGGGCGGAGCGAAGCTGCGCCTCCATCTGGGCGAGCGCGGTCTGGAAGGCGGGGCGGTCGGCCATCGAGGGCGCGCCGGTGATCGAGTTTTTCCGCGTCGCGAGCTTCACGGCCTCGTCGATCGCCTCGCGCGCCACGCCCGCCGCGACGATCGCGAGCACTTGTGCGGCCATCGCCATCGTCGGGTAGCGATAGGCGGCGGTGTCGATCGACGGCGGTGCGCCGCGGATCAGCGTCCATTCTTCGGGCACCAGCACATCCTCGACCACCAGATCGTGACTGCCCGTGGCGAACATGCCGATGGTGTCCCAATTCTCCTCGATCCGGACCTGCTCGCGCGGCATTACCGCCATTCGCGGCAGGCCGCCGCTTTCGCCCTCGATTCGGATGCCGACGCCGATCAGCGAGGCGCCCATGCAGCCCGAACCGAAGCCCCAGCGACCGCGCACCCGATAGCCCTTGCCCTCGGACGTGACCGGCTGCGGGGGAAAAACGGCGCCGGCAAAGACGACGTCGGGCGTCTCGCGATAGAGGGTGGCGAGCGTCGAGGCCGGAAGCGACGACAGATATTTGCTCGCGAAGCCGAAGCTCGCAACCCAGCCGGCAGACCCGTCGGCGGCCGAGATGGTTTCGATAAGGCGCAGAAATTCCATCGGCGTCATCGCGGCGCCGCCGAACTGTTCGGGCACGAACGCCCGGTAAAGGCCGATTTTCTGGAACTGTTCGACTATGTCCTGCGGGATATGCCCTAGCCGGTGCAGGTCGGACCGCCTGGCGCGGATATCGTCGAGCAGGGGTTGGAGAAGCGGGCTGGAAAGCCCCAGGGTCGGGGTCGCCGTCATGCGGTTTCGCCTTTCTTGAACAGGGGGATGGTGCGGGCAAGCGCGCAAAGCGCTTCGTCGCCGCCCTTGCGACCGACGAGCTGGAGCGACACGGGCGCGCCGCCAGCCTCGCCGACAGGCAAGGCGATCGCCGGGTGGCCCGACAGGTTGAACGGGCGGCAATTGGCCGTCATCGGAAGGGCCGCCGCCGGGTCCGTCGCTGCGAGCAGGCTCGGCGGCGCGGCGGGCAGCGTCGGCAGGGCGATCGCGTCGAAATCGGCGAGCAGCCTGTCGACCTCGGCTGCGAAGCTGCCGCGTACCGCCTCGGCCTCGGCAAGTTCGGCATCGCTGATCCGCGATGCAGCGAGCAGGCGGTCGTGCACGTCGCGCCCGATGAGCCCGGTTTCGAGCAGCGGTGCGAACGCATCCCAGGATTCGCGGGCGATGATGCGAAGACCGGCCTGCTGGGCCGCCGCCATGCCGGGTAGCGTTATGGGGGTGATCGCGAAGGCGCTTTCTGCGACCGCACGGGTGATAGTCAGGACCGCCTCGTCACCAGCGTCGGCGACGAAAGCGATGCGCGGCGCAGGGTGGGGCGGTGCGGCGCGCCAGTCGGACAGCAGCATTGCCATGATCCGCTCGATATCGGCGACCGACCGCGCGAAAGGCCCCGCGCAATCGAGGCTGCTCGATGCCGGGGTCAGTCCGTCGCGGCTGACGCGCCCGAAGGTCGGCTTGAATCCGACGACGCCGCAGCAGGCGGCCGGAACGCGGATCGATCCGCCTGTGTCGGTGCCGATCGCGGCATCGACGAGCCCCGCCGCGACCGCCGCCGCCGACCCGCTCGACGATCCGCCCGGGACGAGGTGCGGGTAGGCCGGGTTGATCGGCGTCCCGGTCCAGCCGTTGACGCCGGTCACACCATAAGCGAGTTCGTGCATCGTGACGCGCCCGGCGATGGTGCAGCCTGCGGTCCGTAATCGTCCGACGATCGCCGCATCACGCGCCGCCGGAGGGCGCGTGGCGAGCGCGCGGCTGCCGGCGGTCGTCGTTTCGCCGGCGACGTCGATGCAATCCTTGATCGCGACCCGCATCCCGTCGCCGGGAAAAGGGCCGGTCAGGAAGATCGAACGATGAACCGGCGACAGGGTCATTGGCCCGCCGCCCCAGGCGCCGCGCGCGGCGAGGCCGGATCGTCGCGAAAGATCGTCCCGTCCTTCATGACGAAGCTGACGTGCTGAAGCGCGGTGATGTCGACCGTCGGGTCGATACCGACCGCGATGATGTCGGCGATCTTGCCCGCTTCGATCGTGCCAAGGTCGGCCTCGCGGCCGATCACGCGCGCGCCGTTGACGGTCGCTGCCCGGATTGCGTCGGCGGCGGGCATCCCTTCCTTGACATATAGCTCAAGTTCGCGCGCGTTATTGCCGTGAACGCCGATCCCGGCGTCGCTGCCCGCGGCGATGGGCACGCCGGCGCGATAGGCCGCCATCATCCGGGGGCCGTGCTTGGCGAGGAAATTTTGCATCACCGCCAGCATCGATCCTTTGGCGGTGACGATGTCCTTGCGGATATTGTCCTGCACCGAAAGCGTCGGCACGAGGAAGGCGCCATTCTTCCTGAACAGGGCGATCGCATCAGGCGGCGTGAACGAACCATGCTCGATCGAATCGACGCCGGCGTTCAGCGCTGCCCGGATCGCCGCCTCGCCATGCGCGTGCGCGGCGACCCTGAGTTGGCGCGAGTGTGCGGTCTCGACGATCGCCCTGAGCTCGTCGTCGAGGAAGGTCGGCGGGGCGTCTTGCCGACCGCATGGGCGACTGCCGCTACAGCTCGCATAAATCTTGATGAGGTCGGCGCCCATGTCGATCTGGCGCCGCGTTGCCCGGCGGCAGCTCTCGACGCCCGAACAGGCGCCGGAACCATTATCGGACCCGGGATACAGGGTTGCGACGGACGTCAAGATCCGCGGACCTTCGAGTTTTCCCGTCGCGATCGCCTCGCGCAGCGCGACGATATGCCAGCCGTCGCTGCCGACGTCGCGGACCGTCGTATAGCCGGCGAGCAATGTCTTTCGCGCGTTTTCGATCGAATCGACAAGCTGGGTCACGTCGCGTCGCTGTGCCGCAGATCCTGCCTCGATCTCGTCGGCCACGCCCCGGATTTGAAAGGCCGCCTGTCCGCCCGAATTCATGGACAGATGGACATGCATGTCCATGAGGCCCGGAAGAACATAGCGATTTTTAAGGTCGACGACCCCGACGTCGGCGTTGGTTATTGTCTGCGGAAGGGTATAGCCTGCGTCGATCCGTTCGATCCGGTCGTTGCGAACGACGATCGTGCGTTCGCGCTGTGGAGCGCTCCCGGGCACCGCGAGCAGCCACCCCGCCTGAATGAGCATGACCTTGTCGCGCGCCGGCGCTTCGGCGCCGGCATCGGGCGCGGGAAGCCCGAATTCGCCCGGGTGGGCCAGCGCGGGGCTGCAAATCGTGGCACACGCCGCCAGCATGAGCGATAGTCTCTTCACTTCACTTCTCCTTCCTCAGTGCGGGGTTCCAGTCGCCCGCGCCCTGGAAAGCGGGAGTCGTGACGGGCTTCATCCCGGCGATGCGGTCGCGCAGGAGCCTGACGGCGGTGTCGAGCTGCTGATCGATGCCCTGCGCGAGGAGGCCGGGATCGTTGTCGATCTCGATATCGGGTTTCACGCCTTCGTTGCCCTCGGCCCATTCGCCGCCGGTCGTGTAGACGCGCTGCGGTGCCGGCGAGATGAAGCCGCCATTGATGAGCGGCAGCGACAGGCCCGGCCCGATGAGCCCACCCCAGGTTCGCGTTCCGATCAGCGGGCCGACCTCCGCCGTCTTGAACAGCAGCGGAAATCCGTCGCCACCCGAATAGCTCCAGCCGTTGGTGAGCATGGCCTTGGGTCCGCGGTGCGCGAGTTCGGGGAGTGGATAATCGGTTGAGTTGCGGGCCCGGAAATAGACCAGTGGCGGGCGATTGAGCAGCTCGACCATGCGGTCGCCCAGCGCCCCGCCGGTGTTGAAGCGTTCATCAATGATCAGCGCGTCCTTGTCGAACTGCGACCGATATTGGATCATCAGCTCGTTCTGGCCCTCGGCGCCGGTGTTGGGGACATAGATATAGCCGATACGCCCCGCGGACGCGGCGTCGACCTTTCGCCGATTCTCCTCAACCCACGCGAGCTCACGCAGCTTGCGTTCGCTTGTCAGCGTCTTGACCCGGACCTCGCGCTCCGTCGCGTCGCCGCGCGCGATGGTCAGGGCGACCTCCTTTCCGGCCAGCCCGGTCAGCGCTTCCCATGGGCCGGTACCGCCGGAAAGCGGCTTGCCGTTCACGGCGAGCAACTCGTCGCCTTCGCGCACGTCGAGTGCGTCGTCGTCGAGGGGCGAGCGAACCTCATAGGCGCGGGCGCCGGTCCGATAGATTTTTGCGACGCGGTATCGGCCATTGTCGACTGTGAAATCGGCGCCGAGCAGGCCGACATTGGTCGCATCGCCGCGCGGTCGCGGGGCGGTCGCCGAGGCGTAGACATGGCCGCCGTTGAGCTCACCCATCATTTCGCGCACGATGAAGGTCAGGTCATCGTCGTTGGTGACATAGGGCACGAGCGGAGCAAGGCGCGCGCGGACGACATTCCAGTCGATTCCGTGCAGGCCGGGATCGTAGTAGAAGTCGCGGCCATAGCGCCAGGCGTCGTTGAACATCTGCTGCGCTTCGGCGGCGTGATCGACGGTGGCGACCAGCCGCCGTCCGTCGATCTTCGCGGGCTTTCCCTTCGCGGCATCGACGCGATAAAGCTCGGTATCGATGCGGGTCAGTATCTGGTCGGCGTTTGCATCGGCAAGAGCCAATCCGTTGCCGGATTGCAGGACGCGGGGCGCTTCTTTGCCATAGTCATAGCGCTCCAACTGGCTATCACCGTCGCCGTCACCCTGCCGGATCAGCACATATCCGCCGTCGACCGGCCGGATTGCGGCGAGCAGGCCGGGCTTGGGCGGCATAAGCTTCAGCCGCTGCTCGGCATCCGCGAGGTCGACGGCAACGACGGCCTGCCGTGCCGGCATGGTCCAACCCGGATCGCCGGGCGCAGGCATATGCGCGCGCAGAGGCAGGACGGTCGCGACCGTGCCGTTGGTATAGGTCCAGGTGGCGTCGAACCCGTTGTCACCGAAAGTAGGCACGAACCGGCGGCGCGAAAGCATCAGCAGATAATTGCCGCTCGCCTCGAACATCGGCGCGAAATCGTCGAACGCGCCCGAGGTCAGTTGGTGCCGGTCGCCGCTGTGGGTGTCGAAGAGGAAAAGGGCGTTGTTGCGATTGTCCAGCCCGCGCGTATAGGCGAGCCAGCGGCTGTCGGGCGACCAGGAGACGGTCGCCTCGACCATTTCCGGGTGGTAACCCCATTTCCCCTGATCGACGCGCGTCCTGGCGCCGCTCGCGACATCGACGATCCACAGCACCTGCTCCTGATCATAGATGGCGATGCGCGCGCCGTCGGGCGACCAGAAGGGGGCATAGCGGAATCCGGGGCCGAAATCGGCGACCTTACGGGGCGCGGCGTTGCCCGCAGCTTTCACGTAAAGGGCATATTCGCCGTCGGCATCGCTTACATAGGCGATGTCGCCGCGCGTATTCGCGCGCGGGAAGCGCTCGGCAAAGCCCGATGTTGCGCTGATATTGCGAACCGACCGGCCGTTCGCGGCATAGGTAAAAATGTCGCCGCGCGCCTCGATCGTAACGCCGTCGGGTGACAGTGCCGCGCTGGTGATCCGGTCGCCGACCGCCATGTTTTCGGGGGCTTTCGCAACGGCGGCCGGGTCGATGCGTACCGTCACGGCCGACGTGCCGCCGGTCGCGGGGTCGAAGATCGCAAGGCTTCCGCCGACCTCGAAGATGATACGCGATCCGTCGGTTGCGGGGCGGCGGACGTCGGTGTCGCCATAGGTGGTTATGGCATCGTCCGTCGCGCCTTGTTCGCCCAGGCGCCAGATATTGGATCGGCCCGTGGCATCGCGCTCGGAGAGGAAATAAGTGCGGCCTGCAATCTGCATCGGCATCGAATCCGACGACGGGTGGTCGGTCAGCTTCCGGGTCGCGCCGGTGACGAATTCGAAGCGCCAGATGTCGGGCGCGCGGCCGCCATAATAGCGCTTCCAAGCCTCTTCCTGAAAATCGCGCTGATAGGTGAAGAGCAACGCCTTGCCATCAGACGTATAGGTCGCGGTCTCGCCATAGGGCAGCGGCAGGCGCTGGGGCAGGCCGCCCGCGACGTCGATGGTATGAAGCTGATCATAGGTGGCGCGCGGACTCGACATCGTCGATGCGAACAGCACCGCCTTGCCGTCGGGACGCCAGTCGACGACCAGATCGGCTGCCGGGTGATGCGTCAGCCGCCGCGCCGCGCTGCTGCCGTCGGTGGGCACGATATAGACATCGGCATTGCCATCGACCTTGGCCGTCAGTGCGATCCATTGACCATCGGGCGAAAAGCGTACGCGATTGAGCTCGCTGCCGGGGACGGCAATCGGCCGGGCATTGTCGCCATTGGCATCGGCCACCCACAGGCGGTCGGCATAGATGAAGCCGATCCGCTGGCCACTGATATCGGGGTAGCGCATCAGCCGCGCTTCGCCGGTCGTGGCGTCTGCGGCCGAAGCCGCCCCCAGCGCCATCGCGGCGAGTCCGATCAGCAACCTGTTCCGATAAGTCATCGCCGCGACCCTCCCTGGAAGGCGCCGACGATATCTTCGTCTTTTCGAGAGCGCCTGTATGGCAAAAGACTAGGCAGCGGCGGCAGGCCGACAATCAAATGCTGCTCACAGGAGCCATGACCAGATCTAATCCGGCATAAGGCTGGCGCGGCGCCAGCCATGAGCCCGGCTCATGTTTCCCGCAAATTTATCTCGTTTGTGGGGCCGGGTGTCGTTCCCATACCCCCAATGCATCCAGAGCGGGACCGGATTTGGGCCAGTTTCCTGGCCGGAACACGCATCAAAACAGCGTGATCGGGCGGTGGGGCCTGAGACCTCTGCAGGGTCACTCGACTGGACTTTGGGAGGAGATTTCAGATGGCAGACATTTATAGGCGGCGCATGATTCAGTCCCGTCAGTGGAAATTGACCGGCGCTATTGGCGCTTCGGTCATGGCGCTCGCGCTGGCGGCGCCGGCGGCCGCACAATCCGGTACGACACCGGACGATCAGGAGCAGGCGAACGACGGGACGATCGTTGTTACCGCGCAGCGCAAATTGCAGACGATCCTCGACGTGCCGGTCAGCGCCACCGTCTTTTCGTCGGAGACACTGGAGGATCGCAATTACAGCGATGCGAAGGACTATCTGCTCCAGACGCCGAACGTCTCCTTCCAGCAGGGAGGCCGCAACGGCGCGCGTGAGATCGTCATCTCGATCCGCGGCATCGCAGACCTCAAGGGGGGCGAGAAGGTTCTGACGCAGAGCGCCTTTGCGACCTATATCGACGATTTTTCCGCAGGCACGCTCGCTTCGGGGCAAGCCAATCCCAATATCTATGACGTCGAATCGGTCGAAATCCTGCGTGGGCCGCAGGGTGTTTTCTTTGGCCGCAATTCGGAAGGCGGTGCGATCAACATCCGCACCAAGAAGCCGACCGAGGACTTCTATGGACGGATCGACGCAGGCGTTGGCCGCTTCAGCACCTACAGCCTTGCCGGCGTGATCAACGGCAAGGTTGCCGACGGCCTGTTCGCCCGCTTGTCGGTTCAGGGTGAAACCACCAAGGGGCCGCTGCGCAATCGCCACCCGATCGGCGGCGGGACCGACGCCGACTATCTCAACATTCGCGGCCAGCTCCGCTGGCAGCCTGACGATGCGACCACCGTCGACCTTCAGGTCAATCACACGATCGACAATTCGGGGATGCAACCCAAGATCGGAAGCTGCATCAATCAGGGCGCTTTCGGTCTGCCCTACAACCTTGCCTCGCCCGAACTGCTGGGCGGAATCGGCTGCTATGACGCGAAGGGCGAATTCCGCAAATGGGTTGCGGCCGGACCCGGCGGTACGCGGCCCCAGCTTGGCGGGTTGAACGTCAACTCCATCCGCAACAACAAGGATTCGCTGTACCAGGACACGCGCGATTTCACGAACAACGAAACGACGCTGGTGATCGGCAAGGCCTATCATGAATTCAGCGACAGCGTCGGGCTGACCTTCGTCGGAGGATATTCCGAATCCGATCAGGATCAGTTCCTCGATCTCGACCGTTCGGGGATCCGCGCGATCAATCGGCTCGGCAGGTTCAGAACGAAGTCGTACAGCGTCGAAGGCCGACTGTCCTCGGTGGGCGAGGACAATAAGATCGACTGGACGGTCGGCGGTATTGCCTATCGCGAAAGATTCGCGGCTGTGAATCAGATTCTGATCGAACAGGTGCTGGGTCCCTGGGTTCCCGGCGACAAGGCCAACGAGAACCAAATCGTCAACCGCCTGAGCGGGTGGGCGGCATTCGCCAATGCCGAATGGCATGTGACGGACAATCTCTCGCTGATCGTCGGTGGCCGCTATTCCTATGACCGTGGCAGCAACCAGTGGAGTGACGTGTATGCGGCGTGCGGACGCCGGCCGGTCGGCACTCCGCTCGACACGTCGACTGCGGTCGATGGCAATGGACCCTGCGAACTGACGCCCGAACAGGCGTTGATGGCGGCGCGTGGCCAGCTTCCCGTCTATGGCGGCTTCGTGACTGGCGGGCGCTACGAACAGCGCACCGGCCGCTTCGCTACCGGGGCGGCGCATGATTTCTCGCCGCGGCTTGCCATCAACTGGAAGCCGAACGACGATTCCTCCATCTATGCGAGTGTCTCGAAGGGCTACAAGCCTGCGGGCGGTCAGGCCAACCCCGACAGCGGTCTGGGTGGATCATCGTCTTTCGGCCGTGAAAAGCTGTGGAACTATGAAGTCGGCGGCAACGCCTATCTTCTGAACCGGCGCCTGCTGGTGCAGGGGGCACTGTTCTACATGGACTGGAAGGACTTCCAATTCACCTCGCGCCAGACGCTTTGCGTCCTCGCTGCGACGGGCGCGGTCGTGGTCGTTACCCCCGACCTCAACCTCGCGACCTGTTCGCGTCAGCTCCAGGCCGACTCGGTTACCAACTTGCCCAAGGCGCGGTCGAAGGGCTTTGAGCTGTCGGCCACCGCGCGGGTTACCGACGGTCTGACGATCGGGGGCTCGATGGGCTATCTTGATGCCAAATATATTCGCGGTCAGGGACTGATCGGGGGTGCGCTTCAGCCGCTCGACGGTCTTCGCATCGGCAATTCACCGCGCTGGACGGCGTCGGCGAATGTCGAGCAGCGTTTCCCGTTGGCGGGCGGCGATGCGGCGATCGCGCTCAACTGGAGCTATCGTGGACGAACTGCGCTCGGCGTCGTCGAGCAGTCGTCGCTGACCTTCCCGGCCGCGATCGATCCCGTCAGCCTGTTCAACCTGCGTTTCACGCAGGATTGGGGAAAGAACAAGCTGTCGGTGAACGTCGATAACCTTTTTGGCAGCGAATATTACACTGCCACCGAAGGCTTCAGCTTCGTCGGGCCGCAGCTCAGCTACAGTCCGCGCACCTGGTCGGTGAAGTGGACGACCGAGTTCTGACGGCACGCAAGCAAGACTCTCCTCAACTGGCCCGCCTCGAAAGGGGCGGGCCTTGTTTTTGAGAAGGGGGGAGCGCCCGCATCGCGTGCGTCGATTAGCGCGGTGAATGCACCGCATGAAATCTTCTCTCGGCGGGGCGGGCCGCTCTTTGCGTTAGACATGGCGCGAACAAGAGAGGGCCGATGGCGCGTATCGATAAAATCGAAGTGGTGATCGCGGATGTGCCGACCATTCGGCAGCATGTGCTGGCGATGGCGACGATGACCACTCAAGCGATCGTTCTCGTCTTCATCCGCTGCGACGACGGGATCGTCGGCGTCGGCGAGGCGACGACGATCGGTGGGCTCGCTTATGGCGAGGAAAGCCCCGAGGGGGTCAAGCTGGCGATCGAAACCTATTTCGCGCCGCTCCTGATCGGGCTGGATGCCGACCGGCCCGCCGCCGCAATGGCGTTGCTCGACCGGCATATCGTCGGCAATCGCTTTGCCAAATGCGCGGTCGAGACGGGGTTGCTCGATGCGCTGGGTCAGCGGACCGGGCTGCCGCTTTCGGAATTGCTGGGTGGCCGCCGCTGCGATGCGCTGCCGGTGGCCTGGACCCTCGCGAGCGGTGAGACGGTGCGTGATATCGAGGAGGGCGAGGCGATGCTCGCCGCGTGCCGCCACAATATGTTCAAGATCAAGATCGGCAAGCGCGAGGTGGCGGACGACTGCGCGCATGTCGCGGCGATCGCGCGCGCCTTTGAAGGGCGCGCGTCGGTGCGCGTCGATGTCAACCAACATTGGACGCGCGCGCAGGCGGCTGACGGCATCGCGCGCCTGCAGGATGCGGGGGTGGCGCTGATTGAGCAGCCGATCGACGGACAGGATGTGGCCGGCCTGCGCGCGCTGTGCGAGCGGTTCGATTGCGCGATCATGGCCGACGAAGCCCTGACCGGTCCGGCGAGTGCCTGGCGCTTTGCGACGGCGGCGGCTGCCGACGTCTTTTCGATCAAGATCGCCCAATCGGGGGGACTTGCGGCCGCCGCAAAGGTTTGCGCGATCGCCGAAGCCGGCCACGTCGCGCTGTACGGCGGAACGATGCTCGAGGGCGGCATCGGAACAGCCGCATCGGCGCACCTGTTCGCGGCGGGGCCGGCGATGGAATGGGGCACCGAATTGTTCGGCCCGCTGCTGCTTGCAGACGAACTGCTCGAAGAGCCGCTGCACTATCGCGACTTCATGCTTCAGCTTCCGGTCGGGCCGGGGCTGGGGGTGCGCATCGACCGGGCGCGGCTCGACCGCTTCGCCCGAAACTGAAGAAAGGAAAGTCCGCCATGCTGTTCATGGTCGAAATGACGGTCAATGCGCCGCACGATGTCGACAAAGACGCCTTCGAAGCATTGAAGGCCAGCGAAAAGGTGCGCGCCGAGGTGCTGCAACGCGCCGGAAAGTGGCGGCACCTGTGGCGGGTCGCCGGGCGCTACGCCAATGTCAGCATCTTCGATGTCGCCGATGCAGGCGAGCTTCACGACACCATGATGAGTCTGCCGCTCTATCCCTTCATGGATGTGCGGGTGACGGCGCTGTGCCGCCATCCCTCGGCGATCGACGCCGATTGAGCCGGCAGAAAAAGGGAGCAAGATTATGACCGATATCATTCGATCCGACGCCGTGCAGAAACTGCTCGACCGTGCCGCCGGGGTCGGCGAAGCGGGCGGCGACGCGCGCCTGAAGCGGATCGTCCGCGATCTGCTCGAGGCGTTGATGACCATCATCGAGCGACACGACATCTCCGAAAGCGAATTCTGGCGCGGGGTTGATTTCCTGGGCCGCGGCGCGGGTGAGTTCGGTCTGATCGCCCCCGGTCTGGGTATCGAGCATTTCCTCGACCTGCACATGGACGCAAAGGACGCTGAGGCGGGGCGTAGCGGCGGGACACCGCGGACGATCGAGGGCCCGCTTTATGTCGCGGGTGCGCCGCTGGTCGATGGCGGCCTGACCACAACTAACGACGTCAATCTGACCACCGATCCCGACGATACCGAGGAATTGACGATGGCGGGCCGCGTCACCGGCCCTGACGGCGAGCCGGTGAAGAATGCGATCCTTCACGTCTGGCACGCCAACTCCAAGGGCTTTTACTCGCATTTCGACCCGACAGGCGAGCAGTCGCCCTTCAACAACCGGCGGCGCATCCGCCTCGGGGCCGACGGGCGCTATGCCTTTCATTCAAAGATGCCGCGCGGCTACAGTGTGCCGCCCGAAGGGGCGGCCGAGCAGTTGATGCAGTGGCTCGGACGCCACGGCGATCGCCCCGCCCATGTCCATTTCTTCATCGAGGCGCCGGGGTACCGGACACTGACGACGCAGATCAACTTTGGCGACGATCCGCACGCGCATGACGATTTCGCCTTCGGAACCCGCGAGGGCCTGCTGCCCGTTCCCGACCGCAGCGGCGGCAACCCGGCGGTGCTGTTCGATTTCGTCCTCCAGCGTGCCGAATCCGCCAACGACGAAGGTTTTTCGTCGCGCCCGCGCGCTTCCGCATGAACAAGCTCTATCCGACAGCCACGGCGGCGCTTGAGGGGGTGCTGTTCGACGGCATGACTGTCATGTCGGGCGGCTTCGGGCTGGTTGGCAATCCCGAAAATCTGATCGCCGCGATGAAGGAGGACGGGGTCCGCGACCTGACCGTCGTGTCGAACAATTGCGGTGCGGAGGGTTTCGGCCTCTACGCGCTGCTCGCGAACGGACAGATCCGCAAGATGATCTCTTCCTACATCGGCGAGAACAAGCTGTTCGAGACGCTCTACCTCGAAGGCAAGCTGGAACTGGAACTCAACCCCCAGGGGACGCTGGCCGAACGCATCCGCGCCGGGGGGGCGGGGATTCCCGCCTTCTATACTGCGACGGGGGTCGGCACCGTCGTCGCGGAGGGCAAGCCGGTCGAAGAATTTGACGGCAAGCGCTATATCCGTGAGCGCTGGTTGCGCGCCGACCTTGCGATCGTCCGGGCGTGGAAGGGCGATACCCACGGCAACCTCGTGTTCCGTAAGACGGCGCGCAATTTCAACCCGCCGATGGCGACCGCCGCGACGGTCACGGTGGCGGAGGTCGAGGAACTGGTCGAACCGGGTATGCTCGACCCCGATATGATCCATACGCCGGGGATCTTCGTGAACCGCATCATCCAGGGCGTCCATTACGAACGGAAAATCGAAAAGCTGACGGTGCGAAAGCGCGCCGCATGACCAGTCGCTTTCTCGCCGATGATGGCTGCGCCATCGCTTTCGACTATCGCCCGGCCGAAGGGCGGCCCGTGCTGCTGCTCTCGCCATCGCTTGGCACTGCGATGGCGCTGTTCGAACCGCAGCTCGAAGCGTTCGAAGCGCGCTATGCGGTTCTCCGCTACGATCCGCGCGGGCATGGCGCGTCGGATGGCGTCCCCGGCGGTTCTTCGATGGACCGGCTGGGCCGCGACGTTATCGGTCTGCTCGATCATCTGGGGATTGGGCGAGCGCATTTTCTGGGAGTGTCGCTGGGCGGCATGGTCGGGCAATGGCTCGGCTACCGCGCGCCGGAGCGGCTTCTGCGGCTCGTGCTTGCGAACACATCGGCCTATATGGGGCCGCCCGACGGCTGGGCCGGCCGGATCGCCGCAGTAGCGGCGCAGGGGATGAACGCCGTCGCCGACGCGGTGATCGAACGCTGGTTTACTTCCGATTTTCGCCGCGATCATCCGGCGCGCGTCGATCATGCACGCGCCATGCTGCTCGCGACCGATCCGCAGGGCTATGCCGCCTGCAGCGCGGCGATCCGCGATATGGACCTGCGACCGACGGCGCACCTTGTCGCGGCGCCCACGCTGGTCGTCGCGGGCCTCCGCGATCCGGCGACGCCGCCCGATCACGCCCGCTTCCTTGCCGAAACGATTCGCGGCGCCCGCCTTGTCGAACTCGACGTCGCCCATCTTGCGAATCTGGAGCAGTCGTTCGCGTTCAATGCCGCGGTGGGTGCGTTTCTGGAGGAGGGCGAATGACCGGACTGCGCGCCGACTTTCTCGACGGGATGAGCCGCGCGGCGGCGACCGTGAACATCATTACCACCGATGGACCGGCGGGTCGCGCCGGCCTGACGGTTTCGGCGATGACCTCGGTATCCGCAGATACGCCGAAGCCGACGCTGCTTATCTGTATCAACGCGACCAGTGCCGGCGCGGCGCCGATCATCGAAAACGGCGCCTTCGCGGTCAACGTGCTGTCTGAAAGCCAGTCGGGTGTGTCGGATGTCTTTGCCGGACGCTCGGCGCATAGCGGTGAGGCGCGGTTCGGCTGTGCGACATGGCAGCGGGGCGTAACCGGCGCGCCGTTGCTCGATGGGGCGCTTGTTTCCTTCGACTGCCGCGTCGCCCAGCACCGGCAGATTGGCACGCACCATGTCCTGTTCGGCGAGGTCGAAGCGGTGCGATTTTCGGGCGAGGGCAGGCCGTTGATCTATGCGCTGCGCAGCTATGCCGTGCCCGCCGAACTGCTGGGCTGAGCGCCGTCCGAATTAGGCGGGCTAATCCGAAGGGGCAGTTTGTTTCAATTGTCCATGCGGGACCAAATAGCGAAAAAACAATCGAAGAGGAAAGCCTCCCGCTGCCGGATAGCGCCGGCGCCGGGCGGCCCCGCAATCGAACTGGATTGATAGCGACCATGACAAATATGACCGGCGCCGAAGCGCTTCTGACCCAGATTCGCGCCAATGGCGTCGACACGATTTTTGGCCTTCCGGGCGGGCAGCTCGATTATTTCTTCGATGCCATGTTCCACGCTGGCGACGAGCTTCGCGTCTTCTGCACGCGGCACGAGCAGGGCGCCGCCTATATGGCGTTCGGTTATGCCAGGTCGACGGGCAAGCCCGGCGTCTATACGGTGGTGCCCGGCCCCGGCGTCCTCAACAGCACCGCCGCGCTCTGCTCGGCCTACGCTACCAACGCGCCGGTGCTCTGTCTGACCGGGCAGATTCCCACGGCGGGTCTTGGCAAGGGTATCGGCTATCTGCACGAATTGCCCGATCAGCTCGCAACGATGCGCACGCTGACCAAATGGGCTGATCGTGCGATGACGCCGGAAGCCGCGCCGGAGCTGGTCAACGAGGCCTTTCGCCAGATGCTTGGCGGACGTCAGCGTCCGGTCAGCCTCGAAATGCCGATGGATATCATGGCCGAGCGCCGCGACGT
>NZ_JBOHHU010000014.1:0-61127 GCF_050725615.1 Sphingopyxis sp.
CAGGGACGAGGAACTTCAATCCGTTGCGGCTGCTTTCGATATAGGGGCTCTCGCCCGGCGTGGCGACGATCTTAGCCGGCCAGCCCTGCGACTCGACGATCGCCTTGATCGCCTGCGGGTTCTGCGCATTGACCAGTTCGGCCTGCGCCGGCGCGGCGGCGAGCAGCGCCGCTGCGGCGAACGCCCATCCGCCGCTCATTGAAAATCTGCCCATGATATTCCCCCGTTTGAAACCATCCGCGAAGCGCGCGGCCGACCGACCCGATGGCGGCGTAACATGGCCTTGGCCGCTCTTGCCAGCGGACAATATGCTTTTGGTCACATGGGCGTTATTTTCCTGTCCGCAGCGCTTGCGAGGCGCGTCCCGCTGGCCTAAAGCGCCCGCAATAAGGGTGGCAAACACCCCAATAGACAACAGAAGAACTGCGAGCCCCCATGGTCGACCTGACGCAATATCTGCCGATCCTGATCTTCCTGTTCGTGGCTGTCGGCCTCTCGGCCGCCTTTGTGTTCCTGCCGATGGGCGTTTCGCGCCTGACCGGAGCGCATCAGCCCGATCCCGCGAAGCTCACCGAATATGAATGCGGCTTTCCCGCGTTCGAGGATGCGCGCAGCCAGTTCGACGTGCGCTTCTATCTTGTCGCCATTCTTTTCATCATCTTCGACCTCGAAGCGGCCTTCCTCTTTCCCTGGGCGGTCAGCCTCCAGGAAATCGGCTGGGCCGGCTGGGCGACGATGATGATTTTCCTCGCCGAACTCGCGCTCGGCCTTGTTTATGCATGGAAGAAAGGGGCGCTGGATTGGGAATGAGCAATTCGAGCATCCTGATGCCCGGCCAGATGCCGGTCGCCCCGGGTACCGCACCCGATGCGGGCTTTTTCGACGACCTCAACAACGAGGTCGGCGACAAGGGCTTTCTCGTCACCTCGACCGAGGATCTGTTCAACTGGGCGCGCACCGGCTCGCTCTGGTGGATGACCTTCGGGCTCGCCTGCTGCGCGGTCGAGATGATCCACGTCAACATGCCGCGCTATGACATGGAGCGCTTCGGCGTCGCGCCGCGCGCTTCGCCGCGCCAGTCCGACGTGATGATCGTCGCGGGCACGCTGTGCAACAAGATGGCGCCGGCGCTGCGCCGGGTCTACGACCAGATGTCGAACCCCAAATATGTCATCTCGATGGGCAGCTGCGCCAATGGCGGCGGCTATTACCATTACAGCTATTCGGTGGTGCGCGGCTGCGACCGCATCGTGCCGGTCGACATCTATGTCCCCGGCTGCCCGCCGACCGCCGAAGCCTTGCTCTATGGCGTGATGCAATTGCAGCGGAAAATTCGCCGCACCGGGACGATCGAACGCTGATGGGCCATCCCGCACCTTTGGTCGCCCCGCAGTCGGGCCTCGCCGTCGCGCTCAGGAAGCTGCTCGGCAAGGACCTGCTCGCGCATGACTTCGCTGCCGATGAGGACAGCATCACCGTGGCGCGCGACGCGATCGCCGGGGTGATGGTGAGCCTGCGCGACGAACTCGACTATCAGCAGATGATGGAAATCGCCGGGGTCGACTATCCTGACCGCGCCGAGCGCTTCGAGGTCGTCTATCACCTGCTGAGCATCACGAAAAACCATCGCCTGCGCGTCCGCGTCACCACCGATGAGGCGACGCCGGTGCCGACGATCGTGCCGGTGTGGCCGAACGCCGGCTGGCTCGAACGCGAAGTGTTCGACATGTATGGCGTGCTGTTCGCGGGCAATCCCGACCTCCGCCGCATCCTGACCGACTATGGTTTCCAGGGGCATCCGCAGCGCAAGGACTTCCCGCTGACCGGCTATATCGAGCTGCGCTACAGCGAAGAGGACAAGCGCGTCGTCTATGAACCGGTGAAACTGGCGCAGGATTTCCGCAACTTCGACTTCCTCTCGCCCTGGGAAGGCGCCGACTATGTGCTGCCCGGCGACGAAAAGGCCGGCGGTACCGGCGAGGCGCCGGGCAAGGGCGCGCCGACGCCGATGACCGCGAAAGAGGTCAAGGCCGCCGACGACAAGGCGAAGGCCTCGCCGCCGCCGACCCCCAAGACCACCGACAAGCCCGAGCAGACCGGGGCAGGGGCCAAGGCGAACATCAAGGCCGCCAAGACCAGCCGCGACGGCGCGAGCGCGAAGGCGGCGACCAAGCCCGCCAAGACCCCCGCGACGACCAAAGCCGAAAAGGCGCCCGCCAAGCCGCGCGCGCCGCGCAAGCCCAAAGCAGGAGGTGACGCATGACCGACGCTCCTCAGGTCAAGCACCACGGCAGCGACATGTTCACCGGCTATCCGGTCGACACCGCCGACACGGCGGGCGACCAGGTCGTCACCAACTACACGATCAACTTCGGCCCGCAGCATCCGGCGGCGCACGGCGTGCTGCGCATGGTGATGGAGCTCGACGGCGAAATCATCGAGCGCGTCGATCCGCATGTCGGGCTGCTCCATCGCGGCACCGAGAAGCTGATCGAGTATAAGACCTACCTTCAGGCGCTGCCCTATTTCGACCGGCTCGACTATTGCTCGCCGCTCGGCATGGAGCACTCGTACGTATTGGCGATCGAGAAGCTGCTCGACCTCGAAGTCCCGGCGCGCGCGCAATATCTGCGCGTCTTGTTCGCCGAGCTGACGCGCATCTGCAACCATATGCTCAACATCGGGTCGCACGTCATGGACGTCGGTGCGATGACGCCGAACCTGTGGGTGTTCGAGCTGCGCGAGGATTGCCTGAACTTCTTTGAGCGGGCCTCAGGCGCGCGTATGCATTCGGCGTGGTTCCGGCCCGGCGGCGTCCATCAGGACGTGCCCGAAAAGCTGCTTGTCGATATCGGCGAGTGGGTCGAAAAGCGGCTGCCCGAATTGTTCGGCGACGCGATGAGCCTGGTCATCGACAACCGCATCTTTAAGCAGCGCAACGTCGATATCGCGACGGTGTCGAAGGAAGATGCGCTGGCCTGGGGCTTCTCGGGCCCGATGATCCGCGGTAGCGGCATCGCCTGGGATTTGCGCAAGTCGCAGCCCTATGACGCCTATGCCCAGATGGATTTCGACATTCCCGTCGGTACGCGCGGCGACTGCTACGACCGCTTCATGGTCCGCGTCGAGGAAGTCTATCAGTCGGCGAAGATCATCAAACAGTGCCTGCGCGACATGCCGACCGGCCCGATCGCGAGCCTCGACCGCAAGGTGGTGCCGCCGAAGCGCGCCGAGATGAAGAGCTCGATGGAATCGCTGATCCATCACTTCAAGCTGTATACCGAGGGTTTCCACGTCCCCGCGGGCGAGGTTTATGTGGCGACCGAAAGCCCCAAGGGCGAATTCGGCGTCTATCTGGTCAGCGACGGCAGCAACAAGCCGTATCGCTGCAAGATCCGCCCGACGGCGTTCTCGCACCTGCAGGCGATGGACATGATGTCGAAAGGCCATATGCTCGCCGACACCACCGCGATCATCGGCGCGATCGACGTCGTGTTCGGGGAGTGCGACCGGTGAGCAAGCTGGACATCGCCGAGACGATGATCGCGCATTACAATGCGCAGGATGCCGACGCCTATGTCGCGCTGATGACCGACGACGCGGCCGAGGCCGGCTATCGCGGTGCGGTCGTTCGCGACGGCAGGGAAGGCGTGCGCGACGGACTGAAGGCGATGTTCGCCGAATTTCCGCAGAACCGCGCCGAAATCCTCTCGGGCTACACGCTGGGCGATTTCGTCGTCCTGCACGAAAAGGTCGCTCGCTCGCCGGAGGCCGACCCGTTCGAGGTCATGTCCATCTATAGTTTCGAAGGCGACAAGGTGTCGCGTGTGGAGTTTGTCCGCTAATGGCCGACGCCCCCCAAATCCCCGATGAGGCCGAAGTTCGCGCGCGCTGGGGCGCGTTCGTCTGGACCGCCGAAAATGCCGAAAAGGCGAAGGGCGTCATCGCGCGCTACCCCGCGGGGCGCCAGCGTTCGGCGGTGATGCCCTTGCTCGACCTCGCGCAGCGCCAGGTCGGCGCCGAGACGAACACCCAGGGCTGGCTGCCCGTGCCGGTGATCGAATATATCGCGGGCCAGCTCGATATGCCCTTCATCCGCGCCTACGAGGTCGCGACCTTCTATACCATGTACAATATGGCGCCGGTCGGCCGCTATCATGTCCAGGTGTGCGGCACGACGCCGTGCCTGCTGCGCGGATCGGACGATGTGATGGCGGCGTGCAAGAATCGCGGCATGGTCAAGGGCAAGACCACGCCCGACGGCCTGTTCACGCTGACCGAGGTCGAGTGCATGGGCACCTGCACCAACGCGCCGATGGTCCAGATCAACGACGACAATTACGAAGACCTGGATTTCGACCGCACCGCCGCGATCCTCGACGCGCTGGCGGCGGGCGAGAATCCCAAGGCGGGCACGCAGCTGGCCGATCGTCACACCAGCGAGCCGCAGGGCGGCCCGACGACGCTGACCGAAATGGTCGCGGCGAACCATGATTACCGGAAGGATTGGTGATGGAAGGGCAGAAACTCCTCCAGCTCGCCGGGCTGATTTTCGTCGTTCTCGTCGTCCTTGTGGTGTTCGGGCTGGTGCTCAACATCGCGATCAGCATCGCGTCGATCCTGCTCGTCGTCGCGGTGATCGCGGGCCTCTATTTCCTCGCCGAACGGCTTTTCGGAAAGCGCCGCTAATGCTCGCCGACAAGGATCGCATCTTCACCAACATCTATGGCTTCCAGCCGTGGAACCTCAAATCGGCGCAGGCGCGCGGCGATTGGGACAAGACCAAGAATCTGATGGCCGCGGGACAGGACGCGATCATCGAAACGATCAAGGCGTCGGGGCTGCGCGGTCGCGGCGGTGCGGGTTTCCCCACGGGGCTCAAATGGTCGTTCATGCCCAAGGAACCGCGCGCCGACCGCCCGAGCTTCCTCGTCATCAACGCCGACGAATCCGAGCCCGGCAGTTGCAAGGACCGCGAGATCATCCGCCACGATCCGCATAAGCTGATCGAAGGCGCGCTGATCGCGGGCTTCGCGATGCGCGCGCGTGCGGCGTACATCTATATTCGCGGCGAATTCATCCGCGAAGCCGAGACGCTCTTCGCGGCGGTGCAGGAGGCTTATGACGCCGGCTTGCTCGGCAAGAATGCCGCCAAGTCGGGCTATGATTTCGACGTCTTCGTCCATCGCGGCGCCGGCGCCTATATCTGCGGCGAAGAAACCGCGATGATCGAAAGCCTTGAGGGCAAGAAGGGCCAGCCGCGCCTGAAGCCCCCGTTCCCGGCGGGCGCGGGCCTCTATGGCTGCCCGACCACGGTCAACAATGTCGAGAGCATCGCGGTCGTCCCGACGATCCTGCGCCGCGGCGCGTCGTGGTTCTCGTCCTTCGGGCGCGAGAACAACAAGGGCACCAAGCTTTTCCAGATCTCGGGCCATGTCGAGCGCCCGTGCGTCGTCGAGGAAGAGATGAGCATCCCGTTCCGCGAGCTGATCGACAAGCATTGCGGCGGCATTCGCGGCGGTTGGGACAATCTGCTCGCGGTGATCCCCGGCGGTTCGTCGGTGCCGCTGGTTCCGGCGGTCGAGATCATGGACTGCCCGATGGACTTCGACGGGCTGAAAGCCGTCGGTTCGGGCCTCGGCACCGCCGCCGCGATCGTGATGGACAAGTCGACCGACGTCGTCCAGGCGATCAGTCGCATCAGTTACTTCTATAAGCATGAAAGCTGCGGCCAGTGCACCCCGTGCCGCGAAGGCACCGGCTGGATGTGGCGCGTGATGGAACGGCTGCGCACCGGCGATGCCCATATCAGCGAAATCGACACGCTCTACGACGTCACCAAGCAGGTCGAAGGCCACACCATCTGCGCGCTCGGCGACGCGGCGGCCTGGCCGATCCAGGGCCTGATCAAGCATTTCCGCCCCGAAATCGAACGCCGCATCCTCGAAAACGGCGGCGCGCTGGAGGCGGCCGAGTGAGCGACGCGGAGCGCCTTGGCCTTCTGCTGATCGTCGTGATGGCGATGCTTGCGTTCGGCGTGCGGGTCCTGTGGGGTTCGTCGAAACCGAAGCCGTCGGCAAAGAATGGCTGGCGCCTTACCGCGCCGAAGACCTCGGGACGCTGGTTTGACAACCAGCATTGGGGGGAGGGCGACTGATGCGCGGTACCGCGTCGACCTTGGCGATGCTGGGTGCGCTGCATTTTGCGGTGTCTGCACAGGCGTGCGTCAAGGTGACGCCGACGGTTCGGGCGTGGGCGCAATGCGGCTATAAGGTCGCGTCGGCGACGGGTGACCACAAGTTCATGGTCAATTTCGCAAAGGCGAAATTCCGAAAGCGCCCGCTACTCAAGACCGCGCAACCACGCTGGGATAAGCTCGAAGCACGCATCATTGCAAAATGTGGAACCTTCGCGGCAGCCGCTGCTGCGGACGAGAAAGAGCTAAAGACGCTGCGGAAGAAACTGGGTGCGGTGTACGTCCCGGACGATCAATTCATGGCGATCTCCGACACGGGGAACATTACGATTTTGGTGGAAAAAGATGCCTAAAGTTACCGTAGATGGCGTAGAACTCGACGTTCCGCAGGGCGCGACCGTCCTGCAGGCGTGCGAGCTGGCGGGTAAGGAAATCCCGCGTTTCTGCTACCATGAACGCCTGAGCATCGCGGGCAATTGCCGCATGTGCCTCGTCGAGGTCGCGCCCGGCCCGCCGAAGCCGCAGGCCAGCTGCGCGCTGCCCGCTGCCGAGGGGCAGGTGATCAAGACCGACAGCCCGATGGTCAAGAAGGCGCGCGAGGGGGTGATGGAGTTTCTGCTCATCAACCACCCGCTCGACTGCCCGATCTGCGACCAGGGCGGCGAATGCGATCTGCAGGACCAGTCGGTCGCCTATGGCCGCGGCGCGACGCGCTATGACGAGAACAAGCGCGCGGTCACCGAGAAATATATGGGTCCGATCGTCAAGACGGTGATGACCCGCTGCATCCAGTGCACGCGGTGCGTCCGCTTTGCGGAGGAAGTCGCGGGCGTGGAAGACATTGGCGCGATCTATCGCGGCGAAAATATGCAGATCACATCGTACCTCGAAAACGCGGTACAGAGCGAGCTGTCGGGCAATGTCGTCGACCTGTGCCCCGTCGGCGCGCTGACCTCGAAGCCCTATGCGTTCGAGGCGCGGCCGTGGGAGCTGACCAAGACGCTCAGCATCGACATGATGGACGCGGTCGGCACCAACGTCCGCATCGATGCGCGCGGGCGCCAGGTGCTGCGCGTGCTGCCGCGCGTCAACGACGAGGTGAACGAGGAATGGGCGAACGACAAGACGCGCCACCATGTCGACGGCCTCGTCCGTCGCCGCCTCGATCGGCCCTATGTGCGCAAGGACGGCGCGCTGGTCGAAGCGAGCTGGGCCGAGGCCTTTGCCGCGATCAAGGCGGTGAATGCCGGTGCGTCGGTTGCGGCGATCGCCGGCGACCTTGCCGATTGCGAAACCATGTTCGCGGCCAGGGCGCTGGTGACCGCGCTCGGCGGCACGCTGCTCGAAGGGCGCCAGACCGGGCTCGACTATGACGTCACCAGCCTGTCGGCGGTCAATTTCAACACCACCATCGCCGAGGCCGAAAATGCCGATGTGATCCTGCTCGTCGGCACCAATTTGCGCTGGGAAGCGCCGCTGATCAACACGCGCGTTCGCAAGGCGGTGTGGAAGAAGGGCGCCAAGGTCTTTGCGATCGGCCCCGAAACCGATCTCACCTACAAGGCCGAATGGCTCGGCGACGATGCGTCGCTGGTCGCGAAGCTGCCCAAGCATGTCACCGACGCGCTGAAGGGCGCCGAGCGGCCGATGCTGGTATTCGGCGGCGGCGCTCTGTCGGTGCCCGGTGTCCACGGCGCGGGCCTCGCGCTCGCCAAGGCGGTGAACGCGGTCAAGGACGGCTGGAACGGCTATAATGTCGTCCATTTCTCGGCCGCGCGTATGGGCTCGCTGATGCTCGGCTATGGCCTGCCCGGCGGGATCAAGGACGTGATTGCGGCGAAGCCCAAGCTTGCTTTCTTCCTCGGCGCCGACGAGGTCGATTTCGCTGCGCTGCCCGATACGTTCAAGGTCTATGTCGGCCATCATGGCGACAAGGGCGCGCATGCCGCCGACGTCATCCTGCCCGCAGCGGCATGGACTGAAAAGGACTTCACCACGGTCAACACCGAAGGCCGCGTCCAGCGCAGCGAAAAGGCGGTGTTCGCACCCGGCGACGCGCGCGAGGACTGGAGCATTTTCAGGGCTTTGGCTGACGCGCTCGGCGTCAATATCGGCTTCGACAGCTTCGCCGAATGCCGCGCCGCGATGATCGCCGCGGTGCCCGCGCTCGGTGTCGAAGGTCTCGCCGACTATGGCTGGACGGCGCCCAAGCTGCCCGCCAAGCCCGAGGCCCGCGCGATCCCGTCGCCGATCAAGGATTTCTATCTCACCAACGCCATCTGCCGCGCGTCGCCGACGATGCAGCGCTGCTCCGAAGAGCTGGTCCATGGCGTCACCTTTGCGGAGGCCGCAGAATGACCCCGGTGCATATCATCGCCAGCACCTTGCTCGTCGGCATGGGCTACGCCGTCTGGCGCGGTTTCAACGCGCCCAAGAGCGAAAAGCCCGGCCCGCATAACGGCTGGCGCAATCAGGACGGCGCGAAGAAATGACCGAGACCTTCATCTCGTGGGGCATGGACCCGACCTGGGCGTGGGGCGTCGCGACGATCGCCGGCATCCTGCTCATCGCGCTGCCGCTGATGCTCAGCGTCGCGATGATCATCTACGCCGACCGCAAGATCTGGGCGGCGATCGCGCTGCGCCGCGGCCCGAACGTCGTCGGCCCCTTTGGTCTGCTCCAGTCCTTCGCCGATGGCCTGAAAGTATTCCTGCAGGAAACGATCATCCCGACCGGCGCCAATCGCGGGCTGTTCCTGATCGCGCCGATCATCACCTTCACCGTCGCGCTGATGGCGTGGGCGGTGATCCCGTTCAACTCGGGCGCGGTGCTCGCCGACATCAATGTCGGGCTGCTCTATATCCTCGCGATCTCGTCGCTTGGCGTTTACGGCGTGATCCTGTCGGGCTGGGCGTCGAACTCGAAATATCCTTTCTTTTCGGCGATGCGCGCCTCGGCGCAGATGATCTCCTATGAAGTCTCGATCGGCTTTATCCTGATCGGCGTCGTGCTGTTCGCCGACAGCTTCAACATGAACGACATCGTCAAGGCGCAGGGCGGCGACGGCGCGGCGCTCGGCCTGTTCAACGGCTTCGGCTTCTATCCGCTGCTCTTCCCGCTCGCGGTGATGTTCCTGATCTCGTCGCTCGCCGAAACCGCGCGCGCGCCGTTCGATTTGACGGAGGCCGAGAGCGAACTCGTCGCGGGTTACCAGACCGAATATTCGTCGATGAGCTTCGCGCTCTTCTGGCTCGGCGAATATGCCAACGTCCTGCTGATGTGCACGCTCAACGCCGTGCTGTTCTGGGGCGGCTGGCTGCCGCCGCTCAACATCGATTTCCCGGGGATCGACATCCCGGGTTGGGTGTGGCTGTTCATCAAGATCCTGACGTTTTTCTTCATCTTCAGCTGGGTGAAGGCGACCGTTCCGCGCTACCGCTACGACCAGTTGATGCGACTGGGCTGGAAGGTCTTCCTGCCGATCTCGCTGATCTGGATCTTTCTCATCTCCGGCTGGCTGATGCTGACGAGGTATTCATGAGTAACATCGCCCATCTCGTCAAAAGCTTCACCTTGTGGGAATTTGTGAAGGCGCACGCCCTCACGCTCAAATATTTCTTCAAGCCGAAGGCGACGATCAACTATCCGTTCGAGAAGAACCCGCTGAGCCCGCGTTTCCGCGGCGAGCATGCGCTGCGGCGCTATCCGAATGGTGAGGAACGCTGCATCGCGTGCAAGCTGTGCGAGGCGGTGTGCCCGGCGCAGGCAATCACGATCGAGGCCGAGCCGCGCGACGACGGTTCGCGCCGCACGACGCGCTACGACATCGACATGACCAAATGCATCTATTGCGGCTTTTGCCAGGAAGCATGCCCGGTCGATGCGGTGGTCGAGGGGCCGAACTTCGAATTCGCGACCGAAACGCGCGAGGAACTGCTCTATGACAAGGCCAAGCTGCTCGCCAATGGCGACAAATGGGAACGCGCGATCGCGGCGAATCTTGCCGCCGACGCGCCCTATCGATAAGGGCGCGCGCACATGATTCAGGTCGCTGCTTTCTGGCTCTTCGCCACCATCGTGATCGCTTCGGCGGCGATGGTGATCTTTGCCCGCAACCCGGTCCACAGCGTGATGTGGCTGATCCTCGCTTTCTTCAACGCGGCGGGGCTGATGCTGCTCGTCGGGGCCGAGTTCATCGCGATGCTGCTCGTCATCGTCTATGTCGGCGCGGTCGCGGTGCTGTTCCTGTTCGTCGTGATGATGCTCGACATCGATTTCGCCGAATTGCGCGCGGGTTTCGTGCGCTACCTGCCGCTCGGCGCGCTCGTCGCGATCATCCTCGCGGCCGAGATCATCTTTGCGGTCGGCGCGTGGAGCGCGGGCAAGGTCGAGCTTGCGGCAAAGGTGGCGCCGGTCGTCGCCGACAAGAGCAATATCCAGCAGATCGGCGAACTGCTCTACACGCGCTACATCTTCCTCTTCGAGGCGGCGGGCATCGTCCTGCTCGTCGCGATGATCGGCGCGATCGTGCTGACGCACCGCCAGCGCGGCGGGGTGCGCATCCAGAATATCTCGGACCAGAACAAGCGCCGCCCGCAGGATGCTACGCGCCTTGTCGATCCGGGCGTCGGGCAGGGGGTGGAGCTGTGATTTCCGTCGGCCATTATCTCGCCGTTTCGGCGGTGCTGTTCACGCTCGGCGTGCTCGGCATCTTCATCAACCGCAAGAATATCATCGTCATCCTGATGGCGATCGAACTGATCCTGCTGGCGGTGAACATCAATCTCGTCGCGTTCAGCTCGGCGCTCGGCGACCTCGTCGGGCAGGTGTTCGCGATGTTCGTGCTGACCGTCGCCGCCGGCGAAGCGGCGATCGGGCTCGCCATTCTTGTGATCTATTTCCGCGGCCGCGGCACCATTGCGGTCGATGACGCCAACCGGATGAAGGGGTAAGCCGGTGATTCAGGCGATCGTATTCCTGCCGCTGCTCGCGGCGCTTGTCGCAGGGCTGGGCCAGCGCGCCATCGGCCCGTTCGCGGCCAAGCTCGTCACGACGGCGGCACTGTTCACCAGCGCCGCGCTCAGCTGGCCGATTTTCCTGTCCTTCGTGTGGAACACCGGCACGCCCGAGGTTGTCACCGTGCTGCACTGGATCAGCTCGGGGGCGCTGCAGTTCAACTGGGAACTCCGCGTCGACACGCTGACCGCGGTGATGCTCGTCGTCATCACGACCGTCTCGTCGCTCGTCCACCTCTATAGCTGGGGCTATATGGAGGAGGATCCGGACCAGCCGCGCTTCTTCGCTTACCTGTCGCTCTTCACCTTCGCGATGCTGATGCTGGTGACCGCGAACAACCTCGTCCAGATGTTCTTCGGCTGGGAAGGCGTCGGTCTCGCCTCCTATCTGCTGATCGGTTTCTGGTACAAGAAGCCGAGCGCCAATGCCGCCGCGATCAAGGCGTTCGTCGTCAACCGCGTCGGCGACCTGGGTTTCATGCTCGGCATCTTCGGCACCTTCCTCGTGTTCGGCACCGTCTCGATCCCCGACATCCTCAATGCCGCGCCGGGCATGGCGGGCAGCAGCATCACCTTCCTCGGCATGCGCCTCGACACGATGACGATCCTCTGTCTGCTGCTGTTCATCGGCGCGATGGGCAAGTCGGCGCAGCTCGGGCTGCACACCTGGCTTCCCGACGCGATGGAGGGTCCGACCCCGGTGTCGGCGCTGATCCACGCCGCGACGATGGTCACTGCGGGCGTGTTCATGGTATGCCGCCTGTCGCCGATGTTCGAAACCTCGGACGTCGCGCAGGGCGTCGTGATGTTCGTCGGCGCCGCGACCTGCTTCTTCGCGGCGACCGTCGCGACGACGCAATGGGACATCAAGCGCGTCATCGCCTATTCGACCTGTTCGCAGCTCGGTTACATGTTCTTCGCCGCCGGCGCGGGCGCCTATGGCGCGGCGATGTTCCACCTGTTCACCCACGCTTTCTTCAAGGCTTTGCTGTTCCTCGGCGCCGGTTCGGTGATCCATGCGATGCACCATGAACAGGACATGCGCTATTATGGCGCGCTGCGGAAACGGATCCCGATCACCTATTGGGCGATGATGCTCGGGACGCTGGCGATCACCGGCGTCGGCATCGCGGGCGTCGCGGGTTTCGCCGGCTTCTATTCGAAGGACGGCATCCTCGAAGCCGCGTTCGCGAGCGGCGGTGGCGGGGTCATCGCCTTCTGGGTCGGCATTTTTGTCGCCTTCCTGACCAGCTTCTATTCGTGGCGCCTCGTCTTCCTGACCTTCTATGGCAAGGCGCGCTGGGACCAGAGCGAGCATATCCAGCACGCGGTGCACGACGCGCACGGCGATGACGATCACGCCCATGCGGCACACGACGACCACCATCATCACGACAGCCATGGCGACGGCACGGCGGGCTATCACCCGCACGAAAGCCCGATCAGCATGCTGATCCCGCTGGTGGCGCTGTCGATCGGCGCGGTGTTCGCGGGCATCGCCTTCCACCACCAGTTCATCTATCCCGAGGAGGGCATGGCGTTCTGGAACGGCAGCCTCGCGTTCGACGCGCATCTGATGCACGCCGCGCACGAAGTGCCCTTGTGGGTTAAATGGACGCCGTTCACGGTGATGGCGATCGGGCTGTTCCTCGCCTGGAACAGCTATATCCGCAACACCAGTCTGCCGGGGCGCTTTGTGGCGCAGTTCAAGCTGCTCCACCAGTTTCTCTACAACAAATGGTATTTCGACGAGCTGTACAACGCGATTTTCGTCAAGCCGGCCTTTGCGCTCGGCCGCTTCTTCTGGAAGCGCGGCGATGAACAGACCATCGACCGCTTCGGTCCGGATGGCGCGGCGGCGCTCGTCGCAGGGGGAACGCGGCTCGCGGTGCGGCTGCAATCGGGTTATGTTTATGGATATGCGTTCGTGATGCTGCTCGGCCTCGTCGGCCTCGCCAGCTGGGCCATGGTGAAGTTCCTGTGAGCGGGCTTCCCTACCTTTCGCTGCTGCTCGCCGTTCCGGCGGTCGCGGCCGTCGCCTGCCTGTTCGTCGGCGACCGCAACGCGAAGTTCGTGGCGCTCGGCGCGACGCTGATCAATTTCGTGCTCAGCCTGCTGATGTGGGCCCAGTTCGACATCGGCGGCGCCCAGTGGCAGTTCACCGAAAGCGCGAACCTGTTCGGTGACGCCTTCGCCTGGAAGCTCGGCATCGACGGGCTGGCGCTGATGCTCATCCTGCTCAGCACCTTCCTGATGCCGCTGTGCATCCTCGCTAGCTGGGAGGCGATCACCAAGCGCGTCGGCCTCTACATGGCGATGTTCCTGATCATGGAAGTCGTGATGATCGGCGTCTTCTGTGCGCAGGATCTGGTCCTCTTCTACATCTTCTTCGAAGCCGGGCTGATCCCGATGTATTTCATCATCGGCATCTGGGGCGGCGCGAACCGCAAATATGCGGCGTTCAAATTCTTCCTCTACACGCTGCTCGGCTCGGTGCTGATGCTGATCGCGATGATCGCGATGATCGCGGAGGCGGGCACGAGCGACATTCCGACGCTGATGAACTACAGCTTCCCGGTCCATATGCAGACCTGGCTGTGGCTCGCCTTCTTTGCCAGCCTCGCGGTTAAGATGCCGATGTGGCCGGTCCACACCTGGCTTCCCGACGCGCATGTGCAGGCGCCGACCGCAGGCTCGATGATCCTGGCGGGCGTGCTGCTCAAGATGGGCGGTTACGGCTTCGTCCGCTTTATGATGCCGATGTTCCCCGACGCCTCGGCGCAGCTGATGTGGATCGTCTTCGCGCTGTCGATGGTCGCGGTGGTCTACACCAGCCTCGTCGCGCTGGTGCAGAGCGACATGAAGAAGCTGATCGCTTATTCGTCGGTCGCTCACATGGCGATCGTCACCGCCGGCCTCTTCGCCTTCAACCAGCAGGGCATTGAGGGCGCGATGATCGTCATGCTCAGCCATGGCGTCGTCTCGGCTGCGCTCTTCTTCTGCGTCGGGGTGATCTACGACCGGCTCCACACGCGCGAGATCGACCGTTACGGCGGGCTCGCGGTGAACATGCCAGCCTATGCGCTGTTCTTCATGCTGTTCACCATGGCGTCGATCGGCCTGCCGGGCACCAGCGGCTTCGTCGGCGAATTCCTCAGCATCGCGGGCATCTATGAAGCCTCGAGCTGGGTCGCCTTCGTCTGCACCACCGGCATCATCCTCGGCGCCGCGTACATGCTCTATCTCTACCGCCGGATCATATTCGGCGAACTCACCAAGGACGATGTGAAGGCAATGCCCGATCTCAATCCCCGCGAATGGGCGATCATGGTGCCGCTGGCCGCCGTGGCGCTGTGGATGGGCGTCTATCCCGAAAGCTTCCTCGCGCCGATGCGCGGCGACGTGACCACCGTGGTCGCGCGCCTTGCCCCCGCGAAGCCCGCCGGCGACGCACATGTCAGCGCGGGCAAGCCCAAGGCGGCCGCCGAACATGGCGCCGGCCATGAGGCACCCGCCGGCGAAGCCCATCATGCGGGAGGCAGCCAATGACCGCCGATCTCGCCCTCATCTGGCCCGAACTGATCCTGACGATCGGCGGGCTGGTCACCTTGATGCTCGGCACCTTCCTCGGCGATCGCCAGGTCGGGCTGTACCAGCTGGCCGCGCTGCTGACGCTCGGGGCCGCCGCCGTCGCAGTGGTCGCGCTGTTCGGCACCAACGCCTCAGTCTTTTCGGGCACGCTGTCGGTCGACAATTTCGGCGGGTTCGCGAAGCTCATCATCTATGGCGCCAGCGCCGTGTCGATCCTCGTCGCGCCGCGCTTCTTCACCGGCGGCATGCGCGCCGAATATCCGGTGCTGATCCTGTTCGCGGCGCTCGGCATGGGCATCATGGCGTCGTCGCGCGACCTGATGACCCTCTATGTCGGTCTCGAACTCAACAGCCTCGCCGCCTATGTGCTCGCCAGCTTCATGCGCGGCGACGAGCGGTCGAGCGAAGCGGGCCTTAAATATTTCGTCCTCGGCGCGCTCGCCTCGGGCATGCTGCTCTATGGCATCTCGCTGCTCTACGGCTTCAGTGGCACGACCGATTTCGCGGGCATCGCCAAGGCGATGGGCGATGATGTGAATATCGGGCTGATCTTCGGCATCGTCTTCGTGCTGGCGGGGCTCGGCTTCAAGGTCAGCGCGGTGCCGTTCCACATGTGGACCCCCGACGTCTATGAAGGCGCGCCGACCCCGGTCACCGCCTTTTTCGCGAGCGCCCCGAAAGTCGCCGCGATGGCGCTGATGACGCGCGTTGTCGTCGACGCGATGGGCCCCGCGATCGGCGCCTGGCAACAGATCATCATCTTCCTCGCGCTCGCCTCGATCATCCTCGGCGCAGTCGGCGCGATCGGACAGAAGAATATCAAGCGCCTGCTTGCCTATTCGTCGATCAACAATGTCGGCTTCATGCTCATCGGCCTCGCTGCGGGAACGCAGGCGGGGGTGCAGGCGGTGCTGACCTATCTGCTCGTCTATGTGGTGACGACGCTCGGCGCCTTCCTGGTGGTGCTGCAACTGCGCGACGCCGACGGCAATCAGATCGAGAGCATTCCGGCGCTCGCCGGCCTGTCCGAACGTCGCCCCGGCCTTGCGGCGGCGATGGCGGTGTTCATGTACAGCCTCGCCGGCATTCCGCCGCTGTTCGGCTTCTGGCCGAAATATCTGGCGTTCCAGGCGGCGGTGAATGCGAACCTGGTGCCACTGGCGGTCGCGGGCATCGTCGCCTCCGTCATTGGCGCGTACTATTATATTATGATTATCAAGACGATGTACTTCGACGACAAGTCGGACGTCGAGATCAGCGGCGGCGGCAATATCGTCGAAGGCACGATCGTCGCGGTCAGCGCGCTGTGGTTGTCGGTCATCGGCTATCTCTTCATTCCCATGCTGGGCGTCGCTTCGGCCGCCGCCGCGTCGGTGCTGTTCTGATCCCGCCGATCGAGCGGATCGCCGAGACAGGTTCGACCAACGCCGACCTGCTGGCGCGGCTGGCCAGCGGCGAGCATGTGGGCGAGGGGCATTGGCTCGTCGCCGACCGCCAGACCGCTGGGCGCGGGCGCCTCGGGCGCGGGTGGAACGACGGGCAGGGCAATTTCATGGGCTCGACCGTCGTCCATATGACCGCCGGCGATCCGTCACCCGCGACGCTGGCGCTGGTCGCCGGGGTGGCGCTGGCCAAAGCGGTCGCCGCGCTGGCGCCCGGTCTCGGCGCCCAGCTCAAATGGCCCAACGACCTGCTGGTCGACGGCGCCAAATGCGCCGGCATATTGATGGAGCGGAGCCGCGACAGCATCGTGATCGGCATCGGGGTCAACCTCGTCGCCGCGCCCGACCTGCCCGATCGCCCGACGGCGGCGCTCACCGACAAGGGGGCCAGCCTCGATCGCGACCGCTTCGCCGACGCACTCGCGATCGCGATGACCGACGCGCTGTGGACCTGGCGACAGGAAGGCGTGGGCCGCATCATCGCCGCCTGGTTGCCGCAGGCGCACCCGATCGGCACGCCGCTCCATATCTCCGAACAGGGCATCGACGGGGTTTTCGACGGCCTCGCGCCCGACGGCGCGCTGCGCTTGCGCCGCGACGGCGGCGAGACCATGGTGGTGCATGCTGGCGATGTCGAACTGCGCCGACCGCTCGAAGAGGGGAATTAGCCGTGCTGCTCGCCATCGACGTCGGCAACACCAACGCCAAATTCGCGCTGTTCCGGGGAACCGAGCTGCTCGCGCGCTGGCGCATCGCGACCGACGACCGCCGCACCGCCGACGAATATATGGTCTGGCTCGACCAGTTGCTGCGCATCGAGGGCCATGATCGCGGCCAGGTCGAGGCGGTGATCATCTCGACCGTCGTCCCGCGCGCGCTTCACAATCTGCAACTGCTCGCGCATAAATATTTCGGCGTCGATGCGCTTGTCGCCGGGCGCGAACCGGTGACCTGGGGCATCGCGCTCAAGGTCGACGAGCCGCAATCGGTCGGCGCCGACCGCGCGGTCAACGCCATCTCGGCGCAGGCGCTCGAACCCGGCCAGGACAAGCTGGTCATCAGCTTCGGCACCGCGACGACGCTCGACCATATCGGGCCCGACGGCGCCTATCTCGGCGGGATCATCGCGCCCGGCGTCAACCTGTCGCTCGAAGCCCTCGTCGCCGCCGCCGCCAAGCTGCCGCGCATCGCGATCGAGGCCCCTGCAACGACCAGCGTCATCGGCCGCACCACCGAAAGCCAGATGCTGATCGGCGTCTATTGGGGCTATGTTTCGATGATGGAGGGGCTGATTGCGCGGATGAAGGCCGAAATCGGCAAACCGCTCACCGTCATCGCCACCGGCGGCCTCGCGACGCTGTTTCAGGAACAGGCGCATCTTTTCGATCGTATCGACCCCGACCTCACTCTCAATGGATTAATGCATTTGTACAACCAACGGACCGCAGCATGACCAAACCCGGCAAGGAACTGCTCTTTCTCGCGCTCGGCGGATCGGGCGAGATCGGCATGAACGCCAATCTCTACGGCTGCGACGGCAAATGGATCATGCTCGATTTGGGCGTGACCTTCGGCACCCATGATTATCCCGGCATCGACATCCTCATGCCCGACCTCGAATTTATCGAGGATCGCAAGAAGGACCTGCTCGGCATCGTCCTGACCCACGGGCATGAGGATCATATCGGCGCCTTGCCCTATCTCGCGGCCGATCTCGGCGTGCCGCTCTACGCCAATCGCTTCACTGCGGGGCTGATCGCGCACAAGCTCGCCGAGGAAGGCCTCACGAGCGAGGTCAAGATCAAGACCGTCGATATCGACGCGCAATTCCAGCTCGGCCCCTTCGGCATCCGCCTGATGCCGCTCGCCCACTCGATCCTCGAGATGAGCGCGGCGGTGATCGACACGCCTTATGGCCGCGTCTTTCACACCGGCGACTGGAAACTCGACGATCATCCGGTGCTCGGCACACCCTCGTCGGCGAAGGCGCTGACCGCGATCGGCGACGAGGGCATCGACGTCCTCGTCGGCGATTCGACCAATGCCTTCAATCCCGAGGCGTCGGGCAGCGAAGGCGGCCTTTTCGACGGTCTGCTCGCTTCGGTCGGCGCGGCGAAGGGCAGGGTGATCGTCACCACTTTCGCGTCGAACGCGGCGCGGCTCAAGACGCTGGGCGAGGTCGCCAAGGCGACGGGACGCACCCTGTGCGTCGCGGGCCGCTCGCTCGACCGCATCCTCGGGGTCGCGCGCTCGGTCGGTTATCTGAAGGATTTCCCCGCCACCGTCGATTTCGATGAGGCGATGCGCCTGCCGCGCAACAAGGTGATGGTGATCGCCACCGGCGGGCAGGGCGAACCGCGCGCGGCGCTCGCGCGCATGGCCGCCGACATGCACCAGATCAAGCTCGAGGCCGGCGACACCGTCGTCTTCTCGTCGAAGCAGATTCCGGGCAACGAGGTCGCGATCGGGCGGATTATGAACCAGCTCGCCGCCAAGGATGTGCTGACTGTGACCGAGAAACAGGCGCATATCCACGTCAGCGGCCACCCGGGGCAACCCGAACTCGCCGCGCTCTATGGCTGGCTGCGGCCAAAGCTCGTCGTGCCGGTGCATGGCGAGATCCGCCACATGCACGAACAGGCGCGCTTTGCGCTCGAACGCGGCGTGCCGGATGCGCTGATCCAGGAAAATGGCGACCTCGTCCGCCTCGCTCCCGGCCCCGCGAAGATCATCGAGCGCGTCCGCTCGGGCCGACTGATCCTCGACGGCGACGTCATCCTGCCCGCCGATGGCGAGACGATCAACGAGCGGCGCAAGCTGTCGGTCAATGGCCACATCACCGTCGCGGTGATCTTCACGAACGGCAAATTCACCGAAAGCGCCGTCAGCTATCGCGGCGTTCCGGTCGAGGACGATCGCGAGGCGTTCATCGACGAAATGCGCGAAGCCGCCGAACAGGCCGCGCTTGCGCCATCGAAGGATGTCGAAAAGATGCGCGAGGCGATCCGCCTCGGCGTCCGCCGCATCGCGACCGACTGGACCGGCAAAAAGCCGGTGGTCGACGTCATGCTCGTCGACCTGTAGGGAGCGGCGCCATGAAATGGACCTCAGCCCTCGCGATCTTCACCCTGTTCTGGGTGTTCAGCGCCTTTTTTGTGCTGCCTTTCCACGGGCGGCGCAGCGAAGATGCCGACACGCCATTTGTGGCGGGACAGGACCATGGCGCGCCCGCGACCTTCCGCCCGAAGCGCGTCCTGCTCCAGATGACGATCGCGGCGGCGGTGTGTTTCGTGATCTATTATGTGGCCTATGTGAACGGCTGGGCTGATCCCGACGTGCTGAGCGGGCGAGCTTAAGCGACACGCGACCGATCAAGGTCCCACCCAAGGCCGATCGGTGTTGAGCTCGTCGAAGCACCATCCTGCCACTCTCAGCTGCCAAGGGAAAAATAGCCCTTCGACAGGCTCAGGGCGAACGGTATCTTATGACGCCGTGGCTTCTTACCCCCGCAGCCGGTCGATCGCCTGCGCCAGCGCGACATAGAGCTTGCCGATATCCGACGACAGCAGGGTGACGCTGATCGCGGACCCGTCGCGCGCGCCCATCAATAGGCGCAGCATCGCTTCGAAATCATGGATGAACTGATTGACCGAGGCGTGGAAGGCGTCGTCATTCTGATAGATGCGCAGGATTTCCTTCGCCTCGCTATTCTCGACCAGCTTGACCGCGCGCCTCGCGAACACTCCGCGGTCGCCCTTCAGATAAGCATCCCAGGCGGTGTCGCTGACCTCGCTCGACAGGATCTTGGTGACGTCGATCGCGGTCGACTTCAGCGATTCGGTGAGCAATCCGACCTGCTTCGCCAGCGAATCGCGGTCCGACGCCGCGATCGCCGCGTCGGCCTCGGCGGCGCGCGCTTCGACATTGGCGCTGGTGTCCATGATCGTGATGAGCTGGCGCATCAGCCGGTCGGTGGCGTTGTTCGCCGCCGTCACCGCGCGCTCGGACGCTTCGCCGATCGCGTCGAGCTGCGCCATGATCTCGGTGCGGAACGCCGCATCGATCGCCTCGGTCGCGGTCGATTGCATCGCGTCGCGCGCGCCCGCCACCAGCGCCTCCAGCGTCGCCTGCGCCTGCTCAGCGGCCGAATCGGCGGTCGCGCGGACCTGCCCCAGCGTTGCGATCATCTTCGCGCCGCCCTGTTCGGCGAACTGGTCGGCGCCGTCGCGCAGCCTGGCGAGCGCCGCATCGGCCTCGGCCAGCGAGGCGTTGATCCGCTCGACCAGCGCCTGCTGGCTGTCGGCATGACCCGCCATCTGCGTCTCGTTCGACGCCAGCGTCGCCTGCACCGCATTCACATGCGACAGCGTCGATTGCGCGACCAGCTCGGACGCTTCGAGCAATGGTTTCAGATCGCCGAGCGAGGTCTTGGTCGCCTGACCATGCGCCGCCATGCGGTCGATCGCGTGCGGCAATGTCTCGTCCATCTCGCGCGTCACCGCGTCGAGCGCGAGCAGCAGCGCTTCGGCGTGCGAGATCAGCTGGCGCGCCGACCCATTGCCCGACTCGGTCTGCTCCATGAAGGCTGCGAGTTGTGCCTTGGTGTCGTCGATCGCGCGGCCGATGACGCCTGCGCTCGCCGATACGCTGACATCGAGAAATTCGAGCCGGTCGCCGATTTCGGCGACATGGCCGGTGATCCGCGCCGACAATTCCTCGCTCGCGACCCCGTGCGCCGCAAGCCGGACCCCGATGTCGTCGCTCGCCTCGCGCGCGACCGCGAGCCGGTCGTCGAGCTGCCCGGCGGAATTGGCGACGCCGTCGCGGAACTGCTGCCATGTCTGGCCAAGCCGCGCGCTCATCGTATCGACGGTCGAGGTCAGCTCATGGTGCAGCGCCGCCGCGACCTGGGTGATCTGCGCCAGCGTCGCATCATGCGCGCTGGTGACCTGCGCCGACGCGGTGAGCAGGTCGGTTTCGGCCTGCTTTGTCCGAGCTTCGAGCGATCCGATCGCGTCGTGCAGGGTCGCCGCCGATGCCTCGCCGGTCTCCGCCGCCTTCACCGCTTCCTCGGCGAGCGCGGCGAGCTTGGCCTCGAGGCTGGCGCCCTGCTGGTGCGCGACAAGCCCGGCCTCACGGAAATTGCCCGCGAGCCGCTGCGCGACATCGTCGATGCGGGGCAGGCCGGCGAGCAATCCGTCCATCCGCTGCAGCGCGACGTCGCCCGAGCGCGCGAGCTGGTCGTGCGCATTGGCGATCACCGACGCGTTGGTGGCCAGCTTGTCGCTGCTTTCGGTGAGCCGCGCCACGGTATCGAGCCCGAGTTGCTGGACCAATGTCGCCTGCTCGGCGAGCTGGCGCTGCGCATCGGCCAGATGCAGTCCGAGCGAATGCATCGACTGGTTGAGCGCTGCATTTTCATCGCGCAGCGCGGCGGCGACGCGCGCAAACCGCGCCTGTTCGGAGCGGCTCGAGCGCAGCAGCGCCATCCACAGCACCGCGAGCAGGGTCAGCGGCATGGCGATCGTCGCGATCAGGCCCGGCCATTCGGCCATCGCGGGCGCGCGGGTAAAGCCGTCGGTCGCCGCCATCGCGGCAAAGCCGGTCCAGCCGAGCCCGAGCAAGATCAGCAGGGCCGGGGCGACGCGGTCGCGGAACGGCGATCCGCCGTCGTTCATGTCGTCGGGCGCGGCGTCGTCGCGGAGCGCCGACAGGTCGAGCCAGTCGCGTTCTGCGGGCGTTTCGTCGACAACAGCCGTCGCGGTGTCGGGCGCGGCGATCGCGCCCGGCTCTGCGGCCTGGCTGTCCGGTTCCGGATTTGTCGCGGATTCCCGCCACAAACCGACGATTTTCTTATCCCCCGTCATAGGCGCATCTTAGCAGCAAATGGCCGTCGCGAAACGGAAACTTAACCATGCGCTGTCAAGGCTGTGGAATGTCTTTCGACAGTGGGCCCCTCGATCGCTATCTGACCGCCGCCATCGGCGACGATGCGGCGATGGCGCTCGACCTGCGCAACGCCTTTACCGGCAGCGCGCGTGACCTGTCGGACCTGATGCGCCGCGCCCGCTGCGACGCCAACTGGAACGTCGCCGCGCTCCGCCTGAAGGGACTCGCGGCGACCTTTGGCATCATTCCGCTGATCCAGCTCGCCGAGGCCGCGATGGCCGGGGCGCCCGGCGATCCGGCAATCCTGCGCGACATCAACCAGGCGATCGACGAAGTCGCCTGAACAAAAGGCCCGGACGGGGTTCAATCGCCGTTCAGCCGCCCCCTGCCAGTGCAAATATCAATCGGGCCTGTCTTGCCATGGCAACGACACAGGTTTAGCCGCGTTACAGGCGCGGCCGAACCTGCGCGTGCCTATGCGCGCGGCGGTCGAATCGAAGGAGAGATTTCACATGTTCACCCGTTTTCGCTCGATGCCCGCGACGGCGATGGCCGCCGTGCTGGGCTGCGCGCTGATGGCGACGGCAGCCACCCCCGTGGCGGCCAAGGAAAAGCCGAAGAAGGAAGACGAAGCCAAAAAGGGCACGACCATCGCCGTGAGCAAGGGATTTGGCCCCGCCGTCAAAAAGATGATGGAGGCGACCAACGCCAAGGATGTCGCGGCGCTCCAGACGGCGCTGACCGAGGGTGAACCGACGGCATCGACCACCGAAGACAAATATTGGGTCGCATTCTACCAGCTCCAGCTCGGTATCCTGAACAAGGACAAGGCGACGCAGGCGAAGGGGCTCGACGCGATGCTCGCCACGGGCATCACCCCGCCGGAAAGCCTTGCGACCTATAATTTCTTCTCGGGCAACTTCGCTTATGGCGACAAGGATTATGCGAAGGCCGCGCAGCGGCTCGAGGCCGCCAAGGCCGCAGGGTCGAAGGAGCCGCAGCTCGACGTCCTGCTGATGGACAGCTATTTGCAGACCAGCCAGGTCGACAAGGGCATCGAGATCGCCAAGGCGGCGATCGAGGCGCAACGCGCCGCCGGCCAGCGTCCGTCGGACGAGCTCTATGTCCGCCCGATCAAGGCGCTCCAGACCGCCAAGCGCAACGACGAAGTGCTCGACCTGATGACGCTGCGCATGCGCGATTATCCGCAGCCGCAGGTATGGCGCCAGACGCTGTTCACGCTGTTGCAGCAGTCGGGGGAGAGCAAGGAGATCGCACTCGACGTGCTGCGCCTGATGCGCGCGACCAATTCGATGCTCCAGCGCCCCGAATATCTGGAATATGCGGGGCTCGCGACCGAAGCGGCGCTGCCGGGCGAAGTCGTCTCGCTGATCAAGGTCGGCCGCGACACCAAGGTGATTCCGACCCCCGACGCCAAACTCGACGAGATCGCCAAGGCGCAGGGCGAGCGCATCGGCGACGAGGAAACGACGCTGACCGCTTACGCCGCCAAGCCTTCGACGCTGTCGAATCCGAAGGTCGCGGGCGCCACCGGCGACGCGATGGTCGGTTACGGCCGCTACGCCGATGCGGTGCCGCTGTACAAGGCGGCCGTCGCGGCGGGCGGCGACAAGGAATTGTGGACCTATCGCATGGGCGTCGCCCAGGCGCTAGCCGGCGATGTCGCGGGCGCCAAGGCCAGCTTTGCGGAGGTCGTCGGCCCGCGCAAGCGGCTCGCGCAATTGTGGCTCGTGAAGATCAATACGCCGGCCGCCGCGCCAGCAGCGGTGGCTCCGGCCACGGGCAACTAGTCTCCCGACCTCGAACGAAAAAGGGCGCTATCCGGTCAGGATGGCGCCCTTTCTTGTTGTCGTTTCGAGATCGAAGCCCTCAGGATTCGACCGGAATCCCGGCGAGCTGCTTCGCTGTGCGGATCGTCAGCGAGGTCTTGACGCTGGTGACATTGGGCGCCGAGGTCAGATGGGCGGTCAGGAACGACTGGAAGCTCTGCAGGTCGCGGGCGACCACCTTGAGCATGAAATCGATCTCGCCGTTCAGCATATAGCATTCGCGCACTTCGGCGAGCGCGCCGACATAGTCCTCGAACGCCTTCAGATCGGATTCGGCCTGGCTGCGCAGACTGACCATCGCGAACACCGTGATCCCGTAACCGAGCTTCGCAGCGTCGAGGTCGGCGTGATAGCTTTTGATCACGCCCGATTCCTCGAGCGCGCGTACCCGGCGCAGGCACGGCGGGGCGGTCAGCCCCACCAGTTGGGCGAGCTCGACATTGGTCATCCGCCCGTCCTTCTGCAGTTCGTGCAGGATTTGCAGGTCGATCTGATCGAATTTCTGGCTCGCCATCATTGTAACTTCCGCTTCCCTCTGGTGCCGGTGACCATAATAATATTTCAGGCGATTGCAATTGTCCCACAATGCGACGCGGTTGGTTAAGGCGCTTTCCTGACCAGGTGATTCACGCTAGCCGGTAAAGATACGCTAACCAGTTTAAAAGGGTGGGGGCCCGCGCCGCGTGACCGCCGATACGATGATCGCAACCATATTGCGTCAGGCGCCGGCCGATCGGCGGTCCTGCGTTGCGGCCTGGCGTCAGCTCTCCGATATTCTGGCGCAGCGCGGCAATCAACTGGCCGATGACGATATCCGCCGATCGCTGCACGCGCTCGCGGTTTTGCGGCCGCAAATTCCCGAAACGGTACGCCGCGACTGCGCCCGGGCGATCGCGCGGCACAGCCGTTTTGCGCCGATCGTCGCGCTCTACGCCAATGATGTGCCCGCAGTGTCGCTCGCGATGCTGCGCGATGCGCAACTCGCCGAGCAGGACTGGCTCGCGCTGCTGCCCGCGACCGGTCCGATGGCGCGCTCCTTCCTCGCCGCGCGCCGCGATTTGCCCGAGGGCGTGAACCGGGCGCTGGCAAGCCTGGGGGCGGCGTCGGTCGCGCTGCCGCAACCGGCCAACCTCGCCGAGCCCGCGATGCCAACCGCCGTCGAAGCCGCGCCCGAACCGGCGACGTCGGTGGACGCCGAACCGAGCCAGATCAGCGAATTGGTGCGCCGTATCGACAAATATCAGGCGGGACGCGGCCAGCCCGCCGCCGCGCCGCGACCGGCGCCGGCTGCGCGCGCCTCCTTCCTGTTCGAAACCGGGCCCGACGGTGTCATCCATTGGGTCGAAGGCATCCCGCGCGGTGCGGTGATCGGCCTGTCGATCGCCGAAGCGGCGCTGGGCGGCGAACCGGGCACCGACGGCGTCGCGGCGGGCGCCTTCCGCCAGCGCGCCGAAATGATCAACGCGCGCATGACGCTCGAAGGCGCTGAGAGCGACGCCGGCGAATGGCGTTTTTCGGCGCTTCCCTGGTTCGACCGCAGCAGCGGCCAGTTTCGCGGCTATCGCGGCAGCGCCCGCCGCCCGCAGCGCAACGAAATCCCCTATGGCCTGCCGACCGAGGACAGCGCCGGCGATTCGATCCGCCAGCTGATCCATGAGCTGCGCAGCCCGCTCAACGCGATCTCCGGCTTCGCGCAGATCATCTCGGGCCAGATGTTCGGTCCCGTCAGCGGCGCCTATCGCGCGATGGCCGATACGATCGTCGCTGACGCCACGGCGATCCAGGCGATCATCGACGATTTGCAGGCCGCGACCCAGCCGGTCGCCGACACGCCCGTTCCGGCGAGCGGCCACAGTGATGTCGAGGCGATTACCGCGCAGGTCGAACGCGACCTTGCGCCGTTGTTCGCCGACCATGGCGTCGGGATCAGCATTTCGCGCATCGGCGGGCCGTTCCACGCTGCGGTCGAGGATATCAGCGCGCGGCGGATGATCGGACGCCTGATCACCGCGCTCGTCGATGTCTCCGAATCGAACGCATCGCTCGTCGGCCAATTGCTCGTCGATCCGGTGCATCGCGAAGTGCTGCAACTGCGCCTCGTCCGCCCGATGGCGATCCGCTTCACCCCGGCACGCGACCTGCTCGACCCGAGCTACAGCCCCGAAGGCGACGCCCCCGGGGCCGCGATTCTCAGCCTCGGATTTTCGCTTCGCCTCGTCGACAGCCTTGCGCGGGCGGCGGGCGGTCACCTCGATATCGGTCATAACGCCTTGACCTTGCATCTTCCCTCAGCCACCCCGGCGTCGGCTGCGGACCCGGTGGTCCACAGCCACGAAGACTGATCGGGGCAGGGCGCCTCGTGCGGGGGACAAGCTCGGTGCATCGGGCGGGCAATCTGTTGAGACCGCCATCGGCGTCGGATCTGGTCCAGCTGCGACCGGACGAAGCGCCGCGTTTCTGGGTGACCGTAGATACCGAAGAGGATTTTGACTGGGCCGCGCCCTTTGCGCGCACCGGTTACCGGCTCGATTCGGTCCCGGCGCTCGCCGATTGCCAGGCCTATTTCGAGGCCGCGAACGTGGCGCCCATCTATCTGGTCGACTGGCCGATCGTCGCCGACGACCGCGCGGTCGCCCTGTTGGGCGCGGCGCGGGCCGCCGGGCGCTGCGAGATCGGCGCCCAACTCCACCCCTGGGTCACCCCGCCGCACGACGAAGAGGTGAACGAGCGCAACAGCTATACCGGCAATTTGCCGCCCGATTTGCAGCGCGCCAAGATGGCCGCGCTGCGCAATGCGATCGCCGGCCGTTTCGGCGCCGCGCCGACGGTGTATCGCGCCGGCCGCTACGGCCTCGGCCCCGACAGTGCCGCGATGCTGGCGGAATTGGGCTTTCGCTGCGACACGTCGGTGCGGTCGGGTTTCGACTACCGTCCCGGCCACGGCCCCGATTATCGCGCGATGCCGCTGAACCCCTGGTGGGTCGAAACCGGTGGCGCGCCGCTCCTCGAACTGCCGGTAACCACCGTCTTCGGCGGCCTGCTCGGGCGCGCCGGGGGCTGGCTCTATCATCGGACCTCGTCGAACAGCCATGCGGCGCTGGCGCGGCTCGGCCTCGCCGAACGGATCGCGCTGACGCCCGAGGGGATTCCCGCCGACCGCGCGTGCCAGGCGATCGACATTGCGATCGACGCGCGGCTGCCGGTGCTCAACTTCTCCTTCCATTCGCCGTCGCTGCAGCCGGGCAACACCCCCTATGTCCGGACCGACGCCGATCTGGCCGATTTCTATCGCTGGTGGGACGTCGTGCTCGCGCATCTGGCGCAGCGCGGGGTCGCGCCGACCACGGCCGCCGAGATTCTCGATATGGCGCAACGGCACGGCCCGGCGGCCTGATCGCGCTTGCCAAGGCTCGCCGCCCTCCGCTATCGGGCGTCGATCCCCTCGGGGGCCTGTAGCTCAATGGTAGAGCCGGCCGCTCATAACGGCTAGGTTGCGGGTTCGAGTCCTGCCGGGCCCACCATTTCCCTTGCAAATTGAAACCTGTCCCGCTCCAATGCGCCGAAATATCGGGGAGCGATGATCTTGAAGAAACGAACGATCCTGCTCGGCGGCCTGGCGGTGGTCGCCGTGATCGCCGGAACCGTGGCGGTCCGCACCGCGACGTTCAGGCCGGCGGATATCGCCGACGGCAGCGATGTCCGGCTCGCCGCCGTGCCCGCCTATGATCTCGACGCCGCCGTCGCGCATCTGAGCGCCGCCGCGCAGATCCGGACGATCTCGCACCAGGACGTCGCCGACAACGAACTTGCCGAATGGGACAGGCTCCACGCCTGGCTCGCGGCCTCTTATCCCGCGACGCACGGCGCGATGACGCGGACGATCCTGCCGAACAAGACGCTCGTCTATCATTGGCCGGGCAGCGACGCCGCGCTCGCGCCGATCATCGTCATGGCGCATCAGGATGTCGTGCCGGTGACCGAGGGCACCGAGAAGGACTGGAAATATCCGCCCTTCGCCGGGACGATCGCCGAAAATGCGGTGTGGGGCAGGGGCACCGTCGACGACAAGGGCTCTCTGATCGGGTTGTTCGAGGCGATCGAGGCGCTCGCCAGATCGGGCTTTAAACCCAAGCGCGGCATTTATCTGGTCTCGGGCCATGACGAGGAGGCCGGTGGCACCGGCGCGGTCGCGGCCGCCGCCAAGCTGAAAGCCGAGGGGGTGAAGGCGATCTTCACGCTCGACGAGGGCAGCCTCGTGCTCACCGACACCCCCGTCATCGGCGGCCCCGCGATCCTGATCGGCATTGCCGAAAAGGGCTATGCGACGCTCAAGGTCACCGCCAACGCGCCGGGCGGGCACAGCTCGATGCCCCCCGCCGAAACCGGCGTCGGCACCCTCGCGCGCGCGATCACCGCGATCACCGACAAGCCCTTCCCGCTCGAGGTGCGCGGCCCCGGCGCTTCGATGCTCGACGCGCTCGCGGCGGCCAAGGGCGGCAACACCCGCATGGCGGTCGCCAACCAATGGCTGTTTTCGCCGTTGCTGAGGCGCCAGCTCGAATCGGCGCCGTCGAGCGCCGCCGCCTTTCACACCACCATTGCCCCGACGATGCTGCAGGGCAGCCCCAAGGAAAATGTCCTGCCGCAATCGGCCAATGCGCTGATCAACTATCGCATCGCGCCGTGGAATCGCTCAAGTGACGTCATGGCGCGCGCGCGGTCGGCGGTCGGCGATCTGCCGGTCGATCTTGCCTGGGTCGGCACCCCGCGCGAACCGTCGCGCGTGTCGTCGACCAGCTCGCAGGGCTGGAAATGGGTCGCCGCCGCCGCGCGCGCCGATGCGCCGGGCGCGGTCCTTTCGCCGATCCTCGTCGTCGCGGGCACCGACAGCCGCAGCATGGAAGGGGTGTCGCAGGACGTTTATCGCTTCATGCCGATGCATTTCTCGCTGAAGGAATCGGCGATGATCCACGGCACCAACGAACATATGGCGATCGACAGCTTCAAACGTATGATCGATTTCTACGCGCGGCTGATCGCGACCTCGGCGGGCTAGGGCGCGATATCGACCGCGATCTGCACCGATCGAGGTGCGCGGGCGGCGAGTTCCAGGGCGAACCGCCCCTCTTCATCGCCTCGCGCCGCAAACCCCATGCGCGGATAGAAATCGGCGACCAGGGCATTGCGAGCGTTCGGGAAATATTCGCCGATGATCCGCACCGCGCCCGCCGCCGTCGCGGCGGCTTCCAACGCGTTCATAATCGCCGCCTCGACGCCGCGCTCCAATATGCGGCACGATTGCAGCCAGCTGTCGATGAACCACGCTTCGTCCGATGTATCGACGATGACGACGGCGATCATCCCATGGTCACCGAAGCGGTCGGTCAGCCGCACCTGCCAGCATAATCGGTCGGGACTGTCGCCGAGCGCGCCGAGCTGCGCCTCATTGTACCGTATCGACCGCAAATTGAACTGGTTCGACTTGCGGACCAGTTGCGCGATACGGGGCAGGCCGACGGCATCGAAGCGCCGGATCGTCATCGCCATGCCCAGCGAGCGCAGATAGTCGTCGTAGCTGCCGATTTGGTCGCGGACCGCAACTCGCCGGGCCTCGGCGCCATAGGCTTCGGCGCGCGTCCGATCGTCGGGCGTCAGCGGCAGATGCTCGAACAGCCCCGACTGGAGCAGCAAGCGCGGATAATAGGCCGGATCGTCGCCCATTTCGGGCACAAGGACGAGCGGCAATTGCTGCCGCACCCGGTCGCGTTCGGCGGGATTGTCGTCGATGAAGACCAGCGCGTCCTCGCCCAGCCGCAGCGCGTCGGCGATCGCCCGCACATTGCTCGCCTTGTCGTTCCAATTGGCCTGAAACAGCGCGAAATGCTCTTCGCGCAGCAGCATGTCGGGGTGATCGCGAAACGGCTGGCGCGCGGCGGCGTCGCTGTTCTTGGAACAAACCGCCAGCACGATACCGCGTTCGCGCAGCGCCAGCAGATGGCGCTGGACTGCGGCAAAGGCCTCGCCCTCGGCCGAGTATTGGCCGATCCGGATGCCCTCGACCCCGTCGTCGCCGATCACGCCGCCCCACAGCATATTGTCGAGATCGACGATGGCCGCGCGCGGCGCCTTGCCCGCCATCGCGGCGAGCAGCGCCGCCAGATGGTCGGCGGCAAGCGGCGCGAGATCGACCGCGAACGGGATTTTCGCCAGATGATAGCGCACCGGGTCGTGCCAGCGGTCATAGCCGACCCGCGCCGCGAGCCCGTCCATGTCCCAGACGCGCCAGCGTCCTTGCGCCGCGCGGGCGACGATATGGTCGTTGACCGTCGCGACCCGCCGCCGCGTGCTCGTCGCGGTCATCAGGTCGCCGCTCATCGCGATCGCGGCGGGGGCGGGGAGGGTCGCGACGATGGGTGTCGCGCCGAGCGAACGGATTCGCGCCGCCACCGCATCGATCAGCGCCGCCGCATCGTCACCGCTACCGAAGGCGTCGGCGTCGAGCACCACCACTACGGCATCGAGCGCATCGTCGCTGAACGGCGATGCCGCGCCGTAAGCGAAGGGCGCGAGTTGGTCGTAAGGCGCCTCGACGACGTCGACGATCAGGCCGCGCACCGGACCTGCGGCCGCCAGCGGAGCGGCGAGAAAGCTTAGCGTGTTTGCCCCGAGCAGCCCGATGCGCAATCGCCGCATATGTTCGGCCGGCAGGTTCGCCGCCGCATAGGCGTGCGCCAGCCGCTGCATCTGCAATTCCGCCGACGGCGTGAGCCGGCACCCGGCGAGCCGCCGCAGCTCGATTTCGGCTTCCGACGCATCGTCTATCGCGCCGGCCTTCAACCGCGCGGTCATCGCCTTCGCCCGCTCGGTCCAGTCTGCGGGCATCGGCGCGCGCCAAAGCATCGTCGCGGCGTCGGTCATGGCCGGTCCGGATCGGTCGGCATCAGGCTTTGCGTCGTGCCGCTTGCAATCAGGCGTCCCGCCGTGCGAATCCGGTATTTCCCATCGATCAGCCCGGTGCCCGGCGAGACGCCGACAACCTCAAATTCGATCGTCGCGGCCTCGCCGACATAGAGTGGGCCGCGATAATCGATCGTCCAGCGCGTCGAGGTCCCCGTCGGTCCGGGCAGCTTCATGCCGACGACATATGACAGTTGCGCGAGCATCAGCCCGCCATAGACGATGACATCGTCGAACCCGCGCGCCCGGGCGAAATCGGCATCGACATGCACCAGGCTGGTGTCGCCCGACAGCGCCGCGAACCCGCGCATATCGTCCGCCGAGACGGAAAAATCATGCGCGATCCGGTCGCCGACAGCGATGTCCATCGTCACGCCGTCCTTTTGCGGTCGACCGCGTCGACCAGATCGCCGACATTGCGGAAGCTCTGGATCTCGCTCGTCGCGAACTGGATGCCGAACTGGCGTTCGACCATCACCACCAGCTGGATATTGGCGAGGCTGTCCCAATCCTCGATGTCGGCGGCCGATGTCTCGCGCGTGACGGCGTCCGCATGATCGTCGAACAGGTCCGCGATGACATCGGCAATCTTGGTCAGAGTCTCGCTCAAGGGAAGGTCTCCATCATCTGGTGCCGATCACAGCCGCCGAAATCGTCAGGGTCAAGCGGCGCGCGCGATCGAGGGTCGCGCCGGTGCAGGGAGCGAACAGGCTGCCTTCGATGATGAAGCCCGCGGATCGCATCATGTCCTCGACCTCTTCGGGGGCGCGAAAAAGATAAAGATGGTCGGGTGCGGGCGAATTGACCGGCGCGTTGACGAAAAGGCGTCCGCCCGGCGCGAGCAGGCGGTGAAGCGCCCGCAGCGCCGCGAGCGGGTCTTCGAGATGTTCGAGCACTTCGGAAAAGGCGATCGACTGGAACTGCGCGTCGGGCGCGTCGAAGATGTCGATCTTGCGCAGCGCCACCGCTTCGTCCGCGATTCCCAGCCGGCGCAGTCCTTCGCGCGAATGGGCTAGCGACGCATCGCTGATGTCCCAGCCTTCGCACAGGCCATGGCCCGGCGCCGTCGCGGCGATCGCCAGCAACAGCCCATGCCCCGGCCCGACCTCCAGGTGCGAAGCGCCCGGCGCATGGCCTGCGATGAAGGCATCGCGGAAATAGCGCATCACCTCGCTATGGTTGCGCCACCATAATTGCGATGCGAGCAACCCGTTCATATAGCGCGCCATATAGGGCGCATTGGCATAGACCTGCTCGACGGCATCGGCGAAGCGCGTCAGCCGGTACCGACCATGGCGGCGGAAAAAAATCTCTTCCTCCAGCACGATATCGCTGAGCCAGCGATAATCGCGATAGACGGTGGCGAGTTCGTCGCCGGACAGGCGTTCGATCACCGCCGCCAACTCGTCGGCAAAGGTCAGCGCCGCCGCATTCTCGCCCGCAAAGCGCCGCGCCAGATAGGATTCATGTTCGGGAAATGCGGCGACCTGCATCGCAATCGCGCGCGACAGATTCGGATAGCCGTCGGGAATCACCGAATATCATTCCCTTGCCCTGCGAAACGCGGCCGCGTTTCCGGATGCCGTCCTATCGACAAGCGAGGGTCGGCGAAAGCCACGCGGTCGTTCGGCTGTTGTGCGGGCGGGGGCAGGCGATAGGTCATCGTGAAGGCGCGCAGCGCGTCGATATAGGCGCCGACATTGGCCACAGTCAGCCGATAGCGCTCGTCCCCGACCGCCTGCAGCGTCTTGGTCAGCAACGCGGCGTCACCCAGATGGCCCGGATCGTCGAACCCGTCGAAATCGGCGATCAACGAAAGGTCGCGGTCGGGCGCCCAGACCGCCACGCCCGGAATATCGGCGGTCATCGTCACCGCGCAGCGACGGAGCAGCAGTTGGTCGGCAAAAAAACCATCGCCCGTTTCCTGTGAGCGGTCGCGCGAACCGGCGACGGGATAATAGATCAGCGGCGAATAGGGCGGCACCAACAGGTCGATCCGGTTCCCCCTGGCCGCGAGCTTTTTCAGCATCGGCACCAACTGGTCGGCGAGCGGAGCCAGCGCATCGCAACCCGGTCGCCCCGCCGTCGCCAGCTTCGAGTTGTGCAGCGCGATCGACCGGCGCATTGCGGTGAGCCGCGCGGGCGAATGCCAGAGCTGCCAGCGGCTTCCGCGCCCGGCCTGCGGCTGTTTTGCCGCGATGCCGAGACGACCGGTTCGGGCGAGGGTCCGGATCGCGCCGAGTGTATCGCGGTTGATCATCTTCAGGTCGTTCAGAGCGGAACGGTCATAGAGATAGGCGCTGAACCCCGCCCGCATCTCATCGGGATCGAGGGCATAGGACCAGTCGAGCGAGACCAATATCCGCCGCGGCGTGCCGGATTCGGCGAGCAGGCGCAGCAGCGTGTCGCGATCGACGGGGCGGCTGCCGCTATAGCTGAGGTTCCAGGCGTTGTGCGCGCCGGGAAAGCTCCGCTCGAGCTGCTCGGGCGTATAGCGCATCGTCGTCGATCCGCCGACGAGGATGAAATTCGAGGCGCGATCTTTCGCGGCGACCGAAAACAGGTCGATCGAGGCGTTCAGCGGATGGCGGGAGGCAAGCCTTGGTTCGACGCCCCAGGGATAGATGTCGCGCACGTCGGAGCCGATGACGAGCGCCGCGATCGCCCAGTAACCGGCAAGAACCAACGCCGCGACGACCGCGGCGGGACTGCGCCACCAACGGCGCCTGCCGCGACCGGAAGAAGGAAAAGATCGGCCCATCGGCGCCCCTGAAAATCCGCCCCGAACCCGTTTGTTTGCGGCGCGGTCCGGTCGGCAGCTCCCGCCCTATCGCTGCGGCGTCATGGAGGCAAATGCCGATCGCGGCTTTACGGACCGAACTCGGGCGTTGCAACGCGGCGGGGCGTAAGATAGCCGCCGACTGGCGAGGGAAGGGGCAGGCGGCACTTGGTTTTCAGCGATCCCCTCTTTCTCTTTGCGTTCCTGCCGCTGGCGTGCCTGATCTTCTATCTGGCGGCGGGGCGGTTCGGCGCCAATGTCGGCATGGGCGTGATGCTCGCCGCATCGCTCATCTTCTACGCGCCGCACGGTCTGTTCAACCTTGTGCTGCTTGCGGCGTCGGTCACGGTCAATTTCGCGATCGGCACGCTGCTGATCCGGATGGACGACGATCGGCGCGCTGCGCGGCGCTCGCTGTTCATCGCAGGCGAAGTCTTCAACCTGCTGCTGCTTTGCTGGTTCAAATATCGCATCTTTTCGGGGATCGTCGACATCGGCGACCGCGGCGGTTTTTGGGCGATCGCGATCCCGGCGGGCCTTTCCTTCTACACCTTCCACCAGGCTGCCTTCCTCGCCGACGCCCATGCTCGCGAGGAAAGCGTCAAGGCCTTCCTTGGTCACGGCGCCGGGCTGGTCGCACGCTATGTCCGCTATGCCGCGTTCGTGACCTTCTTCCCGCAACTCGTCATCGGCCCGATCACCTATCTCAAGGAATTTCAGCCGCAGGTTGCCGCCACGGGGTTCGGACGCGTGCGCCGCGCCAACATCGTCGCGGGGCTAATGCTGATCGCCATCGGTCTGTTCAAGAAACTCGCGATCGCCGACAATCTCGCGATTCCCGCGTCGCTGGTTTTCGACACGCTGCCGATCGATCCCGCGATGGGCGCGCGCGACGCCTGGTGGGGCGTTGCCGCTTATTATGCTCAGCTCTATTTCGATTTTTCAGGCTATTCGGACATGGCGCTCGGTATCGGGCTGCTGTTCGGCATCCGCTATCCCGCCAATTTTTATTCGCCGCTGAAGGCGGTCGGGATCGTCGATTTCTATCGGCGCTGGCATATGACGCTGACCCGCGTGATCGCGCGCTTCCTGTTCACGCCGCTGTCGCTGTGGGGAACGCGCTTCGCATTGCGCCGCCGCCTGCCCCGGGCCCTGGCCAGGCCCTTGTCGCTGTGGATCCCGCTGCTGGTCAACTTCGAGGTCATCGGCGTGTGGCACGGCGCGGCGCAAACCTTTCTGATCTTCGGCCTGATTCACGGCATCTGGTATGTGATCGAAACCGAAGTTCGTGCGACAAAGGCCTGGAAACGCTGGCGCAAAATGACATCGTCGACGCTCCGCCGCTTCCTCGGCCGCGCGCTGTTTCTGGTCCCCATGATGCTGACCTTCGCGTCGTTCCGTTCGGCTTCGCCGGCGGCGGCATGGGATTTGCTGACGCTGCTGTTCGCCGGCGACGGGTCGTTGCCGTCGGCGCTCGCCAAATATGCGGGGCTGATCGTCTTCGCCTTTGCGATCATCTATCTGCTGCCCAACAGCGTCGAACTGATGCGGCGCTATCGACCGGCGCTGCTGCCCTATGACAACGAAAGCTACAGCCTGTTCCGCACGATCCCGGCGTGGCGCGACACCTGGCCTTGGGCGCTATTCTTCGCGGCGCTGGTGGCGGTGTGTCTCTATCATATCGGTCAGGTTTCGCCGTTCCTCTACGCGGGGTTCTGACCCGCGCCGATCCGGTGGGCTCCGTTCTTTGGCGATGGCCGCAACCGCCCACAAGCGTCAGGTTGACACTCGCCATAGCCTCCACCGCACTTCGACTCTAAGCGTTGTCGGTCAGGCGACGTCAGGGGCATATTATGGGCGGAAAAATCGTCGGGATCAGCCAGGCCGATGCGCGGCGGTTATGGCTTCGCGCCCAGCGCCTCGATGAGAAAGCGCCGTTTGGCGCGGGGCCGTCGGCGGTCGCTGCGGCGATCGGGCATCTCGGCTATGTCCAGATCGATACGATCAACGTCATCGAACGCTGCCATCATCACATCCTGTGGTCGCGGATCCCCGGATATCGGACGACGTCGCTCGCCGCCGTGCAGTCGGGCGAGAAATCCGCGTTCGAATATTGGACCCATGCGCTCGCCTATGTGCCGACCAGCGACTACCGGTTCTTCGTTCCGGCGATGGCGGCCCGCCGGTGCAAGGCCCATCCGTTTCATGGCCGGGTCGACCCCGACGCCTATGCCGCGATGCTTGCGCGTATCCGCGATCAGGGGCCGCTTTCGCTGCGCGACATCGATGACGAGAAGCTGGAGGAGAAGCGGCACCCCTGGGCGAGCCGGAAGCCTTCGAAGCGCCTGCTCGACTATGGCTTCTGGGTCGGCGACCTCACCATCAGCGCCCGGACCGGGATGGTAAAATCCTACGAACTGACCGACCGGCATTTTGGCTGGACCGAGCCCGTCACGGCGGCGACGCCGGATGAATTTGCGGCCTATCTGCTCGATCGGGGGCTGCGCACACAGGGCGTCGTCAGCCTGGAGAGCATGACCTATGGTGACGCGCCGGCCAAGGCGGCGGTGGCGCGGCTGGTTGCCGAGCGCGTCGCAAGCGGCGCTGTTGTGCCGATCGAGATTGCAGGCCTGGCGCGTGCGAACCACTGGGCTACGCCCGCCGCGCTCGACGAGGGTGCTACCCTGGAACGGACGCGGCGGGTTCATATCCTGTCGCCCTTCGATCCGCTGGTGATCCAGCGCAAGCGCCTCGCGGCGCTCTTCGGCCATGATCACCGGTTCGAGGCCTATGTTCCGGCGGCCAAGCGGGTGCTTGGCTATTTCGCGCTTCCGGTGCTTGTCGGCGATCGGGTCATCGCCGCGATCGACACGAAGATGGATCGCAAGGCCGGCGCGCTGGCGATCCAGAAATGGACCTGGCTCGTCCCGGAAATGCCGGGCCTGCGAAGCCGGATCGAGGCTGCGCTGGGCCGGTTCGAACAATTTCAGAAATTGGCCTGATCGGGGCGCAGCGGGAAACGTGGCGCCGCATGGACGTCGACCGGCGAGCCGTCAGCCGCGACGGCGCTTGGCGTCCCGACGCCGCACCGCGACAGACATTGTCGTGCCGCCCGTCAGGATCTCCATTGTGGCAAGTCCGGACGGCAACAGCGCGCCGCCATAGGGGAGGGCGGCGCTCGCGCTCAGCCGGATGTATCGGGCATTCACGGCTTTCTGCGGAAAGCGGGCCAGGAAACTCGCGGGGTCGGCCGAATGCTCGGCGCGCCAGTTGGCGAGCGGCCGCATTTCTGCAAAATCCCGATCATCCGAACCGTCGATGCAGAAATGGATCGACGACCCGTGTCCTGTCCCGCTGTCGGACTCGGGCGGGCGCAAGCGGATCGCGTCGATCGGTCGGCTGGCGCCCAGATCGACCTGAAGCCAACTGAAACCGCCCCCTTGCTCGCCATCCTCGGGTGCAAGCCGGTAATAGCGCGCGATCGAGGCGATGATCCGTCGTTCATCGGCGGGCAGGCGCGTCGCCCCCGCGCGCGCCGATTGCGTCGGCAGAAGCGGCGCAGCGACCAGGCCGAGCCCGCCGATCGCGGATCGTGCGATAAATTGTCGCCGGTTCGTTGGCATTCCTCGTTCCTCAGAAGAAAGATGGGTCCCGCAAGAAGAGCTGGCGTCCGCCGATCGCGCCATCTTCAAAGATAGGATGGCGTATTCGTTATCTGCTCGCAGCCGTCTGCGGTCACCAGGACATGGTCTTCGAGGCCGCTGATGCCCACGCCCGGATGTTTCATAAAGGCTTCGACCGCAATCAGCATGCCGGGCTCATAGGGCTCGTCGATCTTTTCATATTCCTTGACCATGATTTCGTTCGCCGATGGGCTCTGCTTTTCCTTCACCTCGTCCAGCGGGCCGGGGTCGCCTACCGGGATGAGATGCGGGCCATAGAAGGTGCCCATCTGGTGGCCGAAAATCCCCAGATTGAGGTCGATTCCGTCGCCCGCGTAGCGCGACGCCGCTTTTTCGCCGATCACGCCGAGCTGCCGGGGGGTGACGCCGGGGCGGATCGCCTTGATGATTGCCCGGCACACCTCGGTCGCGCCCTCCAAAATATGCCGCTGCTCCTTCGTCGGGCGGCCCCCGCAAACGGCGGTGCGGCCGGGATCGAGCCAATAGCCTTGGAAGATCGGCCCCTGAATCCAGCCGCGCACCATATCGCCCTTGTTCGGCGCGCTGGTGTCGTAACCGTACAGCATGTCGCCGAGCAGGAAGCGCTCGGCATGCGCACCGTGATGCATGTCGATGCGCGAAAAACAGCCGCCGCGCCGCATGATCTCCATCGCCGTGCGCGCCGCGGCCTCCGCCGAACTTTCACCGGTGATCAGCGCATCCATGCCCGCTGCCAATGCATGGGTGGTGATGTCGCCGGCGGTCCGGAACGCCTCCTGTTCGCGCTTCGACTTCACGCGTTGGGGCTCGAGCAGGAACCATTCGTCGGTCACCCATTCGATCTGCGGGGTCAGGCTGCGCAGGCGCCGGTCGTAAAGCCCGGGAAGCACGTCGTCGCCGACCACCGCGACGCGCCCTTCGATGCCCTGCTTGCGGAAATATTCGGGAAGTCCCGTGATCAGGCTCGGCTCGTGGACGATCAGCTCTCCGCAAACGGCCTTGGCATATTCGGTTTCTTGCGGCGGCTGCGCGCTGTGCAGTTCGGGCGCGCGGCCGTCCCTGAACAGCACCGCCGAAAAGGTCCAGGCGCCCATCTGGACGTCATCCGCCCAATCCTGGCCGGTGCCGGTGTTGGCGAAGTTCGTGAGCCAGAGACCATTGCCGAGCCGGTCATAGGATCCGGCGCCGCGCGACCAGACGAGAAGATGGTCATAGCCTTTGGCGCGCATCGCGTCCCACACCCGCTTCCAGCGCGCCTCATATTCCTCGCGCGGGAAATAATTGTTGCCGGTCACATTCCGTCTCCCCGAGAAGCAGCCGATCAGCCCTTGACGCGCAGGGTGAGGCCGATCGTTCGCGGCGTCACATAGGTCACATTTTCAAACACTCCCGCAATGGTGCTCACCGCACCCGAACCGATACCGAGAATGCCGCGCTTGTTGAAGGCGTTGCGGACGAACAGGCTGATGTCGAGCGTGTCGCCCTCGGCGCCGATGTCGAAATTCGCGATATCATACGCCGGGCGGAAGCGTCCCGAAGTGAGCGCGCCGTCGATGCCGAAGGGCGTCTTTCCGACATGTTGCCAGGCGGCCCGCGCATAGGCTTCCCAGCTGTCGCTGACCGGATGGCGCAATTCGGACGAAAGCGAGAATTTCCAGCGCGGGGTTTCGGGGATCGGGTCGCCCTCGGCATAGCCCGCCGACGTGCCGAAATCGACGGGGACCTTCGAGAACCGGGCGTCGGTATAGCTCATCTGGCCGCTGATGGTGATGTTGAGCGAGGGATGCAGGCTCATTTCCAGTTCGGCGCCGTCGATGCGGGCATCGCCGGCATTGGCGAAAAACTGGATGCCGCAAGGGTCCGGGATCGAAAGCTGGATACCCTTTTGCTCGATGCGATAGGCGGCGCCGTTTAGGGTCAGCACCCGGTCGGCGGTCTCGACCTTTGCCCCGACCTCGTAATTCCAGACCGAATCGGGGGCGAAGACCTGGCCCGCGGCTTCGGCGAGCCCGCATCCGAGCGCCGGCGAAATCGCTGCGTTTGCGCCGCCGGCCCGGAAACCGCGCGAGACGGTGGCGTAGAGCGTCGCGTTGTCGATGGGCTGATATTTCACCGTGAAACGCGGGCTCGCGCTTGTCGTCTTCGCCGTGCCGCGCGGCGAGTCGGCGCCGCACAGGACGCCGGGGATGGCTTCCCGGCAGCTCGCCTCCAGCGTGTTCTTCAATTGATAGACGCGAACCCCGGCGATCAGTTCGAGCTTGTCGGTGGCCTTGAGATTGACTTCGGCGAAGCCCGCGATCTGCTGCTCGGACGTCTTCTGGAGATAATTATAGCTGTTGGGTCCGATGGGCCCACCCGCAGGGCCGAACAGGTCGTCGAGCAGATCGGAAAAGGCCTGCCCCTCGAAATCCTCGCCCAGTGTCTGATCGGTGTGGCTGAAATAGAGGCCCGCGATCCAGTTGAACGGACCGCTGTTCGACGAGGTCAGTCGCAATTCCTGCGCATAGGTGTCCGCCTTCCCCGGTGTTCGACTGCCGAATGGGGCGAATTCGCCGAAAATATTATAGCTGAGCAAGCTATAGTCGTGCAGCGAGTCCGCCTTCTTGCGCAGGAAGGAACTTGAGGAAACCAGGTCGAGATCGCCAAGCTTTTTCTCGATGGTCAGATTGGCGACGAACAGGTCGGTCCGCGACGGCTCCTCGCCGATCGCGCTCGCGCGGCCGAAGCCCGGCAGGTTGGTTTGCGTCGCCATCGGATTGTCGCCGTTGATGCGCTGGAAGAACAGGCTGGGGGTGAGGGTGAGGTCGTCGCCGGCTTCCAGCCGTACCGCGGCGCGGACACCGAAGATTTCGGCGCTATTAGCGTCCTTTTCGACCAGCCTGTCATTCGATTGCGGCGCCGAAAAGCCCGCAAGCGTCCCGTCGTAGCGATCGACATAGCCGGCGATCTTCTCATATGTCCCGGTCACCCGCAGCGCGGCGTTGGCCGAGATCGGCACGTTGACGACGGCTTTCGCGCCATACCCCTGTCCGCCGCCCTTGACGCTGTTGACAATGGCTTCGCCATGCGCCGCGAAGCCCGACGGGTCGGGCTGGTTGGTGATGTAGCGGATCGTCCCGCCGGTCGAACTCGATCCGAACAGCGTGCCCTGCGGCCCGCGCAGCACCTCGACGCGCTGCATGTCGAACAAATCGATGCTCGGCGTGCCGCTGTAGACGTCGGTCCGGAAATCGAACGGCGTGTCGTTGATATAGACCGCGACCGCCGGCGCGAGGCCGAGGTCGGTGCTGAGGCCGCGAAGCCCGACATTGGATTCGCCGGGACCGACCGGGGTGAAGGTGAGGCTCGGCGTGTTGCGAGCCAGGCTTTCGGTATCCCGGATCGCCAGGCGTTCGAGCGTCTCGCTGCCAAAGGCGGTCACCGCCTGCGGCACGTCCTGCAGCCGGCTTTCGCGGCGCTGGGCGGTGACGACGATATCGCCGCTCGATCCGTCCTCGGTGCCGGCTTCGGTCTGCGCATAAGCCGGCGGGGCAAGGACGCAGCCCGTCAGCAAGGAAATCATCATGGTCCGCTTCAACATATCAATCCCTCTCGAATATCTTCTTGTTTTGGTATCGACCCCCGCCCGCGCGGGGGACCGGCTTTACCGCGCCGCGAGCACCTCGGTGCGGCCGAGCCCGTTCTGCTTGACCGTGTCGGCGTAAATGAAGCCGGGCTCGCGATGGTAGCTGAGCAGCGCGATGATCCGCTGGGTGCTTCCGGCTACCTCGGTCACCCGGTGCAGCGCCCGGCGGCCGCGGAACAGCAACAACGTGCCCGCGCCGACCTTCTGGAGCCGGGTTCGGGGCGACGCGCCGTCGAGAATGGCGTGGATATCCTCCGGCGGCGCATCGTCGACGCCGGGGGCATATTCGAATGCGCCGCCCGTTTCGGCCTCCTGCAACAACAGCGAGACGACGAAGTCGTTGTCGTCGAAATGCCAACCCTGCTGGTCGCCGACGCCCATGTAGGTGAGGTTGATGTTGATGAGCGGATCGGCGATCGTGTGAAGGCTGTCGATGCCCAGCGCGTCGCGGACCAGCGACATCAACTCCTCCGATTCATAGAAGCGGCGCAGCGCACCCGCCGGATCGAGAAGGTCAGAGCCCAATATCCACATCGAATAGGGCGAGGTGCGGCTGCGCAGCTCTTCATCGGCCATGTCCGCGATCGGCCCCTGCGGATTGAAACCGAGCCGCTGGTCCCGGCGATAGGCGAGCGGGAATTTCGCTGCGGCCTCGGCCACCATGTCGGCCAGGGCAGCGGGCGCTATGAAATCGGGGAAGGCGGCGGCGCCATCCTCCCCGAGCTGGCTGGCGGCCCTGCCGACGATCGCGGTGCGATGATCGGGATCGGACAAGGGATATAGCGTGGCGTTGACGATCGACATGAAGGCTCCTGACAAAGACGGTCGGAAGAAATCCGCTCCATGAGATAATCGCATGCAAAACGCTGCCCGCCAGCAGAGTATTTCTGTGTTAGCATCTCGAAATGTGATGGAAGGATTTTCCTCAGTCCGTCGATCGGGGGCGCAGACTGATCGTCCCGGCGACGGCGACAGCCACGCACAGCAAGCAAAAGGCGGTGACGGCGCCCAGCGACAGATTCTGGAGCAGTAGTCCGCCGATCGCCGGCCCGATGGCCAGGCCGCCCCCCGTCATCGCCGGGGTGAGCGCGATCAGCCGCCCGTCGCGGTCGACCGACGCCAGCAGGCCGAACTGAAAGGCATATTGAAAGGGCCAGGCGAAGGCGAACAGGCCGACCGACAGGATGAAGGGCGCGGTGCCGGGGAGGAAGGTGAGGCCGCCGACCCCGGCGACAAGCAGGCAGAGTCCCGACAACAGGCCGGCGGTTCGCGGCAAGCGACCCGCCACCAGGCTCGCGGCGAGCGAACCCGCGAGACCGCCGAAAGCCGATGCCGACAGCGCAAAGGCGACAGTCCCGGGCGAGAGACCCTTGCCGATGCCGATCCGTTCGAGAAACGGCCATAACGAGGCCATGCCGATGAAATAGAGGAGGATGCACGCCAGCGCCCCGATGACGAGCGGGTTGGCCGACAGGCGACCCCGGCGCGGGCCCTCTGACGCGGGCTGCGCCCTGCCGATGACGGGGGCAAGCCAGAAGCCGGGAAGGGCGATCGCGGACAGGATCAGGAAAAGCCATGGCCATCCCAGGCTCGCTGCGATCCAGCCAAAACTGCCCATGCCGACCATGCCGACGATCGACTGACCCGCGAAATAGATGCTGATGCTGCGCTCGGGGCGTGCCGACCGGCCCATCGCTGCATAACAGATGCCGCCGACGACGCCTTCACCCAGCCCCGAGAGGACGCGTGTCGCCGCGACATAGCCATAATGACCGTCGAGCATGGTCAGCAAATTGCCGGCGATCATCACGGCGAGAGCGGCACGAACGACGGCAGCCCAGCCGAAACGCGCGGTGATCAGCGGGCATAGCAGGCTGCCGACGAGGATTCCCGCCATGTTGAGAGCGGCAATCGTGCCCGCTCCCGCCACGCCATAACCAAAGCGATCCGCGAAGACGCCCACCATGACCGGCAGGACCGCCGGCAGCGTTGCCGCCGCGACGCCCAGATAGATCGCCGCCCCTGTCGCAGCGGGCGGCGTCGAAACGAAAGTCGTCGGCGAGTCGGCGGGCGAGATATGTGCCGTCATGCCGACCGGGGCTCGCGCTTGTGGAACTGCCCCGCCTTCATAATCGTGCGCAGGCGCCGGCCATCTTCGGCGAGCAGCGCAATATCCTCGAGCGGGTCGCCATCGACGACGAGCAAGTCCGCCGTGGCACCCGGAACGATACGGCCGAGGTCGGGCCGCCCCAATATGTCGGCGCCGGTGAGGGTCGCCGATCGCAGGATCGCGGCAGCGGGCTGGATCTCGCGGCGATAGAGGAATTCGCGCGCCTGCATGTCGAATACATCGCCGGGCAAATCGGTGCCGAAACCCAGCGGCACGCCGGCGCGCCATGCGGTCTCGAAACCCTGCATGGCGAGATGAGAAATTTCCTTTGCCTTCGCCGCCGCTGCGGCGGGCAGACCGAGCGCCGCGCCGCGCTCGGTCAGTGCCATCACGACCGACAGGGTGGGCACGGCGAAGCCGCCGGACTCGCGCAGCGCGTCGGCGGCTTCCGACGATATCAGCGTCGCATGCTCGACCGTCCGCACGCCGAGCTGCGCGGCGCGCTTCACCGCTTCGGCCGTGTGGGCGTGCGCCGCGACATAGCGCCGCCACCGCGTCGCCTCCTCGACCGCCGCCTGCACCTCGTCATCGGTGAACTGCTGCATCCAGATGGGATCGGTGGGCGAAAGCACACCGCCCGACAGCATGATCTTGATGCAATGCGCGCCCATGCGCAATTCCTCGCGCGCGGCGCGGCGCACCGCGTCGGCGCTGTCGACGACATGCGCGATCATGTTCATCCGGCTGCATCCGCACGGCTCGACATCCTCATGGCTGGGGCGCATGTCGCCGTGACCGCCGGTCATCGACAGCGTGCGGCCGGCATAGAAGAAACGCGGTCCCGGGATCAGCCCGTCTTCGATCGCCTGCGCCAGGCCCTGGTCGCCGCCGCCGACATCGCGCAGGCTGGTGAATCCGCAATCGAGCGCGTGCCGCAGCATCCGCGCGGCATGGGCCGAGGAATAGGTTGCCGGATGATCGAGAAGCTGGACCGCATTGGCGCTGGAAAGCCTGGCATGGATATGGACATCGATCAGGCCCGGGAGCAGTGCGCCGCCGCGCACGTCGACGATATCGGCATCGACGACGCGCGCCGGACCGGTATCGACCGCCGCGATCCGGCCGTCTTCGACCACCACATGGCAATCCTCGCGATAACCGTCCGCAGTTTCGTTCAACACGCGGGCATTCTCGAACACGATTATGGTCAACTTGTCCCCCATCGGTCTGGCCAGAAGGCGGATAGCCTAGGCGCGGCGGAGCCGTCCCGTAACAAGAGAAATGTGGACACTCGATGCCTTTTTGATATGCAAAGGCGATGAGGAGTCTGCGCCAGTCCCTGCCACCGCTCAACGCGCTCGCGGTATTCGAGGCGGCGGCGCGTCACCGCAGCTTCACGCGCGCGGCCGCCGAGCTCAATATCGCGCAATCGGCGGTCAGTCGCCACGTCTCGAACCTCGAAGCGGACCTTGGTGTCACCCTCTTCATGCGAAGCGGCAACCGTCTTGCGCTCACCGGGGCGGGAGAAACGCTGGCCGATGCGATCCTGTCCGGGCTGGGCCGCATTCGCGACAGCGTGGAGGCCATTCGTCGCCGGCGCGGCGAAGCCGACAGCTTCACCATCGCCTGCACCTATGCGATGGCGCACGACTGGCTGATGCCCCGCTTCGGCATGCTGCGCGCTGTGCTGCCCAAGGCGCAGCTCCGCCTGATCACCTCCGACACCTATCAGAGCTTCGATGCGGACGAGGTGGATTTGTCGATCCGTTATGGCGAACCGTCCGACTGGCCCGGCCTCCGCCACCGCAAACTTCTCGAGGAGGAAGTTTTCCCGGTTTGCGCGCCGGCGATGCTGGCGCAGTTTCCGGGGCTCGCCGAAGATAGCCCGCAGGCATGGGCGCAAGCGCCGTTGCTGCACTTTGCTCCCGATGCCCAGGGCCGTGTCGACTGGCTCGACTGGTTCGGCGATCTTGGCATCGCGCCATCGCAGCACGGCCCGATGTTCAGCGCCTATACGCCGATGCTCCAGGAAGCGCTCGCAGGACGTGGCGTGGTGCTCGGCTGGCGCGGCATCGTCGATCCCTATCTGGAAACCGGCCAGCTCGTGCGCCTGGCGAACCGGTCGATGACCTCGGGCCACGCCTTCTATGTCGTTCACCGCGCGGATGCCGCCGAGGCGGTGATCGAGGCGGTGATCGAAGTGCTGGCGAACCCCCAACCGCCGACGGTCGCCGCTATCTCCTGACGCTGCCGGCCAGGAAGCGCTCGACCTCGAGGGCGAACTTCTCGGGCTCCTCGACCTGCGGCGAATGCCCGCTGCGCTCGAAATACACCAGCCGGGCGCCGGGAATGGTCTGGCTGATCTTGTAGGCGACGGTCGGCGAGACATTCGCATCGAAGCGTCCGTTGATGACGAGTGTCGGGATATCGAGCGTGGCGAGGGCAGGGTAAAGGTCGACCTTCATCGCGTCGAGCATGACCTCGGTGCAGACCTGCTGCGAGAAGGTGCCGGGGTCGCCGCTTTCCAGGGCGCGATTGCGCTGATCGTAATAGGACATGCGGTCATAGGCGTCGATCGCGATGCATCCCATCTGACCCGCCGGACTGGAGTCGGGGGGGATGGTGGCGACGATATCCGGATAAAGCTTGTCGAAGAGAAATTCATGTTCGGCGGGCTTGGCCGCGCCCGATCCGACCAGCACGAGATGCGCGACATGCCGGGGGTAGCGCGCGGCATAGGCCATCGAGATTATGCCGCCGAACGAATGGCCGAGCAGGTCGATCCGCTCGACCTTCAACGCCTGCCGCAGCGCTTCGAGATCGCGGACCATGCCGTCGACGGTCATATCGTCGGGGCTTCGCGCGGGGGGCGATTTTCCGGTGCCGCGCTGGTCATAGAAGATGATCTGACGGCGGGCGGACATCTCCTTCCAGACCGGCTCGTTGACGAGATAGCTGTGATCGAAGCCGGGGCCGCCGTTGACGGCCACGAGCGGGACCTCGCCCGGCGCACCGATCGATACATGATAGACGATCTCGCTGCGCGGATCCGGCGAGGCCGGTTCGTGCGCGGAAGCAGGCCCGGGCGCGGCGAGGCCAAGGCAAAGCGCGACGACGAGATGGTGCGGCTGGCGGAAGGGCATGGCGTCTCTCTCCGGAAAATCGGTCGTTCCAGCGATTAGGAAGGAAGGCGATCCATGGCGACCGCAAAGATCAGATGCATGCATGACAACAGGCTATGCAAGCGGCGGCGAGTGTGGGCGACGCGCTTGATGTCCCCGCGCGGGCACCCGTGCCGCGGATCGGCAAGTTTCGTTCGTCTGCTTGCCATAATATTCAGAAAAAAGCGGACCGTCTGCCATCGGCCTTTGACTGAAGGCCGGTGCAAATAGAGGCCGGTTGGCCAAGTTTTTGGATAGTGGTCGGGGAGACAGGATTCGAACCTGCGACATCCTGCTCCCAAAGCAGGCGCGCTACCGGGCTGCGCTACTCCCCGAACCGCCGTCGCCTTAGGTTTGCCGCCACCGAAGGGCAAGCGGAAAGGCGAGGGGATGATGGTTTTGAGCGTGCGCGCCGGGACGACCGGCCATCCGCCGCTGAACCCGGGTACCGCCCACGAAAAAGGCGGCCTTCCCTGGGGAAGACCGCCTCTTTCGGTTCAGTCCTATGCCCCGAAGGGCTGGGACTTACTTCTTGGCTTCTTCAGCCGGAGCAGCGGCCGGAGCGGCAGCGGCGTCAGCGGCCGGAGCAGCGGCTTCGGCAGTCGCGTCAGCGGCCTTGGCGGTCGCGTCAGCGGCAGTGGCGGTCGCGTCAGCAGCAGCGGCGGTCGCGTCGGCACCAGCTTCAGCAGCGGCGTCTGCGGCCGGAGCTTCGGTGGTGGCGGGCTCTTCAGCAGCCTTTTCACCGCAAGCGGCGAGGGCGAACATGCTGGCAGCAACGGCGATAGCAGCAAATTTCTTCATGATGTGTGGCTCCCTAAAATGCCTTTACGCGATGGGGAACTTTCCCGTCCCGCGAGCGGCGGGATTTAGCCGTTCCGTAACAATCGTCAACAAAAATAATTGAGTTGGAACGGGCGCGGCGGAAATCCTACCTTTTTGGTTGAGTTCATGGCAGTTCCGCGTCACTGCTGTTCGCGAGAATCGCCAGAGTCGCGGTCCAGGCCACCACATTCTGCCGCAGTTGGACCGGGTCGATCTTGTCGAGCGTGTCATCGGGAGTGTGGTGCAGGTCGAAATAGCGCGTCCCGTCCTGCTGCAGGTCGAGCGTGGGAACCCCCGCCGCGACCAGCGCGCCGATGTCGGCGCCGCCGCCCGCCGGCTCCTTGCCGCGCACGATCCCGAACGCCGACAGCTCGGCGGCGATCCGGTCCTCCAGCGCCTTGGCGCTCGCGGGCAGTTTGAAATCGACGCGCCACACCCGGTCGGCGCCGAAATCGGATTCGAGCGCCACCGCATGCTTCTCGGTCCCGTGCTTCTCGAAATAGGCCTTGCCGCCGAACACCCCGACCTCCTCGGCGCCCGCCCACAATACGCGGATCGTGCGGCGCGGCTGGCGCGCGGTCATCACATGCTTGGCGGCCGCGGTGATGATGCCGCATCCCGCGCCATCATCGATCGCCCCGGTGCCAAGGTCCCAACTGTCGAGGTGGCAGGCGATGATGACAGGGGAAGCGTTGGGGTCGCTGCCCGGCACTTCGGCGATCACATTGCCCGAATGCTGCTGCCCGACCTGCTTCGGGGTCAGCAGCAATTTCAGGCGCAGCGGTTCGGGCGTATAGCCCAACGCCGTTTCCTTGGTCCGCATCCGCAGCGTCCGCTGCCACTGGCGCACCAGCTGGTCGGCGTCGGGATTCGACAGCGCCCCCGCCGGGATCGGCGTCACGCCCTTTTCGAAATTGGTGCCGCCGGTGTGCGGGGTGCGATGATTGTCGGTGCCGATCGAACGGATCACCACCGCGATCGCGCCCTTCTTCGACGCGGCATTGGCGCCGATGAAACGGCCGCGGCCGTACTGGCCATAGCCGCTGCCGTCCTGCGCGCGCTCCATCTGGTGGTCGATGAAGACGATCTTGCCCTTCACCTGCGCCTCGGGCGCTGCGACCAGCGCGTCATAGCTCGGGAAATAGACGATATCCCCCTCGATCCCCTTCGCGCCCGTGGAGGCGCTGTTGCCGAGCGCGGTGATGGCGAGCTTTTGCGGCAGGAAGGGGCCGACCAGCGATGCTTCTTCCTCGCCGCGCACCCAGACGGGCATGTCGAACTGTTCCTCGCGGACATTGGCGAAACCCATCGCCTGCAGCCGCGCGACGGCCCAGCGCCGCGCCGCCGATTCGGCCTCGGTCCCGGCCATGCGCGGGCCGATCTCGGTGGTCAGATCCTCGGTGATCGACCAGGCGGGATCGTCGCCGCTTTGCGCGAGTTCGGTCGCGGTGGGCGGCGGCGGCGGCGGAATGGCGACGGCGCTGCCGGCGACGAGTACGGCCGAGGCGAGGGCGAGGGTGCGGAGGCTGTTTTTCATGCCGCTGTCGTAACCACCCGTCCGCCCCGCGCAAGCGTCGATTGCCAAGCCGCCGCCCATTCGCTAACCGGCGCGCAACATCTCTCCCGGCCGCCCGCGCGCGGCCCAGCCAAGACCGGAGCATATCCCATGGCCGCCCAATATAGTTTCGTGATGAAGGGTCTGACCAAGACCTATCCCGGCGCGCAAAAGCCGACACTCAACAATCTCAGCCTGCAATTCTACCCCGATGCCAAGATCGGCATCGTCGGGCCGAACGGCACGGGTAAATCGACCCTGATGAAGATCATGGCCGGCATGGACACCGAATTTTCGGGCGAAGCCTGGCCGGGCGAGAATATCAGCGTCGGCTATCTGGCGCAGGAACCCGAGCTCGACCCTACCAAGACCGTCAAACAGAATGTCATGGACGGCGTCCGCGGCGTCGCCGACATGATGGACCGCTTCAACGAGATCAGCACGCTGATGGCCGATCCGCCCGCCGACGCCGATTTCGACGCGCTGATGGAGGAAATGGGCACGCTCCAGGAAAAGATCGACGCGGTCGACGGCTGGACGCTCGACAACCAGCTCGAAATCGCGATGGAAGCGCTCCGCTGCCCGCCTGGCGACTGGAGCGTCGAAAATCTGTCGGGCGGTGAAAAGCGCCGCATCGCGCTCACCCGCCTGCTGCTCGAAAAGCCCTCGATCCTGCTGCTCGACGAACCGACCAACCATTTGGACGCCGAAAGCGTCGCCTGGCTCGAAAAACATCTGGTCGACTATCCGGGCAACGTCATCCTCGTCACCCACGACCGCTATTTCCTCGACAATGTCGTGAACTGGATTCTCGAACTCGATCGCGGCCGCTATTTTGTCTATGAGGGCAATTATTCGACCTATCTCGAAAAGAAGGGCAAGCGCCTCGAACAGGAATCGCGCGAGGACGCCGGTCGCCAGAAGGCGATCAAGGATGAACTCGAATGGATCCGCCAGTCGCCGAAAGCCCGCCAGGCCAAATCGAAGGCGCGTATCAAAAGCTTCGATCAGCTGGTCGAGGCGCAGGAAAAGCGCATCCCCGGCAAGGCGCAGATCGTCATCCAGGTCCCCGAACGCCTCGGCGGCAAGGTGATCGAGGTCGAAGGCATCTCCAAGGCCTATGGTGACAAGCTGCTGTTCGAAGACCTGTCCTTCTCGCTTCCCCCCGGCGGCATCGTTGGCGTGATCGGCCCGAACGGCGCGGGCAAGTCGACGTTGTTCAAGCTGATCACGGGGCAGGAAACTCCCGACAATGGCAAGGTGACGATCGGCGACACCGTCCGCCTCGGCTTCGTCGACCAGAGCCGCGACGACCTCAAGCCCGACAATAATGTCTGGCAGGAAATCTCGGGCGGCGCCGAAATGATGAACATCGGCAAGCACGAGATGCAGACGCGCGCCTATGTCGGCGCCTTCAATTTCAAGGGCGTCGACCAGCAGAAAAAGGTCGGCCAGCTCTCGGGCGGCGAACGCAACCGCGTCCATATGGCCAAGATGCTCAAACAGGGCGGCAACGTCCTGCTGCTCGACGAACCGACCAACGATCTCGACACCGAAACCCTCGCCGCGCTCGAAGAAGCGCTCGAGAACTTCGCCGGCTGCGCCGTGGTCATCAGCCACGACCGCTTCTTCCTCGATCGCCTCGCGACCCACATCCTGGCCTTCGAGGGCGACAGCCATGTCGAATGGTTCGAGGGCAATTTCGAATCCTATGAGGAAGACAAGATCCGCCGCCTCGGCGACGACGCGACCCGCCCGCACGCCACGTCGTACAAGAAGCTGACGCGCTGACCGGCATGGGGGAGGGCGTGCCTATTTCATCGAACGCGATCCGGCTGGACGCCGACGCGCTCAACGCCTTCATGGCGGAGGCCTTTCCCCAGTCGGCGCCGGGGTCGCGCGGTCATGTCGTGTCCGCCGCGCCCGGCCATATCCAGGCGCGGCTGGATCCGAATGACAAGGCGCTGCGTCCCGGCGGGCTGATTTCGGGCCCGACCCAGATGGGCTTTGCCGACATGGCCGCCTATGCGCTCGTGCTCGCGCATATCGGCCCCGTCGCGATGGCGGTGACGAGCGCGCTCAACTACCAGTTCCTGCGCCCCTGCCGCCCGGGCCCGCTCTTCGCCGACGCCTATTTGCTGCGGCTGGGGAGGCGGCTGGCGGTGATGGACGTGCGGATCTGGACCGACGATGCCGACAAGCCGGTCGGGCAGGCGCAGGTGACCTACGCGATTCCGTGAGCGGGAACGCCCGCTATCGGGCGGAACGCGACGTTTCGTTTCCCGTCACCCCGGGGCTTGACCCGGGGCCTGCCTTGTCTTTGATCCGATGGCGAAAGAAAGAAGGCGGGTCCCGGGTCAAGCCCGGGATGACGACGAAATGGGCGTCCGCTGCCCACCCCAAAACGGTCAACCCACCAGCCCGAATAATTCGCTTTCCTAATATCCCTCGCTGCGATATGTTCTTATTCTGTTCTTTCCCTCGTAAGGCGCCAGCACCCTCTCCTTAAAGCGACAAAGGAGACAATCCGGACGTCCACGACCGTATCCTTTGTCGCCTTAAGGCCACAAAGGCCACAATCCGGAGCTCGCGATGCCGGGCTTTTGAGGCTTTAAGCGCTCAATATTCCAACGCCGGATACCAATCGGTCCCGCGCCCACCCGGCGTCAGATCGAGCACATTCCACAAACTTGCGATATCGGGCGCGTCGCGCGGGTCCTGGCCGGGGTCGGCCATGTCGGCGGTCATCTCGCTCTTCCAGAACAGCCGGATGCCGCTGCCGTTGCGCTTGTAGACGACCAGCGCCGGATTCTCCGATCCATCCTTGTTCAGCAAATGATAGTCGCGGGCATAATCGTCGCCGACGGTCTGTACGAAATCGAGCGCCTGCCAGCCGCGCTCCTGCGCGAACGCCTGTTGCCGCTCGACCGGGCTGCGGCCGAAAATCTTGAGCGCGACGCGCTGCTTGATGTCGTTGGCGTTGCCGTTCACCGCGCCCAGCCAGTTGGTGCACATCGGGCAGGGGCGTGCGCGCTCGGGGCCGTACATCCAATAATAGGCGACCAGCGTGTCATGGTCGCCGAACAGGTCGGCGAGCGACAGGTCGGCGCCATCGGCGTCCCGGAACCGGTAATCGGCGGTGATCAGCGGCCCGGGTGGCAATGCGCGCCTCTGCTCGGCAATCCGCGTCATCTTGCGGCGGAGATCGATCTCTTCGGCCAGCAGCGATTTGCGGGCCTTGGCATAATCATCGTCTTCGCCGGGAAAGGGGCGCCGCCGCGACGCGAGCGCCGGGGCGGCCAATAAATGTTGGCGAAGGACCATATTGTCTCCCTGTTTGCGACTGTCATGGCTTTGCCATTTTGCCGGAAAAGCGCAAAATCGGCTGCCCGCAGATGCGGGGCGCCTCGACCGGGAAACGCCCGATATCGGCGATGAGTTGCCGCGTGCCCCGAAAATTATGCCGGCGGCACTTCCCACAGGATCAGCTTGGTCGCGTACACATTCTCGCGCGCCTGCGCCGCGTCGAGCCGGGTCAGCTTCACGCTGCCTTTCAGCGCCCCCATCTCGATCATCGCATCGACAACCACGACGCCACCGGCGCCGACATCGACCATGATCTCGGCGGGCTTGGCGAGCTTGGCCTTGGCGGTCGCGACATGGATCACATATTGGCCCGGCGCGACATCGGCGACCAGCATCTGGCCCGACTTGATCTGCCCCTGCGCCCCGCCCAGCGTGACATTCATGCCCTGCAACGCGGCGACGAAGCCGCGGCGCGTGATATAGATGCGCGCCTTTCCCTCGGGCGCCACCATCCGCCGCGCCTCGGCGAGCGCCGCCGGATCGGCCTTCTTGCCGCTCTTGTTGCTCGACAGCGCCCAGATGCAGAAAATGACGACGCCGATCAGGAACAGCGGAGCGAGAATGAGCATCGTGCCTTCGCCGACCAGGCTGCCGAGCGACGGCCCCAGCAGCGCCCCGACAATGGCGGCGACGAAAATGATCGTCAGCCACATCGCATTCTTGCTCATGTCCGTCTCCCTGTCAGGCGGGCGCAAAATCTCCCGTCGCGTCGTCCATCACATGCAGCACCCCGTCGCTGATCGCGAAAAAGGCGCCGCGCAATTTCAGCGTTCCGCGCTTCTCCTTCTCCTGAATACAGGGGAAAGTGCGCAGATTGGCTATGCTCACGCGCACAGCTGCCATTTCCATCGCCCGCCCGGCGTCGCGATTGTCGAAATCGGGATAGTCGGCGCGCACCACGGCGCTCGCATCGTCGAGCATCGCGATCCAGTCGGCGATGAAGCCGCCGCGCCCGGGTTCGGCGCCCTCCATCGATTTGTGGAGCGCGGCGTGACAGCCGCCGCAAAGGCCGTGGCCCATGACGACGATTTCCTCGACCTTCAGGAACTGGACCGCGAACTCCAGCGCCGCCGAGACGCCGTGACGGCCCGGCGTCGTCTCGAACGGCGGCACCAGCGCCGCGACATTGCGCACGACGAAGATTTCGCCCGGATTGGTGTCGAAAATCTGCGACGGTTCGGACCGGCTGTCGGAGCAGGCGATCACCATCACCTTGGGGGACTGCCCCTCGGCCAATTGCTCCCAGCGTTCGCGCTGTTCCCGCCAGCCGCCGTTACGGAAACGCCGGTAGCCATCGATCATATCTGCAAAGCGAGTCATGCGCGCGCCTTAGCATAAGATGCATGGTTGAGAAGAGCGACGTGCGCGCCTATGTGGGCCGAATGAACGCTCCGCTGCCGAAACCGTCCGAACGCACCCGCAAGCCTGACTGGATCCGCGTCAAGGCGCCGACCAGCCCCGGCTATGCAGAGACGCGCAAGCTGATGCGCGAGCTCAACCTTAATACAGTGTGCGAGGAAGCCGCCTGTCCGAACATCGGCGAATGCTGGACCAAGAAGCACGCGACGGTGATGATCCTCGGCGACACTTGCACCCGCGCCTGCGCCTTCTGCAACGTCAAGACCGGGATGCCGCGCGCGGTTGACCCGTTCGAACCCGAGCATACCGCGATCGCCGCGGCGAAGATGGGCCTCAGCCACATCGTCATCACCTCGGTCGATCGCGACGATTTGCCCGACGGCGGCGCCAGCCAGTTCGTCAAGGTGATCGAGGCGCTGCGCCGCGAAACGCCGACGACGACGATCGAGATCCTGACCCCCGATTTCCGCAACAAGCCCGAAAGTGCGGTCGCCGCGATCGTCGATGCGCGTCCCGACGTTTATAACCATAATCTCGAAACCGTGCCGCGGCTCTATCCGACGATCCGCCCCGGCGCGCGCTATTATGCCTCGCTGCGCCTGCTCGAAAGCGTCAAGCGCCGCGACCCGTCGATCTTCACCAAGTCGGGGATCATGATGGGCCTCGGCGAGGAGCGGATGGAGGTCCACCAGGTGATGGACGACATGCGCAGCGCCGACATCGACTTCATGACGATGGGCCAATATCTCCAGCCGACGCCGCGCCATGCCAAGGTGATCGATTTCGTGACGCCGCAGGCGTTCGACGCCTATGCGCAAATCGCGCGTGCCAAGGGTTTCCTGCAGGTCGCGGCGTCGCCGCTGACCCGCTCGAGCTATCACGCGGGCGACGATTTCGAGGTCATGCGCGCGGCGCGGGAAGCGCAACTCGCCCGCGTCGCGACGGACTGATCCCCGACTTGCCGAGGCATCAGGAAAGCCGCGTCCTGCCGTACAGCGCGGACCAGATGTTCGCGCTGGTCGCGGATATCGAACATTATCCCGACTTCCTGCCCTGGGTCGTCGCGCTGCGTATCCGCAGCGACAGCGAGCAGGAGGCGGTCGCGGACATGATCGTCGGCTTCAAGGGGCTGCGCGAAAGCTTCTCGTGCCGGGTCCACAAGGAAAGGCCGGACAAGGTCTCGGTCAGCTATATCGACGGCCCGATGCGCCACCTCACCAACGAATGGCATTTCACCGCTCGTGAAGAGGGCGGCTGCCGCGTCGACTTCATGGTCGATTTCGCGTTCCGCAGCCGCATGTTCGAGGCGCTAGCGGGCCAGATGTTCGACAAGGCGCTGCGCAAGATGATCGCGGCGTTCGAGGCGCGGGCGGACGAACTATATGGCGCGCTCGCGTCGCCCTCGCGCGCCTGACCTACATATAGAGGCCGGGCGCGCCCAGAAGCTTCCGCGCGCCGTCGTGAAAATGATCGACCGGGGGATCGCGCAGCGCGAAATCGCGCAACCGTTGTTCGCCGGCTCCAGTCGTCAGCCGGTAATTCCCGCTCTCGAGCAGGTCGGCGATCCAGCCGAGAAACCCGCCGAGCGAGTCGGCGAGCACCACCTTCACATCTTCGTCGCGGCCGTACAGGATGACCTGTCCGACGCGCCCCTTCGGCCAGGGATCGAGGTCGATGCCGATATGGTTTCCCGATCCGTCGTGCGTCAGCGGGATCCAGCGCGGATTGATATAGGCGGGGTCGACCGCTCCCGCCGGCCAGCCGCCGCCCGGGGCCGCGTAACGATCGCCTTTGAAATAGGCGAGGACCTTGCTCCACGCCCGCCACTGATTCTCGACCTCCTTGAGCGGCAGCAGGGGCAGGCCATAGAAATGACCTGACCGATCGTCGTTTTCGCCGTCGTGCCAGCGATATAATTGCCGGTAGGACGGCGGAAGTTCGACCCCGAGGACCTTTGCGAGCGCGTCCAGCGCGTCGTCCGTCGCGGGCGGATTGAAGGCATAACGATCGAGCGAAAGATGGGCCGCATACCATGTGTCGAGTCGAGCCAGCGCCGGCGCGATATCCTCCGCCCGCAGCGGCTTTGGCGCGCCAGCCGGTTTTCGGGGCGGTTGGCCTGCTTTCTTGCCCCACCGGTTCGCGGGCGAGGCGCAGGACTTCAGGCCGCCATAGAGGGCGATCATCGCGATCAGCGAGCCACCGATCAGCAGGGTGCGGCGATGTGGATTCATGGCGCCATGATTGGGCCGATTTCATCGCATTTGGCAAGGCGCGACGTCGCGCCCGGGCCAGCCCTGCGCCGTGTCGGCTTCGCCATCACGCCGGCAGCGCAATATCCTCCGACGGGCGCAGCGCGTCCCTCTCGGGCTGAAGCAGGTCGAGCGCGAACAGGGTCGCCGCATGGCGGATGCCCGCGCGGTCGCCGCCTTCGAACTGCACCCGCTGGGTGAAATAATCGTCGGGGTCCTGCCCGCGCAGCGCGCGCGCGAAGACGACCTGGCCCACCGGCTTTTTCTCCGACCCGCCGCCCGGGCCCGCGATGCCGGTGATCGCCACCGCGACATCGGCGTCGCTGTTCGCCAGCGCCCCCGTCACCATCGCCCAGGCGGTTGCCAGCGACACCTCGCCGAACGTCTCGAGAATTTCGCTGCTCACGGCGAGCTGCGCCTGTTTCGCCGCGCCCGAATAAGTGATGAACCCCGCCGAGAAGACGTCCGAACTGCCCGCGATGTCGGTCAGCGCCGCGCACACCATGCCGCCGGTGCAGCTTTCGGCAACCGCGATCTTGCGCGCTGCGGCGCGGTTGGCCGCGAGGACCGACGTCGCGGCGGCATCGCGCGCGCTCTGTCGCGTGGGTTTCTTGGACGGCACGGCTCAATTCTCCGGTAATTGCAAGGTCGCGACGGCCTGCGCGGCGATCCCCTCGCGGCGGCCGGTGAAGCCCAGCCGCTCGGTCGTTGTCGCCTTCACACTAACCCGCAGCGGTGAAACCGCAAGGATGTCGGCGATCCGTTCGCGGATCGCCTGGCGGTGCGGCCCGATCTTCGGCGCTTCGGCGATGATCGTCAGGTCGACATGCGCGATCCGTCCGCCCTGCGCCGCGACGCGGGCTGCGGCAAAGGACAGGAACAGGTGGGAGGCGGCGCCGCGCCATTGCGGATCGCTCGGCGGGAAATGGTCGCCGATATCGCCATCGCCGAGCGCGCCGAGGATCGCATCGGTCAGCGCATGAAGCGCGACATCGGCATCACTATGCCCCTCAAGTCCATGACTATGCGGGATTTCGATCCCGCCGATCCACAAGGGTTTGGCGGCAACGAGCCGGTGCACATCATAGCCCATGCCGACCGTATGTCGCATCATCGTTCCGACCCCCAACAATCCAGACAGGATCGCCATATCCTCGCCATATGTCAGTTTGTGGAGCCGCGCATCGCCCGCCACCGCGACCACCGGCACTCCGAGCCGCCGCACGAGCTGCGCATCGTCGGTCGCCGCGACGCCGTCGGTGGCGGCGGCATGGGCGCGGCGCAACGTCCCGAGACGGAAGGCCTGCGGTGTCTGCACCCGCGCCAGCGCGCCGCGATCGACGACATCGCCCGCTTCGCCGCCCGTCTGCGCGACCAAAGTATCGGGAACCGGCAGCGTCGGGATCGCCGCTTCGGCCCCCGCGGCGAGCGCCGCCAGCAACCGGGCGATCACCGCATCGTCCACCCCGGGCCGCGCCGCGTCATGGACGAGGACCAGCGCGTCGTCCGCCCGGTCGCTCAGCGCCGCGAGGGCGTTTGCCACCGACGCCTGCCGTTCTTCGCCGGGAAGCTCGGAAATCCAGCCTTCGGGCAGGGCGCCCACGGCCGCCATGACGTCATCATTCGCCACCAGCACGCCGCCCGAAATCGCCCCATGGCCGGCAAGGGCGTCGAGGCTCCAACGCAGGACCGGCTTGTCGCCGAGCATCACCACCTGCTTGGGCGTGGCATAACCCGCCCGCACGCCGCGGCCGCCGGCCAGCACGATGGCGACGATCTGGGGGGCAGGGGACGGGACGGACTCACGCATCCCGCGCGGTTAGCGCAGCCGCAGCTTGCGGGAAAGCCGCTTAACGTGTAGGGGCGCTGCTTAATTTTTAGGCAATCGAAGGCTTTCTTCCATGGCGGCGCTGCGCCCCATCCAGATCGGCACCATCACCATCGCGGATCCGGTGATCCTCGCGCCGATGACCGGCGTCACCGACCTGCCGTTCCGCAAGCTCGTCCGCTATTATGGTTCCGGCCTCAACGTGACCGAGATGATCGCCAGCCAGGCCGCGATCCGCGAGACGCGCCAGTCGGTCCAGAAAGCCGCCTGGGATCCGGTCGAGGAGCCGGTGTCGATGCAACTCGTCGGCTGCACGCCTTATGAAATGGGGGAGGCGGCGAAGCTAAACGAGGATCGCGGCGCCGCGATCATCGACATCAACATGGGCTGCCCGGTGCGCAAGGTGACCAATGGCGATGCCGGCTCGGCGCTGATGCGCGACCTGAAGCTCGCCGCCGCGCTGATCGATAGCTGCGTCAAGGCGGTGTCGGTGCCGGTGACGGTCAAGATGCGCATGGGCTGGTGCCACGACAGCCTCAACGCCCCCGAACTCGCGCATATCGCCGAAGATCTCGGCGCGAAGCTCGTCACCGTCCACGGTCGCACCCGCAACCAGATGTACCGCGGCGAAGCCGATTGGGGCTTCGTCCGCTCGGTCAAGGACGCCGTGTCGATCCCGGTCATCGTCAACGGCGACATCTGCTCGCCCGACGACGCGCGTAGCGCGCTCGCGCAGAGCGGCGCCGACGGTGTGATGATCGGCCGCGGCGCCTATGGCCGCCCCTGGCTGCTCGGTCAGGTGATGGCGGCGCTGCGCGGCGAGGTCGAACGTCCCGACCCCGGTCTCGACGAGCAATATGACGTCATTACATCGCACTACCGCGCGATGATCGACCATTATGGCGAAATGACCGGGGTCAATATGGCGCGCAAGCACCTTGGCTGGTACGTCAAGGGGCTCCACGGCTCGGCCGAGTTCCGGAACAAGGTCAACCAGATTCCGGACAGCAAGGGTGTGCTCGACGCGCTGGAGGGCTTTTACGGACCGCATCTGACCAGGGCCGCTGCGTGAGCGCGCTGACGTCGAGCATCCCGAGTTTCGACCATGACGAACTGATCCAGTCGCACCCCGTCGCGACCTTGCTGATCGACCGCAACGGCGTCATCCTCTTCGTCAACGCCGCCGCCGAACAGCTCTGCAATGTCAGCCGCGCGTCGCTGGTCGGCCATGTCGTCTATGACGTCATCGCGATGGATCGCAATTATAGGCAGCGGATGAGCGATCCGGCCTATTCGGCGCTCTTTGCCCATTCGGCCGAAATCTCGGTCGGCGGGCGCAAGGCGATCGCGGTCGACATGCAGATGGTCCCTTATGGACACAGCGGCCACCGCATCCTCGCGCTTGTCCCGTCGCAGCGCGAAGCCGAATTGATGGGCGGCGCGATCGGCCGCTCGGGCCGGGCGGCGGGCGCCGCCGCCTCGATGCTCGCGCACGAGATCAAGAATCCGCTCGCCGGCATCCGCGGCGCGGCGCAATTGCTGGAGCGCGGGGCCGACGCGGGCAAGAAGCGCTTCACCTCACTGATCGTCGCCGAGGTCGATCGCATCGCGACCCTGATCGACCAGATGGAGCATTTTTCGCGGGGCCAGCCGATCGCCTGCGACCCGCTGAACCTCTATCAACCGATCCATCAGGCGATGGAGGCGGTGCGCGCGCGCCAGCTCGCCGGCATCCGCTTTGCCGAGGATTTCGACCCGTCGCTGCCGCTGGTGCTCGGCAACCATGACGCCATGGTCCAGATATTGCTCAACCTTCTGACCAACGCCAGCGAAGCGCTGATCGGCCGGGATGACGGCACTGTTCGCATCGCGACGGCGTACCGCCACGGCCTCTCGATCGACAATGGCGACGGCCGTGGGCGTATCGCGCTGCCGATCGAGGTCGCGGTGAGCGACAATGGCCCGGGCGTTCCCGCCGAAATCCGGGGGGATGTCTTCGACCCCTTCGTCACCACCAAACGCGAGGGGCGCGGCCTAGGCCTCGCGCTGGTCGCCAAGCTCGCGCGCGACATGGGCGGCACCGTCCAGCATATGCGCGACGGCGACTGGACCCGCTTCCGCGTCCACCTTCCCGCCGCGCAAAAGGGCCAGGCGACATGAACGGCAAGACGATCCTCCTCGTCGAGGACGATCCGACGATCGCATTGATCATTCGCGAAACGCTGGCCGAGGAATGCGGCGTCTTCGCTGCGGTCACCACCGTCGCCGAACGCAATGCCTGGCTCACCGAGAACACGCCCGACCTTGTCATCACCGATGTCGTGCTGCCCGACGGCGACGGCATCGACTCCCTGCCGGGCGCCGGGCTCGACCCCGACGTGCCGGTGATCGTGCTTTCGGCGCAGAACACGCTCGACACGGCGGTACGCGCGACCGGAATCGGCAGCTATGATTATCTGCCCAAGCCTTTCGATCTGGAGGACCTGACCACCAGCGTCCGCGCCGCGCTGGGCCGCCGCCGCGCCGAACCGGCTGCAGCGCCCGAGCCCGGATCCGCCGACAGCCACGGCCTCGTCGGCCGTGCCCCGGCGATGCAGGCGGTCTATCGCACCATCGCACGCCTCGCCTCGAACGATCTTGCGGTTCTCATCCTGGGCGAATCGGGAACTGGGAAGGAGGTCGTCGCCCGCGCGGTTCACGCGACCGGCCTGCGCCGCGCCGGGCCCTTCGTCGCGATCAACATGGCGGCGATCCCGCGCGAATTGATCGAGGCCGAATTGTTCGGCCATGAAAAGGGGGCCTTCACCGGCGCCCACAGCCGCAGCGCCGGGCGGTTCGAGCAGGCGGCGGGCGGCACGCTCTTCCTCGATGAGATCGGCGACATGCCGCTCGACGCGCAAACGCGGCTGCTCCGCGTCCTCCAGAGCAATGAATATTCGACCGTCGGTGGCAGCCAGGCGCTGCGCGCCGACGTCCGCGTCGTCGCCGCCACCCACCGCGACATGCGCAGCCTCGTCGCCGATGGCCGCTTCCGCGAAGATCTGTTCTACCGGCTCAACGTCATCCCGGTCACGCTGCCGCCTCTGCGCGACCGGCGCAGCGATATCGCGGCGCTGATCCGCCATTTCGTCGAGGCGGGCCGTGCGTCGGGGCTGCCCGACCGGCAATTCGCCCCGGCGGCGATGCAGATGCTCGAACGCTACGACTGGCCGGGCAACGTCCGCGAACTCGGCAACGTCGTTCAGCGCCTTGCCGTGCTGTCGCGCGATACCGTCGTCGCCGTCCGCGACGTCGAGGCGGTGCTGCACGAAAGCGGGGAGGGCCATCCGATCCTCGCTCCCGCCGACGCCATCCGCCGTGCGGTCGATGACTGGGCGCGCGAAGAACTGGCCGCCGCCGAGCAGGACGGCACGATCCACGAGCGACTGCAGGCGATCGTCGAGGCCGCGCTGCTGCGGCGCGTGCTGCGCGACGTGCGCGGCAATCAGCTGGAGGCGGCACGCCGCCTTGGCATCAACCGCAACACGTTGCGCAAGCGGCTCGGACAGCTCGACATCGATCCGACCCGGGTTTGAGGATTGGCGGCGGACGCGATAGAGCCGCCTTATAAATCCCGCATGTGAATCCCGTTCGTGTCGAGCGAAGTCGAGACACCTTGAAGGGAAGCGCTC
>NZ_JBOHHU010000015.1:0-60079 GCF_050725615.1 Sphingopyxis sp.
CGGCCGCGCTGCCAGCGCCTATATGAATTACGACGTCCACAAGGCGGGGGCAGGGGATGACGCCGCCTTCCTGCGCGAAGCTGCGGTGCTCCGCGCGCTCTCGGGCCCGCTCGCGCCCGCCGGCGTCCGCGTCGCGCCCTTCTACGCCTCCATCCCCGACCAGCGCGCGCTCGTCTGCGGCATGGTCCGGGGCAAGGACCGCTTCGGCACGATCATCGACCCCTCGCAACGCGACACGCTCGCCGCCGATTTCATGGCGCAGCTCGCCGCGCTCCACCGCATCGATATCGCGGCGAATCCCGTCGACGGCATGGGCCCGGTCGAACCCGCCGAGGTCTTCATCCGCCGCCGCGTCGCCGAGCTGCGCGCGGGCAACAGCGGCAAGGGCTGGGACCCGCTGATCCACCTGTCGCTGAACTGGCTCGAGGCCAATATTCCCGCCGACCTGCCCGCGCCGGTGATCGTCCATGGCGACGCCGGCCCCGGCAATTTCCTCTACAACGGCGACAAGGTCACCGCGCTGCTCGACTGGGAACTCGTCCATTATGGCGACCCGATGGCCGACCTCGCGATGCTCGCGATCCGCATGCTGTTCCAGGGTTTCGTGCCCTTGCCGCAAGCCTTCGCCGCCTATGAAGCCGCCGGGGGCCAAAAGGTCGACCTGCCGCGCCTCATCTACTGGCGTCTGCTCTTCCAGACCAGCTTCGCGCGCCGCGCGCGCTACGACGATCCCGACGCGCCGCCGCCGCCCAATCTCGGCATGAACCTCGTTTATTCGACGATCCACCGCCGCGTCCTCTCGCACGCGCTCGCCGAGGCTGCGGGCATCGAATTGCCGCCCGTTGCGCTGGCTGACGCCCCGCTCGGCGCGCACGACCGGAGCTTCGCCATCGCGCTCGACGACATCAAGGGCACCATCGTCCCGCGCCTCGCCGACCAGCAGGCTACGGCGAAGGCCAAGGGCATGGCGCGCCTCATCAAATGGTGGCGCGCGATCGAGCGTTTCGAGCCCGGCTTCCACGCCGCCGAAAAGGTCGAGATCGAAGCCGTGCTCGCGCGCGATTTCGCCGATTATCGCACCGCCTGGACCGCCTTCCGCGATGCCGTCGCGGGCGACCGCATCGCCACCGACGCGGCGATCATCCTCTGCAACGCGCACGAGACGCGCGAGGCGGCGCTGATGGCCGACGCGATGGGCGGCCTCGCCGATACGAAATTCGCACCGCTGCAACAAAATCAGGAAGGGTAGAGACCATGTCGAAGGATATTTTAGGCTATAAGGGCAAGCGCGTCGTCGTCATGGGCTGCTTCTCGGGCACCGGCGAGGCCTGCGCCCGCGCCCTCGTCGACCTCGGCGCCGAAGTGCATGGCGCCGACATCAAGCCGTCGCCGGTCAATCTCGCGAGCTTCACCGAGGTCGATCTCAAGAACCCCGACGCCATCGCGTCGGGCATCGCGAGCATCGGCGGCAAGATCGACGCCGTGTTCAACGTCTCGGGCCTGCCGCAGACCTTCCCCGGCGAGGACGTCGTCACGGTCAATTTCCTCGGCATCCGCGCCTGGACTGAGGGCTGGATTCCCCACCTCAACCCCGGCGCCGCGATCGTCTCGGTCTCGTCGCTCGGCGGCATGAAGTGGCTGACGCGCCAGCCGTTGCTCCGCGAATTTATCGCGATCGAGGATTTCGCCGAGGCCCGCCAATGGTATCTCGACCGTGCCGAGGAAGTCGGCGACCCCTACAGCCTCGCCAAGGAAGCGATCAACACCTGGACGCAGGTCCGCGCGCCCGACCTGATCGGCCGCGACATCCGCATCAACTGCACCATGCCCAGCCCGATCGACACCCCGATGCTCGGCGAATTCCGCAAGGTTGCGGGCGACGCGGTGCTGGGCGCCTTCGCCAAGGCCAAGGGCCGCTATTCGACCGCCGACGAACAGGCGCTGCCGCTGATCCTGCTCAACAGCGACGCCGCAAGCTTCATCAGCGGCGTGTGCCTGCCGGTCGACGCCGGCCTCGCGGGCGGCCTCGCGACGGGCGTGCTGGATATCCAGAAAATGATCGCGGAAGCGGCGGCGGGATAAGTCGTCGCCGTGAATCCGCGATTCCACCTCTCTTCCCTCGTCGCCCTGAACTTGGTTCAGGGTCCATGGCCTGCCTTATCCTTCGACGCTGCGTCGAACGAGAGCGCGGGCCATGGATGCTGAAACAAGTTCAGCATGACGAAGATTGAAGAGTTCGGTTCGGGGGCGCTGACTACGCGGGGCCTAGCCCCGCGCCCCCAGCATCATCGCGATACCATGCGCCGCCGCCGCCTTCAGGTCGGCATAGCCGACCCCGTCGGCGTGGCTGCTCATCGGTCCGATCGCCGACAGGCGTTCGAGGATCATCAGCACCGTGCCGGCGCACGACCGCGCCGACAGGTCGGCGGGGGTTCGCCCGGCCGCCTGCGCACGCGCGACCTGCTCGCTGATCGCGTCCATCATCGGCCGCGCCTGCGTCATCCGCGCTTCATAGAAACGCGCGTCGCCCTCTTCGGCGGCCAGATTGCGCACGACGAAGATGGTGCGGTTGCGGTTCCACAATTCGGTGTAGCATTCGACGAACGCACGCGCCGCCTCGGCGGCTCCCGGTCCCATCCAGTCGCGCGCGATCACCGCTTCCAGTTCGGGCGAATTTTGCGACGCGCCTTCGAGCGCCGCCAGCACCACCTCGGGCACGCCCTTGAAATAGACATAGAAAGTCGCGGGCGAGGTCTGTGCCGCGCGCGCGACGTCGACCACCGACACGTCGCGCAGCCCGTGCGTTTCGAGCAGGTCGACCGTCGCGTCGATCAATTGCTGCCGCGTCCTTTGTCCCTTCGCGCCCAGCTTGCGCTCGGGCGGGGTCTCCGCCGCGATGATGGCCTGTGTCTGCGTCAAATAGGTGATCCTGCCCCGAAATCTTGCCGCCATCCTAACAGCGGGGTTGCGATATGGCAAAAAATTGACGTATCGTCAAAAATGAAACGAAAAACACGAAAATCAGGGGATTCGGGATGGAGAGGCTGAGCGGCAAGGTCGCTGTCGTGACCGGTGCATCGAAAGGCATGGGGCGACATTTCGTCGCGGCGCTCGTCGCAGCTGGCGTAAAGGTCGCGTGCCTCGCGCGCCCGTCCGAAGAATTCGACACGCTCGCCGCCGAATTCGGCGATGCGGTACTGCCGATCGCCTGCGACGTCGCCTCCTCGGAGGAAGTGAACGCCGCCATCGCGCAGACCGCCGCGCACTTCGGCCGCATCGACGTGGTCGTCGCCAACGCTGCCATCTTCCATCCCTTCGCCTTCGAAGACGGCAGCGACGAAATCATCCGCAGCCATATCGACATCAACATCCTCGGCGTATCCTGGCTGGTCCGCGCCGCGATCCCGCATTTGCGCGCCACCAAGGGCCAGATCGTGGCGATCAGCAGCGAGTCGGTGAACATGCCGTTCCCGATGCTCGCGCTCTACGCCGCGACCAAGGCGGCGGTCGAAACACTCTGCCATGGTCTGCGTGACGAATTGCGCAGCGACGATATCCGCGTCACCATATTGCGCTCGGGGTCGGTCAAGGGCGGTTCGGGCGGCAAAAGCTGGTCGCAGGAAACCGTCGCCGCCTTCTACAAGAAGATCGTCGAGACCGGCCATGCGTCGATGACGGGCGAGGGGGCGACCCCCGAATCGATGGCCAAGGCCTTGCTCTCGGTGATCGGACTGCCCGCCGACATCGGCGTCGATCTGATCGAGGTCCGCGCCGCGCAGGTCGGGGTGCCCGAAGGCGCGAAGAAGCTGGAAGGGTGAGCCTTCGCTACCTCCTCAATAATCTCGTCACCCTGAACTTGTTTCAGGGTCCATGGCCGGTCGTTTCCCTCAGCGTGGGGTTTGAAGTCGAGCGCGGGCCATGGATGCTGAAACAAGTTCAGCATGACGAAGTCTTGAGAGTTTCGCGCTTTCCCCGGGGACGGCCTTGACCCCCTCCCGCAACCTCCCGCTCATCATCGGCGCGCTCTGGATCGCGGAGGTCAACGGCTCCTTCGAAACCGCGATGATCCTCGCCGCGCTCAAACGGCTGATTGAGGATTTCGGCAATCCCGCGATGGTCGGCTGGCTGATCACCGGCTATCTGATCGTTGGCGCCGCGATCGCCGCGATCGTCGGCCGCCTCGGCGATCTGTTCGGGCGCCGGCAGGTGCTCGTCGTCGTGCTCGCCATCGGCGCACTCGGCTCGCTGATCAGCGCGCTCTCGACCAATTTCCCGGCGCTGCTCGCGGGCCGCCTGATGCAGGGCGTCACCGGGGCGATCCTGCCTTTGTGCATCGGTCTCGTCCACGAAAATGCCGGCAAGGACCGCGCCCCGATGGCGATCGGGTTGATGATCTCGGGCGCATCGATCGGCACCGCCGCAGGGCTCGTCGTCGGCGGCATGATCGTCGACAATTTCAGCTGGCACGGCGTCTTCTTCGCCAGCGCGGGCCTTTGCGCCGTCTCGGCGCTCGCGATCGCCGGCCTGCTCCCGCGCTCGCCGCGCCAGCCGGCATCGGAGCCGGTCGACTGGCTCTCGGGGCTGGCCTTCGCGCCCGGCGTCGCGCTCGTCCTCGTCTACTTCAGCATGGGCAAGGAGTGGGGCTGGGCCGCCCCATTGCCGCTCGCATCCTTGGGGGCGGGGCTATTGCTCACCCTCTGGTGGTGGCGCACCAGCCTCGCGAGCCCGAACCCGCTGATCGCGGTGCGCAGCTTCTCGGATCGCACCATCGCCGTCGGCAGCGCGGTGACCGCGCTCGTCGCGATGAGCACACTCCAGATCACCGTCTTTTTCTCGCTGCTGATGCAGGCGCCGCTCTGGACCATCGCCGGCCTTGGTTTCACCGCAACCCTCGCGGGCGTCGCCAAACTGCCCTCGAACCTCAGCTCGGTCTTCGCGGGACCGCTCGGCGGCTGGCTCGCAGCGCGCGGGGGAGGGCGTTTTGCGCTGGTCGCGGGCGGCGTGGTGACGGTCGCGGGCTGGCTGCTCTGGTTCGTCATGGACGTCGACAGCTTCGCCAAGGTCGTCGTCCAGCTCATCATCATCAGCTTCGGCACCACGATGCTCTTCTCTGTCGCCCCGACGATTATCGCGCAGGCCTCACCCCCCGAGCGGATCAGCGAGATTTCGGGCCTGCTCACGGTCATCCGCCAGCTTTTCATGGGCATCGGCGCGCAGATGGTGACGACCTTGCTCGCCGCCGACATCGTCCGCCGCGGCAGCGAAAGCTATCCGTCGCCCTTCGCCTACGACATCACCGTCGCGGTCATCGCCGCGCTCTGCACCGCCGCGGTGCTGACCGCGCTCGCGCTGCCCAAGGCATCAATCAAGGAGCACGACCGTGTCGGATGAGCTGAAGGGCAAGGTCGCCGTTATCACCGGCGGCGGGCGCGGCTTCGGCAAGGCTTTCGGTCAAGCGCTGGCGGCGCGCGGCGCGCAACTGGTCCAGCTCGATCTCGACGATGATGCCGCCAAGGCAGCCGCCGCCGAAATCGGACACGGTGCCGAAGCGATGATGGTCGACGTCGCCGACGAGGCGGGCGTCGAGCGCGTCATGGCCGATATCGCCGCCCGCCACGGCGGCATCGACATATTGATCAACAACGCCGGCATCCACTCGGCGGAGGCCAATGAATTTATCGGTACGCTCGGTACCGCGCGCACGCGGCGCATGTTCGACGTCAACATCTGGGGCGTCATCTATTGTACGCTGTCGGCACGGCGCTTCATGGCTGGGCGCGCGGGGGCGTCGATCGTCAACATCTCGTCGATGGCCGCCTATGGCGCGCAAAAGGCCTATGGTGTCTCGAAGCTCGCGGTGCGCGGCCTCACCGTTTCCTTCGCCAATGAACTCGCGCCCGATGGCATTCGCGTCAACGCGATCGCCCCGGGACTGATCTTCACCGACACCATCCGCGCCGAATTGCCGCAGCCGGTGATCGACCATGTCATGGCGATGCAGATTCTTCAGCGCGAAGGCGAGGAACGCGACATCGTCGAGGCGATGTTGTGGTTGGTGTCGCCCTCCACCAGCTTCGTCACCGGCGAAACGATCCGCGTCAGCGGCGGCGCCACACTTCAGATATGATTGCGAGAAAATGAGACCACTTCCCGAACTTACCCCCGAAAACACCGCCTTCTGGACCGGCGGCGCCGAAGGGAAATTGATGATCGCCTTTTGCACCGATTGCGCCCATGCGATCCACCCGCCCCAACTGATTTGCCCCAAATGCTGGAGCGAAGCTGTTGAAACCAAGCCGGTCCCCGGCACAGGTACTGTCTACACCTTCACGGTCAACCACCAGCCATGGGCGCCCGGCATGGCGGTGCCCTTCGCGCTCGCCGTGGTCGATCTCGACGGCGCGCCCGGCGTGCGCGTCACCGCCGAGGTGGTGAACGCCGATCCCGACAGCGTGGCCATCGGCCAAGCGATGAAAGTGGGTTTCCTCAACATCGACGATGTCTGGTTCCCGCAGTGGGAGCCCGCACAATGACCCTGAACGCCGCCATCACTGGCGTCGGAATGTCCGACATCGGCCGCAAGACGGGTCGCCCCGCGATGATCCACCTCGCCGAAGCCGCGCGCCGCGCGCTCGAATGCGCGGGGCTGACCAAGGACGATATCGACGGCATCGCGACCTATCCGGGCAAGGCCGACAATTCGCCGGGCATGTCGCCGCTCGGCACCGGCGAGGTCCGCAACGCCCTTGGCCTCAAGACCCGCTGGCACAGCGCCGTCCCCGACGGCCCGTCGCAGATGGCGCCGATACAAGTGGCGGCGATGGCGGTCGCGACGGGGCAGGCCCGCCATATCCTCTGCTTCCGCGCGCTCACCGAAAGTTCGTCGCAAACCGCGACGCAGCGCGCCAGCATACCCGGCGCGGGCCGCGCGCGGCTCGGCGGTTGGTACTCCTATCTCGTCCCCGCCAACGCCATGTCGGCGTCGAACTGGGCCGGCTGGATGGCGCAGCGCTATTTTCACGAATTCGGCATGACCCGCGAGCATCTCGGCCTCGTCGCGACCGGTCAGCGCGCCTTCGCGCAGCATAATCCGTCGGCGGTGATGCGCTCCCCGCTGACGATGGACGATTATCTTGGCGCACGGATGATCTCGTCACCGCTCGGGCTGTTCGACTGCGACGTACCGATCGACGGCGCTTGCGTCGTGATCGTCTCGGCCGCCGACGCCGCGAAGGATTGCGCGCAGGCGCCGCTGGCGATCGAGGCGATGGGCGCCGCGCTCGGCTCGCAGGAAACCTGGGATCAGCGCGCCGACCTCACTACCATGGGCGCGCACGACAGCGCCGCCGACATGTGGGCGCGCACCGACCTGAAGCCCGCCGACGTCGACGTCCTCGGTCTCTATGACGGGTTCAGCATCTTCGTGCCCTATTGGCTCGAAGCCATGGGATTCTGCGGCCATGGCGAAGCGAAGGACTTCATCGCCGAAGGCAATATCGGCCCCGGCGGACGCTTTCCGGTGAACACCGGCGGCGGGCAATTGTCGGGTGGGCGGCTGCACGGTTTCGGGTTACTGCACGAGGTGTGCACCCAGCTTTGGGGGCAGGCCGGCGGGCGCCAGGTTGATGGGGCCAAAGTCGGCGCGTGCGGCATGGGCGGCGGCTTTATCGCGGGCTCGATGCTGCTGCGGCGGGATTGAACCATCCCCTCCCGCAGGCGGGAGGGGAGCGAGAATTACGAACTTGTTCGTTAGTCGCAGCGGGGTGGGCCTCTGCCCAGTCAGACGCTCGCTACGCTCGCGCCCACCCCTAACCCCTCCCGCCTGCGGGAGGGGGATTTAACGCAAATCGACCCACCGCCGCTCGTCGCTCGCCAGCACCGCCGCCTCAACCACCTCCTGCACATGCAGCGCCTGCCTGAAGTCCGGCGCGGCCGCTCCCGAGCCGCCGATCGCATCGCGCATTGTCGCAAAGATCGAAGCCAGAGCCAGCAACCCCGTTTCGGGCCGATCGGCCACAGCATGACATCCCGGCACCGCCAGATACGCCGGCTCGATCGCAATCATCTCCATCGCCCCGCTCCCCAGCGCCGCATCCCTCGTCCCGAACAGCCGCGTGTCATGCGCCATCGGAAACACCGGCGCCCGCGCTTCGATCCGCCCCTTCGCCCCCCACACCGAAAAGCGAAACCCGTCGCCGCCGATCTTGCACCAGTTCGCCTCCAGCCGCGTCGGCAGGCCCGAGGCGTGGCGCAGCAGCAGCGACGCCCGGTCGGGCACCTCGGGAAGGATCGTCTCACCATCGAGCGGCCATTCCTTGAGCGCGAGCGACTGGTCCGCGGTCACGGCGGCGACCCGCCCGAAAAAATGCACCAGCAGATGCAGCATATGGCTTCCCAGATTGCGCCCCGCGCTCGCGCCATTGGCGGGATCGGCGAACCAGACATAGCCGGGCACATTGGTCTGGCCTGCACTGAACAAGGGCACCTCGAACGCGATATCGGCGCCGAACACCTCGCCGAGCCAGCCGGCCTCGATCATCGCCTTCATCTGCACCATCGCCGGCACAGCCTGCATGAAGGCATCGACCACCGCGACGGTCCCCGCCGAGCGCCAAGCCGCGTGCATCGCGCGCGCGTCGGCCAAATCCTTGGCGAAGGGAATGCCGTTATAGACATGCTTGCCCGCGCTGAGCGCCGCCATCACCATGGCGAAACGCAGCGGCGGCCGCGTGCCGCAATCGACGATGTCGATCTCGGGATCGGTCGCCATCGCGCGAAAATCATGGAAGGCGCGCGCGACCTTGAAATCCTTCGCCGCCTTCGCTGCCGTCTCGGGCCGCGAGGTGCAGATCGCGGTCACCTCGATCCCGTCGAGACTGCGCCAGGCGGGCAAATGCGCCTTCGCGCCCCAGGCGGCGCTGATGATGCCGACACGAAGGGGAGGGGAGGTCATGCCGCGTCGGCCCGTCAGGCGATCGCCTTCTTGTTCTTGAGCTCCTCGATCCGGTCCCATTCGAGCCCCAGTTCCATCAAGAACAATTCGGTATGCTCCGACGCTTCGGGCGCGCGTGTGTTTTCCACCCCGGCGCGGTCGAACTGAACCGGATTGGCGACCAGTCGGATCGGCGCGCCGCCGTCGGCGCTCTCGACCTCGAAGATCAGATCATTCGCCAGCACCTGCTCGTCGCTCGCCACGTCGTGCACCGACTGATAGGCGGCCCATTGCCCCTTCATCGTCTTGAGATGCTGGACCCAATAGGCATAGGGCTGCGCCGCGATGGCGTTCTTGACCAGCGGATAAGCTTCGGTGGCATTCGCCATGATCGCCTCGGCGGTCGAGAAACGCGCGTCCTGCGCCGCCTCGGGGATGCCGAGATGTCCGAACACATCCTCGATATAGGGCCCGGGCGACAGGACGGTCAGGTTGATGAACTTACCGTCCGAGGTTTTGAACACCCCCATGAAGGGATTGGTGCCGACGGCCTGATTGCCGCCTGGCATCTGGTTTTCAAACGGGTCGGCGCCCAGCTCCATTGCCACATCGACCGAACAGGCGGTCGCCCAGATGCCCGATGACAGCAAGGACACATCGACCTCGGTCGCCTCGCCGGTGCGTTCGCGGTGGAACAGCGCCGCCGCGATCCCGCCCGCGATGTTCATGCCGCCGATCGTGTCGCCATAGGCCGGCCCGGGCTGGGTCAGCGGGCCGTCGAGCGCCTTGGGGGTCACCAGTACCGCCGACCCGCCGCGCGCCCAATAGGCGGTCGAATCGAACCCGCCCTTGTCGCGCTCGGGTCCCTTGTCGCCAAAGGCGCTGCCGCGGACATAGATGATGTTCGGATTGGCGGCGCGGATATGCTCGATATCGATCCCGAGTTTCTGCCGTGCCGAGGGCAGGTAATTGGTCAGGAAGACGTCGGCGGTCTTCGCGATCTCATAGAGCAGTTCGCGGCCTTCCTCGGTCGAAATGTCGATACCGACGCTGCGCTTGCCCCGATTGGGATGCTGCATCAGCGACGATCGCTGCGGATTGACCGCCAGCCGCTGCAGCATTTGGATGCCGCGCTGCGCGTCGCCGCGCACCGGATGCTCGATCTTGATCACATCGGCGCCCCAGTCGGTCATCACCCCGCCCGCTGCCGGGACGAAGGTGAATTGCGCAACCTCGAGGACGCGGATGCCGGACATCACTTTGGTCATGGCTGATCCCCTTATTCGGCGTGGAAGCCGATGACCTTCTGGTAGGTGAATTCGTTGAGGCCCTCTTCGCCATATTCGCGGCCATAGCCCGAGCGCTTGATGCCTCCGAACGGTGCGTCGGACTGCATCGTCCCCGCGCCGCCGTTGATGCCGACCCCGCCGGTGCGCAGCTTCAGCGCCATGCGATACGCCTGTCCCGCATCGGCCGAGTAGATCGCGCCCGACAGCCCGAAATCGCTGTGGTTGGCCATCGCGATCGCCTCTTCGTCGTCGTTATAGCCGATGACCGCGCCGATCGGGCCAAATACCTCTTCCTGCGCTAGACGGCTGTCGTTCTTCACATTGTCGAACAGGGTCGGCTCGTAATAATAACCCTTGTCGAGCCCCTCGGGCCGCTTGCCGCCCGCGACCAAAGTCGCGCCCTCGTCCTGCGCGATCGCGACATAATCCTCTGTGCGTTTGCGCGCGACTTCGCGGATCAGCGGGCCGTAATTGACCGTCGGGTCGACCGGGTTGCCGATCTTCATATGCCCGAGCATCGCCTGCATCGCCGCGACGAACTGCGGACGGATGCTGTTGTGGACGATGTGGCGCGTGGTGAGTGCGCAGCCCTGGCCGCCATGGGTGGTGAAGCCCATGATCCCCGCCGCCGCGGCTTTCGCGATATCGGCATCGGCGCGCACGATCAGCGCCGACTTGCCGCCGAGCTCCATCACGATGCGTTTGAGCGTCGGCGCCGCCTGCGCCTGGATCATCGCCCCGACCTTGTCCGATCCGGTGAAGTGGACGAGGTCGACGCGCGGGTCGGTGGTGAGCAGCTTGCCGGTCTCGATATCGCCGGTGACGATGCTCAGCACGCCCTTGGGCAACCCGACCTCGTCGGCGATCTCGCCGAGGATCAGGGCCTGCATCGGTGTATAGGGCGAGGGCTTCAGCACCACCGTGCAGCCGACCGCGAGCGCGGGGATCACCTTGCCGATATTGAGGAAGAAGGGGAAGTTGTACGGCGAGATGGCGGCGACGACACCCACCGGTTCGCGGCTGACCACTCCGGTGCCCAGCGTCGTGCGGCCCTGCGCATTGGGGGTCAGCTCGACCGGCAGCGACGAGACGGCGGGGCGCGAGGCGACCTCGATCGTCCGCCGCGCATGTTTCATCGGAATGCCATATTGCAGGAACTCGGCGAGCATCCGCGTCGCGCCGGCCTCGGCGACGATCATGTCGACGATCGCGCCCTTGCGGGCGTCGAGCGCGTCGAGGAAGCGCGTCAATATCGCCTGCCGCTGCGCCACGGGCAGATATGCCCAGTCGCCCTGATCGAAGGCGGTGCGCGCTGCGCCGATCGCGGCGTCGACCTGCGCCGCGCTGCCGACCGGCGCCTCGATGAGCAGGCTTTCGTCGGCGGGGTTGATCACCGCCTCGCGCTGGCCGGTCTTCTGCCATTCGCCGCCCACGTAAATGGCGTCGTCATATTTCAAGAAAGCCATATTGTTGTCCTTATGAAGCGGCTTTGGTGTCCCAGACGATCGGCAGGTTGCGGATCGACAGCAGCCCCGGGATCACGGTGGTGTCGGCGCCCGGTTTGATCCGGAACGGCGGCACGCGCGACAGCCATTCGGCGAGCAGCACGCGCAATTCGCGCCGCGCCAGGTGCGCGCCAAGGCAGATATGCACCCCGCCGACCAGCGTGAAATGCCGGTTGTTCTTGCGCTCGGGATCGAAATCGCGCGGGCAAGCGAACTGGCCCTCGTCGAAATTGCCCGAACTGTTGATGCAAGCGATCCAGTCGCCTTCCTTCAACTCGACGCCGTGCCAGGTGAAATCCTTCTTGATCCGCCGCCCGCTGTTGACCAGCGGCTGGACGCGCAGGAACTCCTCGACCGCGCTGTTGATGATCTCCGGATGGGCGCGGATGCGCGCCTGCAGGTCGGTGTCGAGCGCCATGCGGCGGAACATCTGGCTGATCGTCGAGGCGACAGTGTCGAGCCCGCCGAGCCACAGGAACCAGGTCATGCCGATCGTCTCGTCGGGGGTCAGCGGCACGCCGTCGATCGATCCGTTGGCGATATAACTGCCCAGCGTCTCGTCGGGGTTCGCCTGCTTCTCGGCGATGAAGCCGCGCAGATAGGCGAGGATTCCCGTCACGGCGGCGGCTTTCGCGGAAATGTCGGGGTCGTGCAGAATCGCATATTCCCAGTCGAGAAACTGGTCGAACATGCTGAAGGGAAAACCCATCAGGTTCAGGAACACCCGGACCGGATAGATGCGCCCGAAGTCATAGGCGATGTCGACCTCGCCATCCTGCGCCACCGCGTCGATCATCTCGCTCACGATCGCGCGAATTTTCGGCTCCATGGCGTTCATCGCGACCGGCGTGAACCAGGGGTTCAAAAACTTGCGATAGCGGCCATGGTCGGGCGGATCGATACCGAGCGGGATCGATGGAAAACTCTCGCCCGCCAGCACCTGGAACTGCGCCGCACCCTCGGTCGAGAAGATCTCATTATCCTCATAGACGCGGCGAATGTCCTCATAATGCGACACCGTCCACGCGCCATGCTGACGCCCGCTCGTCGGCCAGGGATAATAAAGGATGCGCGGTACGTCGGGCGATCGCATCACATCGGCGGGCAGATAGGGGTCGGGCAGGTCATAGGCGATCTGGCCCTGCGCAAAGCGCGTGTCGAGCACCAGCTCGGGCGGGACATGCGCGGGCACCGGCGGGGCGTCCGCCGGGGCATGCGCGATCGGACAACGGGAGAGCGTCGTTTCGGTCATAAATCCTCCGCTCAGGCCGAAGCGAACATGCGTTCGATGTCGCCCGACGTCACCGGACGACGCGCCTGACCGATCGCGTCCATGCTGTCGGTCTTGAGCCCGCCCAGATTGTGGCGCGGGCTGACGTCGACGTCCTTGCCCAACTCGCGCAGGTGCGCGACGGTGCAATTTTCGCGCCCGCCGTTCAGCGCAAAGGCGTCGAAGCTATATTCACGCATCGCGTTGAGGTGGGTGATCTTGTCGACCACATTCTTCTCCAGCCCATTGACCGATGCCCACAGATATTCGGGGACATTGGGCCACACCGTGTCCGAATGCGGATAATCGCATTCATAGGCGATCATGTCGGTGTTCATATATTCCAGGTTCTTCACGCCGAACTGGTCGTCGATGAAGCAGCAGATGATGTGCCGCTTGAACAGGTCCGACGGCCGTTCGCCGTTGAAGTCGGTGTAGGTCCATTCGTGATGATGCTCGTGCGTGAAATCGGCGCGCTCGAGGAAATAGGGGATCCAGCCGATGCCGCCCTCACTCAGCGCCATGCGCAAATCGGGATAGCGCTGCCAGAATTTCGCGAAGGTCCAGTCGGCCGCCGAATTGGCGATCGAGATCGGCATCGCGGTGATCCATGCGTCGATCGGGCTTTCGGGCGAGGGATGCATCGCGCGCGCGCCGGTACCGATATGGCAGTTGATCACCATCTTGTAATCGCTGCACGCCTTCCAGAACGGCTCCCAATATTCGTTATGGATGCTCGGCAGGCCGATGTTCGACGGATTGTCGGAGAAGCTGACCGCATGGACGCCGAGGTCGCTCATCCGCTTCAGTTCGGTCAGCGTGTCGTCCATGTTCCACATCGGGATCAGGCACATCGGGATGAAGCGGCCCGGCGCGGTCGCGCACCATTCCTGCACATGCCAGTCGTTCCACGCGCGGCAGGCGAGCAGCGCCTCCTCGGGATCCTTCTGCGCCATCGACACGAAGGTCCCGCCGGCAAAGCTCGGCATCGTCGGAAAGTTGAGGGAGGCGAGCACGCCATTGGCGTTCATGTCGTCGACGCGCAGCTTGGGGTCATAGGTGCCGGGGCGAAGCTGTTCGAACGCGCTCGGCTCCATGCCATATTCGCTGCGCGGGCGGCCGACGACGGCGTTGAGGCCGATGGTCGGGAAACGCTGGCCGTTCCACGACCAGATATCCTTGCCATTGTCCTGGACGATGCGCGGCGCGCGGTCCTTCTTCCCTTCCGGATAATGGCGGATGAAGGCCTCGGGCGGCTCGACCGCATGATCGTCGACGCTGATGATCACCATGTCGTCCATCTGCATGGCGACTCTCCTCTCAAATGGTTTGTTGTTGCCCTCATCATCGCAAAAATTGACGATGTGTCAACTCTTGGTTTATGACATAGTATAATAAGTGGGAGGGAGACATGATCGCGCGAACGCTGCCGGTGATCGACCGGGACAATCAGGCCTATTGGACATGGGGCCGCGACGGCAAGCTCGCGATCCACCGCTGCGCGGCGTGCGAATATTATGTCCATCCGCCGGTGCCCTTTTGCCCCAGATGCGAAAGCCGCGACGTCGCGCCGCAGGCGGTGTCGGGACGGGGCAGGGTGGTGACGTTCACGATCAATCACAAGGCATGGGTCCCCGAATTGACCGAGCCCTATGTGCTCGCGCTCGTCGCAATCGCCGAGCAGGACGATGTCCGAATCCCTTGCAACATCGTCGATTGCGCGCCCGATGCGGTCGATTTCGATATGGAGGTCGAAGTCGTCTTCGAACAGACCGAAGACCTCTGGGTCCCGCTCTTCCGCCCGGTGACCGCATGACGCGCTTCGCCGAGAAAAATACCGCGATCACCGGGGTCGGCATGTCCGATGTCTCGCGCGGCGCCGACAAATCCGCGCTCGCGCTCACCGTCGATGCCGCGCTCGAAGCCATCGCCGACGCCGGCCTGACCCGCGCCGATATCGACGGCATCGCGACCTGGCCCGGCGAGAAAGCCGACGGCTCGGGCTTCTCGCCCGTCGGCTGCGCCGCACTACAGGATGCGCTGCGGCTACAAGTCAGCTGGTATGGCGGCGGCGGCGAGGCGCCCGGCCAATATGGCGCGGTGTTCAACGCGATCGGCGCGATCGCCGCGGGTCTCTGCCGCAACGTCCTGATCTTCCGTACCATGTACGAGGCGACAGCGCGTAAGACCGCCTACGCCAATTCGCTGCTCCGCGAAGGCCAGCGTCAGGCGGGCCCCTTCGCCTGGTACGCGCCCTATTACACCTATGCCGCCGCGCTGCAGCAGGCGCTGTTCTTCAACCTCTACGTCTACAAGAGCGGCATCCGCCCCGATCAGGTGGGCCAGATTGCGGTGGGCCAGCGCCGCAACGCCGCGCTCAATCCCAAGGCAATCTACAAGGCGCCGATCACCATCGACGATTACCTCGCGTCGCCGCTGATTGCGACGCCGCTGTGCCTCTACGACTGCGACGTCCCCATCGACGGCGCCGCAGCGATTATCGTCTCGCGCATGGATGTCGCGCGGACCTTGCGGAACCCGCCGATCCGCATCGAGGCGATCGGCTCGTCGATGCGCTACCGCAACAGCTGGACCCAGCTCGCCGAACTCGACACCCAGGCGCAGCCGAAGGTCGCCGAGATGATGTGGAGCCGCACCGACCTCAAACCCGCCGACGTCGATATCGCGCAGCTCTACGACGGCTTCAGCTTCCACACGATCAACTGGCTCGAAAATTTCGGTTTCTGCGAGCGCTATGGCGCGAAAGATTTCATCGACGGCGGCCATCGCATCGCCCTCGAAGGCGAGCTCCCCGTAAACACCGGCGGCGGCGCGATGTCGGGCGGGCGCCTCCACGCCTATGGCGCGGTCCACGAAGCCTGCACCCAGCTCTGGGGCCGGGCAGGGGTTCGGCAGGTGAAGGGCGACCCGCAAGTCTGCGCCACCTCGACCTCGGGCGGCCCGCTGGCGGGGGCGATGCTGCTGGTGCGGGACTGACCTAGCATATCATTATACTGTCATCCCCGCCTTCGTGGGGATGACGATAGTGTTATTGTTGCGATAGGATCTGACCGCCGACCACCGTGAGCGCGACCGTGCCGAGCGCACTGGCATCCTCCGGCCAGTCGTACAGCATCAGGTCCGCCGGCCCCCCGACCAAAAGCGGCACCTGATACCGCGCCAGCGCTTCCGCGCGCCCGATGGCCTCGCCGCCCCCGATCACATCGCCGCCCCGTGTCCGCCGGTCGGTCGCCGCGCGTAGCGCCACCCATGGGTTCGCATCGCCGTAGGGCGCATCCGACCCCCCGAGCACCGACACCCCGCTGCGCGTAAGCGAGCCGAGCCGATAGAGATCATCGAGCGCATCGCCGTCCATCTGCGCGCGATAACGATCCCCCCGATCATGGATGAAGTTCGGCTGCGTCACCACCGTCAGCCCCGCCGCCGCGATATCGCCGATCAGGCTCGCCGCGATCATCCCGCCATGCTCGATCCGGTCGCCGCGCCTCGCGCCCCCTGCAACCGCCAGCGCTTCCAGATAGAAGACCAGCTCCCCCAAGGTCACGCAATGCGCCGCGACATTCCGTCCCAGCGCCCGCGCCGCCGCGATCCGCCCCGCCACCGCCTCGACCGGCGGCAGATCATTCTCGTCGAGCAGCAGTTTCACCGGGCCCAGCACATAGCCGTCGCCGGCCGGCAACGCCTCGGTCCCCATCATCACCAGCCGCTGCGGCATTGCGCCCGCCAGCAACGCCGCCTCGGCCGCGCCGTTCGACGCCCCCGCATCGGTAACCCCGGTTACGCCCCACTCGGCGAGCTTTGCGCCCAATGCCGCCAGCGACGGCGGCGCTCCGCCGATCCGTTCGCGCAGCCAGGCGTCGCCGCGCCAGATGCGGCCGTTGGGTCGTCCGTCGGCGCCTGGTTCGACGCAGGCGGGGAAGGGCGCTTCGCCCAGCTCGGCCAGCCCCAAGCTGTTGAGCAGCCAATAGCCCCCCGTGCGGTCCTGCACCCGCAACGGCCGGTCGGGCAGCCAGTCGTCGAGCAGGACGCGATCGGGAAGCCCCGCGACCCGCTCGTCATAACCGATCGCGCGCACCCTCGTTCCCGGCTCGCCCGCTGCGGTGCGCAGTTTGGCGATCACCGCATCGACGCTTTGGCAATCGGCGAGATCGACCGACTCCATCCGCGCCGCCGTAGCCAGCAAATGCAGGTGATGATCGTGCAGCCCGGCGCCCAGCGTCAGCCCCCGCGCATCATATTCTGGACCATGCCCGGCGACCGCCGCGCCCATCGCCGCGATCCGTCCGTCGCGCACCGCCACCGCCAAGGGCGCGCCATCGGCACCGCGCGCGTTGCGGATAATCAGGTCGAAGGCGCCGCTCACACCAGTGCCTTTGCGAAAGTCGCGGCGGTGCGCGCCAGCGAAATGTCGATCACCCCACAGCGATCACCCGCCATCGCCTCGAGCGCCAGCGTCGCGGCGGTCAATCCGGTGAGCGGATCGGCCAGCGCATCGCCGAGGAAGCGCGGCGCCTCGCCGTCCCACCCGACCAGCCCGCCCGCCGCCGCGCAATCGTCGCCGAACCCGACGCGCATCGCCGCCTCGCCGGTCCAGCCATGCGCGGTGATCGCGATCCACAACAGGTCGGGATTGATCCCGAACAGCCGCGCTTCGTCGAGCCCCAGCCGCGCCAGCGCATGCGGCCGCGCTGCCGTGATCAGCACCCGCGCCTCGCCGATCATCGCGATCAATTCGGGGCCGTCGAGCGCCATCGCCCGATGCCGCTTCGCGCCGTTCAACCGCGCGTCGAGCTTCGGCGTGTGCCGCCGCGTCGGGTCAGGTCGGGCTGGGCTTTCGACCTTGACCACCGCATGCCCCGCCTCCGCCAACAACGCCCCGCAATAGGGCCCCGCCCACAGCGCCGACAGGTCGAGTATCATCCCGTCCTTCGGCGCGGCGGGCTGCAACGCGCACGGCGCCAGCGGCGCGGCTTCGCCAACCCGTGCGACCGGCAGATGCAATGCGGCGGCCGACGCAACCGTCGCCGCCGTCACCTGTCGGGAGGCTGCGCCAAGGATCGCCTCCCACGGATCGTCGTCGAAATCGCAACCCGTCCACGCCGGAACCAGTTCGCGATCCTCGTCCCGCGCCAGCGACACCGCCATCCACCCCTCACGGCACGCCACCAGCCGGCAATGCCGGTTCGGCGACCATTCGCCGGGCGCGGCGAGCAATAAATCGTCGTGCCGCGACAGCGCGCGGCGCGGGTCGAATAGGATACGGCCGCCTGACGCTGCGACCAGCCGCTCGCCTGCCGCCGCGACCGCGTCCAGCAATGCGCTCACGCGCCGCCTTCGATTTGGTGGACGAGCCCCCAGTCGAGTGCCTGCGTCGCCCCGACGCGTTTGCCCGACACCAGCATCCACAAAGTGCGATGCCGCCCGATCGCCCGCGCGACCGTCGCGGTCCCGCCCGCGCCGGGGATCAGCCCCATGCCGAGTTCGGGCAGCTGGAACCAGGCGTCGGGCGCCGCGACCCGGTGATGCGCTGCCGCCGCCACTTCGATTCCCGATCCGATGCAGGCGCCATGCAGCCGCACCGCCCCCCGATCGCCCAGCGCATCGAGCGCGCGCGCGCAGCTGTGCAGCGTCCGCACCATATGCGCCTCGGCCAGGTCGCGCGCCGTGCCGAATTCGGGCAGGTCGCCGCCGGTCGAGAAACATTTGCCCGCACCCTGGAGAAGGACCGTGGGAACGCTCGGGTCGTCGAGTGCATTCGCCAGCGCCTCGTACAGCGCATCGCGCATCGCGGCGGTCATCGCATTGTGATTGGTCGGATCGTTCAGGGTCAGCGTCAGCCGGTCGCCATCGCGTGCGACCGCCACCGGCTCGGCGGGCGTCGGCGGCCCATCGTCGATCTTGGCCGCCGCCAGCCAGCGCGCAAACTCTGCGCCGCCCAGCAACGAGGAATAGGCGAAGGATTCAACTGTCAGCGCATCGGCCAGTGGCATTTTTTGCGTCAGCCGCAGCAGTTGCGCGGCAATCGTCGCCGCCAGCGGAAGGGCGCGCACCGCATCGGCCAACTCGTCCACCTGCGAAAAGCTGCCCAGCGACACCCACGGGCGCGGCGCGCCGACCGCCGCCGTGACCAGCATGTCGAAATCGTCCGCCACGACCGCCGGCATCGCACCGTCGCGGTCGACCCCGATCACCACCGTCTGGATCGGCGCCCTCGGTCGCCGCCACTTCGCCGCATCGACCACCAGCACCGGCTCGCCACCCGGCGCCGACAGGCGGTCTGCCCCCAGATAGTCGGCGCGATGATCGGGCGTCGTCATGGCGCGACCCTATCCCGCGCAGGCCTCATCCGCCAGTTCGGCCTTGAGGATGCGGCGGAGCAGCTTGCCGGTTTCATTGTAGGGAAGCTCGTCGCGCACGAACCATTGCTCGGGGGTCTTCGTCGACCGCAGCTTGGTCCGGATCATAGCCGCCATCGCGTCGGTGTCGGGCGCGCCCGATCGCGACACGATCACCGCGACCACCTTTTCGCCCCATTGCACGCACGGAATGCCCAGCACCGCGCAGTCGGCGATATCGTCGAAGCCGCGCAGCACATCCTCGATCTCGCCCGGTGAGATATTCTCGCCGCCGCGCACGATCACATCGTCGAGCCGCCCCTCGACGAACAGGTAACCGCCGTCGTCGAGCCAACCCGCGTCGTTGGTCGCGAACCAGCCGTCGTCGGCGATCGCCTTTTTGTGCAGATATTCGCCCGACACCTGTTCGCCGCGCACATGGATCTCGCCATGCTCGCCCGGTTCGCAACATGTCCCGTCCTCGCGCCTTATCTCGAGTTCGAGGCTCGGCAGCGGTTGCCCGACCGACGCGATGCGCCGCCGCGCGACGGGGTCGTCGGAGGCAAAGGCGGCGCGATGATCCTCGGCGCCGAGCAGCGCGATCGTCGAACTCGTCTCGGTCAGCCCATAGGCGTTGACGAAGGCGACATGCGGCAGCATCGCCAGCGCGCGTGCGATCACCGGCTCGGGCATCTTGCCCCCGCCATAGGACAGCGCGCGCAGGCTCGGAAGCGTCTCGCCCGTCGTCGCCATCACATCGAGAATGCGATCGAGCATCGTCGGCACGACCATCGCGTGCGTGATGCCCTCGCGCGCCACCGTCGCGACCCAGTCCTCGGCGGTGAAGGCGGGCAGGTACACGATCCGCCGTCCGCCATAGGCCGCCGTCAAAATCGCTGAAATGCCGGCGATATGGTAGCTTGGCACGCTGACCAGCGCCGCCTCATCCTCGTCGGCGCCGAGGAATTCGACCGTCGACATCACATAGGAGGTCAGATTGCCGTGGCGCAGCACCGCCGCCTTGGGCTCGCCGGTGGTGCCGCTGGTGAACAGCAGCACCGCGATGTCGGTCTCGGCCTCGGGCAGGTCGACCTTCTCGGGCGTCTCGCCACTCAGGAATTGCGCCTCGAAGTCGCTGCGCGCGATCAGTTCGACCCCCTCGACCGGCGCGATCCGTCCCAGCATGTCGTCATCGGCGACCAGCACGGCGGGTGCGCTCCGCGCGACCAGCTTGTTCAGGTCGGCGTCGGCAAGGCGATAGTTGAGTGGTACGAAGGGGGTGCCCGCCATCCCGCTCGCGAACAGCAGCAGGGGCAGGGCGTTGCCGTTCATGCCGAGGAAGGCGGTGTTGGCCTTGCCCTTCGCCGCCAGCCAGGCCGCGACCTGCGTCGCCCGCGCGCGATAGCCGTCGAAATCGAGCCCGTCGGCCCGCGCGCCGAGCGCCTGCCGGTCGCAACAGGCGTCGGCGGCGATGTCGAGAAGCAGCGGCGTACGCATGGGCCGTCAGTCCGAGGCGGGAAGCGGCTTGGCGCCCTTGATCGTCATCGCGGTGCCGCCAAACGCCAGCGAACCCTTGCCCGCCTTGGCGCCCAGCACCTCGATACCGCTCGCCTCGTCGGTGTAGCGCTTGCCGATGATCACCCCTTCGGCGAAGGCCGGATCGATGGCGCCGCTCGGCACGCTCGTATCGTCGATCGGCAGCACCGCGACCCCGCCGCACTGCAGTTCGCCGGCGGCGCTCGGCGGCCGCACGACGACCAGCTGCGCGTCGCACACCGCGGATTTCCAGCGCGAACCCGGCTTCAGTTCCATGTCACTCGATCCTTTCCCATGGCGCCCGTCTGTCGCCTTTGCTCCGCCAATATGTCAATCGACATAGAAAGTAAACGTAGTTATACAACTCAAAACAGCAAAGGGATCAGGATGCACCCACGGCATTTTGCGCAAACGTCGCCCGAACGCCCGGCGATCGTCATGGCGGCGAGCGGCGCGGCGACACGCTACGCCGAACTCGAGGCCGTCGCAAATCGCGGCGCGCACCTGTTTCGTGCGCTTGGCATCGGTCCGGGCGATACGGTGGCGGTCTGGCTGAAGAACGCCCGGGAATATTTCGAAATCTATTGGGCGGCACAGCGCGCCGGGCTCTATCTCTGCCCGATCTCGAGCCAGCTCACAGCGGAGGAAGCCGCCTATATCCTGAGCGACAGCGGCTCGAAATTGCTCGTCACCCACGCCGATGTCCCCGCCGCCGCCGCGCTGGTTGAAAATTGCGCCGACCTCATCCCCGATGTCACGCATATCTACGACCTCGGCGCCGGCCTCGCGCCATCCTGGCAAGCCGCCGTTGCGGCCCGGCCCGCGACCCGCATCGCCGACGAATCGGCGGGCTATCACCTCGTCTATTCCTCGGGCACCACCGGGCGCCCTAAGGGCATCCGCCTGCCGCTCTCGGGCGAACCCGCCGACGCCCCGCATATGCTCGCCGAGCGTATGGCGGCACGCTACGGCATCGGCCCGGACAGCGTCCTGCTCTCGCCCGCGCCGCTCTATCACACCGCGCCGCTCGCTTATGGCATGTCCGCGCACCGCCTCGGCGCGACGCTCGTCATCATGGACAGGTTCGACGCCGAGAAGGTGCTGCGCCTGATCGAGAAACATCGCGTCACTTTCATGCAGATGGTGCCGACGATGTTCATCCGCCTGCTCGCGCTGCCCGACGACGTCCGTGCGCGCTACGACATTTCGTCGCTGACCAAAATCGTCCACGCCGCCGCGCCCTGTCCGGTCGAGGTCAAGCGCCGGATGATCGAGTGGCTCGGCCCGATCGTCTATGAATATTATGGCGGGTCGGAGGGCAATGGTTCGACCTTCATCACCCCCGAAGAATGGCTCGCCCATCCCGGATCGGTCGGCCGCGCCGACTGGGGTACGCTCCATATCTGCGGCGACGATGGCGAAGAAGTCGGCCCGAACGTCGACGGTCTCGTCTATTTCGAGGGCGGCTGGGATTTCCAATATTTGAACGATCCCGACAAGACCCGCGACGCCCGCCATCCGCGCCATCCCGGCTGGTCGACGCTCGGCGACATCGGCCATCTCGACGCCGATGGCTATCTCTACCTCACCGACCGCAAGAGCTTTATGATCATCTCGGGCGGGGTGAACATCTATCCGCAGGAGGCCGAAAATCTCCTCATCCAGCATCCCGAGGTCGCCGACGTCGCGGTGATCGGCGTGCCGGACGCCGAGATGGGCGAGGCGGTGAAGGCGGTGGTCCAGCCCAAAGACTGGAACGACGTCGGTCCCGACCTCGCCGCGCGCCTGATCGCTTATTGCCGTGAGCATCTGAGCCCGATCAAATGCCCGCGCTCGGTCGATTTCGACCCCGCGCTGCCGCGCCATGACACCGGAAAGCTCTACAAACAGGCGGTGCGGAAACGCTACTGGCCTGCGGGCTGACGGCGGCGTTGGGGATGATGAGCCCATCCCTCCAATCTTCGTCATGCTGAACTTGTTTCAGCATCCATGGTCTGGGCCGTCGGTCTGCGCTGCGCCGAAGGACAGGGCAGGCCATGGACCCTGAAACAAGTTCAGTGTGACGAGAATAGCCAGGATCCGGGTTAAATCATCGAGCAAATGTCTTGCAGCCTCTGCCGATCGGCCTATTTTGGCCTGGCATGATCCGCTCGCTGCTCAGCCTGATGCTCGCCGTCGCCTTCGCCTTTCAGGGCATGACCGGCTGCGCCATGGCCGAAACCGGCGCCCCGGCGCCCAGCGACCATTGCGCCGAAATGGCCGCGAGCCAGCCCGATGGCGCATCGCATCACCAGATGCCCGACGCCGACGGTCCGCATGATTGCAAGCATAATTGCCATCTGCCGGCGATTGCCGCGCCGCCCGCGCTTGTCTCCGAGCCTGCTGCGGCGCCCGAAATCGTCGCGGCCACCATCCTCGCATCGCGCCATGGCGGCCAGACGACCCCCGCCATCCCCCCTCCACGAGCCGCCTGAATCCGCTTCAATTGACGATTCGCTCGAACCCGTCGGCCCGACGCCGATGCTCGGGCCATGGATTCAGGACTGAACAAATGCATCACCAACTGACGCGGCGCGGCTTTTTTGCCGGCGCTGCCATGCTCGGCGGCGGGCTTGCCCTGCCGGCTTGGGCGCAATCGGGCCACGACGGCCATCTCGCGGGGCCCGGCACGCTGTCGGGCGAGGATATCCGCCTGTCGATCGGCCATATGCCCTTCCGCCTCGGCGGCACCAGCGGCCATGCCGTCACGGTCAACAACAGCCTGCCCGGGCCGCTGATCCGCCTGCGCGAGGGCCAGACCGCGCGCATCCATGTCACCAACACGCTCGACGAGGACACGTCGATCCACTGGCACGGCCTGCTGCTGCCGTTCCAGATGGACGGCGTGCCGGGCATCAGCTTCCCCGGCATCCGCCCGCGCGAGACCTTCACCTATGAATTTCCGGTGCGCCAGGCGGGGACCTATTGGTACCACAGTCACTCGAACATGCAGGAGGCGATGGGGCTGTTCGGCGCGCTCGTCATCGATCCCGCCGGCGCCGAACCCGCACCCTATGACCGCGAACATGTCCTCGTGCTCGCCGACTGGAGCTTCCTCCACCCGCATGTCCTGCTGAAAAAGCTCAAGCAGCAGGGCGGCTATTTCAACCGCCGGAAACAGACGCTCGCGGGCCAGCTCGCGGGCAAGGACCAGAAGGGCGCCGACCGCCGCATGTGGGGCGGCATGCGCATGGACCCGACCGATATTTCGGACATCACCGGCAGCACCTATGCCTATCTCGTCAACGGCCACGACAGCACGGGCAACTGGACCGGGCTGTTCACCCCCGGCGAGCGCGTCCGGCTGCGCATCATCAACGCGTCGGCGATGACCAATTTCAACATCCGCATTCCCGGCCTGCCGATGACGGTGGTCCAGGCCGACGGCCTCGCGGTCCAGCCGGTCGAGATCGACGAATTCCAGATCGCCGTCGCGGAAACCTATGACGTGATCGTCACGCCGACCGCCGCGCAGCCCTATGGCTTCATCGCCGAGGCGCTCGACCGGTCGGGACAGGTGCGCGCGACGCTGGCCCCGACGATGGGCCTGGTTGCGCCCATTCCGGCGCTGCGCGAACGTCCGCTGCTCACCATGAAGGACATGGGCATGATGGATCATGCGGCGATGGGCCACGAGATGGCGGGCATGGATCATGGCGTGATGAAGATGCGTGACAAGTCCGCCGCGCCTGACATCCAATACGGCCCGGGCGTCGCGACGGTGTCGCCGATGCCGATGGACCGCCTCGGCGATCGTCCGACCGGACTTGAGGATGTGCCGCACCGCGTGCTGACCTACCGCGATCTCAAGTCGCGCGATCCGAACCCCGATGGCCGCGCCCCATCGCGCCAGCTCGACGTCCATCTGACCGCCAATATGGAACGCTATATGTGGTCGTTCGACGGGGTGAAGCTGTCCGAAAATCCTGACCCGATCGCTTTTCACCACAAGGAACGCGTGCGCGTGAACCTGATCAACGACACGATGATGCCGCACCCGATCCACCTCCACGGTCATTTTTTCGAGGTCGTGACGGGCAACCCCGGTCATCACCCGATGAAGCACACGGTCAATGTGCTGCCCGGCAGCAAGCTCAGCTTCGACCTCACCGCCGACGCGCTCGGCGACTGGGCCTTCCACTGCCATATGCTGATGCACATGCATTCGGGCATGTTTCGCGTGGTGACGGTGCGTCACGAAGGCGGCGGCGATCATGGGACGCATGGAGGGCACCAATGATGCGCACGCTCCTTCTCCTTCCGCTGCTGGCGCTCGCATCGCCTGCCGTCGCCCAGGATCATAGCGGCCATGTCATGCCCGCCGCGCCCGCCGCCGATCCCCATGCCGGTCACCGGATGCCGGAAGAGGCACCGGCGCCCGATCCTCACGTTGGCCACCCAATGCCGGCCGAGGCCTCGGTGGGTAACGCCCCGGCGCCGACCCCGCCCGCCGACCATGCCGCCGACGCCGTCTATGACCGCGCGGCGATGCAGCGCGCGCGCGATATATTGATCCACGAAAATGGCGGCATGAGCTTCTCGAAGATCGCGCTCGACCTCGCCGAAATACAGGTCCGCGACGGCAGGGAAGGCTATCGCTGGGAAGGCGAGGCCTGGTTCGGCGGCGACGTCGACCGCCTCAAGCTCAAATATGAAGGCGAGGGCGATTTCGGCGGCGGTCTCGACCATGCCGAGGTGCAGGCGCGCTACGCGCGCGCGATCGATCCCTGGTGGGACGTCAGCGCCGGGGTGCGCTACGATATCACCCCCAACCCGTCGCGCACCTATGCCGCGATCGGGATCGAGGGCGTCGCGCCTTACTGGTTCCACCTCGAGGGGACGGCCTTCGTCTCGAACAAGGGCGACGTACACCTGCGCGCCGAGGGCAGCTACGACCAGCGCATCACCCAGCGCCTGATCCTGCAACCCCGCTTCGAGGCGAATGTGGCGGCGCAGGATGTCCCCGAACTCGGCATTGGCGGCGGCCTCTCCGATATCGAACTCGGTCTGCGTCTGCGGTACGAAATCGTCCCCGAATTTGCGCCCTATGTCGGCGTCGAATATGGCCGCAAGATCGGCGATACCGCCCGTTTCGCGCGCGCGGCCGGCGAGGGTGTCGGCGGGACCAGCTTCGTCGCGGGGGTGCGCCTCTGGTTCTGAAAAAACCGCAGCCCTGAGCCTGTCGGAGGACGCTTCTCAGTGAGGCGCCCTTCGACAGGCTCAGGGCTACGGTCCTTGTTCCGGTGTCAACCCCGACCCGGACCCCACAGGATCAGCGCGGCGCCGCCCAGACACACCAGCCCGCCGAGCAGATCCCACCGGTCGGGCGACACCCCTTCGACCAGCTTGAGCCAGACGAGCGAGGCGACGATATAGATCCCACCATAGGCGGCGAACGCACGCCCCGCCGCCTCGGCCTCGACGCGGGTCAGCGCAAAAGCGAAAAAGGCCAGCGCCAGCGCGCCGGGCGCCAGCCACCAGGGCGACTTGTCCAGCCGCAGCACCGCCCAGAAGGCGAAACACCCCCCGATCTCGCCGAGCGCCGCAAGCACATACCAGCCGATCGTCGCGAGCGGCGTGCTCATGCGTGCGTCGCTTCGCACAGCCGATGGTCGCCCAGCGCCTCGATCACCCGGCAGTCGCCGGCCAGCCCGCCGCGGCAGCGCCCGACCATCCGCGCCAGCTCGTCGCGCAGCGTTTCGAGCTGCGCGATCTTCGCCTCGACCTGCGTCAGATGCCCGGTCGCGATCCGGTCGGCCTCGGCGCAATCGCGCTCCGGATGGTCCGACAGATCAAGCAGCGACCGGATTTCCTCGATCGTGAAGCCCAGGTCGCGCGAATGACGCACGAACGCCAGCCGCGACCGGTGCGCTTCGCCATAGCTGCGATAATTGGCCGCCGTGCGGTCGGGTTCGGGGAGGAGGCCAATGCGCTCATAATAGCGGATCGTCTCGATATTGGCGCCAGTTATCCGCGCGAGTTCGCCGATTTTCATGCCTTGACCCTGTAGTTGCTACAGGGTGCATATAGGGGGACGACTCGAAACCCCAAGGAGATTCGGCGATGGCCGACCAATGCTGCGCCGGCAAAAGCGGCACCACCGCGCTCAACGACCCGAAATGGCGGCGCGTGCTGTGGATCGCTCTGCTCATCAACGCCGCCATGTTCGCGGTCGAGATCGTCGCCGGGGTTGCCGCCGATTCGCGCGCGCTTCAGGCCGACGCGCTCGATTTCCTCGGCGACGCCGCCAATTATGCGATCAGCCTCGGCGTCGCCGGCATGGCGCTCGCCTGGCGCGCGCGCGCCGCGCTGTTCAAGGCGGCGACGATGCTGGCGTTCGGGCTTGGTGTTCTCGGCGCGACGATCTGGGGTTTTGTCAGCGGCACCGCGCCGCACGCCGAGACGATGGGCGTCATCGGCTTTTCGGCGCTCGTCGCCAATGGCGCCGTCGCCCTGATGCTCTACCGCTACCGCACGGGCGACGCGAACATGCGCTCGGTGTGGATCTGCTCGCGCAACGACGCCATCGGCAATCTCGCGGTGCTCGCGGCGGCGCTCGGCGTCTTCGGCACCGGGCGCGGCTGGCCCGACCTTGCGGTCGCCGCGATCATGGCCAGCCTCGCGATCTGGGGCAGCCTTGAGATTTTCCGCCAGGCGCGCGGCGAACTCGCCGCCGCCTGACGGCGCAAGACGCTCAGCCCGGCTGGTTGTACATTTCGGTCGGCCCGGGATATTCGCGGCCGTCGTCGAGCCCCTTGCCGACCTCGCGCTCGGACAGTGCATTCACCATCGCGTTCAACCGCATCACCGTCTTGCGGTGCCTTGGATCATTGGCGAGGTTGACCAGTTCGCCGGGATCGGCCTGGGTGTCGTACAGTTCTAGGTCGTTGCGCGCGTTGAGCGTCTTCCAGTCGCTCGGCGTGTGATGATGCGCGGGCGCGAAATAGCGCGCGAACTTGTACCGGCCGTCATGTACCCCGCGATGCAGGCGCCGCTTCTCGAGGTCATAGATCTTCGAATAATCAGGGATGCTCTCGCCGGGCGGGCGCGGCCCCACGACCTTCGCCGAATTGGGCTCCCACATATGCGCGACGGCATAGTTGAAGAAATGGCCGCGCTTGTCGCGCTCGGTTGGCGCCGCCGGCGACGACAGCAGCCCCGACACATCGACCCCGGGCAGGTTCGGGAAGCGGTTTCTCCCTTCGTCCGCCGACAGGCCCGCGAGCGTCATCAGCGTCGGGGCGATGTCGATCGCGCCCATCAGGCCCTTGGTCGTCTGCCCGCCCTTCACATCGGGGTGGGCGATGATCATCGGGATATTGGTTTCCTCGCGGTACATCGTGCCCGCTTTCTGGCGCAGCCCGTGCGCCCCGGCGCGCTCGCCATGGTCGCTGGTGTACAGGATGATCGTGTTGTCGATCTGGCCGCTCTCCTTGAGCGCCCACAGCAATTGCCCCAGCCGCCGGTCGACGTCGCGCAGGCAGTTGTAATAATAATTGTTGAAGCGGTGCCAGCTGTCGAGATCGCCCAGCGGCATCGGCCCATAGAAAAGATCGTTGAGCCGCTGGATGCCCTTGTGCGCCTCGGGCTTGGTGCTGAGGTCGTCCTTGTAAAAGCTTTCGGGCAGGTCGAACTTGTTGTCGACCTCATAGATCGGGTCGCCCGGTTCGCGGCGCAGCGGCGCCAGGATGTCGGGGTGAACGCGATGCTTCGCCTGCTCGCCGGAGGCGTCATAGAACATGATGTCGTGCGGGTTGATCAGCCCGACGACCATGAACCACGGCTTCCCCTCGGCCTTGTCGCGCCGCACGAAGTCGAAGATGCTGCGCGCCGCGTCGCCCGCGACGAACATGTCGGCGCGATAGCCGTCCCAGGTCAGCCCCAGTTCCTCGCCGTCGAAGCCATAATCGTGGAAGCCGTATTTCTCCATCGCGCGCTCGGTGCTCGGATAGACGCCGCCCGGCACGCGGTTCCAGTTGCGCTCGAAATTCATCCGGCTGAGGTGCCACTTGCCCTTGTAGCTGGTGTAATATCCGGCGGCCTGCATCATATGCCCCAGCGTCGGCATATCCTCCGCCGCGACGGGGTTCGGGGCATTGTCGCTGTTCAGGAACAGCCCCGTCTGCTGGGTGTGATGGCCCTGGAAGATCGTCGAGCGCGACGGCGTGCAGGGGGTGGTGTGGACATGGTAATTCTCGACCAGCATCCCGCGTTCCATCAACTCGCGGTGATGGGGCAGCTTTTCGAGCAGTCCCTTGGGATAGCTCGCAATGCTCTGCTCCTGATCGGTGACGATCATCAGCACGTTGAGCTTCTTGCCGTTCTTCGCATAGGTCGGCAGCGCGAGCCCCGCTGCCGCGAGCGCGCCCATGCCGCCGACGAAGGTGCGCCGATTCACGTCCCAGCTCATGTCTCTCTCCCAGGATTTCGACAGGCGGCCCGCGATGCCGGTTCAGGACATCGCGGGCGCCAGATGATCAGAATTTGAACGCCAGATCGACCCCGAACTCGCGCGGCGCCTGATAGAATTGGCTGATCGGCGTCGCCCCCGCGTTGGTCGCGCCCGACATGACCTTCTTGTCGGTCAGGTTCGTGCCATAAAGCGTGACCTTCCACCGGTCGTCGTCACCGGCGACCGCGATGCTCGCATTCACCAGCACCACCTCGTTGCGATAATAGCCCGGATTGTTGTTGCGGCCCCAGGTGTTGAAGCGCGACGAATAGCGCGCGTCGCTGTGCAGCTTCACCTCGCCGATAGAGGTCGGGATCGCATAGTCGAGCGACAGGCTGCCGCTCCACTTGGGCGCATTGGCCAGGTCGAGCCCCGACGAGTCGGTCGGCACGGCGAATGTCCCGTTGGGCACGCCGTTGATCAGGATCGGCACCGCCGGCCCGCACTGGCCGACTTCGGGTGCGCCATTGGTGAAAACCCCGTTGGTGTCGGCGCAAAAGTCGGTGTAGCGCGCGTGCAGATAGGCGAGGTTGGCGCCAATGGTGAACCCCTGTGCAGGGCGCAACACGCTCTCGACCTCAAAGCCATAGATGCGTGCGGCGGCGATGTTGGTCGTGATATTCTCGGCGCGGACCGAGCCCATCTTGGTCACCGAGCTTTGCAGATCGCTATAATTGTTCAGAAAGCCGGCGACGTTCAGCCGCAGCAAGCGGTCGAACAGGTCGCTCTTGACCCCGACTTCATAGGCGGTGACGCGTTCGGGATCATAAGGACCGATATTCTCGGGGATCGTGCCGCGCGAGTTATAGCCGCCCGCCTTATAGCCCTGCGAATAATTGGCGTAGACCATGATCTCGGGGGTGATTTCATAATTCACCGTCAGGCGCGGGGTGAACTCGGCCCAAGAAGCCTGCAGGCTGCTTGCGAAGGACGAGATCCGGTTGCCGTTGACGAACACCTGCGATGCGATGTCATACTTCTTGCGGTCGTGGCTGTAACGGCCGCCGATCGACAGCGTGAGCCCGTCGGCGGGGTGCGCGTTGACAAGCGCGAACAGCGCATAGCTTTCGGTGTCCTGATGCAGCTGCGCCAGCGTCGTGGTCGTCGGGTTGGCGAGCACGGTGTTGAACTGGCGCCACTTGTCGGCCTGGTAATAGAGGCCGACGACGAAATCGACCGGCTCGCCGGCGGGCGAGACATAGCGGAGTTCGGCGCTCTTCGATTCACCCGAGAAATCGCGCGTGACGTCGAGCTGCGGCGCGGGGGTGATCAGCCCGTCGAAGTCGCCGCGCGTCACATAGGTCAGGTGGCGATAACCAAGCACCGAGCTGATCGTGCCCCAGCCCACATCGAGGTTCGAGTTCCACGACCCGCCATAGCTTTCGGTGTTGGCATAGGGATCGAACAACACCGCGGCCTTATAGACGTCGGTTTTCACCGCGTCGGGCAGCCGGTCCCAGTTGGGGTCGCCATTGTCGAGTACATGCGGCGCCGGGCCCACGGTCTTCTGCTTCAGCCAGTCGAGGATCAGGGTCGAATCGAACGCGCCGCCCCGATCATATTCAAGCGCACCGCGCACCGACTTCACATTGGCGCCGTTCAGCCGGTTGCCGGTGATGACGTTGCGGGCATAGCCATTATAATCGCGGAAGTTGACCGCGACCTTGGCGGCGAGCGCGTCGTCCGCGAAGCGACCGCTGTTGATCTTGCCGCGGAACTGCTTGAGCCCGTAGGACCCCAGCGAGACGCGTGCCTCGCCGCCGAAATCGTCGGTCGGGCGCGCGCTGATGACGTTGATCGTACCGGCAAGGTTGTTCTTGCCGAACAGCACGCCCTGCGGCCCCTTCAAAATCTCGATGCGTTCGACGTCGAACAGGTCGAGCATCGTACTCGACACGAAGGGGATATAGACGCCATCGATGATCGTGCTGACCTTGGGATCGGCGTTGGGATCGGGATCGGCGGTGCTCATGCCGCGGATCGAGATCATCGGCACGTTGGCGACCAGGCCTTGCGTTTGCAGCACGACGTTGGGCGCCAGGCCGTTCAGGCTGGTGATGTTGGTGCTGCCGCTTGCCTCGACCATGTCGCTGTTGAAGGCGGAGATCGCGATCGGCACATCCTGCACGCTTTCCGAACGGCGCTGCGCGGTGACGAGGATTTCGCCATAGGTTTCGTCGGTCGTTGCGCTGCCGTCATCGGTCGCGGTCTCGGGGGCCGCATCCTGGGCGTGCGCCGGCGCGGCTGAAAGCGCGATCGCGGCGGTCGAAAGCAATAGCAAAGCGGTCTTCATATCGTCCTCCCGTTCGCCGGCGCGCGAAATCCGCTTCCGCACGCGCCCTCGCGTTCGGAAGTGCGGCGCGCGCATCCGGCTCGTTTGTCCATGGAACGGGTGTGCGTCGGCTTGTGCCGTCTTCCGCCGGTCGGGATTGTCTATCCTCGGTTGGCACCGTCGGGGTTCATCCTCGTTCTCAGGGTTCTCATATCAGGCTCGAAAAATACTTCAACTACTAAGTATTATATCTTCGTGAAATGCAGGATTGGCGGAAAAGCGCTTGATGCGTGCCGTCGACATGCCTTATATATTAGTATTCTAAGTATTTTGGGCGCGCGTCGAAGCGGCGCCAACGGGGTAAGGCGGCATGACGGAACCGGCGAAAGCGCGAACGCTGTATGACAAGATATGGGACGCGCATGTCGTCGCCGATGACGATGGCGAATCGATCCTCTATATCGACCTGCACCTGCTCCACGAGGTGACCTCGCCGCAGGCTTTCGCAGCGCTTGCCGCCTCGGGCCGCACGGTGCGCAGGCCCGAACGCGCGCTCGCCCTTTCCGATCATAATGTGCCGACCGAAGGGCAGGCGGCGGGGGCATCGGGGGTTGCCGACGAAGCGGCCCGCGCGCAGCTCATGGCGTTGGAGATCAACGCCGACCGGTTCGGCATCCAGCGCTTCGCCATGGGCGATCCGCGCAATGGCATCGTCCATGTCGTCGGCCCCGAACAGGGCAGGTCGCAGCCGGGGATGACGATCGTCTGCGGCGACAGCCACACCTCGACGCATGGCGCCTTCGGTGCGCTGGCCTTCGGCATCGGCACCAGCGAGGTCGAACATGTGCTCGCGACCCAGACGATCCGCCAGCGCAAGTCGCGCAACATGCAGATTGTCGTCGATGGCATGCTCGCGCCGCATGTGTCGGCCAAGGACCTCGCGCTGCACCTGCTCCGCGCGGTCGGGGTCGACGGCGCCACCGGCCATGTCATCGAATATGCCGGCCCCGCCATCCGCGCGCTGTCGATGGAGGCGCGGATGACGCTCTGCAACCTCAGCATCGAAATGGGCGCGCGCGCCGGGCTGGTCGCCCCCGACGAGACGAGCTTCGCCTATCTCGAGGGACGCGCCTCAGTCTCGTCGGGCGACGGATGGGGCAGGGCGTTGGCGCGCTGGCGCGCGCTTGCGACCGACGCCGGTGCGGCCTTCGACCGCGAGTTGCGTGTCGATGCCGCCGACGTCGTCCCGATGGTGAGCTGGGGTACCAACCCGTCGCAGGTGGCGGGGATCGGAGAATTTGTGCCCGATCCTTCGGACCTGTCAGACCTCGATGCGCGGGCGAGCGCCGAACGCGCGCTCGCCTATATGGGCCTTTCGCCGGGCCAGCCGATCGCCGGCGAGCGGCTTGACCGCGTCTTCATCGGCAGCTGCACCAACAGCCGGATCGAGGATTTGCGCGTCGCCGCCGCCGTCGTGCGTGGCCGCTGCGTGGCGCCGCATATCCGCGCGATGGTGGTGCCGGGGTCGGGGTTGGTGAAACGACAGGCCGAGGCCGAGGGGCTCGACGTCATCTTCACCGCTGCGGGCTTCGACTGGCGCGAGCCGGGCTGCTCGCTCTGCGTCGGCATGAACCCCGATCGCCTTGCCCCGGGCGAGCGCTGCGCCTCGACCTCGAACCGCAATTTCGAGAATCGCCAGGGGCGCGGCGGCCGCACCCATTTGATGAGCCCGGCGCTCGCAGCGGCAAGCGCGATCGCGGGCGCGATCGCGTCACCGGAGATGCTGGACTAGGCTGCGCGCTCGAACCGCGCGATGGCATCGGCATGGCGCAACGTCCGCCCGATGTCGTCGAGCCCTTCCATCAGCACCCGCTGGTCGTCGGCGTCGATCGCGAAACCGATGACCTCGCCCGACGCCAGCCGGATTTCCTGCGCCGCCAGATCCACCTCGACCGGCCTATATTGCGACAGCTCGATCTCTGCGGACAGTCGGGCACAAACCTCCTCGGGCAGCCGGATCAACAACAGCCCGTTCTTGCGCGCATTGCTCGCGAAGATGTCGCCGAAACTCGGCGCGATGACGCAGCGGATCCCGAAATCGTCGAGCGCCCACACCGCATGTTCACGCGAGGAACCGCAACCGAAATTGCGGTCGGCGATCAATATCTGCGCGCTGCGGCCAGCGGGGTGATTGAGGATGAAATCAGCCCGCTCGCTGCCGTCGGCCGCAAAGCGCAGCTCCTGGAACAGGTGCCGGCCCAGCCCGCCCCGGGTCAGCGCCTTCATAAAGCGCGCGGGGATGATCATGTCGGTGTCGACATTGGCGAGCGGCAGCGGCGCGGCCACCCCGCGCACTCGGACAAATTGCTGCACCATGGCCTCCGGCTAATAACTTAGTAATCTAAGTAATGCCCGAACGCCATTTTGTCCAGCCCTGGCGACCTCTTGGGCCCCGCCGCCCACGATAGAGGTTGCCGCCCGATTCTTCGGCCTCTAAGAATTGTCGCAGCCACAAGGCCGCCGAAACGGCGACAGGGGAGCATGGCATTGGCCAAAACCAGACAAAGCTTTCGGCATCCCGCCGAATTTTACACCGATCCCGAAAACAGCATCGGCTATCTCGCGCGTGTCGTCTTCCGCTCCTTTTCGCGGCTGCTCGAACGCCGCACGCTGACCCATGATGTATCCGCCGGCCAATGGCGCTTCCTGCGCCAGCTGTGGCGCGAGGACGGCATCACCCAGCGCGAACTCAGCGAACGCGTCGGGATGCGCGAACCGACGACGGTCGTCGCGCTCAAAGGGCTGGAAAAGGCGGGTTTCATCACCCGCAAAAAGACCGACGACGACCGCCGCAAGACCTTCATCTTCCTCACCCCGCACGCACGCAAGCTCGAATTGGTGCTTGCGCCGATGAACGCCGAAATCCACGAGATCGCGACGCGCGGGATGACCGACGAAGAGGTCGAGCAGCTCCAGTCGCTGATGCGCCGCGTGATCGGCAATCTCGCCGACGAAACGCGAAAGCTGTCGGTGCTCTCCGACGTCAAGGCTTGATCGCGAGCCGCCAGGCTGCAATGCCCTTCGCGAATCGGTTAGTATACTAACCAAATGCGAGGGGAAGGCTTATGACCAGGATTGCGGTGATCGTCGGCAGCACGCGCGACGGCTCGTTCAACCGCGCGCTCGGCGCGCTGGCGGCGGCGCGGCTTGCGGCGCATCGCGCCGACGTGACCGTCGTCGACCTCGCCGCGCTCGACCTGCCGATCTACACCGCCGCGCTCGAAGCGAACGCCTTTCCCGCCGACGCGCTGGCGCTCAAGGAAGTGCTCGCCGCGCAGGAAGGGCTGCTCCTCGTCTCGCCCGAATATAATGGTTCGATCCCGGCGCTGCTCAAAAACGCCATCGACTGGGCGTCGCGTCCGACCGGCGACGAGGGCCCCGTCGCGCTGACCGCCTTTCGCGGCAAGGCGGCGGCGATCATGGGCGCGTCGGTCAGCCCTTTCGGCGGCATTCGCGGCCTCGCGCACCTGCGCCAGATCCTCGGCACGATCCAGATGCTCGTCATTCCCGACCAGGTGCTCGTGCCCAACGCCCATGCGGCGTTCGACGAAGCCGGCCAGCTTCGCGAGGCGTTGCCCGCGTCGCTCGTCGATATGACCGCAGCCCGCCTCGTCGCGGTGGCAAAGGCGCTCGCGGCTTAGGCCCGCTTCTTTTTTGCGGGTTCCGCGTCGCGTTCGATATTGTCGCCCCAATCGGCATCGAGCGCCGCGAGCAGCGCGTCGAACTTGTCCTGTCCCAGCAACTCGGCGATCTGTGCGGTCAGCGCGTCCATCGCGCGCTGCGCATCCTTGCGCATCCGCGCGCCGGTCTCGGTCAGCGACACGATCATGTGCCGCCGGTCGTCGGGATCGGTGTCGAGCCTGACGATGTCGAGCTTGATCATCTGGTTGATCGTGCTGTGAATCGCCTGCCGCGACACCCCCAGGTTGCGCGCGATATCCGACGGGCGGACGACGCCGCTGACGATATTGGTCATCACCATCGACTGCGGGCGGCTGACGTCGGGCCAGCCGCGATCGTGCAGCCGCGCCTGCAGCCCTTCGTCCATCCAGCAAAAGCGCTGGAAAAGTGCGATGATCAACTGGTTGGTGCGCATATGATGCTGCGGTCGGCCCCCTTTGCCTTTGGTCCGTGCTAGAAGAAGGGCCGGGGGGACGCAAGGCAGCGCGGGCGTTGCATATCCGAAATACTTAGTATACTATCCTTTTAACCGGCGCGAGACGCCATGACGACGGGAGCGACGAGGGCCATGATGGGATTGATGCAGGATGTGCCGCTGACGGTCGACCGCATCCTCGATCATGCCGCCAACTGGCACGGAACCCGTGAAATCGTCTCGCGCGATGCCGAGGGCCGCGTCACCCGCTCGACCTACGCCGATATCCATGCCGATGCGAAGCGCGTCTCGAACGCGCTCGCCGCCGAGGGAATCGTGGCGGGTGACCGGGTCGCGACGATGGGCTGGAACAGCGCGCGCCACCTGTCGGCCTGGTACGGCGCGGCGGGCATGGGCGCTATCCTCCACACGCTCAACCCGCGCCTCTTCCTCGAACAGATCGCCTATATCGCGAACCATGCCGGCGACCGCCTGCTGATCGCCGACCCCGCGACCGCCGATCTGGTCGAAGAATTGCTGCCGCAGGTGCCGAGCATCGAGAAAGTGATCTTCTTCTGCGACGCCGCCTCGCTGCCGCAGACCAGCTTTCCCGCCATCGCCTTCGACGACTGGATTGCCGGCCAGCCCGCCGATTACGTCTGGGGCGGCTTCGATGAAAATACCGCCTGCGGCCTCTGTTACACCAGCGGCACCACGGGCAATCCCAAGGGCGTGCTCTATTCGCACCGCTCGAACTATATCCACGCGCTGATGACGCTCCAGCGCGACGCGCTCGGCCTGTCGGCGCGCGATACCGTGCTGCTCGTCGTGCCGATGTACCACGCCAACGCCTGGGGCGTCGTCTATTCGGCCCCTGCGGTCGGCGCGAAGCTCGTGCTGCCGGGCCAGCGCATGGACGGCGAATCAATCTATAATCTGATCGAACAGGAGGGCGTCACTTACTCCGCCGCCGTCCCGACCGTGTGGCAGATGCTGCTCCAATATATGCAGGAGAATGGCAAGCGTTTCACCACGCTCGAACGCGTCACCATCGGCGGTTCGGCATGCCCCGAATCGATCATCCGCACCTTCCGCGACGATTATGGCGTCGACGTCATCCAGGGATGGGGCATGACCGAAACCTCGCCGCTCGGGACGGTGTCGGTTCCGAACGCATCGGTCGCGGCCAAGTCCGAGCTCGAGCAGATGGCCTATAAGCTCAAGCAGGGCCGTCTGCTCTGCGGGCTCGACATGAAGCTCGTCGACGATGCGGGGGGCCGCCTGCCGCACGATGGCAAGACCCCGGGCCGCCTGATGATCAAGGGGCCGACGATCGCCGGCGCTTATTTCGGCGGCGAAGGCGGCGATGTCCTCGACGCCGAAGGCTATTTCGACACCGGCGACGTCAGCACGATCGACGCCGAAGGCTATATGCAGATCACCGACCGCGCCAAGGACGTCGTCAAGTCGGGCGGCGAATGGATCAGCTCGATCGAGATCGAGAATATCGCCATGGGGCATGACGCGGTCGCCAACGCGGCGGTCGTCGGCGTTTCGCATCCCAAATGGGACGAACGCCCGATCCTGCTGTGTCAGCTCAAGCCCGGCGCCAGCGCCACGGCCGCCGACCTGACGCAATATCTCGACGGCAAGATCGCCAAATGGTGGATGCCCGACGACGTCCTTTTCGTCGACGACATCCCGCTCGGTCCCACGGGCAAGATCGACAAGAAGGCGATCCGCGCCGGGCTCGAGGGCTATAAATTGCCCTTCGAGGTCAGCCGCTAGAACAACCGAAAACAGGAGAGAGACATATGGACCCCAATGGCATCGATGGCCTCGACGCGACATTCATCGGCCGCGCGCCGCCGACCGCGCCGCGCATCCAGGCGGGCGGCCACCCGTGCCAGGGCATTTATTGGACCGAGGCCGGCAAGCGCCCCAAGGTCGCGATCATCGCCACCCATTATAACGTCGATTTCTCGGAACATTATATCGCGCCTTATTTCGCGCGGCAGGGCTTCGGCTTCCTCGGCTGGAACACCCGCTATCGCGGTTTCGAGGACCAGTTCCTGCTCGAACATGCGGTGCTCGACATCGGCGTCGGGGTGCGGTGGCTGAAGGAAGAGGCCGGGGTCGAACAGGTCGTCATCCTCGGCAATTCGGGCGGCGGCTCGCTGATGGGCGCCTATCAGGCCGAGGCGATCGCGCCGACCCTCACCGATCGCCTGCCGTCGGTCGGACAGGACGCGCTCGCGCAACTGGTGAAGGGCGACCTCTACATCAGCTTCAACGCGCATCAGGGCCGCCCCGAAGTCCTCACCGACTGGATGGACGCCTCGGTGATCGACGAGAATGATCCGACGCTGACCGATCCCGAACTCGATCCGTTCAGCCCCGACAACGGCCCGCCCTATTCGGACGCGTTCATCGAAAAATATCGCGCCGGCCAGCGCGCGCGCAACCAGCGCATCACCGACTGGGCCAAGGCCGAGCTCGCGCGGCTCAACGCCGCGGGCATTCCCGACCGCATCTTCCCGCTCTTCCGCTGCTGGGGCGACATCCGCTGCGTCGATCCCGCGATCGACCCGTCGGAGCGCAAGCCCAACTGGTGCTATCGTGGCGACCCCGCGATCGCCAACCGCACCCCCAGCATCGGCCGCGCCAACACGCTCAAGACCTGGCTCAACATGTGGAGCCTCGAAACCTCGCCGTGCCAGGGCCAGCCGCATCTGGCGAAGCACGACACCCCCGCGCTGGTGGTGCAGGGGCTCGCCGACACCGGCGTCTTCCCCAGCGACGCGCGCAAGATCTTCGATTTCCTCGGCTCGACCGACAAAAAGATCGAACTGATCCCCGGCGCGCATTATTTCGAGGATTCGATCAAGGAACGGCAGGACGCCGCCGACCTCGTCGGCGCATGGATCCGGGAGAAGCTGTGACGTGACGGCGGACGCCGACATCATCGACGCGCTGCGCGGCGCCGGGCTGGCGGGGGAGGGCGAGGTCGTCCTCCAGCCGCTGACCGGCGGCGTGTCGTGCGACGTGTGGAAGGTCGACAGCCCGGCCGGCCCGATCGTCGTCAAGCGCCCGCTGCCGCAACTGCGCGTCGCCGCCGAATGGCTCGCCCCCGTCGAGCGCGGCACCAGCGAGGTACGCTGGCTGCGCCGCGCGCGGGGCGTCGATCCGCATATCGCGCCCGAGGTGCTCGCCGAACTGCCGACGGGTCACGCCTTCGCGATGCGCTTCCTCCCCGGCTGCCCGGTGTGGAAGGACGAGCTGATGGCGGGCCGCGTCGATGCGGATTTCGCCGCGCAGGTGGGGAAGGGGATCGCTGCGGTCCACGCCGCGACCGCCTATAACGAAGGCGACCGCGCCGACTTCCCCAACGACGACATGTTCCGCGCGCTGCGCGTCGATCCCTTCCTGCTCTATGTTGCGCAGCATGACGCCGAGCTCGCGCCCGCGCTCACCGCGCTCGCGACCAACTTGTCGGGGCGCAAGATCGCGCTCGTCCACGGCGACGTCAGCCCCAAGAATATCCTCGTCAGCGCCGATGGCCCGGTCTTCCTCGATGCCGAATGCGCGGTCTATGGCGACCCCGCCTTCGACCTCGCTTTCTGCACCACGCACCTGCTGCTCAAGGCGGTCTGGTCGGGCGACGCGCGGTTGAACGCAGCCGCCGCCGCGCTCGTCGCGGCCTATCGCGCGGGCATCGACTGGGAGGATGCGGATGATGTGCTGCTCCGCGCGGGCCAACTCACCGCGGCGCTGCTCCTCGCGCGCGTCGAGGGCAAGTCGCCCGCCCCCTATCTCACCGACCCCGAACACAAGCGCATCGTCAGGGACCAAGCTCGCGTGCTGATCGGCGCGCCGCAAGCGATCGACGCGCTCGTCGCCCACTGGAAAAGGACTTAGAATGCCATCGCCCATCGCCTCCGTCACCGGCCGCCAGCTCTGGGATTCGCGCGGACGCCCCACGGTCGAGGCCGAAGTCATACTCGCCTCGGGCGCCGTCGGCCGCGCCATCGCCCCCGCAGGCGCCTCGCGCGGTGCGCATGAGGCCATTGATCTCCGCGATGGCGGCACCGCCTTCGGCGGCTTCGGCGTCAATCGCGCCGTGGCGGGCATCGGCGACGAGATCGCGCCCGCGATCACCGGCATGGACGCGCATGATCAGGCGGCAATCGACGCCGCGCTCTGCGCGCTCGATGGCACCCCGAACAAGGCGCGCCTCGGCGCCAACGCGGTGGTCGCGGTGTCGATGGCGGTCCTCCACGCCGCCGCCGCCGATGCGCGACTGCCGCTGTGGCGCTACCTCGCGGCCGATAGGAAAGTCCGCATCCCGCTTCCCGAAATCCAGATATTCGGCGGCGGCGCCCACGCCGGGCGGCGCACCGACGTGCAGGACTTCATGGTCATGTGCCCCAATGCGGGCAGCTTCCGCCGCGCCCTCGAAATCACCGACGATGTCTATCGCGCAGCAGGCAGGCTGATGGAGGCGAAAGGCCCGCTCAGCGGCGTCGCCGACGAGGGCGGCTGGTGGCCCAATTTCGCCTCGAACGAGGATGCGCTCGATACGCTGACCAAGGCAATCGAGGCGAGCGGTCACCGCGCGGGCGAGGATGTCTTCATCTCGCTCGACATCGCCGCCAACGAACTCGGGGACGCCTCGGGCTACAGCCTCGCGCTCGACGATGGCCGCCTGTCGAGCGAAGCGATGGCCGCGCGCATCGTCGAATGGGCGGGCCGCTATCCGATCCTGTCGATCGAGGATCCCGCGGGGCAGGACGACTGGACCGCGATGGCCGCCGTCACCGCCGCGATCGGCGACCGCGTCCAGATCATCGGCGACGATGTGCTCGTCACCAATGCCGAGCGCGTCGAACGTGCCGCCAATGCGGCGGTGTGCAACGCCGCGCTGATCAAGGTCAACCAGGTCGGCACCGTGACCCAGGCGAAGGCCGCGCTCGACGCTGCCGTGGCGCGCGGCTGGGGCGCGATCGTCTCGGCGCGCTCGGGCGAGAGCGAGGACGTCACCATCGCCCATCTTGCGACCGGCTGGAACGCCGGGCAGCTCAAGGTCGGCAGCTTCACCCGCTCCGAACGCATGGCGAAGTGGAACGAAATGCTGCGCATCGAGGAGGCGATGGGCGCCGACGCGGTGTTTGCGGGTTTCTCGGCCTTCGCGGGCAGCATCGGCGCGGTCGCGGCATGATCGTCCTCCACGCGCGCCCCAGCCCCGGCTTCCGCGACGCGGTCGATGCGATCTTCGGTCCGGGCGTCGTCACCCATGTCGACGAAGCGGCTCCGCTCGACGCGGTCGCGCCCGACATCACCGCGCTGCTCCATGTCCTGACCCCGGTCACCCCTGAGTTCATCGCTTCGGCGCCCAAATTGAAGCTGATCCAGAAGCTTGGTGTCGGGGTGAACACCATCGCGCTCGACGCCGCCCGCGACCATGGCGTCGCGGTATGCAACATGCCCGGCACCAACAGCCAGGCGGTCGCCGAAATGGCGCTGTCGCTGATGATGGCGGTGCTCCGCCGCACCTGTTTCTTCGACGCGCGCACCCGCGCCGGGCAGGGCTGGACCGCCGACCCGTCCGAACTCGATCAGGTCGGCGAAATCAGCGGGCGCACCATCGGGCTCGTTGGTTTCGGCCATTCGGCCGGGTTGCTCGCGCCCGCGCTCGCGGCGCTCGGCGCGAAGATCGTCTACACCGCACGCAACCCGCGCGACGTGCCCTATGAATATCTGCCGCTCGGCGAACTGCTCGCCACCAGCGACATCGTGTCGCTGCACATCCCGCTGACCGACGAAACGCGCGCCAGCATCGATCCCTTCGCGATGAAGAAGGGCGCGGTGCTGGTGAACACCGCGCGCGGCGAACTGGTCGATGAAGCCAGACTGGTCGAGGCGTTGACCAGCGGCCATCTGCGCGGCGCGGGCCTCGACGTCTTCGCCGAAGAGCCGCTGCCGCGCGGGAATCCATTGCTTGGCCTGCCGAATGCCGTCCTTGCCCCGCACATCGCCTGGCTCACCCCCGAAACGCTCGTGCGCAGCCTGACCGTCGCGCACGAAAACTGCCGTCGCCTCGCCGCCGGCGAACCGCTGTTGCACCAGGTCATATGAAACACCCCGTCATTGCGAGCGAAGCGAAGCAATCCAGAGCGGTTTATGCCTACTCTGGATTGCTTCGCTTCGCTCGCAATGACGACCGATTGGATCGCCAACCATGACTCTCCCCATCGTCCTCATCACCGGCCAGCTGCTCACCGGCGCCGTCTGGCAGCCCCTGCTCGACGCCTGGCCCGACCGCGAAGTCATCGTCGCCGACAACCAAAGCGACGACAGCATCGACGGTTTCGCCCAGCGCCTCCTCGACAATGCCCCGCCCAAATTCGCCCTCGTCGCCCACGCCATGGGCGGCTTCATCGCCTTCGAGGTGATGCGCCGCGCCCCCGAACGTGTCGCGAAGCTTGCGCTCATTTCGACGCTCGCCTCCGCCGACGGTCCCGCGCAGACCGCGCGGCGGCAGGGCTATATCGACCTCGTCGAAGCCGGAAACTTCGACCAGGTCGTCGAGGAGCGCATCCCGATTCTCTTCCCCGAGGAAAAACGCCGCGATACCCGCCTGCTCGACATAGCCCGCCAGATGGCCGCCGACACCGGCGCCGACACCTTCCTCGCCCAGCAGCGCGCGATCATGGCGCGCATCGACAGCCGCCCGACGCTGGGCGAGATCGCCGTCCCGACCTTGCTGATCTGGGGCGAAAAGGACGGCATCACCAGCCGCGCACATCACGACGAGATTTTGGACGCAATCCCCGACGCGCGGCTCGAAGTGATCGCGGGGGCAGGCCATCTGCCGACCGTCGAGGCGCCGGAAATTGTGGCGCCGTTGCTGACGGCGTTCCTCGACCAATAACCCCGTCATTCCCGCGAAAGCGGGAATCCAGCTTTTTCCTCCTTCTTTGTGCCTTCGTGCCTTTGTGTGAGAATAATGAAATCTCAGACAAAGGCACGAAGGCACAAAGAAAGTTGGATCATGCCGGGAGGGATGACGATTGGGGCAGCTACTTCAACTCCGCCCGCACAATCGCCGCCCCATCGACCATCGCCTTCAGCTTCGCCTGACTATGCTCCCGGCTGTGGTACTTCATCCCACAATCGGGTGCGATCCACAGGCGCTCCGCATCGACATAACGCAAAGCCTCCCGAATCCGCCCCGCGACCACCTCGGGCGTCTCGACTTCGGGGATCGACAGGTCGAGTACGCCATACATGATCGTCTTGGTCGGAAGCTCGGCGAGGATCGCGGGGTCGAGCCCCGGCTGCGCCGCCTCGATCGAGATCACGTCGACGTTGGAAGCCTCCAGCTCGGCGAGGAAGTCATAAGCCTTGGGCTTCGGCCCCGTCGCGCCGGCGCCATGATGGACCATCGCATAACCGAAACAGATATGCAGCGCGGTCGTCCCGCCGACCCCGTCGAGCGCGCGGTTGATCGACTCGATCGCATAGGCATTGGCCTCGGCCGCGCGGGCCTGCAGATAGGGTTCGTCGAGCTGGACGACATCGACCCCCGCCGCGAACAAATCCTTCACCTCGGCATTGACCGCGTCGGCATAGTCCATCGCGAGCGACCGCGCGTCGGGATAAAAGCCATTCTCGGCCTGCTGCGTCATCGTGAACGGGCCGGGCAGGGTGAGCTTCACCGGCCGCGTCGAATGGCGCCGCAGGAAGGCCGCATCCTGCGCCTCGATCGGCGCCACGCGGCGGATCGGCCCCGACACCAGCGGCACCGGATTGGCGTTGCCCGTGCGGTCGATCGCGCTGCCGTGCTTTTCGGTGTCGATCCCCGACAGCGCCGTCGCCAGCCGGTTCGAGTAGCTTTCGCGCCGCATCTCACCGTCGCCCACGATATCGATGCCGACCTCTTCCTGATCGCGGATCGCCATCAGCGTCGCGGCCTCCTGCGCATCGGCCAGCCAGGGGGCGGGGATGCGCCACAAGGTCTCGGCGCGCACCCGCGGGGGCAGGCTCGCCTTCAACCGTTCGCGGTCGATCAGCCAGTCGGGCTGGGGGTAGCTTCCGACGATCGTTGTCGGCAATATGGGCAGGTTCCGCACGGCTTGTCCTCTCGATTTTTTGCTGGCCAAGCATTTGCTTAGTATTCTATCTAATTCAAGGAAAATTGACCAAACTGACCCGAGGGAGAGCGAAATGATCGATCTGGATGCCATCCGGACCCTGGCCCATATTCCCGGCGCCCAGGCGCGCGCGCGCGGTGCCGCAATCGCCGTCAAATATGGCGACCGCGAAACGAGCTTTGCCGATCTCGACCGCCGGTCGAACCGCGTCGCCAATGCGCTGCTCGCTGCGGGCATTCAGCCCGGCGACCGCATCTCGGCGCTGACCAAGAACCATGATGCCTGGTATCCGCTCTTCTTCGGCACCGCGCTCGCGCGCGCCTGTTTTGCGCCGATCAACAACCGCCTCGTCCCCGCCGAAGTCGGCTTCATCGTCGGCGATGCCGCGCCCAAATATCTGTTCGTCGGCGAGGATTTCTTCGACACTGCCCTCGCGGCGGTCGCCGGGCTCGCGAACCCGCCGCGCCTCGTCGCGCTCTATGGCGAGCATCCGCAATTCACCCCGTTCGACGCGTGGCTCGGCGAGGCTTCTGACGCGGCGCTGCCCGGCCCCGATCTCGCCGACGATGTGTTGCAACTCTACACCAGCGGCACCACCGGCCTGCCCAAGGGCGTCGTGCTTACCCACCGCAACTACCGCAGCTTCCTCGAAGCCGCGACCGAGGTCGACGGCTTCGCTTATGGCGAGGACGAGACGGTGATGATTGTCATGCCGCTCTTCCACGTCGCGGGCACCAATGTCAGCTTCTCCGGCCTCGCGCAGGGCGGCCGCCTTCTGCTCGTCAAGGATTTCACCCCCGCCGATGCCATCCGCATGCTGCGCGAGGAAAATGTCGCGCACGCCTTCCTCGCGCCGGCGATGATCCAGATGATGCTGATGCAGCCCGCGGCGGGCGAGGGGCCCTATCCGTCGCTCCGGTCGATCGCCTATGGCGCCTCGCCGATCGCCGAGGATGTGCTGCGCCGCGCGCGCGCGACCTTCGGCTGCGATTTCGTGCAATTCTACGGCATGACCGAATCCTCCGGCGGCGGCTCCTATCTCTCGCCCTCGGCGCACGATATTCCGGGCAAGCTCACCTCGTGCGGCAAGGCCTGGCCCGGGGTCGATCTCGCGATCCTCGACGGCGAGGGCAGGGAACTCGGCGACGGCGAGATTGGCGAGATCGCGATCCGCGGCGGCATCGTGATGAAGCAATATTGGAACCGCGCCGCCGCGACCGAGGAGACGCTCGCGGGCGGCTGGCTCCACACCGGCGACGTCGGCTATCGCGACGCCGACGGCTTCTACTTCGTCCACGACCGCATCAAGGACATGATCGTGTCGGGGGGCGAGAATATCTATCCGGCCGAGGTCGAAAGCGCGATCATGGGCTGCCCCGGCGTCGCCGATGTCGCGGTGATCGGCGTTCCCGACGCCAAATGGGGCGAAGCCGCCAAGGCGCTGATCGTCCCCACCGCCGATGGTGCCCCCGATCCCGCCGCCGTCATCGCCTGGGCGCGCGAACGCATCGCCGCGTACAAGGTGCCCAAGAGCATCGAGTTCATCGACGCGCTGCCGCGTAACCCGTCGGGCAAGGTCCTCCGCCGCGAACTGCGCGCGCCCTATTGGGAGGGCAAGGGCCGGGCGGTCGGGTAGGTTCCGGCGAGCCCTATTTCATCGCGCCAATGGCGGGTTTCGGGCGGTTGCAGACATAAAGCCCCTCCCCTTCAGGGGAGGGGTTGGGGTGGGGGCCTGCGACAGTGCGCAAGGTCGATGGCCCCACCCGCTGCGACTAACGAACAAGTTCGTAAGTCTCGCTGCCCTCCCCTGAAGGGGAGGGAGGGGTCCGTCGGAATGTCTCAAATCCATCCCAAAAAGGACGCCCCCCCCAAAAAAACGGCCCGGCGCTCGCACGCCGGGCCAAGAGGAGTTCCTGGGGAAAAACCTTATTCGGCGGGCACCGGCGTCCGCCCGGTGATGAAGCCGTCGCGGCGGGTGCCGTCGGCCTGCATCGGATCGTGCGCGACATCGCTCGCGTCGAATTCCTTGGTCCACGCCGCAAATTCCAGGCACACGCCATCGGGATCGAAGAAATAGACCGAGCGCACGAACACCCCGGGATGCACCTCGGCGGCGATATTCGTCTCGGAATCGTCATGGTTCAGGACACCCGAAACCCTGACGCCCTTTTCGACCAGGCGATTGCAATAGGCGTCGAACTTGTCGGCGGCGACGTTGATCGCGATATGGTTCATCGACCCGTGCGCCGACATGAAATTGCCCTCGCCGGGCAGCGCCTCGGGCGCCGAGATGCCGGGAACCGCTTCGGGCGCATCCTTGAACCAGAAAAAAGCGAGGGCGTCGCCATTGCCGACGTCAAAGAAGAAATGCTGGCCACGCCCGCCCGCGAGGTCGAGCGTCTTGATCAGCGGCATGCCCAGAATGTCGCGATAGAATTCGACCGTCCTGGCCATATCCTTGCACACCAGCGCCAGGTGATTGACGCCGCGAAATTCGAATTCGGGATTGGTAGCAGCCATTGTCCGTCTCCTCGGGTTTAGTTGATGTTCGCGCTGGGGCGGCTCTTCATCCGCTCGTACCAGCTGGCGATGTTGGCAAAGGCCGGGTCGATCGGCTGGCCGACCCCGGCGCCGAAATCGAGGAAGGCGAACAGCATCAAATCGGCGAGGGTCAGCCGGTCGCCCGTCACATAGTCGCGCCCCGCGATCAGCGGATCGACCCACTTGATGCCGTCCTGCGCACAGGCCTTCAGTCCCGCCGCCGCTTCGGGCAGGCACCGCATCCGCGGCTCGAACAGCGCCAGACCCTCGGCGAAACGGAAACCGTTGGTCAGCGGCTCGCAGATCTTCAGGTCGATGCGGCGCACCCACATGCGCGTCTTGGCGCGTTCTTCCGCCGTCGATCCGATCAGCGTCGGCTCAGGAAATTTTTCGTCGAGATATTCGCAGATCGCGGTGATCTCGGTCAGCACCGATCCGTCGTCGAGTTCGAGCGCCGGGGTCTGCCCCGCCGGGTTGACCTCGACATTATAGGGCGCCCGCCGGTTTTCGCCGCCGCGCAGGTCGATGTCGACCGTCGGCAGCTCGATGCCCTTTTCGGCCATGAACATGGTCACGACGCGCGGGTTGGGGCCGATGGAGTTATAATATTTCATGCCCATCCTCTCCTGGTCTTCGTATCACGCTCGCCGATAACCGTCAAGTAAATTGACGGTTATCGGCATCGCGCTCATTGGCCCGCGGGACGCGGCGCGCTCAGGAAGTCGGCGGCGCTGAAGCCTTCGGGCGCCGCGACCTCGACGATCGGATCCTCGCGTGCGTCAAATTCCATGCGCAGCGCGCGGGTGATCACCGCGTGCATATCATAGAGGCAGGTGATGTAGGTGAATTCGAATATCTGCTCGTCGTTCCAGAAGGTCTTGAGCTTGTCGAATACCTCGAGCGGCACGCGCCCGCTCGCCTGAGCCAGGCAGTCGGCATAGGCGAGCACGGTGCGTTCCTGCTCATTATAGCAATCGGCCACCTGCCAGTGCGCGATGGCGGCGATCTTCTCGTCGCTGACGCCCAGCCCGCGCAGCGATTTGCAATGCTGCGAGAAAACGAACTGGCTGCCCTTGACCCAGCCGGCGCGCGTCTGGCCCAGCTCGCGCAGCACCGGATCGATCGTGCGTGCCGGGTTGCGATAGACGGCAAAGCCTTTGACCGCATGTTCGAAAATGTCTGGCGACAGCGCGAAGACCGTCCACCAGTCGCCCGGCGTGCCGGTCGCGGTGCCCGGCTCGGTGACCGGGTCGCGGTCGCCGAACAGGCGGTTGTAATAGGCAAGGACGGTCTCGTCGGTAACTTCGGACCGGGGAACCTGGCGCAGGACGGGCATGATTGTCTCCTCAGGCGTTGGCGAATTTGCGGAATGTGGCGACATGGGCGCTGTCGAAATATTCGTCGAGACGGGTAATCTTGCCGCCCGCGACCTTGCAGATGATCGCGCAGGGCAGGCGGACCTCGCCGTCGTCGTGGGTGCGCCGGCCCCTCAGCACATGCTGCTGGACGAACCCGCCGGGAAAGACGGTCAACCGGCGCTCGGCATATTCGCGGTCCTTGATCCGCGCGACCATGCCGGTCAACGTCGCCGCCGTCTGGTCCGGGGTGACGATCAGCTCGTCGGTGTTGTGCCAGATTTCGGCATCGGGGGTGAAGCTGCCCCGCATCGTCGCAATGTCGCCCGCCTCGATCGCGTCGAAGAAGCGCGTCGCCATCGCGCGTATATCGTCCAGCTCGCTCATTGCACTCTCCATCGCCAAATCATCATTGGCCCGCGAAATCCTCGTCCAGATGGCGCGTCATCGCGAACTGGATCGCGCACGCCGCAACCGCGAAGGGAATGAGCGCCATCAATCCCCAGCGCAGGCTTTCGACACCATAAGCGGGCTTCAGCATATCGCTGACGAAACCCACGAACAACGGGCCCAGGCCCAGCCCGATGATGTTGAACATCAGCATCAGGATCGACGTCGCGGTGGCGCGCGCGCGCGGCGGGGTCAGGTTCTGGACCAGCGCCAGCGACGGCGCGATGTAAAAGGTGCAGGCGGTCAGCGGCACCACCATCAGCGCCAGCACTGCGGGCCAGCCGTCGATCATCAGCGCGGCGATCAGCGACGGGATCAGGATCGCGGTGGCGATCGCGGGAACGCGGCCATAGGCGCGCGGCGAGGTGCGCGACAGCCGCGCCACCAGCCATCCGCCGCCCAGCGTCCCCGCAGCGAAGGTGATGCCCGCCACCGGCGCGAACCAGGTCCCCATCGCGGCGAGCGGCATGCCCTGCACGCGCATCAGATAGGCCGGGATCCAGTTGAGCATCCCATAGCTCACGAAAGCGGCGAAGGCGGTCGCCGGCAGCACCAGCATCAGCGAGCGGCGCTCGCCGAACAGCGCCAGCGCGCGGGCGAAGGGGACGGCGTCGTCGGTCGCGCCCTTGTCCATCTGGCCGCGCGCCGGCTCGCGCACCAGCCAGATCAACAGCGGCCCGACGACGATGCCGATCGCGCCGATCAGCAGGAAGGCATTGCGCCAGCCGATCGCCGACGCGGCCCAGGCGCCGAAGGCTGCGCCCACGAACACGCCGAACGGGCCGTTGCAGGTGAACAGCGCCATGATGATCGGACGCCGCTCGGGCGGATAATAATCGGCGAGTACCGACACCGACGGCGCGGTGCCCCCGGCTTCGCCCGCCCCGACCCCGAAGCGCATCAGCGCGAGCTGCCAGAAATTGGACACCAGCCCGCACGCCGCGGTGAAGCCGCTCCACACGATGCAGGCGATGCCGACCAGTTTGACGCGGTTCCAGCGGTCGGCGAGGATCGCCACTGGCACGCCCATGCCCGCATAGAAAAGCGCGAAGGCGAGGCCGGTCAGCAGTCCGAACTGGGTGTCGCTGAGCGCGATGTCGGCGCGGATCGGCTCGATCAGCATCGAGAGCATCTGGCGGTCGATGAAGTTGATCGTGCCGACGAGAAACAGCATCGCGAGCGCGACGTTGCGGCGCAGCGTCAGCCCGCTGTCGGGCGCGGCGGCGCCTTGGAGGGTGGTGGCCTCAGTCATAACACTCCCCGAAAGGCGCCGATTCCGGGCAGCCGTCCATATTCAAAGCGGTCGGTCGTTCCGCATCGCGAGGCCGCCGGACCGTGAGGCCCGGCGGCCCGCCATCAGAAACTCGCGCCGAGCGTCAGGCCAAAGGTGCGCGGCGCATTGTAGAAGCGCTGGGTGAAGAATTGTGCGGTCGGGGTCAGCGCCGCGACATAGGTCTTGTTGGTCAGATTCTTGCCCCAGACCATCGCGCGGAAGCGTCCGTCTTCGCTTTCCCAGCCGATCGACCCGTCGATCAGGGTGAAATCGCCGGTCTTGCCCGCCAGATCGTTGGCGACGGTCGAATAATAGGTGCTGCGATAGAGCAGTGCGGCGCGCAGGTTGATCGTCCCGGCGCTGCCCAGCGGCACGCTATAGTCGGCCGACAAATTGGTCTGCCACTTGGGTGCGCGGACCAGTTTCTTCCCCGTATGATCGACATCGACCAGATAGGTGCCGTTGGGCAGCCGGGTAACGCCGCCGCAGGTCGAGGTCGGCGGGGTCGCAAAGGCTGACGGACCGTCGATGTCGGCGCAGAAGTCGGTATATTTGGCGTCGAGATAGCCGACATTCGCCGACAGGCGGAAATTCTGCGTCGGCTTCAGCGTCGCTTCGAGTTCGAGCCCCTTGGTGGTCGCCGACCCGATGTTGAGCTGCGCGGTTTCCTGCCCCGATGCGACATTGGGGTTGGGGAAGAAGACGCCGAATTCGAGTTGCTTGAACTTGGTGACGAAGCCGGTGAGGTTGAGGCGCAGGAGCCGGTCGAAGAAATCGCCCTTGAACCCCGCCTCGAACAGGTTGGCGGTATTGTCCTGCGTCGGGCCCGCCGTGCTCGTCGTCGCCGACCGCGCGCCGAAACCGCCGCCCTTATACCCCTGGCTGAAACCGGCATAGACCATGACGTCGTCGGTCAGGCGATAATCGAGCCCGGCCTTGAAGGTCATGCGGTCGCGGTTGTAGTCGAGCTTGAACGCCTTGCCCGCGGCCAGGTTGGTGTTGGCGATCGCCTCCATCTCGGCGAGCGACCGCACGAACGAACGCGACGAAAAGCGCGAAGGGCTGATCAGAACCCCGGTGGGGTCGCGGAAATAATCCTTCGATTCCCAGCTCTGCCGGACCCCCAGCGTGATGTTCAGCCGGTCGGTGATGCCATAGATCGCCTGCGCGAACAGCGCCTTGGCGGTGTTGTCCTGCGTGACGAAATCCTCACTGCCGAAGTTGAGGGTCGGCGCCAGCAGCACCGGCAGCGTCGGAAACGCCTGCGCCAGCTCGAAGCTCTGCTTGAGGAAATAGCCGCCGAACACCAGGTTCAGGCGCGACAGCGCGTCGGTGCGGTCCGAGAAATCCGACTGCAGGCGCAATTCCTGACTGAACTGGCGATGCGATTGCAGGCGGAAGGTCGGGAAGAAAAAGACTTCCGACTGATCGAAATCGCTGTCGTTGAAATCGTCGGTCTCGATGTAACCGGTGATCGATTTCGCCTGCCACGACCCCATGTCGAGCCCGATATTGCTGATCAGACCGAGCTGGTCGGTGTCGTGATCAGCCGGGAAGTCGCGCCCGATCGTATAGGGGCCGTCGTTCGGCTCTTCAAAGCGGAAGACCTGCCACAGCAACTGGTTGCGGTTCGGCGCCGCGTCGCCGCCCGGCGCGCTCGACCGGTCGCGCAGCAGGAAGGCCTTCAGGTTGATGTCGAGATTGTCGGTCGGGGTGAAGACCACCGTGCCGCGCAGCGTCAGCCGGTCCTGCCCGCCGACCTTCTTGCCATTGAAACGGTTGGTGAAATAACCGTCATAGGTTTCCTTGTTCAGCACCAGACGGACCGCCAGCGTGTCCTCGATCAGCGGCATGTTGACGGCGGCGCGCGCGTCCATGCGGCCATAATTGCCCACGGTCACCTCGGCCTGCACACCCCAGTCGCGGCCGGGGTTCTTGGTATAGGCGGCGATGCCGCCCGCCAGCGAGTTCTTGCCGAACGACGTGCCCTGCGGACCGCGCAGCACTTCGATGCGGTCGAGGTCGAAGGTGTCGAGCATCGTCGCAACGGGGCGCGTCACATAGACGCCGTCGATCGAGACGCCGACCGGGCTTTCCTCGGTCGATTCGATCCCCTGCGCGCCCAGCCCGCGAATGAAGATCGCCGCCGAGTTGGAAAAGGTCGCGACCGGCTGGATGCTGATGTTGGGGGTCGACGGCGCCAGGTCGGTGATGTCGCGGGCGGCGATCCGGGTCAGCGTCTCTTCGCCAAAGGCCGAGATCGCCTGCGGCACGTCCTGCAGCGATTCATTGCGGAAACGGGCGGTGACGATGATCTCCTCGGAGCCCGCATCGTCCGGCGCATCGCTCGTGTCGGCCGGCGCCGCGCTGTCCTGCGCGCTGGCCGGAGCCGCCAGGGCCAGCATGGCGGCCGACGCGACGCCAGACAGCAGAATCCGGTTACGAATATTCATCTTCACCCTCCCTTTGCGTATCGAAGCTGGCGGTTCCGGAAACGGCATCCGGTCCGTCAATCTGATTGACCCTTAGTATACTAATCGTTTTATGCTTGTCCAGTGTTTCGCAATCGGGAGTCGGAAGAATGGAGCAGGAAAATATCGCGGGCGCTGCGGCGCCGCTGGCCAGCCGTCCGCTGTGTACGGTGGAGTTCGAGGTCGGGGGCGGCATCTTCGGAATCGGCGCCTCGCCGTTCGGCGAACAGCGCATCGGCTATATCAGCGGAGGGCGTTTTTTCGGGCCCCGAATCAACGGGATCGTGCTTCCCGGCGGCGGCAACTGGTCGCGCGGCGGCCGGCTCGGATCGGGCGAAGCCGTCGGCACCTTTGATGCCCGCGCGGTGTGGCAGACCGACGACGGCGCGCTCATCTCGCTCAGTTACACCGGCCGCACGATGGTCCCCGACGATGTCCGCGCCCTGTTCGCCGATCCCGCCGCGCCGCCGGTCGACGCGTCGCGCTATTATCTGCGAATCGCCCCGGTGTTCGAAACCGCCAGCCCCAAATATGACTGGCTTAACGGCCTGCTCGCAGTCGGGGTCGGCACCCGCACCGACTTCGGGGTGCGCCATCAGATCCACGAGATCCTCTGATGATCGACCTCCATTATGCGGCGACGCCGAACGGGCAAAAGATCGCGATCATGCTGGAGGAGATCGGCGCCGATTATCGCGTCCTCCCCTATGATATCTTCAACGGCGACCAGCTCACCCCCGAATTTGGCCGCATCAACCCGAACCACCGCCTGCCGGCGATCGTTGACCAAGCGCCCGGGGATGGCGGCGATCCGGTCACCGTCTTCGAATCGGGTGCGATCCTCCAATATCTCGCCGAAAAGAGCGGGCGCTTCCTTGCCGCTGCTGGCGCCGCGCGCGCCGCGACGCTGTCCTGGCTGACCTGGCAGGTCGCGGGGCTCGGCCCGATGGGCGGGCAGGCGAGCCATTTCCTGCGCTATGCGCCCGCCGGACAGGATTATGCGACCCGGCGCTACACCAACGAAGTCACCCGCCTGCTCACCGTCCTCGAAAAGCGGCTGGAGAAAAGCGCCTATGTCGCGGGTGAGGAATATAGCATCGCCGACATGGCGATCTGGCCCGGCCGCGCCTCGGCCTTCGTCATGGGCATGGGCCTCGACGACTGGCCCGCGACGCGCAGCTGGTTCGAACGCATCGGCGAGCGTCCCGCCGTGGCCCGGGCGATGGCGCGCGACGATCTGAAGGCGCCCGCCAAATATGTCGGTCGCCACCAGAAACTCGACGCGGCCGAATGGTCGAACATGTTCGGCGATGCGAACCAGGCGGCGGTGACACGCGACTGAAGGCGCGTCGCGCCGCGCGGCGAGCCGTGCTACACCGACTCCGGGTGCGACAGGGGAGGTGACCGATGCGGGGTTCCGGACCATTATGGGGGCTGCTCAACGCGGCGCGGCTGGCCAATCTGGCCGATGACGGCGCGCCGCCGCCCATTGCCGTTTCGCAGGGGGTCACCCGCCGCCGTGTCCTCGCCGCGCTCGGCGCCACCGCCGCGCTGCCACTCGCCGGCTGCTTTGCGCCATCCTCGGACGCGTCCGGCACCCGCGTCGCGATCATCGGCGGCGGCCTCGCCGGCCTGACCGCGCTCGATGCGCTCGCCGCCGCCGGGGTCGATGCGCATCTCTACGAAGCGCGCGGCCGCCTCGGCGGGCGCGTGTTGACCACCGATTTTTTTCCGGGGCTGAACATCGAGGATGGCGGCAACCTCATCAACACCGACCACGCCGATATGCTCGCCCTGGCCAAGCGCTTCGCCATCCCGCTGATCGACCGCAAGCCGATGGCGGCGCACAACCGCTATGTTGCCGACGACCGCCTGCTCGGCGATGCCGAACTGATCGACGACCTGCGCGCGATCGCGGCGCAGATCGGCAAGGATGCCGCCGCGCTCGACGCCGATTATGAAAAAGTGGCGCCCGCGCTCGACGCCCTGTCGGTCACCGCCTATCTCGACCAATATGCCGCGCTGATGAAGCCGCATGTCCGCGCTTTCCTCGAAGCGACGATCCGCACCGAATTTGGCGCCGAACCGGGGCAGGCGTCCGCCATCGAACTGCTGTTCAACCTGCCGGTCGTCGACGGCAAGCAGGCCGAGCTGATTTCGCTCAGCGACGAGCGTTTCATCCTGACCGGCGGCTCGTCGAGCGTGGTCAGGGCGCTGTCCGAACCGCTGATGCCCAAAATCTCGACCGGCCATGCGCTGGTGTCGATCGCGCAGGGCAAGGACGGGCTCGACCTTAAATTCGCCAATGGCAAGACCGATCGCGTCGACCGCGTCATCGTCACCGTGCCGGCGCCGCTGATGCGCACGATCGACTATGGCGGGCTGCTGTCGGCCGAATGGGCGGCGCTGGTCGCCGAGATCGACAGCGGCCGCAACGACAAGATCAACGCCAGCTATGCGATGCGCGTCTGGGAGGACAAGACCGGTCCGGCGGGTGCCGCCTGGGCGGTCGACACCAGGGGCCCCGGCGTCTTTTCCGAATTTTGGGACGCCAGTTCGGGCCAGCCAGGCGAGGCCGGTGTGCTGACCTGGTTCTTCGGTGGCGATCAGGTCGATGCGCTGCACGAAGGCCATGTACCCAGCATCCTCGCCAGCGCAGAACGCGCCATTGCGCCCGCCGTCCCGCGTCTCCGCGCGACCAGCATGCGCCGCACCGCCTGGGTCAAGGATCCCTTCGCGCGCGGCGCCTATTCGACCTTCAAGCCCGGCCAGCTCACCCGCTTCGCCCCGCATTTCTGGCTCGAGGAAGACGGCAAGGCCACGCAGCAGGCGGTCGCGGGGCCGATCGTCTTTGCCGGCGAGCATCTGTCCGATGCCTTCCCCGGCTATATGAACGGCGGCGCGCAGACGGGACGGCTGGCGGCGGCGGCGATCTTGGCCAGTGTCAGGGCAACCGCCTGATCATACCCGGCCCGCGACGACGCCTCCTTCCTCGGAAAAGGTCGTGCAAAAACGGACGGCCCCGCCCGGAGTCAGAAAAAAACATCGATGCGATTGATTAGTTCAAGCGGCTGCGCGACAAAAGCCTATCCCTTTTAGGAGACTCTCATGCGCCTCGCCCTGGCACTCTTGCTGACGTCCGCCCTTCCGCTCACGCCGCTGACCGCCCCCGCGCTTGCGCAATCCGTACCCGCCCAGGCGCAAACGCAGGACGCGGCGCTGCTGCAGTTTCTCGACCGGGCCTTCGACGAACGCGTCGCGCTGCAGCCCGAAACGCAGACGCAGCTCGGCTTCAAGACCGACTACGGGCGCCTCGACGATTATACCGATGCCGCTGCGGTACGGGAACAGGAGCTGTTCGAGCGTCAGCTGAAAGAGATGCACGCGCGGTTCCGCCCCGAGCGGCTGAGTGAAAGCGCCCGCGTCAGCTATCGCCTGTTCGAATATGACGTCGAGCGCCGCCGCGAATCCTTCGCCTTCCGCAAATTGCGCTTCCCGGTGACCACGAACGGCAGCCCCGGCGGCGATATCCCCGTGCTGCTGATCAACAATCACAAGATCGACACCGTCGCCGATGCCGAGGCCTATATTGCGCGGCTGCGTGATACCAACCGCGTGATGAAGGAGGTCGCGGCGACGATGCGCGAGCAGGCCGCAGCGGGCATCATTCCCAACAAGGTCAATTTCGCGCCCGCGCGCGCCGATGCGCAAAAGGTCCTCGTCGGTGCGCCGTTCGATGCGGGCCCCGATTCGACGCTGCTCGCCGATTTCCGCAAAAAGGTCGATGCGCTCGATGCACCGGTGGCGGTGAAGCAGAAGCTGATCGCCGACGCGAGCGCGGCGCTGACCGGCCCCTTCCGCAATGGCTATGACGTGCTGATCGCCGCCATCGACGAAATCGAACCGCTGTCGAAGGGAAATTTCGGCGTCTGGAACCTGCCGAACGGCGACGCTTATTATGCGGACCGGCTGAAAGGCTCGACGACCACCGATCTCACCGCCGACCAGATCCACGACCTCGGCCTGAAACAGGTCGCGGCGATCCGCGAGGAGATGGAGGGCATCAAGCGCGAGGTCGGGTTCGACGGCACGCTCGAACAGTTTTTCGACCATATTCGCACCGACCCGCAGTTCAAATATCCCAATACCGATGCGGGCCGCGAGGAATATCTGAAGGATGCGCGCGGGGTGATTGCCGCCGCGATGGCGGCGGCGCCGCGCTATTTCAGCGTCTTGCCCAAGGCGGCGCTGGAGGTGCGCGCGGTCGAAAAATGGCGCGAGGCGACCGCTTCGACCGCCTTTTACAATCCGCCGTCGGCCGACGGATCGCGGCCCGGCATCTATTATGTGAACCTCGTCGACATGAACCAGACGCAGAAGGTGCAGGTCGCCGGCATCGCCGCCCATGAAGGCGCGCCCGGCCATCATTTCCAGATCGCGCGCCAGCAGGAACTGGTCGGCATCCCGAAGTTCCGCAAGTTCGGCGGCTACGGCGCTTATATGGAAGGTTGGGGACTCTATTCGGAGCGGCTGGCGAACGAAATGGGCGTCTACAAGACCCCCTATGACCGCTTCGGCATGTTGTCGCTGCAGGTGTGGCGCGCCATCCGGCTGGTGCTCGACACCGGCATCCATTCGAAAAAATGGACGCGCGAACAGGCCATCGCCTATTTCAAGGCGAACAGCTCGGTGTCGGACACCGACATCGCGCGCGAGGTCGATCGCTATTTCAACTGGCCGGGACAGGCGACGAGCTACATGGTCGGCCAGCTCAAGATCGCCGAACTGCGCGCGAAGGCCGAGCGCGAGCTGGGACCGAAATTCGATATCCGTGAATTTCACGAAGCGGTGCTGAGCGAAGGCGCACTGCCGCTCGACGTGCTGGTGGAACAGGTCGACCGCTATATCGCGGCGAAAAAGGGGTAACGGGCGGCGGGTATCGGGCGGGGGCAAACCGCCATATAAATCCCGTTCGTGTCGAGCGCAGTCGAGACACGTGAAAGCGTGCACGACCTCGACGTGTCTCGACTGCGCTCGACACGAACGGAAATAGAGGATGGTCGGGAAACACCCCCCGGAACCGGCGCCGCCCTCGCCCCCGTCACCGCTGCGCGTGCTGCCGATCGCCCCACAGGATCGCGCGATGCTCATCGGTAAAACCGGTCAGCCCGCCCTCGATCGTTTCCGCGCGCGCGACGCCGACCGTCATCCCTTCGGCGACGGCGGGTCGCTCCATCATCGCCGCACCCCAGCGGGCGACGTTCGGAAAACGTCCGCCCTTCTCGGTCAACTGCCGCCGCAGGAAGGGCAGGGTGGCCATGTCGGCGATCGTATACTCCTCGCCCGCCAGCCACGCCGCTTCGTCCAGCCTTTGGTCGAGCACCCTCATCAACCGGTCGACCTCGCGCGAATAGCGCTCGATGGCATATTCGTGGCGGTCCTTGGCATAATGGCTGAAATGCGCCTCCTGCCCGAACATCGGCCCGATGCCCGACACCTGGAACATCAGCCATTGCCAGCAGATCGCGCGCTTGGCCGGGTCGGTCGGCAGGAAACGTCCGCTCTTCTCGGCCAGATAGAGCAGGATCGCCCCCGTCTCCCACAGGACAAGGCGCTCGCCGCCCGGGCCGTCCTCGTCGACGATCACCGGCGTCTTGTTGTTCGGGTTGAGCGCGAGGAATGCGGGGGTCAGCTGGTCGCCCGCGAGAATGTCGACATAGTCCAGCCGCCAGGCGAAGCCCATTTCGAGCAAGGCGATCGCGATCTTGCGCGCATTGGGCGTCGCGCCGCCATGGAGCGTGATCATCGCCTCAAGCCTCCCGGCCGAGCCATCGTTTCAGCACGTCGTTCGTGTCCTGCCCGACTTCCAGCGGGGCAGGGCGCCGCACGCTGCCCGGGGTTCCCGACATCTTCGGGAACACCCCCTGCATTGTGATTTCGCCCAGTTCGTCGTCGGCGACCGTCACCAGCGCCTCGCGCGCCGCGAAATGCGGGTCGGCCATCATATCCTCGGCATCGAAGACGCGGCCGGCGGGCACCGCCGCCTCGACCATCTTGGCTTCGAGCTCGGCGATCGTCAGCGTTTTTGTCCATTCGCCGATCAGCGCGTCGAGTTCCTCCTGCCGCGCCCCGCGCGCGCGGTGCGTCGCGTAACGCTCGTCGCTCGCCAGTTCGGGACGCCCCATCGCGGCGGCGAGCCGCGCGAAAACGCCGTCCTGGTTCGCGCCGATCAGATATTCGCCGTCGCGGCACGGATAGACGTTCGACGGCGCGATCGCGGGCAGGGTCGATCCGGTCCGCCGCCGCTTCGTGCCGCTCGCCGAATAGTCCGACACCGTCGATTCCATCACCTGCAGCACCGCCTCGTACAGCGCCGAATCGACGATCTGTCCTTCGCCGGTCTGGCTGCGATGATGCAGCGCCGCGAGCGCGCCCAGGCAGCCATAGGTCGCGGCCAATGTGTCGCCGATCGACACCCCCATGCGCGCCGGCGGCAGTTCGGGATAACCGACGATGCCGCGCCATCCGCCCATCGCCTCGCCGATGCCGCCAAAACCCGCGCGCGACGAATAGGGGCCGGTCTGGCCATAGCCCGACACCCGCACGACGATCAGCCCGGGGTTGGTCCGGCGCAGCTCCTGGGGGGCGAGGTTCCATTTCTCGAGCGTCCCGGGGCGGAAATTCTCGATCAATATGTCGGCCTTGGCGATCAGCTCGCGCGCCAGCTGCTGGCCTTCTTCGCTGCGCAGGTCGACCGCGACCGAATATTTGTTGCGCGCGATGACGCGCCACCAGCTGGGTTTGTCGCCCTGACCCCAGTTGCGCATCTGGTCGCCGCCGCCCGGCGGCTCGAGCTTGACGATCTCGGCGCCCATGTCGCCGAGCAGCTGGCCGCAGAAGGGGCCGGCGATCAGCTGCCCCATCTCGACGACCTTCAATCCTTCCAGCGCGCCCGCGCTCCCCGCTTCCGTCATAACATTCCCTTCGGGCGTCTCTTTGGCCTAGAAAGGGGCCGCGTACGGCCCGCTCACCTCATCCCTGTGGCCATGATATACTTAGAATGCTATGCAATTATCAACTGCAATCTCGGATATGCGTGAAGATAGGCAAAATCGTGAAGCGAAACAGCATCGAAATCGTCGAAGTCGGCCCCCGCGACGGCCTGCAGAATGAAGCCGTTACCGTCGCCACCGCCGACAAGCTCGCGCTGATCACCCGCGCCATCGGTTATGGCGCGCGCCGCATCGAGGTGACCAGCTTCGTCAACCCGAAAAAGGTCCCGCAACTCGCCGACGCCGAGCAATTGGTGGCGCAGCTCCCCGACCGCGACGACGTCACTTATGTGGGCCTCGTCCTCAACCGCCGCGGCGCCGAACGCGCCATCGCGACGGGGCGCATCGACGAACTCGGCGCGGTATGCGTGACCAGCGACAGCTTCGGCATCCGCAACCAGGGCCAGACCTCCGACGAATCGCTCGCGGCGGCGATGGAGATCGTCGTCCTCGCCAAAGCCGCAGGGCGCAGCGGCCAGATCACCATCGCCACCGCTTTCGGCTGTCCCTTCGAGGGCGAAATCGCGATCGACCGCGTCGTCGAAATGGCCAAGCGTGCGGCCGATGCCAATCCGCGCGAAATCGCGCTCGCCGACACGATCGGCGTCGGTGTCCCCTCGCAAGTCGCCGAGATGGTCGGCCGCGTCCGCGACGCCGTCGGCGGCCTCCCGGTCCGCGCCCATTTCCACAACACGCGCAATACGGGCCTCGCCAATGTCTGGGCGGCGGTGGCCGAAGGCGCCGCCACGATCGACGCCTCGCTCGGCGGCCTCGGCGGCTGCCCCTTCGCGCCCGGCGCGGCGGGCAATGTTCCGACCGAGGACGTCGTCTATATGCTCGAACGCGGCGGCGTGACGACGGGACTGGCGTTGCCCGGCATCGTCGAGGCCGCGACCTGGTTCACCGACGTCATGGGCCGTCCCTTGCCGGCGATGGTCAGCAAGGCGCCGGCGTTTCCGGCATGACGCTTGGGGGGG